>JAFIFV010000080.1 GCA_020831845.1 Ectothiorhodospiraceae bacterium
GGTGTCGCAAGCCACCACAGGTAGAACCACTACCTGCGGCGCCTTGCTCCTGGCCACGAACGAAAACCGGACTCGAGCGCGACAACGTGAATACTTCAGCGCTTCCCTGGGGAAGCGCTGTTCTGCAGTGCTTCCGGACCATTACGTCACTCAGGAGGTTTCATGAGTCTGTCCGCGAAAACCTGCACACCCTGCAGAGGGGGTGTCGAACCCATGGGCCCGGCGGATGCCGAAAATATGCGCAAGGAAGTCCCCGAGTGGTCACTGACCCATCAGGCCACGCGGCTGGAACGAAAGTTCAAGTTCTCCGATTTCGCCACCGCGAACCGCTTCGTCGACCGGGTGGGCGAACTGGCCGAGGAACAGGGTCATCACCCCGACATCACCTTTGGCTGGGGCTATGCCACGGTCGAGATCTGGACGCACAAGATTGGCGGTCTGCACGAGAATGATTTCATCTTCGCGGCCAAGACGGACGCGATCTACGCCGGGTTCTGACCGGCGCGGTCCCAGGTTCCCGAGCGTCCGCCAGATTTGTGAAGCAGGCGGACGCCGCCGATTTCCATGCCACGGTCCATGGCCTTGCACATGTCGTAGACCGTCAGCAGGGCTGCCTGTACCGCATGGATGGCTTCCATCTCCACACCGGTTCGCTCCACGGTGACGGTTTCCGCCCGGCACTCCAGTCCGCTGCCGTCCTCCATCGGTCGGATAACCACTTCGGCGTGGGTCAGCGCGATGGGGTGGCACAGCGGAACGATATCCCAGGTTTTCTTCGCCGCCATCAGCCCGGCGATGCGCGCCACTGCCAGCACATCCCCCTTCTTGATCTGGTGGTCCAGCACGGCCTTCAACGTGGCCGGTTCCATGCGGATATGGCCTTCCGCGATGGCCACACGGCGCGTCTGTGCCTTGTCGCCCACGTCCACGATGTGGACTTCCCCGGTTTCGGTCAGATGAGGCAGTTGCGTCATGTTCGATCTCCAGCAATGGTGCGGCCAGTATAAGGAAACGACGGCGCATTCACAGGGGTGGGGCAGGTGTCGATGAGCGTGTTGTCGCGGAAAAGGAAGTTTGCCCGATGGCTGTTGCTGCTACTGGCGGGCGCATCGGTGCTGTCGGCGGGTTGTGCTTCGCGGCCGGTCATGCAGCCGCCGGGTTCCACTGAGCAGGCGTGCCTCGACTTCTATCAAGCGGTGGACCGCGCCGTGGAGGAACACGGTGTCCGGGATGGCGCCGCGCCGCCGGTACCGGGTTATCCGTTCCTGCGGCAGGACCGCGAGCTGGCTTCGTTCGCGGCCGACGCCAGGAACGATACGCTGGAGCAACTGCATGCGCTGGATCGACAAGCACGGCGCTGGGAACTGGCCAACCTGCCCCGGCCCGCACGGCGCTCCCTGGCCCTTCCCGCAGCCCAGGACCAGGCAGTACAAGACGCACTCGATCGCTGCGGCGGCCTGCTGCTGGCCGCCGTGCTGCGTTCCGACTCCCCCGGCGGCGAGGAACTGGCTGCGCTGGCGCGTCCGGGCGATGAATACATCGGCTGGCACCGGGTGGCGGGTGTTTATCCCATTAGCCGCTGGTTCATCCGGGCGGGCGTGGCCCGCTGGCAGCAGGGCGTACGCGATGACTTTGCCGCCATGCCGCCGGAACGGCCGGCGGAACTGCGCTATCAGCCTGCGCTCGCCGAGTCTGCCGCTACGCCGTCGCAGCTCGCCGGGCTGGTGGAATCCGCCCCACGGGATGCCTTCGACCGGCCAATGCCTTCGCGCGCGCAAATGCAGCTTTTGCTGGCTGCCTATGCGCCGGTGATCGAGATCGAGCGCGACGAAACCCACAACCGTCTGGGTACTCCGGCATGGATGGACCAGGAACTGCCGGGCGTGCTGGTGGATGAGCCTCGCGTCTACCACTACGTGGATCATGCCCGCTTTGGAGGTCGCGGTGTGCTGCGGCTGAACTACGTGTTCTGGTTCTCTGCCAGGCCGCGGGACCATTTCCTCGACCTGCTGGGCGGGCGCCTGGATGGCATGACCGTGCGATGGACACTGGGTCCGGACGGCATGCCGCTGCTGTTGGAGACCATGCATAACTGCGGCTGCTACCACCAGCATTATCCGTTCCGGCCGTTGCGGCCATTGGAGCGTGCGGATTATGCAGAGCCGCCGCTGGTCTTGCCCGCACCCGCGTTGCCGGGGTCCGGGCAACGGCTGACGTTGAGCCTGGAGGACGGGACGCATTACGTCAAAGCCGTTTACCTGAGCGGAGCGACGGAATCGCACGCCCGGGACTACCTGCTGGAAGCGTATGACCGGCTGCGCAGCCTCGAATGGAATACGGAGGGGGGTGGCCGCAGGAGTCTTTTTGGGGGCGATGGCCTGGTGCGGGGCACCGAGCGGCGGGAGCGCTGGCTGTTCTGGGTGTCCGGCGTGCCGGAGCCCGGGGCCATGCGGCAGCGGGGCCGTCACGCCACCGCTTTCGTTGGGAAACGTCATTTCGACGACCCGGATCTGCTGGACAGGATCTACCACGCCCCGTGGCGTAACGGGGATGGGAGGGCGCCGTGAACGGTGGCGGGCCGGCTTACTGGCCGGAGCGCATCCGGTGCCGGATGACCAGGTCGTAGCGGTCCACGGTCTGCATGTACTGCATTCTGTTCGGGTGCATGCGGGCGTAGCCGCTGACCTCGGACAGGATCTCCCGGGCCTCCTCCAGCTCATCGGCTTCCAGCAGCCGACGCACGCGGGTCAGCGGCAGGTGGTAATACAGTTCGTCTTCCACCTCGCGCCGCCCCATGGAGGCCGAGGAGGTCTGGTTGCGGGCCGATCGCAACAGCCTTTCGGCCTCATCCAGCTCACCGTTCTGGCGCGCCTCTCGGGCACTTTCCAGCATCGCGGCAACCTGGGGGGATAATCCGTCCGTGACCGCCACCAGGGCAGGACGAATGTCGAAGGCGCTCCCGTCATGGGTCATCGTTTCCGCCGCATGCGCAGCGGGGAAAGCGAGAGCCGGGAGCATGAGGAACACTGCGGGCAGAGCGAATTTATGTAACATAATCGTTTTCCGTAACTTTATGATTTTGTTATATTCGGGAAGGGATCTCCGCCAGTATATGGGGCGGGTTCATGGTTGGGAAGTCCGAATCGAGGCCTTTTCTCCTGCCCGACCAGGCAAGAAAAAACGGAGGCCTGACAGGCCTCCGCTTCGTGGTGATGCCCTGCGTTCGGGCGAGGGTTAGAAATAGTATCCGATGTTCGCCCTGAACAGCGTTTCCCAGTTATCCCCCTCACGACCGGCAAACGGTCCGTTTTTCATGGACTGGATTTCCAGGTAGGTGAACAACGGACCAGAGGCCAGCAGCGCGCCCGCGACGTTCTTCTGGTAATCGTCCAGGTCACCAGCCTCGTCGGTCAGCAGGGAATAGTGGTTGTAGAACTGGACGTAGTCCAGCAGCCCGCTGGTATGCAGCGTGTAGGCTGCGCCTACCAGGTAGAAATTCGCTTCCTGGGGGATCTCCCAGTCCGCTCCGAAGGCCCGCACGTTGATCGTATCCCGGTCGACCGACTCCTCCGGGTCGAACTCGTACGCGCCGGCCTGCGCCCGCAGATCCAGGTTGCCGGCGGTGAATATGCCGTGGGCGGCCGCGGCCCAGCGGCTGCCGGTTTCATCCTCCACCTGGTTGCGCAGTTCGCCGTACATGCCGGAGAGGCCGACTTCCAGGCCCAGCCCATTGCCGAATGACAGCTGCTGTGCAAGACGCAGGGCCAGGGTGTTGCGTTCGTAGTTCTGCTCGAAGAAGTCGTCGTCATCCGGATCCCCGAAAACCGCCACATCCGGCGAGTAACGCTGGTTGGAGCCGGCGCGACCGAGTTCACCGTTCTTGTACAGCGCCAGGGTCAGGTGCGTGCCGTTGGAGTTGTAATGAACGTTGGCACCCTGCTTGATGGCGTCTTCCAGGCCCACTTCGTACAGCGTGCTGAGCTGGAAGCCGTAGGCGCCCAGCGGCATGATGCCGAAGTACTGCTCCACCGCGCCGAACTCGGTGGACCACTGATCGTTGAAATCGTAGCCGATGGCCAGTTGGCGGGGCGTTCTGAAGCCATCATAGAAGCGGTACTCCGCGTCCAGGCTCCAGGCACCCATGCGGCCGCGCATGTTGAAGCGCACCACGTCGAGATTGAAGTCGCCCAGGCTGTCCCGGCTTTCCGCGTCGGCATCGTTGTAGTCGTAGTTGAAACGGACCGCACCCCCGACCGTAATGCCGTCTTCGTCGGCCGCGGCCGTTCCGACCCACCCCGTGGCACCGATCACCCCCGCCAGGGCCAGTGCATTGAGCGTTTGCAGCGCGTTCTTCTGCATTTTGTTACTCCTTCACTCTCTGCTTCGGATTAGGGGGGCCGGCCGGCGGACGCGGCCCCCTTGGCATTCATTGCCCGCAATGACAGTTTAGACGCAAATCGCCAATGTTGCGGTGACACAACTTGTGCGTCGCAGAACAGCAACGCAAAGGATAGCGCAATCGAGCAGTTCGTGTCCTGTGTTGCGTCAATACTACATGATCCCTGGAAGCCTGTGGCCAGCTGCAGCAGATGATGCCGCTGGAGTGAACTTACACCGACCGGATTTGCCTGTTAGGCTCAAACCAACCGTTTAGGGAAAGGAGAGCTTGCCGATGTCCGCGTTTGCCTGGTTGCTGATACTCGCTGTCGGGGTTGTTGTGGCGTTTGTGGCCGGCCGCATGACGGCCCCCGGCACAAACCGGACGAAAGCACTGGAACACGAACGCGATGCCGCCACCAGTGAGCTTCGGCGGTATCGCGAGGACGTGAGCGCACACTTCGAGAAGACGGCAACGCTGTTCAATCAGGTCACCGGCAGCTATCGCAGCCTCTACGAGCATCTGGCTGACGGCTCACAGAAACTGGGCCTGGGCGGGGATGCCAACCTGCTGCATGCCGAACCGGAGCGACGCAAGCTGGATTCCCAGAAGCCAGCCGACGAAGCGGACAAGAAGGAATACGCCGAAGACAGTCCCGCGGACCGGCAGCCGGCGTCCGAGGAGCCGCGGCAGGACGCCGACCAGCCGGCGCCGGAGGCGGCAGGAGAGCAGCAGGCCCCGGAAAACGCCGATGCCGCCCCGGAACCGGCGCAAAAGGCGCATGAAGGTGAGCCGGAGCAGGATGAGGATCAGGGCCGGAAGCCGCCCTCCGACTTCGCAGAGGACTCCGGCGAGACTGCCGAACAGAAGGCCCGGCGTAAGGACACCGTCGGCTGAGGACAACCGCGGGAGTTCCAAGGTGAACGCGATAACGTGAGTATTTCAGCGCTTCCCTAAAGAAAACGCCGCGGCATCGCCGCGGCGTCAAGGTGAGAGGGAAGAGGCTCGCCAGTGGGAGGTTTGACGAGCCTTTCCCGTGCCGTAACACACTTCAGAGCACAAACTGGATTCGATCCAGTACCGACACTTGCCCCGTCGTCGGTATATTCAGGCTAGGGGAATATTTTGTAGTTGTCAATAATAATGATTCGCATTTGCATAAATGGTCGCATGCCAGCCCTTGCCCGGACAGTCATCGGTGCTTCCTCAAGGAAGCACTGAAATATTCACGCTGCCGCGTTACGGTCAGATTTCTCGCGCTGCGTTGTTGCAAGCCACCACAGGTGGAACGACTACCTGCGGCGTCTTGCTCCTGGCCACGAACGAAAGCCGGCCTCGAGCGCGACAACGTGAATATTTCAGCGCTTCCTTAAACCGATCTCCCGGTATGATGTCGAAGATGGATCACGTTGCGCCAAGGACCGTTACAGAGGAAGTGTTATGAAACGACTTTTCCGTTTGCTCGCAGTCGCGATGATGGGGGTGGGGCTTGCTGGGTGCGCAACCCAGGTGGATCGGGTTGGCACCGAGGAGCCGATAGATCTCACCGGTCGCTGGAACGATACCGATTCGCGGCTGGTTTCGCAGGAAATGGTGGAGGACCTGCTGTCGCGCGGGTGGATAGCCCGTCACGAGGGCAGGACCGGCAGCACGCCCACGGTGATTGTGGGTCAGATCCGCAATCTCAGCCACGAACACATCAATACCAACACGTTCATTCGCGACATCGAACGGGAACTGATCAACTCCGGTCGCGTGATTTTCGTGGCTGCCGGCGGCGACCGCGATGCGATCCGGGACGAACGGCAGGACCAGGCCCAGCATGCGCGCCCGGATACCGTGAACCCCCCGGGTGAAGAGGCCGGTGCCAACTACATGCTGACCGGCACGATCAATACCATCATGGACGTGGAAGGTCGTACCGAAGTGGCGTATTACCAGGTCGATCTGGCGTTGACCAGCCTGGCCGACAATACCCGGATCTGGGTGGGACAGAAACAGATCCGCAAGGTGATTCGTCGCGGCCTGTTCCGTTCCTGAGCCTGCGCATGCGTTCCCGTTCTTCCTGCTGCCGCCGCGGCGGCAGGCCCCTGCCAACGCTGCTGCTCGCCTTCCTGCTGGCAGTGGTGTTGAGCGGCTGCGCAGCGTTGAGGACGGATTTCGGCAGCGTCGAGCGGGAACTGGCGCGGGGAGAGCCTGAGCGCGCGCTGGCCCAGCTCGAGCCGCTGGCGGGTTCGCGCCTCAACCAGCCGCTGTACCTGATGAACCGGGGCATGATCCTGCGCCTGTCGGGCGATCTCACCGGCAGTGTGGCGGCATTCGAGGATGCCAAGACCCTGGTGGGTGAGCTGCAGGCGGTGAGCGTCAGCGAGACGCTTGCCAGTTGGGCGCTGACGGAGACCGCGACCAGCTATGTCCCCCCCACCCATGAACACCTGATGCTTCATGTGTTCCAGGCCCTGAATCACCTGCAGATGGGGAATCTGGACGCGGCGCGCGTGGAGGCGCTGCAGATCGACCTGGGCCTTCGGCGGATCGACCCGGTGCGCAACGAGGCGCCCCACGGTGGCGATGCGTTCGCCCGTTATCTGAGCGGTGTGATCTTCGAGGTACAGCAGGACTGGAGTGACGCCATGATCGCCTATCGCAAGGCGTATCAGGCCTACCAGAGACGAAACGTCCCGGTTCCAGGGGATCTGCAACGGAGCCTGGTCCGTCTGGCGGATTACCTGGAGCTGGAAGAGGAGCGGGATACCTACGCCGAGGCATTCGGCATCACCGCCTGGACACCGGTCGACGAGCTCCGACAGCGGGCCACGGTGGTGCTGGTCGTGCAGGACGGGCTGGCGCCGCGGTTGCGGGACGAAAGCCTGCTGGTGCAGGACCCCTCCAGCGGGCAGCTGATCCGGGTGGCGCTACCTTCGCTCCATCGTCGCCCATCCTCGATGGGCACGGCAACGCTGTCCGCGAATGGCCAGCAGGCGCGGGTGGAGACCGTGGAGCAGCTTTCCGATATCAGCGATCAGTGGCTTCAGCGGCAGATGCCGCTGCTGATCGCGCGGGCCGCCAGCCGGAACGTGGCGCGTTACCAGGCGACGCGTCAGGTGCGCGAGGAAAGCCCGTTACTGGCGGTGCTGGTCAACGTGGTCGGTGCGGTGATGGACAACGCCGACACCCGGAGCTGGCGGACGTTGCCTGATCGCATCCAGCTCGCACGACTTCATCTGCCGCCCGGCAACTACACGCTGGTCACCGAACTCGGTGGCCGCGGCGGAGGCCTGCGCGATGAAGAGCCGATGAGCCTGCGTGGCGGAGAAACCGTGGTGCTCAGCCGTTACTGGATCGAGGCTCGCTGATCGACCTGCGCCTGCAGGGCTGCGTTGAACCGGCGGACATGACTCACGTTGGCGCCCAGATCGCCGCGCCCCACCCGGGACGCCGAGCGCACCAGTACCTGGCTGCTTGCCGCGTCATCCCCGGGCACGATACGCACCACGAAATCATCCCTGAAACGCAGCCAGCGTGTCGTGATCACCGCATGCAGCCGTTGCTGATCCGGGTCCTCGCTCTCCAGTTCCCATCCCAGTTCGCGTACGGCTTCCCTGGCAAGCGGATACAACTCCCCCGGGTCTAGTGCATAGCCCCGAGGCTGCAACTCGGGCAGGGTCGGTTCGGGCGTGGTCAGGGCGACATTCCGGGTCAGGTAGATACGCAGCCGCTCCTGTGCGCCAGGAGGATCGGAAAGCCGGGGCTGATTACTCATGATGCCGGCGGCGACCAGTGCAAACGCCAGCAGCAACAACAGTAGCAGCAGGCGAATCGCCAGCAAGGTCAAGACGAGGGGCTCCCTTGGGTCGATATCACCAGGGGATACTCATTCGATCCTGGAAGAATCCGCCGCTGGGACCGTTGTCCGGCAGGCTGGCCAGCCAGGTGATGCCTGGTACCGTTTCCGCTGCCGTGCGGGGTGCGGCGGGTCCGCCCATCCCCGTTTTCACCCAGCCGGGGCTGGCGGCGTTCACCAGGATGTTCTCGCCTTTCAGCTCTGCCGCCGCGATGCGGGTCAGCGCGTTCAGGGCCGTCTTGGACATCCGGTATGCCGGGAAGGCGCCGCGCATATCGTTCAGTTGTCCCAGTGTGGAGGACACATTGACGATGCGGCCGTAATCCCGCGCCCGCATGACAGGGACGCAGAGCTGGATCATCCGGTAGGGACCGTAGAGGTTGGTTTCCATGCTGCTGACGACCGCATCAAGCGGGGTATCGAAGAAGCTGGACTGGTGCGGTTTCTCCGGGGTGCCGTCGGGCATGATACCGGCATTGTTGATGAGCACGTCCAGACGGTCGAACCGTTCGCGGACGAACGCAATCGCACGCACCCGGCTCTCCTCCCGGGTCACGTCCAATGGACAGTAGGCGACGCTGAGCCCCTCGCTCTGGAGCTTGTCCGCCGCGGCCTTGCCCTTGATGCCGTCGCGGCTGGTAATGACCACGTCGTAGTTAAGCCGCCCCAGTTGGCGGGCGGTTTCGAAGCCGATCCCCCGGTTCGCCCCGGTGATCAGGGCCACGCGTCGTTGTGTGCTCATCGACAGATACTCGCGAGAAAGCGTTCGGGCATGGCGAGGGCGAGCGGCACGCCCATAATGCCGACCCTCGACCAATCAGCGTTCGCGCAGATAGTAGTGCTCCTTGACGTTCAGCGCATCGTCCAGTTCGAAGACCAGCGGGTCGCCGGTGGGGATTTCCACCTTCACGATCTCCTCGTCGTCCAGCCCGCGCAGATGTTTCACGAGAGCTCGGATACTGTTGCCGTGCGCGGCGATCAGCACATTGTCGGATTCCCGCACCGTCGGCGCAATGGCCTGCTGCCAGTAGGGCAGCACGCGTTCCAGCGTGGTCTCCAGCGACTCCGTGGCCGGGAGCATCGCCGGGTCCAGCTTGCGGTACCGTGGATCGAAGCGGGGGTGGCGCTGATCGTTGTTGTCCAGTGGCGGCGGCGGTGTCGCATAGCTGCGCCGCCAGACGTGCACCTGCTCCTCGCCATACTTCTCCGCGGTTTCCGCCTTGTTCAGCCCGGTCAGCGCCCCGTAGTGGCGTTCGTTCAGGCGCCAACTGTTGGTGACCGGAATCCACATCTGATCCAGCGCATCCAGGCCCATCCACAGCGTGCGAATGGCGCGCTTGAGCACGGATGTGAACGCCGCATCGAAGGCGAGACCGTGGCTCCGCATCAGTTCACCGGCCGCCCGGGCTTCCTGCAGACCCTTGTCGCTGAGATCGACGTCGTACCAGCCGGTGAAGCGGTTCTCCAGGTTCCACTGGCTCTGGCCGTGACGCAGCAGGACAAGTTTTTTCATGACAACGCTTTCCTTGGATTGGGTTTTCGGGAAACGCGAAGTGTCTCCCCCTCAGGAGGCAGTAGTCTACCAGTGAAGCGGCCGGGGATCAGGATCTGCTTGCGGGCGACGCAATTGCGTTACCATGGCGGGCATGTGATGCCGCGGGTTTCCGATGTGCGGCAGTGAACACGGTATTGATCATGGAGAAATCGTGGCAACGGAGATAGAGCGCAAGTTTCTTGTCGTTTCCGACGATTGGCGTGCCTGCGTGCAACGGAGCCAACCCATGCGCCAGGGGTACCTCAGCGGGGGCCGGAAGGGCTCGATCCGGGTCAGGATCGCGGGTGACCGCGCCTGGCTGAATATCAAGAGCGCCACACTGGGTGTTCGCCGGCTGGAGTTCGAGTATGCCATTCCGCTACAGGACGCCGCCGAGATGCTGGAACGGCTTTGCGACGGACCGCTGGTGGAAAAGGTGCGTCATGAGGTACCGCTGGGTGACCATCTCTGGGAGGTGGACGAATTCCAGGGCGAGAATGCTGGGCTGATCGTGGCGGAGGTTGAACTCGCGGACGAAGACGAGACGTTCACGATGCCGAGCTGGGCGGGAGAGGAGGTTTCGAACGACCCCCGCTACTATAACGTCAGTCTGGTCAAGAGTCCGTATTCCACATGGTAAGTGCGCATTCCACACCTGCTGGTCCATGGCTGCATGTGGACGTCGGCGCGCAGCAGGTCCGCCTGATGCATGGAGACGAACCGCGGCAGTCCTGGCCGGCGTCCACGGCGGCGGCGGGCCTGGGCGAGCAGAACGGGTCATTGCAGACGCCGCGCGGCTGGCATTATGTGCGCGCCAAGATCGGGCAGGGTATGCCAGCGGGCGCGGTGTTCCGTGGTCGGCGATGGACCGGCGAAATCTGTGACGCCTCGCTCTATGCGCAGTCTCCGGACCGGGACTGGATCCTTTCGCGCATCCTCTGGCTGTGTGGCCTGGAACCCGGCCTCAACCGGCTTGGCAATGTGGATACCATGCGCCGATACATTTACCTGCATGGCTGCCCCGATCCGGTTCCTCTGGGAGAGCCCTTGTCCAAGGGCTGTGTGCGTATGCGTAATGACGATATCGTCGCGCTCTATGACCGGGTCCCGCCGGGCACCCGTGTGCTGATCCGTTAAGGGGGTATGATGAGCCTGGGGCCGTTAATGGTCGGTGTGTCGTCCACTGAGCTGTCCGCGGAAGAGCGGGAATGGCTGCTGCATCCGCAGGTGGGTGGTGTCATCCTGTTTGCCCGGAATTTTGCCGACCCCGCACAGTTGCGTTCTCTGGTGGATGGCATTCATGCCTTGCGTGACCCAGCACTGCTGGTGGCCGTGGACCAGGAGGGCGGGCGCGTGCAGCGCTTTCAGACCGGGTTTACCCGGCTGCCTCCGCTCGCCGTGCTGGGGCGGCTTCATGACCGTGACGCTGCGCGCGCACTGGAGCTTGCCCAGACCATGGGATGGCTGATGGCCGCAGAAGTGCGGAGCTGCGGCGTCGACATCAGTTTCGCCCCGGTGCTGGATCTGGACCGCGGTATCAGCAGCGTCATCGGCGACCGGGCCTTTCACTCGGAGCCGGGCGTGGTGGTGAAGCTCGCGGATGCCTACATCAAGGGCATGGAGCAGGGTGGTTTGCGCGCCATCGGCAAGCACTTTCCCGGTCACGGGGGCGTGGAGGCGGATTCGCACCTCGACCTGCCGGTGGATACCCGACCGATCCTCTCCCTGCATACAGAGGATCTGGTTCCCTTCGAGGAACTCACGCGCATGCGGCGGCTGGCCGGCATCATGACCGCCCACGTTGCCTATCCCGATCTCGACAACCAGCCGGCGAGCTTTTCCAACCGTTGGATCAACGGCCTGTTGCGTCGCGAGTTTGACTTCCAGGGAGTTGTGTTCTGCGACGACCTGGGCATGGAAGGGGCCTCGGGTCTTGGCGGGCTGGGTGCTCGGGCGCTGGCGGCGCTGGAGGCCGGCAACGACATGGTCATGGTATGTAACGAACTGGACAATGTGCCGGCCGTCCTGGAAACCCTTGAAGATCGCCCGGTTGATGATGAGGCGGCAGCGAGGCTGTTGGCGCTTCGCGGCCCGGCTGGGCCGGCATTGCTTGATCTGCAGCAGGACCAGCGCTGGGAGATGGCGCGTCGTGCGGCCCAGGGCCTGCTGGACTGGAAGGCGTGATCGCCGGCGACGCCGTCCTGGAACCACGACCCCCGTTCCGGACTCCAAACCTGGGTTTCGCGCCTCCGGCGCTGCGGGAGGTCCTCCTTCGGAGAGGTTCATCCCCTCTGCCGGCTTGCTCGCTGCCTTGCCGGTGTCCGGCACGCCCGTGCGCTGTCTCGGAAATACCCTTGCATTCCGAGCGTCGCATCACGTTGCGGGCCGGGCAAGCCGCCGCAGGCATGGCCGCTCCCTGGCAAGGTGGCTTGACCCAGCCAGGAACGCGATCCAGCGCTCCCCGCGGGCGGACTCTGGCGCCGGCGTCAGCGCAGCGTACAGGTAATGGTGAGATAGCACAGCAGGACGAGCGACAATGAATGACATGGAACAGAGCCCCGCCGCGGCGCCCTACTACAACCTGGGACCCGATACGGTGCTGGATGCGGTGGAAAGCCTGGGCTTTGCCTGCGACGGACGGCTGCTGGCACTGAACAGCTACGAGAACCGTGTCTACCAGGTGGGGGTGGAGGAGGCCGCACCGGTGGTGGTGAAGTTCTACCGGCCCAATCGCTGGACGGATGCCGCAATACTGGAAGACCACGCGTTCTCGCTGGAACTCGCCGATGCGGATATCCCGGTGGTCGCTCCGTTGATCGTGGACGGCCGTACACTGCACGTCTACCAGGGCTTTCGGCTCGCCGTCTATCCGCGAAGGGGAGGTCGCGGCCCGGAGTTGGACAACGTCGAGCACCGGGTGTGGCTGGGACGCTTCATCGGCCGGATTCATGCGGTGGGGCAGGTGCATCCGTTCAAGGACCGTCCGACGCTGTCCATTCAAGGGCTGGGCGTGGAAGCGGTCGAGGAGATCCGCCGCCGTGATCTGATACCCGCGAGTCTGCGGGAAGCCTACGATTCCACGACCGGGTTCCTGCTGGACGGCGTTCGACGTGCCTGGGACAGGGCAGGGGCGATACCCTTTATCCGGCTACACGGCGACTGCCACCCCGGGAATATTCTCTGGACCGACGCCGGGCCGCATTTCGTCGATCTGGACGACGCCATGAACGGCCCGCCGATCCAGGACCTCTGGATGCTCCTGTCGGGTGATCGCGCCGAGATGACGGGGCAGCTGTCCGACGTGCTGGAGGGTTATGAGGATTTCTTCGACTTTGACCCACGACAGTTGCACCTGCTGGAGGCCCTGCGCACACTGCGCATCCTTCACCATGCCGCCTGGCTGGCGCGGCGCTGGGAAGACCCGGCGTTCCCCCTGGCTTTTCCCTGGTTCGGCGAAGCGCGCTACTGGGAACAGCACATACTCTCGTTGCGGGAACAGACAGCCTTGCTGGATGAACCGCCGCTGACGGTTTGATGGCCCTGGTCCCCCGTCAATGCGTTCAGTTCCGGCAACGTACGGCCTGCCACGCCGTCGCGATGCTCATCGCTGCGCTCGTACTGCTGTCGCCCCAGGCCTTGCTGGCCGAGGTGGAGATCATCATCGAGGGCGTGACCGGGGAGCTGCGGGACAACATCCGCAACTACGTGGGCACACCTCCGACAGACGACATCCGGGTGCTGCGGCGCTTCGCCAACCGCGCGCGCGACAACACGCGGGAAGCCCTTGAGGCGCTCGGGCACTATCACGCCACTATCAATGTCACTACCGAGAGAGACAATGATTCACCACGTCTGCGTATCGTGGTGGATCCGGGCGAGCCAACTGTCATCCGTCGGCTGGATATACGTGTAGAAGGCGATGCGGAGAGGGACAACGCCTTCGCCTCGTTGCTGCAGCGGCTGCCGCTGGCGGAGGGCGACCGACTTCACCATGGCCGCTACGAATCCTCCAAGCGCGCGATCGAGAGCACTGCGCTGACCCGCGGATACTTTGACGGGCAGTTCCGGACCAGCCGCATCAGCGTGCACCGGCAGAGCCGGGAGGCGGATATCGTGCTGCACTACGAAAGCGGTTCCCGATACCGTTTTGGCGAAGTGACATTCCCTGAGACGCCTCTGTCCCAGGATCTGCTGGACAGGCTGGTGCCGTTTTCCCCCGGCGACCCCTACAGTTCCGAGCAGGTGGCGCGATTGAACCGGAATCTGCTCAACAGCGACTACTTTGATTCTGTGCGCGTACGGCCCCTGCAGGATCAGGTGGACGAGGATCTGGCGATACCAGTGGACGCGGATGTACAGGCGTCTCGCCCGAATCGCATGGGCATCGGGCTTGGATATGCGACCGACGTGGGGCCGCGCGTTCGGCTGAGCTGGCGCAAGCCCTATGTGAATCCCGCCGGCCATTCGCTGAGGACCGAGACCGAGATCTCGGAGGTGCGGCAGAGTATCAGTGCCTTGTACAGCATGCCGCTGGACCCGCCGCTGGAGCATCAACTGCAGTTTCTCGGTGGTTGGCAGCGGGAAACGCTGGACGACACGGACAGCGAGAAGCTCACCGCCGGTATCCAGCGCCAGCGGATGCTCACCAGTGTCTGGCAGCAAACGCTGTTCCTGCGCTGGGAACGAGAGGACTTCGAAGTTGGTAGCGTGCGTGCCAACACCACGCTGACCCTGCCCGGCACCACGATCGCCCGTACCCGCTCCCGCGGCGGCCTTGACCCTACCTGGGGTGACCGGCAAAGCCTGACGGTGGAAGCCACCCATCCGGAACTCGGCTCGGACATCCAGCTCAGCCGTGTTCGCCTGGGCAGCCGCTGGTTGCGTACCTGGGGGCGCCACCGCGGGCTGGTGCGTGCGGAAGCCGGGGCGTTGTTTACCGAGGACTTCGACGCCACGCCTGTGTCGCTGCGCTTCGCCACGGGGGGGGATCAGAGCGTGCGCGGCTATGCCTATCAGTCCCTGGGTCCCCGGAACGATGACGGCGACCTGATCATGGGGCGCTACCTGCTTGTGGGCAGCATGGAATATGGCTACCAGCTGACCCCGAGCTGGCGCCTTGCCACGTTCTATGATGTCGGCAACGCCTTCGATGATTGGGGAGATCCGCTGAAGGAGGGGGCCGGCTTCGGTGTGCGCTGGATTTCGCCGGTGGGCCCGATACGGCTGGATTTCGCCTGGGGCATCAGCGAACGTGATACCCCGTTCCGAATCCACTTCTCCATGGGGCCGGAGATATGAAGCGGCTGCTGCGCGCACTTCGGCTTCTGTGGCTGACGCTGGTGCTCCTCGTAGGCAAGACGCTGCGCGTGACGTATATAGTTGCAATCACCCTGCTGGCGGTCCTGGGCTGGTTGCTGTTCACTACCAGTGGGGCGGACTGGCTCGCCCAGCGGGCCATGGATGAGGAACCCCGCTTGCAGCTCGAGGTTACCGGCGGCAACCTCTGGAGCGGCCTGGACGTGCGCGATCTGCGTTGGCGGGACGAGGGCATCGACGTCGCGCTGGACGAGACGGTACTGCGCTGGAATTTGCTCTGTCTCCACGCGCTGCGGGTCTGCCTGCAGGAGGTGGGAACGCAGGGCGCACGCGTGCGCGTCGACACCCAACGACTGCCCATGGACGAGGATCCCGATCCGCCGGAGATCAATCTGCCGCTGACCATTCTGTTCCCCGATGTCCGGCTGGACGACGTGCAGCTTGAGGTGGATGGTCACAGGGCAGGCTGGGACACGGTGGCCGTGGCCGGCAGTTTCGGGGGTTCCAGCCTGAAACTGGATCGTGTGCGCTGGGCCGGTCTGGTGGCCGAGCCGCTGATGCCTGCGGAACAGGACGAACCGGAGCCCACGGTGGCGGTTGACGGGGAGCCGTTGAATATCGCCGAGCTGTTGAACCCGGATCAGCGCCAAGCCATCGAATTGCCCGAGGTGAGTCTGCCGCTCGACATCGCCATCAGGGATTTCCTGCTCACCGATGCCCGCTTGATCCTGCCGGACAGGGAGGAGGCCCTCGACCGGCTCGCGCTCTCCGCAGACGCGGCAGGAGACAGTATCCGGCTGCATACGCTGGAGCTGGAGCATACCCAGCTCACACTGCGCGCCGATGGCAGCATCCGCCTCAGCGGTGACTACCCCCTGGACCTGGACGTGGAGGTGAGCGTCCGGGACATCCCGGATGTGGGTACCGTCTCGGCCTCCCTCCAGGCCTGGAACTCGGTTGCCGATGCTGAAATCCGGTTGCTGGTGGAGGGGCCGGCGCGGCTGACTGCGGAGGGTCAGCTAGCAGCCCTGGACCCGCGGCTGCCCGCCTCGTTGCATGTGGAATGGAGCGGCGCCGGCTGGCCGTTGACCGGTGAGCCCGATTACCGCTCGCCGGAGGGCAGTCTTCGGTTCGAGGGTGACCTGCACGATTACCGTTTCGACCTGGCCATTCTGCTGGATGGGCGGGACATTCCCGATGGGTCCATTCGCGCACGCGGCAACGCCAACTACGCCTCGGCGGAGCTCGAGCAGTTGCTGGTGGAAGCGTTGGGCGGACGTCTGGACAGCAGCGGCAGCGTTTCCTGGGACCGCGTGATCCGCTGGGACGCCCGGCTCGCCATCGACGGCATAGACGTCAGCAGCCTGCATCCGGAAGCGCCGCACCGGCTGGATGGCGACATTCGTACGGAGGGAGCACTGGATGATGGTGCCCTGACGCTGGATCTGCGGGTCGACCGGCTACGCGCCGCGGTGCGCGAGGAGATCCTGAATCTCGACGGTGACATCGCCCACAGGCCGGAACGCGGCTGGTTGCTGAGCGATGTGGAACTGCGCTCTGGTAGCAGCAGGGTACGGGTCTCCGGCTCCGTGCACGACCAGTTGGATCTGCGGGGTGAACTGCTAGTCGCCGAACTGGCGGATTACCTGGCGGATGCAGGCGGTCGTCTGGAAGGTGCTTTCCAGGTGCTCGGGCCGATGGAATCCCCGGATGCCCGTGTCTCGCTGGAGGGGCGCGAGCTGAGATATCTGCCCGTGGGAACGCTGGATGCCATCAGCCTCGAGGCCGATGTCCGTCAGCTTGCCGAAGCCTCCAGCAGTGTGGAGCTGCGGCTGAGCGGCTTCGAGGCCAGCGAAGGGGATCTGGAGGTGGGCCAGATCACAGCGACGCTGCGGGGAACCAGGGGTGCACACACACTGGAGCTGGCGGTTGGCGAGGCGTTGCTGGAGGCGGTGCTTGAGGCGCGCGGTGGCCTCGGCGAGGATTTCGGCTGGAACGGCGAACTCCGGTCCGCGGCGCTCGATGGCGCCGGCATGTCCTGGACGCTGGAGCAGCCGCTGCCGATCAGCTACCGCCCCGAGCCGCTGGAGGTGCGTCTGGCCGCTCACTGCTGGCGCTACGAGAGCGCCAGGCTCTGCGCCGAGCAGGATATCGTCGCCGGCGCCACGTCGGGCAGCGCCGGCCTGAGCCTGCGCGGCTACGAACTGGACTGGCTCAACCCCTGGCTGCCTGACGATATCCGGTTGCAGGGCAGCATATTGGCGGACGTGGCCGTCCGGTGGGGCGAGACGCCGTTGCCACAGGTGAGCCTGGACCTCGGGGTGGAAGGGGGCAGCGTGTTGCTGCTCGATCCGGACGACCGCGAGGAAGTCCTGACCCTGGACTACGAGACACTGGCGCTGCAACTGCTGCTCGACGAGGATCGGCTGGATGTGGGCTTCGAGTTGCTATCCCGGGAACTGGGACAGGCGGAGGTGGATGCCTCGGTGGGAATCAGCCCGCAAGGCCAGTTGGGCGAACTCGATGGGTCGGTGCGCATCGCGGATATCCGCCTGTCGGTGCTGGCCCCGTTCTTCCCGGAGATTCGCACGCTGGAGGGGGAACTGGCGGCCGAGGCGCAACTGGGTGGTAGCGCCACCGATCCGAACGTGAATGGCCAGATCAGTCTGCGCTCCGGGGTGGTGGAAACGCTGGCACTGCCAGTCACAATCTCCGACATCAATATCGCCCTCGATATCGCGGGTAGCCAGGCCACGCTGAGCGGTGGCTTCCGCAGCGGTGCCGGCGAGGCCGAGATCAGCGGTGATGCCGATTGGTCCGGAGAAAGCTGGCAGTTGGCCCTGGCCCTGACCGGGGACAGGCTGGATGTTGCCTACGAGGACATGGTGGCCCTGCGCGTCAGCCCCGATCTGCGACTGCGGGTGCGGCCGCGGGACGTGCGCCTGACCGGCACGCTCCGCGTGCCCAGTGGCGATATCACCATACAGCAACTGCCTGAAGGCGCCGTACGGGTATCCCGGGATGTCGTCATCGTCGACGAGGAAGAGGACCCGGACGAGCCATTTTCGCCGGATGATCTTCCGACGCCGGAAGGGTGGGCCGTGTCCACCGACATCGAGGTCATCCTCGGCAACCGCGTGAACCTGACCGGGTACGGCCTGACCGCCCGCCTGGAAGGGGCGATGCGGGTACGTCAGGCGGATGGCGGCGTGCTGCAGGGTAACGGCGAGATTCGTATCGAGGATGGCCGCTATCGCGCCTATGGCCAGCGGCTGACCATCCGCGAGGGACAGTTTCTGTTCTCCGGCCCGATCGACGCGCCGGAGATGTACGTCGAAGCGATCCGCACCATCAATCGCACCGAACGTACAGGTGAGCAGCGCACCGTGATCGCCGGCCTGCGGCTGGAAGGGCGACCGGAAGAGCCCCGGGTGAGCCTGTTCTCGGAACCGGCGATGGCCGAGGACGACATCCTGTCCTACATCGTGTTGGGCAGACCGGTGGGTGAGAGTGGCCCGGACGGCGGTAACCTGATGGCGCGCGCTGCCTTGTCGCTTGGTATTGCCGGCGGTGGCGGCTTCGTCACATCGGTGGCGGAGGACCTGGGGGTGGAGGAGTTCCAGATTGATACCGAAGGGGAGGGCGACGACACCCAGTTCGTGGTCAGCGGTTATCTCGGCCCCAACCTCTATGTCAGCTACGGTGTCGGGGTGTTCCAGCCCACCAACGAGATCACCCTGCGCTACAGGCTGGCGACAAACCTCTTCCTGCAGGCCGTGGCCGGGCTGGAAAGCGCCCTGGACCTGCTGTACAGCTTCGAGTTCTGACATGAGTGGACGACAACGCACGCTGCGCCTGGATACCGGAGAGCATGGCTATACCGTGCGCTATAGCCGTCGCCGGACGCTCGGTCTGTATGTTTTCCCCGGTGGGCGTATCGAAGCCAGGGCGCCGCACGGTACCGCCTTGCACGAGATCGAAAGGTTCATCCGACAGCGCCAGGACTGGCTACTCCAGGCCCTGGCGCGGGCGCCATCAGCACCGGAGCGGCCGGCGTTCTCGGATGGTGCCGAACACCCGCTGCTTGGCAGGCCTGTGAGACTGGAGCTTGAGAAGGGCGGTCCGCAGCGCGCCTCGCTGCTGGACGAGGGGCGCCTGCGGCTGCTGGTCCGGCAGCCGGACGACACCGCGGCGGTCAAGCGTGTCTATCTGGACTGGTTGCGCGGTTATGCGCGCCGTGTGTACCAGGAACGAATGGCCTTGCTGCTACCCGGTATAGCAGATGGCGTCGAGATGCCACCGCTGACGGTGCGAGCCATGCGCTCCCAGTGGGGGAGTTGTTCCAGCCGCGGCAGGGTGAATCTGAACCTGTGGCTGGTGCGGGCGCCGTTGCCCTGCGTCGACTATGTGGTTGCCCACGAGCTTTGCCATCTGCGGGAGTTCAACCACGGGCCCGCATTCCATCGACTGATGGATCGGGCAGTGCCGGACTGGCGGCGAGACCGGGCGCTGCTGAACCAGCACCAGGCCCGGTGGGGGCTCGCCGGAGACTGAGCGGTCGCCCGCTCAGCGGCTGTTGATGTCAGGCCATTTCCCGGGTGCGGCTGGTGCGTTTGCGCTCGTGCTCCTTCAACTGCTTCTTGCGCAGGCGGATGGCGTCCGGCGTCACTTCCACCAGTTCGTCGTCGTCGATGAACTCCAGCGCCTGTTCCAGCGTCATGCGGATCGGCGGCGTCAGCAGCAGGTTCTCGTCGCTGCCGGCGGCGCGGATGTTGGTGAGCTGCTTGGCCTTCAGCGGGTTCACGACCAGGTCATTGTCCCGCGCGTGGATGCCGATGATCATGCCCTCGTAGACTTCCTCGCCATGACCGATGAACAGCCGGCCACGCTCCTGCAGATTGAACAGGGCGTAAGCCAGGGCCTTGCCGGGGCCATTGGCGACCAGCACTCCGTTGATGCGCTGACCGTACTGGCCGCTCTTCATGGGGCCGTAATGGTCGAACACATGGAACAGCAGACCGGTGCCGGAGGTGGCAGTGAGGAATTCGGTACGGAAGCCGATCAGCCCGCGGGACGGAATGATGAAGTCCAGTCGAACGCGGCCCTTGCCGTCGGGGGACAGGTTGGTCATCTCGGCGCCGCGCACGCCCAGCTTCTCCATGACCCCGCCCTGGTGGATTTCCTCCACGTCGACGGTCAACTGCTCGAACGGTTCCTGCTTGACGCCGTCCACGGTGCGGATGATCACCTCCGGCCGCGACACGCCCAGTTCGTAACCCTCGCGCCGCATGTTCTCGATCAGTACCGACAGGTGCAGTTCGCCGCGGCCGGAGACGCGGAACTTGTCGGGGTCCTCGGTCTCTTCCACCTGCAACGCCACGTTATGCACAAGCTCGCGCTCCAGGCGTTCACGTATCTGGCGCGAGGTCACGTATTTGCCCTCGCGTCCGGCAAACGGCGAGGTATTCACCTGGAAGGTCATACTGACGGTGGGTTGGTCCACGGTCAGCGGCGGTAGCGCCTCGACGCTGGATGGGTCGCACAGCGTATCCGAGATATTCAGCCCATCAATGCCCGTAAAAGCAATGATGTCGCCGGCCTGGGCCTCCGCGACTTCAATGCGCTCCAGGCCGAGGAAGCCCAGCACCTGGAGCATGCGCCCGTTGCGGGTCTTGCCGTGGCGGTCAATCAGCGTCACTGGCGTGTTCGGCTTCACCCGGCCACGCTTGATACGGCCGATGCCGATGACGCCGACATAGCTGTTGTAGTCCAGCGAGCTGACCTGCAGCTGAAACGGGCCGTCCGGGTCCACGTCCGGGGCCGGCACGTGGTCCACCACGGCCTGGAACAGCGGCGTCATGTCGCCTTCGCGTACGTCGGAAGTCGCGCTTGCGTACCCGTTCAGGGCAGAGGCGTAGATCACCGGAAAATCCAACTGCTCGTCGGTGGCGCCCAGCCGGTCGAATAGATCGAAGGTCTGGTCCAGCACCCAATCCGGGCGTGAACCCGGCCGGTCGATCTTGTTGATCACGACGATGGGTCGCAGGCCGGCCTCCAGTGCTTTCTGGGTCACGAAGCGCGTCTGCGGCATCGGGCCGTCCACCGCATCCACCAGCAGCAGCACCGAGTCCACCATGGACATCACGCGTTCCACCTCGCCGCCGAAGTCGGCGTGACCCGGCGTGTCGACGATGTTGATCCGGTAGTCGTTCCAGCGGATGGCGGTGTTCTTGGCAAGGATGGTGATACCGCGTTCCTTCTCCAGGTCGTTGGAGTCCATGACGCGTTCAGTATCCGCGGCCTTGCCCGCCAGCGTGCCGGATTGCTGGAGCAAGCGGTCCACCAGTGTGGTCTTGCCATGGTCAACGTGGGCGATGATTGCGATGTTGCGAAGATTTTCGATCACGGCGGAGAATCCGAAGTTGGGCAATGGAAAGGCAGGAGGCGAATCAGCGTTAACGCGTCGACCACAGGCCTGACGGAGGAACACGCTAATGGTCACATCGATGTGTGACCATTAGCGTGTTCCTCCGGATGAAGTTCGCGCGCATTATCCTGTGCATTGCACAACAAAACAATGCCTTTCGTCACAGTGCTCGTGCGGATGATCGGCTGCGTCTGGGGGAAGCCTTTCCTCCGCTGTGGCGGCAAGACCTGACAATATTTTTCAGACGGTTAGTATAGGGTCCATTCCATAGGAGGAGAGCAGGCAGATGCAACGCTTGGTACTGGTGAGGCACGGCCACGCCCAGGATGCCGAGGACGGTTTGTCCGACATGGCCCGGGCTCTGACCGACAAGGGGCGGAAGAAGGCCCGAAAGGCGGCCCGGGGGCTCGCCGGGCTCTGCGGAGGCGTCGATCTGCTGGTCTCCAGTCCCTTGCTGCGTGCCCTGCAGACCGCTGACATACTGGACGAACAGTTGAACGTCGCCCGTCGCGAGGAGGTCGATTGGCTGTCGCCCATGTCGGACCCGGCGGCGGCGCTGACCTGGGCGGCTTCGCGGGACGAGGAATTGATCATGCTGGTTGGTCACGAACCGCACCTTAACCGGACTGTGGGCCTGGCACTCACCGGCGAGCCGCAGAGCATGCTGGAATTCAAGAAATCGGCGGCCGCCATGCTGGAGTTCGATGACAGGGCGGAACCTGGTGCAGGCCGCCTGCGGTGGTTCCTCGCGCCGTCGCAGCTCGGAAGACACCCCTTGGACGCGGACGCCGGCTAGGCGGCCCATGACCCTGTTGAAAACACTCCGATCGCAGGCGAAACGCGACACCGTTGCTGCTGTCGATCTCGGCTCGAACAGCTTTCACATGGTAGTGGCGCGAAATCAGCACGGCAGCCTGCAGGTGGTGGACCGGCTGAAGGACATGGTGCGTCTTGCCGCCGGCCTGACCGATGACGGGGGGCTGGAACCGGAGGCGCAGGAGCGCGCCCTCGCATGTCTGCAGAGATTCGGCCAGCGGGTGCGGGATCTGCCGCGCGGAAGCGTGCGGGCCGTGGGAACGAACACCCTGCGGCAGGCGAGCCGAAGCCAGCATTTCCTCGTCGAAGCCGAAGCTGCGCTGGGCCATCCCATCGAGATTGTTTCCGGAGTGGAGGAGGCGCGCCTGGTCTACCTCGGGGTTGCGAACTCCGTGCCGGAGGATGGACAACGGCGCCTGGTGGTGGACATCGGCGGGGGTAGCACCGAGCTGATCGTCGGCGAGCGCACCGAGGCGCGGTTGATGGAAAGCCTGCATATGGGCTGTGTCAACATGACTGCTCGATTCCTCGCGAACGGCAGCATGGACAAGAGCACTGCAAGGCGGCTGGAAGAGGCCGTGCTCATGGAACTGGAACCGGTACAGGCGCAGTACCGCGCATCGGGTTGGCAGCATGCGGTGGGTGCCTCCGGGACGATCAAGGCGGTGCAGGCCGTGGTCCAGGGACAGGGCTGGAGCGATCAGGGCATCAGTCGCGCTGCGTTGGACAAGCTGCGCCAGGCCGTGCTGAAAGCGGCCAACGTCAAACGGTTGCGGTTTCCAGGCCTGAGCGCGGAGCGACGGCCGGTATTCGCTGCCGGGACGCTGGTGTTGCATGGTGTGTTCCAGGCTCTGGGCATCGAGCATATGCAGGTTTCCGACGGCGCGCTGCGCGAAGGGTTGTTGTACGACCTGCTTGGGCGCATGCGCAACGAGGACGCCAGGGATCGGACGGTGCGGGCGCTGCAGTCGCGATATCAGGTGGATCAAGTGCAGGCGCAACGGGTGGCGGACACCGCCCAGCGGCTGCTGCTGCAGGTGGCGGCCGACTGGCAACTGGCGGAGGAGGATGAGCGCGTGTTGCAGTGGGCGGCGCTGCTGCACGAGATCGGCCTGGATATCTCCCACAGCCAGTACCAGAAACATGGCGAATATGTGGTGCGAAATGCCGACATGGCCGGTTTCTCACGGCAGGACCAGGCGGAGGCAGCCAGCCTGATTCGTGTTCATCGTCGCAAGCCCAGCGAGCTGATCTTCGAGGAGTTTCCGGCGAAGCGGAGGGAAGCGCTGCGACGGCTTGCCGTGTTGTTGCGTCTGGCCGTGGTGTTGCATCGCGGACGCCACCCCCAACCCATCGACGCCGCCGAGCTGGCTGTGGAGCCTCAGGGGGTGTCCCTGCGTCTGCCGATAGACTGGCTGACGCACCATCCGTTGACCATGGCGGACCTGGAACAGGAGGGCGGCTATCTGAAGGCGCTGGGATTCGCTCTGAATCTGGAGGCCGACCGGCAGCCCTGAGGAAGCACTGAAGTATTCACGCTGCCGCGTTACGGTCAGATTTTCCCCCCGGGCACCACGCCCCGCGGCGAAACTTGCCCGGACCCCCACGGGGGCAGGCA
>JAFIFV010000083.1 GCA_020831845.1 Ectothiorhodospiraceae bacterium
TACGTAACCCCGCTGGTCGATTGTCCCGACGTCGCCTGTACGTAGCCATCCATCACCGGTGAACGATTCCGGCGACTCGTCGCCATGATAGCCACCTGTGACCCAGGGTCCACGCAGCTGTAGCTCCCCGACGCGGCGCCCGTCTTCGGGCAGTGGAGAACCTTCATCATCGACAATGCGGACTTGCATCCCGGGCACCGGTCGTCCGCTTTTGGCGCGCCACTCGAACTGTTCTTCCTCGGTGGCCTCGCGCGGCGGTATGGACAGGCAGCACATCGGGCTGGTTTCAGTCATGCCCCAGCCCTGCAGCATAGGTACGCCCCAGCGCTCCCTCACCCGCCGGATGAGTCCCGGAGATACCGCCGAGCCGCCGGAGACGATGGCGCGGAAACAACCAAGATCCAGAGGCTCGGATTCATCCTCCCTCAGCAGATCGTTCATCAACGTGGGCACCAGCGCCGTGATGGTCGGACGTTCGAGATCAATCATCCGACGCAGGTCGGCCGACTTGAGGTGCTCGCGCGGCAAGAGTAGATCGGCACCGGAAAACCAGGCCGAATAAGGGAGCCCCCAGGCATTTGCGTGGAACATCGACGGTAGCAGCAGAATGCGATCGTCCTGCCCGATCCCGAACGTATCGCGACCGAGCGTCGCGAGGGTATGCAGGAAAACACTGCGATGACTGTAGACGATCCCCTTGGGATCACCCGTGGTACCGGTGGTATAGCAGACCACCGCCGCGTCGCGCTCCTCGTGCTGCGGCCAGCCGCGCCAATCCGCTGACAACGCCAGAACGTCTTCGTAGCCGACAATGGCTGCCTGCAGTCCCGGCAGATCGTCAGGCACCCCCCCGACGATGATAATGTGCTTCAGCGTGGGGACCTGGTTCAGCACGGGGGCAAGCTGCGCGATCAGCGTTCGATCGGCGATCAGTACGGTGTCGCCGGCGTGAACCATGATCCGTGCCACCTGTTCAGGCAACAGACGAATATTCAGCGTGTGCAGCACACTGCCCATGCAGGGCACCGCCAGGTAGGCCTCCAGGTGCTCCTGCCGGTTCCAGCAATAGGTCGCCACACGGTCACCCCGGGACACTCCCATGGCCGTCAACCCTGCCGCCAGCGCCTCGGCGCGACCCGCCACATCGGCAAAGCAGCTAACCTGAAACGCTTCGCCATCGAAGCTGGCCACACGGGCATCTGCATGCAGCCTGCGGCCGTGCTCGAATATCATCTGAATGGACAGAGGCATGTCCATCATGGTGGTCTTCATGGCATTCCTCCGTTGAGTAACTCGAAAGAGCGCGTGCTGTTGCTATCTCAGGCCGGCGATCACGGCTGCCTCTTCGAGCAGCGCGGGCACATCGCTTTCCAGACCCCGTGAGTAGTCGTCATCGACCAGACCGCCCCTGTAGAGCACGAACGCGCCTTCCACGATGGTGGCAAGCCGCCAGAGCGCGAACACCAAGTAGAAATCGAGATCATCGGCCGCAAACCCGGTGGCGTCAGCCCAGCGGGTAGCTAGCTCCTCACGCGACACCACACCCGGGACCTGGCGGGTCACCGCCTGCACGAAAGAGAATCCTGGAGAATCCACCAGACGCTCTCCCCAGAAGGCCAGCAGCAACCCGACATCGGCCATCGGGTCTCCGATAGTCGCGAGCTCCCAGTCGATGATCGCGGCAAGCGCCGGACGATCGGGGGCGAACAGTGTGTTGTCGAGGTGGAAGTCGCCATGGAGCACGCCGGCAGCGCGAGCCTTCGGTACCCTCTCGGTCAGCCAGTTCGCAAGCTCCTCTACCAGCGGCAAATCGCGCACGGCGTCCTTGCGGCGGACCGCAGTCCATCGCTCGATCTGGCGAATAACATAGTCCTGCGGTGACCTAGAGGGCTGACGCAACGGCAGCGCCCGCCAATCGAGTCTGTGGGCTGCCGCGATACCTTCGATGAGCTCCACGCCGATAGTATTGAGCGTTTCCGCACTGACTTCGTAAGCCGGAGGCAAGGAGGTGGTGATCGACACTCCGTCGACGAAGTCCACCACGATGAAGGGTTGACCGATGACCCCCGGGTCTTCGCAGATCGCCAGTGGCTTCGGCACACGCACCGTATCGGACACGGCCGTGAGCATCGCATACTCCCGGCGGACGCCGTTGGACGCACTGGCGGATATGGCGTTATCCGGAGGTCGCCGGACGATCACCCGCCCCTCGCGGTGCTCCACGAGTTGGGTGACGTTGGAGTTCCCCCCGCTCAAGCGGCGACCGAGCCGGACATCACTGAGCCCCAGCGACCGCCCTACCCACTCGACAAGCTTTTCATGACGGGCCTCTAGAGAGCACACATCAGGCCTCCGTCCGTTGGGATGACGGCGCCGGTCATATAGCTGGAGCCGGCCACCCACCAGATCACCTCGGCGATCTCCTCCTCGCTACCCATCCTGCGCAGCGGGATCTTTGCGATCAGGCGCTCCCGTGCCCGATCATCCAGCTCGGCCACCATTTCGGTCAACACCAGACCCGGAACGACCAGGTTCACCCGAAGCTTCTGGCGCGCCAGTTCCATAGCAAGCACCCGGGTCAGGCCAGCCAGGCCTGCCTTGGACGCACCGTAGGCGCTGTCTCCGGGAAAACCGCGAAAGCCAACAACGGCCCCTACGTTCACGATGCTGCCACCTTCGGGCATGTGCGGTAGCACCGCGCGCACACAGTAGAGCGGTCCGGACAAATTGGTGTCCAGCACAGCCTGCCAATCTTCCAACGGCAGATCCGCCGCACGGCCACCCCGATGCAGACCGGCGTTGTTCACCAGCACGTCAACGCCGCCCCAGCGCTCGACCACTGTAGTGACGGCACGTGTGACCGATTCGGGATTACTCACATCCGCATGCAGCACCACCCCCTCTTCGCCTATGGCCTCGGAGAGTCCGGACACGTCGATGTTTCGCGCAAGCACCGCAACCCGGTCGCCACGTGCAGTCGCGATCCGCGCTGTGGCCAGTCCCATGCCGCGTGATCCACCTGTCACAATCCATCGTCGACTCATGATGACTCCCCCGTCGACTACGGCCGCCGCACGCAGTCAGCTATGGCTTCAGCCGTGAAAAGCGCCGTCTCGTCTCAGCGTTTCGATTGCAGCGGTGTCGTAGCCAAGCTCGGCAAGCACCGCTTCTGTCTGGCTCGGTTCGCGTGAAGGCGGTCGCGGGGCATCCGGCACGGAACGGCTGAAACGAGGGGCCGGCGCATTCTGGGTCACGCCATCAATCTCCACAAACGTGCGACGTGCCCGGTTGTGTGGATGAGCCGCCGCCTCATCCAGGCTGAGGACCGGCGTGACGCACGCATCGGTCCCAGCAAACAACTCGGCCAGTTCGTCGCGCGTATGGCGAGCGACTGCAGCGGCCACCCGCCGCTTCATCACCGGCCAGATCTCGTCGACCAGGCGATCGTAACCGTCGGCATCGAACCCCTGGGCGGACGCGAATTCCCCCGGATCCAACCCTAGGCGCTCCAGCATCTGGGCATGGAATTGCGGCTCGATCGAACCTATCGCAACCCAGCGGCTATCGCTGGTCTCGTAGGTATCGTAGTAATGCGCGGCACCAGTGAGGAAGTTCTTGCCCGGCGCATCACGCCAGCAACCGGCTTCCCGCAACGCGAATGTTGCCGCCATAAAAGAGGCTGCCCCGTCGATCATCGCCGCGTCTACCACCTGCCCGAGGCCCGAGGTCTGACGCTCGAACAGTGCCGCGAGCACGCCATAGGCCAGCAGCAGTCCACCGCCCCCGTAGTCCCCGACGACGTTCATCGGCGGTACCGGCTTGCCGCCAGGCTCACCAACCTGGTGCAACAGGCCGGTAAGGGCGATGTAGTTGATGTCATGCCCGGCCGTGCGAGCCAGCGGGCCGGATTGACCCCACCCGGTGATCCGGCCAAACACCAGGCGCGAGTTACGCTGCAGACACACGTCGGGACCGAACCCGAGTCGTTCAGCGACGCCAGGCCTGAATCCCTCGAGCAGAACATCCGCGCGATCGACCGCACGCAACAGAATCTCCACGCCATCCAGCCGCTTCAGATCCAGCCGCAGAACTTTCCTGTTGCGGAGGGTCGGATCGGCGGTAGCGGAGGGTGAGCTACCCGGCCGGTCGATTCGCAGCACCTCGGCACCGAGGTCGGCGAGCATCATGGCGGCATACGGGCCCGGCCCAATGCCCGCGATTTCCACGACCCGAAGGCCGGCCAGAGGACCCCTTCCGCCCTCCCGGCAACCACTATCGAACGGAATCACGACCGACCACGGGTCGTCTGGGAATTACCATCGGCGCAACGTTTTTCATCACAAGACGAATACACCTGATCTGCTGGAATCCGCACGCACTCCACCCCCAACCTACTTACTTGTTGTCAACAAAATAGTATTCTGATAACTATCGTTTGGCAAATGACGCAGAGGCACTATGAGCGACGCCACGGAAACCGACCCCACCCGGGGGCTGGCAATCGACGAAGGCGCGCTGGCCGCCTATCTTGCAGGCCGCGTCCCTGGGCTGGTGCCACCGATCCGCGTCACGAGATTCGCCGGCGGACAGTCCAATCCTACCTACCGTATCGACTCTCAGGACGGGAGCTTCGTGTTGCGGCGGCAACCACCCGGGCTGCTGCTCGCCTCGGCACATGCGGTGGACCGGGAGTTCAGAGTACTCGCCGCGTTACGACGCAATAACGCCATTCCGGTACCGCGCGTGCATTTGTACTGCGAGGACCATGAGGTCATCGGTGCGCCCTTCTACATCATGGACCTCGTCATTGGACGCAATTTCTGGGATGCACGCCTGCCGGAAGTCCCGCTCGAGCAGCGACGGGCCTGCTACCGCTCGATGATTGAGGTGCTGGCCGATCTACATGCGGTCGATTACCACTCGCTCGGACTCGACGACTACGGGCGCCCCGGAAACTATTTTCAGCGGCAGATCGCGCGCTGGACGCGCCAGTACCAAGAGGCGCCGGATACCGGACGGGTGCCCGCCATGGAGACCCTGATCGACTGGCTGCCGGCCAACATCCCGCCCGGCGACGAGGTGTCCATCGTTCACGGTGATTACCGCTGCGACAACCTGATCTTTCATCCGGAGGAGCCACGGGTGGTGGCAGTACTGGACTGGGAGCTCTCGACGCTCGGCCACCCGCTCGCCGACCTCGGCTACCACCTGCTGCCCTACCGGATGCCCCCATTGGGTGTCACCGGCATGCTCGGGACGGATTTCGAGGCTCACGGCTTGCCGACCGAGGCGGAGTACATAGCCTGGTATTGCGAACTGACAGGTCGCGATAAAATCGAGCAGCTGGATTTCTATGTCGCTTTCAGCCTCTTCAGGTTGGCTGCGATTTTCCACGGAATCCGCGGCCGAGTGATTCACGGGACGAGCGTAAGCCCCCGCGCCAGGGAGTACGCAGGTGTCGTCGACGAAGTCGCTGAACTCGCGCTTACGCAGGTGAGTTGAGCCTCAACCTACGGCAAACCATGCCGCACCACGAAGGCGGACTCGACCAGCCTGACGCGCATCCCTCCGCGCTATGACGCCGGCGTTATACACGGCCGAAGAACAGGCAGTCCAAGCACCCGTCATACCGCTCGATTATTCAGGTGTGACTGGACTAACAACAGCCGCCACATGCGCTCTGTCAGAGGACCGCCCAACCAGCCTCTCTAAATTTCTTGTTGTCGACTAGCAAGTGTCCCTATACTAAGGAAATGGAGGGTTGTATGGGCGAATCATCCGTTACCCTGGATCAGCTCTGCAAAGACCAAACCCGCTCATCAGCTACGGCCCAAGGGGGAAGCAAGTATGGCCTGGGATTTTGAAACCGAACCCGATTTCCAGCGAAAGCTCGACTGGATGGACGAATTCGTCCGCGAGGAAATCGAACCGATGGACCTTGTCTTCCGCGGCCCTGCTGACCCGTTCGACCCCTCACTTGAAGGCCCGGCTCGGGTGATGGCGCCGCTCAAAAAAATCGTCCAGCAGCAGGGACTGTGGGCCTGCCACCTGGGGCCGGAACTCGGCGGGCAGGGCTACGGCCAGGTGAAGCTCGGTCTCATGAACGAGATACTCGGGCGCAGCCGCTTCGCGCCAACCGTGTTCGGCACGCAGGCGCCCGACACCGGGAATCAGGAAATCCTCGCACGCTTCGGCACCCCCGAACAGAAACGTCGTTATCTGGAACCGCTCATGGCAGGGGAGATCGCCTCCTGTTATTCGATGACCGAACCGCAGGCGGGCTCCGATCCGGGACAATTCATATGTTCCGCCAGATTGGAAGGAGACGAGTGGGTCATCAATGGCGAAAAGTGGTACGCCTCGCACGCCGACTTTGCCCGCTTCCTGCTGGTTGTGGTGGTCACCAACCCTGACGTCCCGATCCATCAGGGCGCCTCGATTCTGATAGTGGACAGAGACACCCCTGGACTTGAAGTCATCCGCAACACGGCGGTGGGAATGCGCGATGAACCCGGTACGGGTGTGCATGGCCATCTGCGCTTTGATAACTGTCGAGTCCCCGCAGAGAACATTCTTGGCAAACCCGGACAGGGCTTTGAGGTCGCACAGTCCCGCTTGGGTGGGGGACGCATCCACCATGCGATGCGTACTGTCGGAATGCTGAAGCGGGCACTGGACATGATGTGCGAGCGCGCACTCAGTCGACGAACCAAAGGTGAGCTGTTATCCGAAAAGCAGCTGACCCAGGAGAAAATCGCCGACAGCTACACCCAGATCACCCAGTTTCGCCTGCACGTGCTCTACGCGGCCTGGCTGATAGACAAGCATCAGTCCTATAACCGGGAAGTGCGCCGCGAGATCGCTGCGGTCAAGGCCGCCATGCCAGGTGTGCTGAAGGATGTCATCTACCGCGCACTGCACCTGCATGGCTCTCTGGGAATGTCGAACGACACACCGCTGATGAGCATGTGGGCAACGGTACCGGAGATGGGCATTGTTGACGGCCCTACAGAAGTCCACAAAATCACCGTAGCGAAGCAGCTTCTACGGGAACGGGAAGCGGCGAAAGACCTGTTCCCGGACTACTACTACCCGAAAGCCGTAGAGCGAGCGCGTGAGAAGATCGCCAAGGTCCTGGAGCTGGAGGTGGGCAACCTCTGAAGAGAACTCACCACTCAGCGATGTCATCATCAATCGGGGGAGAAACGATGAGCGATAACGCCACCATTGCAGAACTGCTCGCACGCATTGACCAGCTCGAAAGCAGAGCGGCCATGCGTGATCTCGTGACCGACTACTGTCAAGGTTTCGACCGGCTGGACTTCCAGCGCTTTCTCTCAATCTGGTGGGACGACTGCGTCTGGAATATCGGCCCACCTTTCGGGGAATTCCACGGGCACGCGGGCATCGAGCAAGCAGTGCAAGAAGTACTGTGGCCTGTCTGGCGGGAAACCCACCATCTCACAACCAACCTTCGCATCACCTTTGAAGGGTCAGATGATGCTCACGGGGAATGCGATGTCGATTGCATGGGCGCAACCCGCGGGGACGACATCGTGCAGATGATCAGCGCAACCTATCGCGACCACTTCCAACGCCGTGACGGCGTGTGGAAAATCCTTCGTCGCGATGTGACTATGCACTACTTCAACCCGCTTCCCGGCGTCGAGATGTCGCCCCCGGGAAACTGATATCCGACTATCGGAGGTAGATAAATCATGGCGATGCTGAACGTTGCAGATGGAAAACAGATCTATTTCGAGTATTACCCGGGAGACAAGCTGCCTGTCATGCTCATACATGGCTGGGGCACCCACTGCCGCGTCTGGGATACCACGCTGACCGCACTGCAGGATGCAGGCCACGCAGTGGTCACTTTCGACCAACGCGGTTGCGGGCGCTCGGACAAGGACTTTCAGGATGTCTCCATTGGGGCGGCAGCGGATGATGCCGCAGCCCTCGCGGAGACGCTGGATATACAAAAGCTTGTCGTCAATGGCTGGTCTTTGGGCGGCGCCATAGCTGTAGCAACCGCGCACCGCCTCGGGGATCGTTGTGCCGGTGTTGTCCTGACGGCTGGCGCGACCCCTCGATACACACAGGCCGCCGACTTCCCGTATGGCAACCCTCCAGGGAGCACTGCCGAGACGGTCAAACTCATGCGCGCTGATCGCGTCAATTTCCTGATGGAACTCTCCAAAGCGGTGTTTGCGCAGCCTCCGTCCGAAGCGACACTGAACTGGACCTTGTCAGCGTTCATGGAAGCTGCACCCTCGGCGGATCTTGCTTTGGCCGAACTCGACACCCTCGATCAGCGAGACATCCTTGCTGGGATTGCAGCACCGGTACTGTCTATCGTCGGCGGCAAGGATCTGATCGCAGCACCTGATATCGGCCGCCAGGCCGCTGACTGCGCGAGTAACGGACGCGTGGAGGAATTCCCGGACTCCGGGCATGCGCCATTCATCGAGGAGGGTCCGCGTTACCGTGAGGTGGTGCTGAAGTTCCTGGACACCCTCAAGTAAACCGGGAGCAGGCTCACCGGACAAACCGTCTAGGCCGCCAGCACGATCCCCCCGGTGACATTCAGCACGCAGCCGGTCATGTACGCCGAGTCCGGTCCGCAGAGGAAGCGGATGGGACCGGCGACATCGTCCGGTGTACCGCGCCGGCGCAGCGGGATCTCCTCAAGGTCGCCCTGG
>JAFIFV010000087.1 GCA_020831845.1 Ectothiorhodospiraceae bacterium
CCCTCCCCTGCCCGCCCCCCCCCCCCCCCCCGCCCGGTTCCGCGACTCTGGTATCCCTTGCCAGTCGCGGTGCCGCGGCCAGAATTTCCTCGCTGGCCTGGTCGGCAAACGTCTGGAAGTTGTCGTGGAACAGGCCGGCCAGTTTCTCGGCCATGGCCTGATAGGCATCCTTGTCCTTCCATGTGTTGGCCGGGATCAGCACCTCCGGCGGCACGCGCGGGCAACTTGTAGGTACCGCCACGCCGAAGATCGGGTCCGGGACGGTCTCCGCCTGCTCCAGCGATCCGTCGTGGATGGCGTCGATGATGGCCCGTGTGTGGGCGATGCTCATGCGCTGGCCCTCGCCGTAAGGCCCGCCCGTCCAGCCGGTGTTTACCAGCCACACATTGGCGCCGCTGCTACGAATTTTCTCCGCCAGCAGCTCGGCGTACTTGGTGGGGTGCCAGACCAGGAACGGGGCGCCGAAGCAGGAGGAGAACGTGGCTTCAGGTTCGGTGACACCCATCTCGGTGCCGGCCACCTTGGCCGTGTAGCCGCTGATGAAGTGGTACATGGCCTGGGCAGGTGTCAGCCTGCTGACCGGCGGCAGCACACTGAAGGCGTCGCAGGTCAGGAAGATCACGTTGCTGGGTGTGCCGCCGGTGCATGGCAGCTTGGTGTTTGGAATGAATTCCACCGGGTAGGAGCAGCGGGTGTTCTCGGTAATGGACTTGTCACTGTAGTCCACTTCCCGCGAGTGTTCGTCGTACACCACGTTTTCCAGTACCGCGCCGAAGCGGATGGCGTTGTAGATGTCCGGCTCGGCCCAGGGGTCCAGGTCGATGACCTTGGCGTAGCATCCACCTTCGATGTTGAACACGCCTTCGTCGGACCAGCAATGCTCGTCGTCACCGATCAGGTGTCGGCGTGGATCGGCGGACAGCGTGGTCTTGCCGGTTCCGGAGAGGCCGAAGAAGATGGATACCTCGCCCTCGTTGCTGGCGTTGGCCGAACAGTGCATGGACAGCACGTCCTGCTTCGGCATGATGTAGTTCATGATGGTGAACACGCCTTTCTTCATCTCGCCAGCGTATTCGGTGCCGAGAATGACGAACTCGCCCCGCTTGAGGTCGAGGCATACGCTGGTGCCGCTTTCCACGCCCGCCACGCTGCGATCCGCCTCGGCACGGCCGGCGTTGTAGATCGTGTAGTCGGGCTCGCCGAAATCGGCCAGTTCATCTGCCGTGGGTCGGATCAGCATGTTGCGCATGAAAAGCGCGTGGTAGGCGCGCTCGCAGATAACGCGGATCTTGACCCGGTAGCGCTGGTCCCAGCCGGCGTAGCCGTCGATGACATACAGCCGCTCGCAGCCGTTCAGGTGTTCCACGGCCTGCTCCCGCAGGCGGGAGAAACTGTCCGGCTGCAGGCCGATGTTGACCTTGCCCCACCAGACGTCGTCGTTGATCTCCGCATGCTGGACGACGCGCTTGTCCTTGGGGCTGCGCCCGGTCTTTTCGCCGGATCGCGCCATCAGCGCGCCGGTGGAGGAGATCGCGGTGCCGGACTCGAAGGCCAGGCCCTCTTCATAGAGCAGTGCTGGCGCTGGATTGCGAAGTATCCGGTCGACCTTGATGCCGTGTTGCGCAAGATTGAATGCCACGGTGTCCCCTCCCGATGAATAGCGTTGGCGCAAGTTTGGTGTAGTGTATCGGCCGAGTCACCCGGTGACCACGACGGATTGTCATCGGGCTGTCATTTGCTCGTCAGGCTGGCCGCCGGCACCTCTCACAGGATGTTGCCTTGAGACCTTCTAGTATCGATGACGACAGCGGAATTCGCCCCAACTGGCGCATCATCCGCAGCCTGTTCCCGTACCTGATGGAGTTCCGGGGCAGGGTGGCGCTGGCGGTGCTTTTCCTGGTGGCGGCCAAGGTGGCGAACGTGGCCGTGCCGCTGGCCCTGAAATTCATCGTCGACCACTTCGAGGGGCGACCGGCGGACGCCGTGATTGCGGTTCCGCTGGCGCTGCTGGCCGCCTACGGCCTGCTGCGATTCAGTGCGGTGTTCTTCGGCGAACTGCGGGATGCGGTGTTTGCCCGGGTGGCGGAACGGGCCATGCGCCGGGTATCGCTGGAGGTGTTCCGCCATCTGCATCGTCTGGAACTGGGTTTTCACCTGTCCCGACGGACCGGCGCCCTGGCCCGCGATATCGAGCGCGGCACCAACGGAATCAGCTTCCTGCTGCGCTTCCTGGTGTTCAATATTGCCCCCACGCTGTTCGAAATCGCGCTGGTGGCCATCATCCTGCTGGCCGCATTCAGCCCGGTGTTCGTGCTCACCGTGGTGGGTGCGGTGGTCTGCTATATCGTCTTTTCCGTCTGGGTCACCGAATGGCGCACCCGCTTCGTGCGCGAGGCCAACGCCATGGACAACCAGTCCAACACGCGGGCGGTGGACAGCCTGTTGAACTATGAAACGGTGAAGTACTTCGGCAACGAGCGCTACGAGGCTGAACGCTACGACACCGACCTGGCCAAGTGGGAATCGGCCCGGATGAAGAACCGGCTGTCGCTGGCGGCGCTGAACTCCGGCCAGGCGCTGATCATCGCCGCTGCGGTGACCCTGATGATGGTGCTGGCGGCGGGGGAGGTGGCGGCTGGCACCATGACACTGGGCGATCTGGTCATGATCAACGCCTACATGATCCAGCTGTTCATCCCGCTGAATTTTCTGGGCTTCGTCTATCGGGAGATTCGCCAGGCCCTGGTCAACATCGAGCGCATGTTCGGCCTGCTGGGCCAGCCGGCCAAGGTGGTGGACGCGCCCCATGCCAAGGCGCTGCGGCCGGATGGCGGCAGTATCCGTTTCAGCAATGTGCATTTCGGCTATCAGCCCAACCGGCCGATCCTGCATGGCGTCAGCTTCGATATCCCCGCCGGCAGCAAACTCGCCATCGTCGGGCCCAGTGGCTCGGGCAAATCCACCATTGCCCGTCTGCTTTTCCGTTTCTATGACGTGGATGCCGGCTGCATTACCATCAATGGTCAGGACCTTCGCGACGTCACCCAGGACAGTCTGCGCGCGGCGATCGGCGTGGTGCCGCAGGATACCGTGCTGTTCAATGACACCATCGCCTACAATATTGCCTATGGCCGCCCGGATGCGGCGCCCGAAGAGATTGCGGAGGCCGTGCGTCGGGCGAACCTGGACGGCTTCATCCAGCGCCTGCCGGAGGGGCTGGACACCCGCGTCGGTGAACGCGGGCTGAAGGTTTCCGGCGGTGAAAAGCAGCGCATCGCCATTGCGCGCATGCTGTTGAAGGATCCGCCGATCCTGGTGCTGGACGAAGCCACATCGTCGCTGGATTCCACCGCTGAGCGGGCGGTGCTTGGCGCTCTGAACGAGGCTGCAACACGACGCACCACGCTGGCCATTGCCCATCGCCTGTCAACGGTCAGGGACGCCGATCGTATACTGGTGCTGGAGCATGGCAGGGTGGTGGAGCAGGGCGATCATGCGTCCCTGCTGGCGCACAGAGGCGTTTACGCCAGGCTCTGGAAACACCAGCAACACGAATCACTGCCGGAATGACACGGCAGCACAACCACAACAAGGAAGCCGCCATGCGCAATCTGCAGCTCATGTTTCTTGCTCCGCTACTGTTTCTGTTTGCCGGCGCGCTTTATGCGCAGCCCCCGCTGACGTCCGACCAGATAGAGCGCTGGATCAACACCGTGCGGGATCTGGAAGCCTGGTCCGACCAGGTGGATGAAGACGTGCTGGATGCCTATACCGATGACGAGGCGGAAGGCATGCCGGACCTGGAGGCCATCTACCGTAATCTGGCTCGTTCGGAGTCCGAGGTGCGCACGATCATCCAGCGCCATGGGTTCGATGATGGCGATCAATGGGCGAACGTTGGTAGCCGTATCGCCCAGGCTTTCATGGCTCTGGAAATGGGCGACATGCAGGCCGAGTACGAGGAATCCATTGCCGAAACCATTCGTGAAATCGAGCAGAGCCCCCACCTGAGCGACGAACAGAAGAGCATGCTGATGGAGCAGATGCGCTCCGCCCAGGGGCATATGCAGACGCAGATCGAGCAGGCCTCGGAAGAGGATATGCGGGCGGTCTCCCAGAAACGGCGCGAACTGCGGCGGCTGTTCGAGTTCGACGAATACGATTGATGGAATCGCCCACCGACGGCGGGCCGCCTTCAGGTAGAATCCGCGCCCATGAGCGCGGAATGCGGTAGCGGACAGCAGGTGGATGTGGTGGTGGTCGGCGCCGGGGCGGCGGGGCTGATGTGCGCCATCGCCGCTGGCCGTCGTGGTCGTCGCGTGCTGGTGCTGGATCACGCCAACAAGGTGGGCAAGAAAATCCTGATGTCCGGCGGTGGCCGCTGCAACTTCACCAATATGTATTCCACACCGGACAACTTCATTTCCCACAACCCGCATTTCGTCAAGTCCGCCCTTAGCCGCTATACGCCGTGGGATTTCATCGCCCTGGTGGAAGCCCACGACGTCCCGTATCACGAGAAAAAGCTTGGACAGCTCTTCTGCGACCGCTCCTCCAAGGATATCGTCCGGCTGCTGCTGGACGAGTGCGCCGCCGTTGGCGCCCGCGTGCTCACCCACAGCCCGGTTTCGGATGTCCGGCTGGGGCCGCCGCACTGCATGCAGACGCCGCAGGGCGAGGTGGAATGCGAATCCCTGGTGATCGCAACGGGTGGTTATTCCATTCCCTCCCTCGGAGCCACCGGTTTCGGGTTTGATTTCGCGCGCTCTCTGGGCATTCCGGTGTGGCCGACCCGGGCTGCACTGGTCCCGGTGACCCTGGACGGGCGCAAGCTGAAGCAGATTGCCGGCCTGGCCGGCGTCTCGCTGGACTCGGTCACAGCGGCCAACGGGGCGGCCTTCCGCGAGAACATTCTGTTCACCCACAAGGGCATCAGCGGTCCGGCAGTGCTGCAGGCGTCGTCCTACTGGGAACCGGGGGACCCTCTGGAAATCGACCTGTTTCCCGACCTCGACCTGGCGGAGCATATCGAGCGGGCCCGGCGAGAGCGGCCGAAGATGGAACTGAAGAACCTGCTGGCCGAACAGCTCACCCGCCGCGTGGCCCAGCGCTGGTGCGAGCTATGGCTGGAGAACAAGCCGCTGGACCAGCTCACCGCGGATGACATCCATCGGGTGCAGGCCGCTTGCAAGCCCTGGACGGTCCGCCCCGCCGGCACCGAAGGATACCGCACCGCCGAAGTCACCCTCGGCGGCGTCGACACCGATGCGCTCTCGTCCAAGACCATGGAATGCAAACAACACCCGGGGCTGTATTTCATTGGCGAAGTGGTGGACGTCACCGGCCACCTGGGCGGCCATAATTTCCAGTGGGCCTGGGCTTCGGGGCACGCGGCGGGGCAATACGTATGAGTGTTTGCGCGTTGACATGAAACTGGAGGCGCGCTAGCTTCTCCCTCATAGCTGCCATGGATCAAGGAAGGCGGCGGCAGGGAGCAAGTGTCAGGGATGGCGTGGTTACCCACCGGATTTTCTCACCTTTCCCATTCGTCTTCCTCGTCAGCCATGGCAACGGGCATCGTGGACGGAACAGCGAGCGTGTGGCTTGCGTGGTTCCGTCTCCATGCAGGCGGGCACCGGCAGGGCCCATGGAGTAACTGGCATAAGGAAGGCAACCATGTCCATTTTCATGAACTATCAGGGAATCAGCGGCGAGTCGTCGGATAGCAATCATCAAGGCTGGATGGATATCGACGAACTCAGTTGGGGTGTCGGGCGGAATGTTACCTCGGCAACGTCCACCCAGGGGGATCGCGAATCCGCCAATGCGGAAATCAGTGATCTGAAGGTGGTGCGCAAGATGGACAGCGCAACCCCGGCGCTGTTCATCGAATCCTGCTGCGGCAAGGGCAAGGACGTCATCATTCACCTGTCCAAGACGGGCTCCGGCGGCGGCGCCGACGTGTATATGGAATACACGCTGAAGAACGCGCTGATCACCGACTACGCGGTGGAAGCCGAGGCGCAGAATAACGAACGCCCGACGGAATCGCTGACGATCAGCTTCATCGACATCGAGGCCAAGTACACGCCGTACGACGAGAGCGGCAATGCCATGGCCCCGGTTGCGGTGGGCTTCGACACGGCGACCAACACGAAACGCTAGGCGGGCATTGCCGGGGCACGGCATTCCGCAGTGCCCCGGTTTCCAATCAGCCATGGAGGGCTGCAGACATGCCGGTATTCAACATTGAAAATCCTTCGTCCCGTGCGCAGCGCGGCCGCAACAACCGCGCCCGGGGTGCGCACCTGCGCCGATTGCCGGAGAAGGAAGTCTTCGTCATGACGCCGGGTGAACTGGTGGAGCTGTGGAAGGAACGACAGCGCCGCAAGGGGCTGACGGACGAAGAAATTGCGGAGAATTTCCGCGCGGTCACGACCTATATGCTGGACAGCATCCCGGGAGCCGCCTCGCCGGTGCGGGATTCGACGGTTCTCACGCGACTGGCACGGGACCTTCGGCGCGGGGGCAGCGTGCTGACCACCTACCGGGTGATCCGGCGGGGGAACAGCACGCTGATCGCTCTGCGCGGCTATGCCGGGCTGCGTCACCACCTTCCTGCCTCACTCTACGGCGCGCAGCATCCGACGATTATCCGCATGGCGGTTGGCCCGGCGGGGCAGCGGGCGATGGCCTCGGGCGGTATCATCGTCACGGCGGTTGTCTCGCCGGCCGTGCGTACCTTTCAGTGGATCTTCGATGACGAGGTCACCTGGCGGCATATGCTGGTGAACGTGTCGATGGATATGGCGAAGGCGGTAGCGGCTGCTGGGGCGTTTGTGGCCGGGACACATCTCGGTGTGGGGCTGACGCCTCTGCTTGGGTTGGCTGCAACTCCCATAATCGTTCCGATAATTGCGGGAGCCGTTGCTGCGGTGCTAGTTGGCGCAGGTCTCAGCTATCTGGACAGAAAGTTCGGCGTGACAGATATGCTAGTGGCGGCGTTGGATGAGGCGCTTGTCGAGTTGCAAGAGTCGGTACGGCGATCTCGGCGCAGCGTCAACTATTTCCTGGGCACGCCTCAAGGTCAGATGGAATTTATTCAACGCTTTTCAGGCATGCGTTAGCAGGGAGGTGCTTCGGTGGCAACTTCGGTAACGGTTGGCAGAGGGTATGCGGCGGCGTATGCGCTGCTGTCTCTCGCGTTCGCGATCGGAGCCGGTGTTGGCCTTCCGTATTTGCTCAGTCATGAGATCGCAGACCTCAGGGGAGTCTTGGAAACACTGCCTGCAATGTTCACGCGGCATACTGCGATAACAGCGATGTATGCGGCTCCTGTTGCCGGGTTACTATTTTTCTCTTTTTTCCTTGTCGGTGCCCGCTATTGTTTGTGTGGGAAAGGGGTGCGCGAAAAAACTGGGAATAGGATTGTGATGGCCATTGCGGTGCTGGCTGTGATAGCGCTTTCGAGCCTTTTCGTAGCTCGTGCTGTAGCGAACGCGTATTGGGAAAACCAGTTTCGGTCTGCTGGCTACATGCGCTGCCCAAACTCTTTCATGCTGACATCCAAATGGTTTACCCAGGCTTGGGCTCAAGACCCCGCCTACTGCCGTGATCCCGAAGTCCGCGCAATGATGGCGTCCCCCTGGCATGGCATTGACGATATCAACGAATACCTGAGGGAAAGAGAACAGGAGCGATAGCGACATATGCCGGGGCACGGTACTCCGCCGTGCCCCCCGGTTTCCAATCAGCCATGGAGG
>JAFIFV010000097.1 GCA_020831845.1 Ectothiorhodospiraceae bacterium
TCCTCATCTTCGCGCTCCGGCACGTCCTCCAGGCCCAGTTGCTGCTCCACTTCTGCAGGAGTGGGAACAGGCTCGGGCTCGGGCTCGGGCTCGGGCTCGGGCTCGGGTTCGGGTTCGGGCTCCTGAACCACCGGATCTGGCTCACCATCGGGAGAGCCCTGGGTTGCGGTCAGGCGGATTTCCATGCCGAACAACTGCTCCGGAGGCTCCGCCGGCCGGTCGAAGCGCCCGTACAGAAACAGAGCACCGTGCAGCACCAGGGCAAGCCCGATGACCAGCAGCCAGTGACGCGCCCGCACCTCCAGCATCAGCGCTCCGCAGGATTCGTCAGCAGGGTGAGGCGGTCGGCGCCAGCCGCGCGAAGCACGTCCATTACGTCCATCAGACGGTGGGCGGGCACACCGGCATCCGCCTTCAGCACCAGTGGTCGCTCAGGGTCGTCGGCCAGCCACTGTTCCAGGCGGGGGCCAAGCGCCTCCAGCGCCAGCTCCTCCTCCTCGAAAGCCAGTCGGCCGTTGGCATCCATCAGGATGACGCCCTCCTCGGGCAGATCCGTCTCGATGCCACGCACCGTCTCCGGCGGCTCCACGTTGAACAGGTCCGGCCGTGTCAGCGTGCCCGCCAGCATGAAAAAGATCAGCAGCAGGAAGACGATATTGATCAGCGGAATGACGTTTTCGCCCTGATCACGGCGGGGGGGCTCCGGCATACGCATCAACGCCCCTCCCGGTTCAACGTCATATTGCTACCACCCGCAGCGCTCAGCCTGTCCACCACCTGGACGATACGCTGCAACGAGACGTCGTCCGCGGGGCGGATGATCACGGCGCGCGCGGGGTCCTCGCCGAGCAGCGTCGACAGTCGACGCTCCAGTTCGGCCAGTTCCATGTTCTCCCCGTCCAGTGTCAGCACGCCATCGCTGGCAATCCGCACGACCAGGGGCGGGGTGTCCGACGACGGTTCACCTCCCTCGCCAGGCAGGCTCAGCGCGATAGAACGCCAGTCCAGGAAGCTGGATGCCAGCATGAAGAACACCAGCAGGATGAACACCACATCGATCAACGGGGTGAGCCCGATAAGGTTTCGCCTGCGGACCGGGGGACTGTCAATGACCATCGGCAGCCCGTGTGGCGCGCACCGCCGCCGGACGCGCCACAGCGGCCTCCTGCTCCGGCTGGGGCGGACGGGTCTGCGTGAAGATACGTGTCACCGCATCTTCCATCTGGTGGCGGAAGCGGTCCACCCGGCGCTCCAGCCAGTTCAGGGCGGCCACAACCGGGATCGCCACGGCCAGACCCACGGCGGTGGTCAGCAGTGCCTCCCAGATACCACCGGAAAGCACCGCCGGATCCACCTGGCTGCCAGCAGATTCCAGTTGGCGGAACGCCTCGATCATGCCAAGAACAGTGCCCAGAAGGCCCAGCAGCGGGCTTAGCGCGCCGATCACCTCCAGGCCACGCAGTTGCCCGCGCAGCGCTTCCAGATAGCGCGCACCGACGCGCGTGGCCTCTTCGCGGACCAGCGCGTCGTCATGCGCCGGGTCGCGACGCCCCTCCACCACCACGGCCATGACCCGGCCTATGGGGTTCCGGGTGCTGCGCAGACTGACCAGCGCGTCATCGTATCGTCCTGCCCCGAGGTGCTGCAGCGCGTTCTCCACGAAACTGCTGCGATGAAGCTGCAGATAGAAGAACTGCCACAGCTTGAGCAACACGATGGCCAGCGCCAGCACGGACATGGCCATGAGCAGCATGACCACCGGCCCACCCAGGTCGAAGAGTGCACCAAGCCGCTGCAGAAATGCCGCGGACTCGGCAGTCTGGATGGAGTCGGACATCCGGAAGACCTCCACAGGAAAGCGCGCACGGGCTGCCGCGTGCACGGAAGAGTATTGATCGCCTGATCCTAATGAGATTGCGAATCGTTTTCAATAGGCCGCCTTACCGCAGACGATAGCCCAACCTGCGGTGGCCCACTACACCGCCATGGGCAGTACGGCCACGCCGCGGCGTGTGCGCGAATTGATCAGCACTCCCCTAGACCTTAGACTTGCGCCATTCCTTTTGGAGGCGGTAAGTCATGACTGCACTGAATCTTGAACAAGCACGCTTCAATATGGTGGAGCAGCAGATCCGCACCTGGGACGTGCTGGATCCACGAGTCCTGGACCTGCTGGAGGGGCTGCCGCGGGATGCCTTCGTGGAAGAACGCTATCGCCAGGTGGCCTACGCCGACCTGAACCTGCCGCTGGAACATGGCCAGCAGATGATGTCCCCGAAGCTGGAAGGCCGCATCCTGCAGGCACTGGGGGCGAAAAGCTCGGAACAGGTACTGGAGATTGGCACCGGCAGTGGCTATCTCACGGCCTGCCTCGCCAGCATGAGCGCCCACGTGACCAGCGTGGACATCTACCCGGATTTCCTGGAACGTGCCCAGCAGCGGCTGTCCGCTCACGCCATCCGCAACGTCACGCTGACCTCCGGCGACGCCGCACTGGGCTGGAAAGACGGCAAGCGCTACGACGCGATCGCCGTCACCGGTTCCCTGCCCGAACTGCACGAGGGCTTCCATCACAGCCTCACCATCGGCGGCCGACTGTTCCTGATCGTGGGCGATGGTCCGATGATGGAGGGCCTGCTGATCACGCGTGTTGCCGAGGACCAGTGGTCCACCGAGAGTCTGCTGGATACGCACGTGCCGGCGCTGATCAACGCGGTGCGCAAGCCGCGATTCGACTTCTGATGCACGACATCCCGCAAGTGCAGGCGCAGACGCTGAACCAGCGCCTGCGGAAGGAAGACGGCCTCTACCTGCTGGATGTGCGCGAACCCTGGGAATTCGCCCATTGCGCCATCGCCGGTTCGGTGAATCTGCCCATGGGCGAGATCGTAGCGCGGCGACATGAAATCCCCAGGGATCGCACCGTCGTCTGCATCTGCCATCACGGTATGCGCAGCCTGCAGGTTGCCGCCTTCCTCAAGCAGCAGGGTTACGAGGCAGTAGAGAATCTCGCCGGCGGCGTGGAGGCCTGGGCGCAGGACGTCGACCCGGACATGCCCCGCTACTGATCCGGCGAATCGCCGCGTGGCGCCGGCAGCAACAGCGCCACCTCCTGCATGACACGACCGGTAGCGCCGCGGTTCGCCTCCACCAGCCGCAAACCATTGCGGCCCATGCGCGACCGTCGTTCGGGATCTTCCAGCAGTTCGATGACCGCATCGGCCAGCAGGGTCGGGGCAGCCACCTGCGCGCAGGCATCAGCGTCCACCAGTTGGCGCGTAATCTGCGCGAAGTTGAAGGTATGTGGACCAACCAGTACTGGTAGACCGAGTGCAGCGGGCTCCAGCACGTTATGCGCCCCCATCGGGACCAGGCTTCCACCGACGAATGCCACATCGCTGGCCGCGTAGAGCACGGGCAGTTCGCCCATGGTGTCCCCGAGATACACCGAGTGCGCCGGCTCGCAGGGTTCATGACGGCTGCGACGGGCCACCGCATGGCCGGCTTCCCGGCACAACGCGTCGACACGCGCGAAACGATCCGGGTGACGGGGCACCAGGATCAGCAGCGCCCGTGGAACCTGCTCAAGCACCAGCTGGTGTGCTTCCAGCACCAGTTCCTCCTCGCCCTCCCGCGTGCTGGCCGCAATCCATACCGGGCGCGAGCTGGACAACTGCTGCCGCAGCAGCTCGCCCTGCTCGCGGGCGCTTGCGGCCATCTCCTGATCGAACTTCAGACTTCCGGTCACCACCACCCGCTCACCCGGCGCCCCCAGTTCCAGCAGTCGCAATGCGTCATCGCTGGTCTGAACCGCAATCCGGGCAGGGCAGCGCAACACCCCTTCCATGAAGCGACCGAAACGGCGATAGGCCTGAGCACTCTGGTGGGACAAGCGGGCGTTGACCACCATGAAAGGAATACCCCGGCGCCGCAGGCCGTGGTACAGATTCGGCCAGAACTCCATTTCGACGATCAAGCCCAGCCGCGGCCTGACCCGCCGCAGGAACAGCCACACCGCATGCGGCAGGTCGAACGGCAGGTAGCAATGATGCACCCTCTGGCCCAGCAGCCGGTCCAGTTGTGCGGCTCCAGTCGGGGTCATGGTGGTCACCAATACCGGAATCCGCGGGTAGGTCTGCTGCAGAGCGCGGATGAAACGGGCGGCGGCCTGAACCTCGCCGACCGAAGCGGCGTGCACCCAGAGACAGTCGCTGGGCACGTCCGAAGGCACATGACCGAAACGCTCGGCCCAGCGCTTCCGATAGGCCGGTTCCCGGATGCCCCGCCACAGCAGGTACAGCGGCAACAAGGGCGTCAACAGGTAGACCAGCGCGATGTAGAGGAGGCGCATCAGCGCACCTCCGGTGGCCGTAACCGCTGCGCCCTGGGGGTTGCCAGCAGCGTGGCCAGCATCGCGGTGACATCCCCCGGGCGGATAAGGTCCATGGCATCCGGCTTGCGCACGCGCTGGCCCCATGCCAACTCGTCAGGCGTGCAACCGTATGCCTCCCGCACGGCTTCGGGATACCGGTTCACCACCCAGCGCCGACTGAGGTAGGGGCCTGTCCGGTCGGGGTTCGAGGTAGCGTAGAGGCCGACCACCGGCGTGCCGGCGGCGGTGGCCATATGGGCGGGGCCGGAGTCGGGACAGACCACGACCGTGGCCCTCCCCAGAATGGCCAGCAGCTCCTTCAGACCGGTCTGACCGATGAGGTTGCGCACGGGCACGCCGGCCAGGCGGGTGATGGCCTCGCCGTAGCGGCGCTCCTCGTCGGTAGGCCCGCCGGTCAGCACTGTGGAGAGGCCAAGGCTTTGATAGGCATGCCGCACCACCTCGGCATAGGCCTCCGGGCGCCAGTTCCGGAAATTGTTGAATCGCTGGCTGCTGCAGGGGCTGATGACCAGTGTGGGGTGGTCGTCTGGCACCACCTCCTGGGCCCGCTCCCGTGCCTCGCCCGGAATCGGGATATCCCACCGCATCTCGCGCTGATCGATGCCCAGCGTGCGGAGAAAATCGAAGAAGCCGTCCAGTACATGGGCCTTTGGGTGCGCGGAAACGCGGTGGTTGATGAACAGCCGATGGCCGTCCTTGGAACGGGCCGCGTCGAACCCCAATCGAAGCCGCGCCGGTACGGAACGCGAGAGCAGACCTGCTCGCAGCGCAACCTGCATCAGCAGCAGGGCATCGAAACGGCGGCCGCGTAGCTGTTCCCGCACCCGCCGCCGGCCCCCGCCGCCGTCCTGCTTGTCGAAGGTGATAAACTCCACGCCATCCAGATCACCCAGCAGCGCAGCTTCGGTGCGCCCGATCACCCAGGTGAGACGGGTCTCCGGCCACGCGGACTGCAGGGTACGAACCACGGGAACCATGTGGCAGCAGTCGCCGATGGCGGATAGCCGCAGCAGGCACAGGGACTCCGGTGGCCGGGTAAACGGTAGCGAGGGACGATGAAGCATCCACCTATCCAACAACAGGGTTCTCGTTACTGGCTCCACGACCCGCAGGTGCTGGATCCATGCCCTGACTGGGTCTTCGAACCGGAACAGCTGGAACGACAAGGCCTGCTGACCGGCACCAGCACCGGCCGACGCCAGGCCTGGTTTTTTCAGTATGCCAGTCATGACCTTGTGCTGCGCCATTACTGGCGCGGCGGCATGGTCGCGCGTTTAAGCGCCGATGTCTACGCCTGGCCTGGTGTGAGGCGTACGCGACCGATCGGAGAGTGGCGCCTGCTGGCCGCTCTGCGTGAGCGGGCCCTGCCGGTCCCACGCCCTGTGGCAGCAAGGGTTCTCCGCAGCGGACCGGCTTATCGCGGCGACCTCATCACCGAACGTATCCCGCAGGCCACCCCCTGGGACGAACTGCTGCGCGCCAACGAGAACACCCGGATCGGGCAGTGGCGGGCGATCGGCACCATCCTGAGACGCTTCCACGAGGCTGGTGTCTGGCATGCGGATCTGAATGTGCGGAATATCCTGCTGGACACGAAGGGCGCCGTCTGGCTGATCGACTGGGATCGCGGCCGCTTGCATGACCGGCCGGTTGACGGCAGCGGCAATCTCAAACGCCTGAAACGCTCTCTGGACAAACACCCGCCGCTGGCCCGGCATGCTGCCGCGGGCTGGGAGCATCTGCTGGAAGGCTATCAGTTTCAGGCTTGCGCCCGACGGTAGCGAGCGCTAAGCGATTACTCCTCTACCACCGCACGCCGGCCGGATCACGGGGCATGCATCTCCGTGCTTTGACACTATCCGGGGCCTGATCAGGAACCGCTGTCCGTGGCCTTGCGGATGCGCTCGACGATGGAGGTGGTGGAAACACCGTCAACAAAATCGAGAACCACCACATCGCCTCCGGCATCGCGGACCGTCTCCGCGCCGGCGATCCGGTCCGGCGCGTAGTCACCGCCCTTCACCAGCACATCGGGAACGATGTCGGCGATCAACTCGGCTGGTGTGTCCTCGCCGAAGCTGACAACCCAATCCACCGCCGCCAGCCCGGACAGCACAGCCATACGCTGCTCCAGCGGCGTCACCGGCCGCTGCGGACCTTTCAGACGGCGCACGGAGGCATCATCGTTGACGGCGACGATCAGCCGATCCCCCAGTGCCCGCGCCTGCTGCAGGTAGGCCACGTGTCCGGCATGGAGCAGGTCGAAGCAGCCATTTGTCAGTACGATACGCTCACCCTGGGTCCGGGCGTCTTCCACCAGCACGCGCAACTGCTCGCGCGTCACCGGCCCGTGATCAGCGGCCTGGAGGCCGTGCAGTGCCCGGCGCAACTCGGCCACGGTGACGGAAGCGGTACCCACCTTGCCCACCACCAGACCGGCCGCCACGTTGGCCAGCGCGGTGGCCACCGGCAGTTCGCTCCCGGCAGCCAGGGCAGCGGCCAGCACCGATATCACGGTGTCACCGGCGCCAGTAACGTCGTAGACCTCGCGAGCATGGGCAGGCAGATGCAATGGCGGGCCATCCGCCGTGATCAGACTCATGCCCCGCTCGCCACGAGTGATCAGCAGCCCGCCCAGATCCAGCGCGGCGATCAACGCCCGGGCCCGGACTTCGAGCGTTTCCAGATCCGCACAGGGCCCCGTCACACCCTCGAATTCCGAGAGATTCGGGGTGAGCAGGTCTGCGCCGCGATAGCGGTCGAAATCCTGCCCCTTGGGATCCACCAGCACACGGCAGCCTGCCTTGCGGGCAACGGCAATCAGCCCCGACGCCCCGGCCAGCGTGCCCTTGGCGTAATCGGACAGCACAACCACGTCAGCACCTTCGACAGCGGCGGCCAGGCGCTGGTCCAGACCCTGACGTTCCGCGGCACCGAAAGGCTGTTCGAAATCCAGACGGATCAGCTGTTGCCGCCGACTCATCACACGCAGCTTGCAGATGGTGGGGTGGTTCGCCACCGCCAGGAAATCGCAGTGCACGCCGCGATTCGTCAGCTCCCGCTGCAGGGTGGCTGCGGCCTCGTCCTCCCCCGTCAGCCCCAGCAGGCCGACGGCGCCGTGCAAGGCAGCGATGTTCAGGGCCACGTTGGCCGCACCGCCAGGCCGCTCCTCCATGCCTCCCACCCGGACCACCGGCACCGGCGCCTCCGGCGACACGCGAGCGGTGTCGCCGTACCAGTAGCGGTCGAGCATGAGATCGCCTATGACCACAACCCGGGCCAGGGAAAAGTCGGGAAGCGTGAGCTGCATCAGCCAGTCCAGTCATTCATCGAATACCAGCCGGCATTCTAGCAGGAACAGTCCGTGAGCCATGCCGGTCACTGGAAATGGCGCAGGAACTCGATACCACCGTAGGCGCCGCTTTCGCCGTCCTCGATGCGCTTGCCGCCGGCCTTGAACACCAGATCCAGCGCGCCAAACACCCGGCTCACCTGGAGTGCCATGCCCAGATGCTGGGCGTCGTATTCGCGGTCACCGTGGGCCACCACTTCCGGCCCCAGAAAACTCCTCGTACCGGCGCGGCGCATGATTCTCAAGCGTCCCCAATAGGCGCGATCAACGGGCGTATAGCTGATACTGCTGGCGAGCAGCCAGCGATTGTCGTGCACATACCCCGCGTCGATGTCTGCCTGCCCCACAACGCGGGCTCCTTCCTGCGGATTGTCGGGTTGCGGCGGGTCGTGCTCGGTATCGCGGTAGGCCGCGGCGGCAGACAGGCTGAACCAGCCGTTGTTGACCGGCACCTGGTAGCCAAGCGCTATCGATCCGCCCCAGCTGGTCGCCTCGACAGCGCCCTCATCCAGCGGGTACTCATACGCGACATAGCTGATGCTGTAACGGTGCACGAAACCATTGCCGAGCTGTCCGGAGAACGGGATCAGAGCGGTTATCTGGGCGAAACGGCCGTCGAAAACCGTCTCGCCCCCGCCCAGCAGCATCCAGTCGGCGCTGGCCGGCCGCACCGCCAGCACGACCACCACCATGATTGCGACACAGAGGGAATGGCCGCCTAGGCCAGTGCGGGTGTACGGATCCATGTCGAGGTGCTCCGAGGGTTGTGCAGGGTATAGAGAAAGACGGGGCCGTCTGCGGTGTCGATGCTTACTTCCTCCGACACCGTGCCGGCAAACTCCTGCGGCTCGTCACCGTCGATTCGCACCACCAACGTGCTGTGCTCCGGGACTTTCTGCATCAGCACCATCTTCCGCGCGTCGCCCGAGTCAGGACCAGAGGAAGAGACAATGCCGTGAAATGTGCGCAGGGCGTGGCGAACCGGGTGCGCGTAGGTGCAACACTGCCAGTAGTCGACGACTGCAAACCGGTTCGGTTCCCGCCCCTGGCGCGAAGCGGGCGCCTCAGGCCGCAACAGGCGATGCGTGTGTCCGGAGATTCGGAGAAAGTGCCATTGCAGATCATTGCCGTGCAGAAATGCCTCCAGCTGGGCGACGACGCCCTCCGGCAATCGCTCGAACTCGCACCCATAGGACAAACCGGGTCGACCGGCATCCGGCGAGGTTCGATGTACGCTGGCGATCCGGCCACGGAAAGGCATTGGGCCGCTCGGCAGGTACAGGTGTCCGGTCAGATGCTTGCCTGCTTCCACCGGTCCGGACAGGCCGCCATGAAAACCGAACCCCTGCACCGAAAGGTCATCGACCGTCACCTGCTTATCCGATTGATCCTCCAGCGTGATCACGGCACAGACCGGAATGAAAAACCGGTACTCCTGACGACGGGATCGCACGTTGGCCAAAGTGAAACGCAGCAGGCGAACGGCGATGGCAAGAACTGCGAGGCACCAGAACACATTGGCAAGCAGGGCTCCCAGCGTGAGGTTGCCGGCGGGATAGTGCACCAGGACGCCCACGGGTATTGCCGCCACGCCGAGCGCAAGGATGAGCAACTGCGGATATAGGGGCGCCAGCAGTGCCGGATTGGGGTTGCGTTGCTTTGCCGACACGACGAATGGCAGGCGCCGCTTGAAGAAAGCCAGCGTGGACTGGCTGAACACGGCAAAGCGGGCAAAGTTGTATTCCTCACTGAAGAACAGATGACCGTGACCGCGACTGACGATGCCGAATGTCCAGAAGGTAATGACCAGGTAGGGAACGAAAACGAACAGGAACTCGACCACGGAAATGCGAATCGGCAGCGTTCCGGAGAGCAGAGCGAAGGCCGGCACAGTGTAGAAAATGGCACGCTGCCAGCCTTCGAAATAAGTGACGATGCTGGAGAAATAGTTGAGTTTCTGCGCGAGCGTCAGGTTGCGGTTGGTTAGCACGCGCTCCCGGCGCCAGACCTGCATCGCCCCCTGCCCCCAGCGCAGGCGCTGACGCATGTACTCGCGGGCATCCAGGACCGCGATCCCGTAGGCCAGCGGGTGATAATGGTAGACCGAATCGAAACCCTTCTCGTGGAGGCGCAGCGAAGTGTGCAGATCCTCGGTGACGGAGCCGGTGGCGAAGCCGCCGATGTTATCCAGGGCACTGCGTCGCAGCAGCGCACAGCTACCGCAGAAAAATGCCGCGTTCCAGTAATCCTTGCCGCGCTGGACCACATTGAAGAACAGCGACTGCTCGGTCCACAGGTTTTTGTTCCTGCCGCTGATGCGGTGCTGGTAGGAATCGAGATTGTAGAATTCCTGCGGCGTCTGAACGAAAGCGAGGTTGCGGTTGCGGAAGTAGCCAAGCGTTTCCACCAGAAACCGCGTGTGGGGGGCATGATCGGCGTCAAACAGGGCGATGATCTCGGCTTTGCTATGCAGAAGAGCGTTGTTCAGATTGCCCGCCTTGGCATCGATATTGTCGCTACGGGCCAGATAATGGCAATCCAGCCGCTCTGCCAGAGCCGCCATCTCTGGCCTGTTGCCGTCATCAAGCAACCACGTGCGGTGCGGATACTCCATCCGCAATGCGGCCAGCAGGGTACGTCGCACCACTTCCAGCGGCTCGTTGTACGTGGTTATGAAGACGTCCACGCTCAAGCCTTTCTGCGGCGGCGGTGGCTCCCGGCGCGGCAGGCGCCAGCCCATGTGCAGCAACAGCAGCATGGTCATGATGCCGAACAGCTCAGCGCTGAAGACCAGCCCGGAGAATATCGGCGCGGACGGATTGAGCGTTCCCGAACGCCAGATGACGTACGCCATTGCGATAACGACATACACCCCGACCACCCCATATCTGGGGCTGGTTGCGATCATGGCCTTTCTGTCGCTTGTAGGGAAATCGACCTGCATGCAGGCGCCTTTCTCGGCTCAGGAATACTCGAAGCGCGGACACACGAATCGATAATCTTCTCTTGCTTCGGGCTGTTTCAGTACGCTGACCCACATAGGGGCCTGGCCCACTACGCCGCCGAGGGGTGTCAGGCCCACCTTCTCTGATACCATGCGCCTGCGAAATCGCAGCCGATGGCAAGCAAGACCTGGAGCATTGCGTGGCAAAGAGAAAGCGGAAGGAGGTCCCCACGCGTCCGGCACACCCGTACAACTGGGGCCAGTGCCTGACCCTGGCCGCTCTGTGGCTGCTGGCCCGCCTGCCCTGGCGGCTGGGCCTGCGGCTGGGAGAAGCACTGGGACGGCCCGGCTATGCGTTGGCCAGCGAGCGCCGCGAGGTAGCCCGGCGCAACCTGGAGCTGTGCTTCCCCCGGATGGACAGCCGGGAACGGGAAGCGCTGGTCCGGCAGAATTTCCGGGCCAGCGGCCGCGCCGTGGTGGAAACGGCACTGGCCTGGTACGGCGGCCGGCAGGTGGACGCCATCCCCATCGAGGTCCGCGGCGAGGAACATCTGCGGGCCGCCCAGTCCGGGGGGCGCGCCGTGATCCTGATGTCCGGGCATTTCCTGTGTGTCGAACTGGCGGCACGGCTGCTGCCGGACCGCATTCCCATGGCCGTTATCTACAAACCGATGCGGAAGAAGCCGGTGCTGGACCAGGCCATGCTGAACGCCCGGCGCCGCAACCTGAAAGATGCCTTGCCCCGGGAAGACATCCGTGGCCTGGTGCGCACGCTGAAGAGCGGTCTGCCGATCTGGTACGCAGGCGACCAGGATTACGGCCGCAAGCACAGCGTGTTCGCGCCGTTCTTCGGAACACCCGCGGCCACCATCACCGCGCTCAGCAGGCTGAGCCGGATGGGCAAGGCCGCGGTGGTACCGCTGTTCTTCTTCCGCCGCGAAGATGGCGGCTACCTGATCGAATTCCAGCCGGAACTGAAGGGCTTCCCGTCCGGCGACGATCTGGAAGACGCAACCCATATGAACCGGGTACTGGAGCAGGCGGTGGAACGCTATCCCGAGCAATACCTGTGGATACACCGCCGCTTCAAGCGACAGGAAGACAAGAAGGAAAACCTGTATCTCCGCTGATGCCGCCCGTGCCGAGCTTCAGAGGAGTCAATCCGCCGGCCGGTAGCCGAAGGCCGCAAGGCGGTCAGCGTGCCGACGCGACACCTCCACCAGTTCCGGAGCCGCCCGGTACGCATAGGCGCGGCCGGCGTCGAAGCGGGCGGCATTGGCGGCCAGTTCTGCGGCTCCCACCCGCAGGCCACAGAACTCGGCGATACGGGCCAGATGCGGTTCCGGCTCCGCCAGCAGCTCCTCGTAGCGCAGCTCCAGCGCCTGTTCCCCAAGAGTCTGGACGTGCGCATGCGCCCTCGCCGTGTAGGCTTCCCAAAGGGCGATACCTTCGTCCAGATCGGCAATCCGGGGGGAATGGGCGAAGCCGCTGCGCTTTGGGGCGAAAGGGCTGTTCACATACGCTGAGCGGCGGCCGCGGTAGCGCCGGGCAGCCGCCGCCGCTGCCTGTTCGCGCCGCACCTTCAGGCTCTGGGCCACATCGACGCCATGTCGAAGGATGTGCAGCACGCGTGCCTGCGGGAAAACCTTCAGCCACAGCGGCAGGGTGTAACTGTTCCGCGGATCCTTCCACCCCCACGGTTCCGCAATGCGGCGCATGGAACGGTACTTCAGCCATCGCCGCAGGCCCAGGAAGCGGGCGCAGGAAGGCCCTTGCACCACGCCGGACAGATAATCCGCCACCAGCGCCGAGCTTTCGTCATCCGCCAGCAGAGCGTCCACGCCCTCAGGCCGCTCCCAGGTGGCGCTGGACTGGGAGAACACCCAGGCATTGAGCGCGTTGGTATAGGGGCATTCCTCGTTGCGCGTGGTGCCGAGCCCCATGTAGAAACCGAGCCCCTGCAGGGTGCGTGTCAGCATGCTGGTGCCCGAACGATGCATGCCGATGATGATGACCGGTGCCTTTGCACACATAGCTTAAGACGAATCCTGTTTATGCCTGCCGCCGTGACTTCGCCATCGGGCGGAGCTAGACCTTAGCGCATGACGGTATTGCGGAACCAGTGCAAATGCACCATGCTATCCAGCCCGCGCACGGCAACACACCCATGATCTGCGCCAACCACATGCCGAAGGTGCGATGACGCCCTGATTGCCTCGGACTCAGTGATGAATTTGTGAGTCTGTGATCGCGGGTTCGCTCAACGCGAGAAGTTTAGGTTCGCCCCGGTACCGTCCCGAGACAATGGAGCCAGCACCTTGGATAGCACCCAGGGACCAAATTTAGCCGTCAGGCGAGTTTAGGCAGTCTATGATTCGAACAACGGAAGCGAAAGCGGAAATCAAGAACGCAGTCGGACGAAACGTTACCGCTGCTGAATCGCTGGGAATCTATCGCCGCATACTTACCTATGTTATCCCGTACTGGCGTCTGGCAGCCCTGGCGGTCATCGCGATGGTTCTTGCGGCTGCAGGTCAGGCCGCGTTCGCATGGATCGTTCAACCCCTGGTAGATGGAACTTTCATCGAACAGGACCCCCAAGCGAGAGTCTGGGTTCCCGCAGTATTGGTCGGGATATTTCTAGTGCACGGGATAACCATGTTCGCGTCCGACTACACAATGGCGTGGGTCGGGAGGAACGTCGTTGCCGATATGCGCCAGCAGGTTTTCGAAAAATACCTGGTATTGCCATCAAGCTACTTCGACCAGGGTTCGCTCGGATTTCTAAAAGCAAAGTTAACTTACAACGCCAACCAGGTAGCAGACGCCGCATCAAAATCGGTAGTCACTTTAATTAGAGACACTTTCACTATTCTTTTCCTTATCGGATACATGATCTACCTGGCTGGCTGGCTAACTCTCGTATTCTTTGCATTGGCGCCAGTTCTTGGCCAGATCATTCTCTGGGCAAACAAGCGTTTCCGTAAAATCGCACGAAGAATGCAGGCAACAATCGGTGGCATCGGGCAAGTTGCGGAAGACACCTTGCGAGGCCATGTTGAGGTCAAGATTTTCGGCGCAATAGACGAGGAGACGGAGCGCTTCCGTCAGATCAACAACAAACACAAGCAGCAGCAGCTGCGCTACACCGCAGTCAAGGCCATGAGTGCACCGCTGGTCCAACTGGTGGCCGTTGTCGCCCTGGCTATCGTCCTTTACTTAACGACCATGGATGTAGTCATGCAAGCGGTTACTCCTGGAGGAATTCTTTCCTTCATGACCGCTACCGCCCTGATGATGGCGCCTCTAAAGCGGATCGTGAAGGTCAACTCCGAGATCCAGAAAGCAATCGCGGCGGGTGAGAGTTTGTTCGAGATGCTGGACCTCGAACCGGAGCCTGATCATGGCACCGTTCGGATTGATCGCGCCAAGGGGCATGTGGCTTATGAGAATATCTATTTCCGGTATGGCGAGCACAAAGCCGATGTACTTAGGGACATCAGCTTTGAGATCAGTCCGGGAGAAACTGTCGCACTAGTGGGGCGCTCCGGAAGCGGAAAATCGACAATTGCCAGTCTACTACCTCGCTTCTACCAGCCCCGCGCCGGCCGGATCACGCTGGACGGTCGCCCTATCGATGATTATCCACTGAGGGACCTCCGCGCTCAGATCGCCATCGTCACCCAGCAGGTCATACTGTTCAATGACTCCATCGCGAAAAACATTGCATACGGAATGGCCGACCGCGCGACGCCTGAGCAACTCCGCGAAGCAGCCAAGCTGGCCAACGCTCTGGACTTCATTGAGGCGTTGCCGGAAGGCTTCGAGACATTCATTGGGGACAACGGCGTGATGTTGTCAGGAGGCCAGCGACAGCGACTTGCGATAGCCAGAGCACTCATCAAGGACGCCCCGATCCTCATCCTCGACGAAGCCACTTCGGCGCTGGACACTGAATCGGAGCATATGATCCAGGACGCCCTGGACCGATTGATGCAGTCGCGCACGACCCTCGTGATTGCCCATCGCCTGTCGACGATCGAGGATGCGGATCGCATCATCGTCATTGACGACGGAGCCATCGTAGAGACAGGAACCCATGAGGAACTCCTGGCGCTGAATGGCCATTATGCGCTCCTGCATAGCCGTCAATTCCAGGATGACGACCAGTAGCGGAGTTACCCGCGAGGTGGTCGGCAGACTCGGGTCCCACCGATAGAGCACACGCACGAACTTTAAGTGGGCGTGCGCCTACACGGAAGAAACGTCCGGACCCATAGAAGCGCTACCAGGCAAAGGCCAAACCCGTGGAGCACAAGGGAAGCGCCAATGAGTTCCCAATACACCGCCGTCGGCATTGAAAAAGAAGAAGCCTGTAGAGAGACGGAGAAACCAAATGCTCGGAAAAGCTCTTCGCACTTTCAAACGCGAAAAAAAATATAGGGCGGAGCTAGAGAAATCGATCCAAGACCATACAAGTGAATTAGTGTCTGGACAGTTCCTCCAAGAGGGACGGATCGCGTACAGAAAGGGCATTGCCTTACCAGAACACCTAAAAAAAACCAAAGGCCACAACAAGGACAGTCTGATTTATGAGATGGCGAAAATACTAGCCAGAACTGGAAAAATAAACAACAATAATGAAGGAGAAAAAAAGAACCTTTTTGAAATAATAGTTCTAACAAATCCGGACGATATACTTTTAATTTCCAAAGAAAACGAAATCGTCAGAAGGTATTCCAAAAATTTCAATTTCTCAGGCAACTACTTAACAATAAGGAAAGAAATATCCAAGCGCCTTCCGCTGGTCTCATTTTCCATTTCCGAACGCGGCGATTACATTACGGAAGAGCTTGCGGATGGACACCCTCTAAATCAGGAGAGCATAGAAAAAATTATTGAAGTATCAAACAGAATAATACAGAACTCATCCCCCCAAAAAAAATTTATAGATTCAGAAAAAAATAATGATGAAATCACGCTTCGCACTTTCTTTTCCAACGAGTTCTGGGCACCTTCCCACGGCGACCTTAGGCCTCAGAATATTCTGGTCACCAACCGTGATGCCGGCGAAGTAAAAATCATAGATGCTTCCAACTTGGGACTTCACCCTTTCTGGTATGACGGACTCATGCTGGCAACAGAAGCCGGAGTCCGACTTTTTGCACAGGGGGCTTTCGACGGCGCACTTCAGCATCTGTTCCGATCAGGAGGGCTTCCCGCTCTCAGCCTGACGAGCCATCGCCAGCTTGTCATTGAGGCATTTCATCGATACAAGAAGTTCTTGAGGGTGCGCCGGCAGATTGAGATTACACGTCATGAGGGCTGGTGGAACAAGGAGAAGCCCGAAAAGACCGAGATATAACCGCTGCAGCCGGCCGCACAGCACGCCTCGCACCGGCAACTCAGTCGGTCTGCGGCTGACCGAAAACTGTCATACTCTTTGCCATGGCCGCTCGCTGTGTGAGGAGGGAACGCCATGTCAAAGCCCGTACTGATCGAAGTGCCTCCAGAGCGTATCGAGGGCGTTATCATCAAGCGCGACAGAGTGCGACGGTTTCGTTTTGCGCTAAGCGGACTAGGCCTACCTCCACGCGTCAAACGCGGCCACTGGCATGAATGGGTCATTCCGGTGTTCGAGCATCCCACCGTCGCGTTGATGTCGGCCTTCCACTACGAGAGATTCGAGCCGGAGCGGTGCCGGGAACATCTGGAGCGGTATTTCCAGCTTCGCGGCCTGGGCAACGACGAGGCACGAGACAAGAGCGCGCGCAAGCTGGAGGCATATGTTGAGCGCTATCGGCTGCTGGCAAGCGCATACCAACGCCATGGTTACCGCCCCGGTACTGCCGACGAGGAAATCGGCGTCGCAATCGGACCTGATGGGCAGTTGTTCAAGGCATCGGAGGGACAGCATCGTTTCGGTCTTGCCCTGGCCATGAAACTACCAATAGTGGTTGCCGAAGTGCGCTACGTACATGCCGACTGGTGGCGCCGCACGCGAACAGGCCTCCGGGGCAACCTGGAAAACAGTGTATGCGCAATGCTGCAACGTTAGGGACGCGCTGATTGCTTCCCTACGAGCGCTCACTGCAGATAGCTGCTCGGTGCGGGATCGTAGCCTAGCAGCCGAAAATCGGCCTCGTACAAGCGTTGGACGCGTTCCATCAACTCCGGGGTGTAATACGCCTGGATCTTTTCGTTCGCTCCCTGCCGGTTATGTTGCCTGGCGAGTATTTCCACCGACTGCGGCTGGGGCATGATGGACTCGATCAATGTGGTCAGATCCTGCTGCAGGGTTTCCACCCGGCCGATCAGGTGCAGTCTTTCGACTGGAACCGGACAGATCGCTGTTTGCGGTGCCCAATGAATATTGCTGTAGCGATTACGTCCGCTCTCCAGATACCCGATGAATCGCTCGAAGGTCATCTCCTGGTTGTCGTCGAAACCTGCCGCCCTCGCCACCCAATCATAGCTGGCGCTGTTTTCGTCCGAGCGAAGTTTGTCCAGATAGGCGGAAAGGACACGTGTGTACGGGTTTCGGAAGAAGCTGAACACAAAGAACGACTTTTCCAGCGCGCGCGCACCGAAATAGCGCTTCGGGCTTGGGTTGGAAAAAAGCTTCCTGGCGGCTTTGCCCTCGGGGTCATTTTCCAGTTGCCGCGCCTCGTCGGGAAACAACAGGCGCGCAAGCGTCAGGCTAACGGTGGAATTGGCGGCCTTGGGGATGCGTACGTACAGGAAACGATGCGCCGGATTACATGCCAGCCGTCGCCAGACCCGCACCCGCAGTTCCTTCGGCACAGCGCGCATAACGGGGCTGTATTCAATCAGCAGGCGATCCAGCTTGCTTTCCCCGGACATGCTTCCCCCTCAGGCTTCGCGCTGGATGAGCAATCCACAGGTATCGCGACCATGCTCGAACCAGAGATACCCCTCACGGGAAAACCATGCATGCATCTCCGCGCGCTGCTCTCTATCCAGACCCTTGTGCTCCAGGTTCACGAATGCGGGCAAGCTCGGCAAGGCCTCGGCCTGACGCAGGATGTTCCAGTCCTCACCCTCGGCGTCAATCTGCAGGATATCCACTCGGGGATTGCCGAATTCCTCCACCAGGCCGACCAGCGTACTGGCCTGCACCTGGCGACACTCAAGCCGGCCCTCGGCCTCGGCGTCACTGCTCAGCTTGCACGCCTTTCGTGTCTTGGCGATCGCACTTTCCCGGGAGAGGGTCGCCTTTCGGTAGGCGTCCTTGCGATCCTCGTCCGTTGCTGCCTCCGGCAAGCCCGCCATGTACAGATCCATCTGGCCTTCGCTGGGCCCGACAGCGCGCTGGACCAGGGTCACATTGGCGTTTCCACGATAGGTTTCCTGCAGCAATTCGAATGCCTCGGGAAGCGGCTCGACACAGATCCCGACCAGGTTGAACCGCTGGATCACCGGAAACAAGGGGTCATTCGTGCGACCGTCGTTGGCGCCGATTTGCAGGAATCTCGCACCGCCACCAGCCTCGTGCTGCTCGCAGAACTGTTCGAGCATCGACTGGAACAACCCTTCACGAGTAGAAAGGCGTGCCCGCTTCGCCGCTCTTTTCTCGACCCCGCCGAATAGCCAGGAAGCAAACGGTTTCATTCGCGTTTCTCCCAGTGTCTGTGGATTAGCGGCCGGCTACCCGGCGGATATGCTTGACGAAATCCGCGTGCCTGTGCCGCTCGCGAATCGTATCTGCGGCCCGCTGGCCAAGCCTGCGCACCATCCCCTGGTCCGATAGCAGGGCATGCAACCCGTCCCTGAAAGCCTCGTAGGAATCCCGTTCGAAGATCAATCCATCCTCGTCCTGCGTCATGTAGCCGGTGGCACCCGCACCGCTGGACGCAAGCACCGCGCACCCGTGCCCCATGGCCTCGACGATGGAAATTCCCAGCAACTCCTTGGTAGATGGCAATACGAAAATGTCCGCCTGCTGATAGAGTTCCGTCATGCGCTCGTGGGGAACATCTTCCAGCAATTGCACACGATCCTTTACCTGGGGCGCGTTCAATGTCGCCCTGACCTGCTCGTAATAGTCGCGGCTGCGCTTCCCCGGAGCGGTGTGGCTATCGTCGCCGGCGCCCGCAACGAGGAGACGATACGGCCCGCCGAACTCCTCCAGTGCATTCAACACCCAAGCATGGCGTTTCTTCTGGTTGGCAAGGCGGCCAACCAGCAACACCGTGGGCACACCATCACGGAAGTACGGGCGCTGTTCCGCCCCCTCCCAAACCGGCATGGGCACCCTGACCCAGTGACGCCACAGCCTCGGCACATCCCCCTTTCCCCGCGTGGTTGTGATCCCGACACGGGGATGACCAATCCAGGCGCGCTCCAGGGCCTTGCTGAGTTCCCGGCGAACGGCGCGAAAACCGCGTGGCCGCAGGTAGGGGCGCTGGTCGTAGTAGATGGCTGCTGCACCGCGCTTCTTCGCGACCTTGACGATACGCCGATGACCTTCGTCCTTGCTGCGGATAATGACGAGATCCGGCTGGATCAAGTCCACGATTTTCTGCGCTGCTGCCTGATCGATTTCGTCCGGAGGGATGATACGGGGCTGCACGCGCTCCACCTTGTTGACCGACTCCCGGCCAACAATGACGGTGACGCTGTGCCCCTCCTGTCGGAAAGCCTCCACCCATTCCGTCAAATTGGGGTGGAGTCTGCCGATCACGATCAGCACCTTCATTGGCTTTCCTCGAAAACGTAATCGAAATGACTGATTTCTTTTCCATAGATATGGTCAACGCGTTCCTTGTCCCCTGGACCGTAGTACGCCTGCCAGGGTTTCGGATAGGAGCGCCGCTTCTCCGAGGCGGTCAGGGCCACACCGTCCAACCCCGCCTTCTGCATGGCCAGGCTGAAATCCCCCTCCAGATTTTCGAACCGGCCCACGAAGTCCACCGCGACCTGGTCATCGATGGTGTACATCGACCAGTTGTCGTGTTTCAGATCGCCGCCACGCGCCGAGGCGAGCACCCCTTCCAGAAACGCCGAAAAGCTCGGCGGCGTTCTCTCAAGACGGGTTTGATAGAGATAGTCCGAGACGATCCTTTCATAAGGATTCCTGACAAAGCAGAACTTGAAGTACTCATTCCAGATATCTGGAAATGCGTCCCGCACATCGCTGGCGGGCGGGTGCGAGGAAGACGAGAGGCCCAGACTGCGCTTCTGCCGCTTTTTCATCACCTTGTTGAACGCGGAACGCCAGTCCCGCCGCTTGAGTTTCGCAGACAGCAGTTCGGAGACCCCCGACGGGGTGGCCATTTCACGAAGAATCCACGACTGAAAGGGACTGCTGTCCCGCAATATCTCATGCAGACTCCCCAGTATCAGATCCTCACGCCCTAGATGAGGGGCCAAAGTGACCTTCATCGAGCTACCGGCCACTTTCCGGCAGTGGATAAAGATGAATTTGTGACGATGGCTCACGATCATGCTCGAACGCCTCCTCGCTAGAGCAATCCCATGACTTTCAGGTATTGCCTGGCAACCTCATCACTGCGAAAGCGCTCCAGGCCGACGCTCAGCGTATCCTGAGACGGGGGATCCTCAAGTGTCAGCAACATGGCTTCAGCGAGCGCATCGTCATCACCCACGGGAGTCAAGCGGCCAATGCGCCCGCCATCCAGGATCTCGTGCGGCCCCGACGGGCAGTCCGTGGAGACCACTGGCGTACCTGCAGCCAGCGCCTCGATCAGCACGTTGGCCAGGCCCTCGTAGCGGGAAGACAGGGCGAAGAGGGAGGCGCGGGCCAGATACGGAATCGGATCATTCACATAGCCGGGCAGATCCACGTCCTCACCCACGCCCAGGTCCGCCGCTTGTTTCAGCAGCAATTCGTGAAGCGGCCCCTCGCCCAGAATCACCAGTCGTGCCTCGCGATGCCTTCGCAGCTTCGCGAAGGCGGAGATCAGCATCGGAAAGTCTTTCTGGGGGGTAAGACGGCCGGCGCCCATGATCACCGGTGGCCCGTCACCTTGCAGCCAGGGGTGATCCACCGGCTGAGCTGCCCTGCCGGGAATACAGGGAGTCACCGTGGGGTTGTAGATTACCTGCACCTTGTCGGGTCGCATGCCGAAGTTCGCGATCAGGTCATCGCGCACCCCTTGCGAAACCGCAATCAGACAGTCCGCCCGCGAGTAGAGCATCCGCGCCGAGATGCGCTTCATCCGGCGGCGCAACGTGCAACTGAGGGTGTTGGTGATCTTGACGTAGATGGGCACGGGCAAGCGTCCGACAAAGCGGGAGATCACCGCCGCCTTGGCAGAGTGGTCTTTCGCCGTCAGTAGCGCTGATGGAGGATTGGCCTTGAGGAAACGGGTCAGCTTGATGATGCTGTCCGACTTGCCGCCGCTTTTCAGGTCGACGATCTCAACCTCTTTCGGAAACTCGTCCGGATACGGCGGTACGCCACCACGTGTCAGCAACAGCTGCGGCTGCACTCCAAGCGCCAGGAACTCCCGGCACAGGATCATGATCTTGCGCTCTATCCCGCCCCACTCCTTGAATGGTGCGAGAATCGCAAGGCGGCGATCAGTCAATGAGAAGCCCTCGATTCATCAAGTGCCACATGGTATAGAAAAATAGAGGGTTATGCGTTACCGGAACCGGATTCCGCACTGACCGGCCGCCAGTTCCGGTCGTAATTTCCAACCTCGAAATCGCGTCGATAGAGTTGAAAAACGCGGTCATACAGCGGCTCGGAGTAGAACTGGGCTGTCCTGGCATTGGCACCGGTGACTTTGCCTGCGTGATTCTGGTCGGCAGCGTGGGGCTGGTTGGACACCAGAGAGGATTGCACCTCCATGCCCGCCTTGCCAAAGATTGCCGTCAACTCCTGCTGGAGATTCTCCAGTTGGCCAATCCGGGCGAAGTACTGCGGCGGACACATGAGCAGGTCGCATTGCGGCCAGAAGTGCTTGTCGTAATACAGGCCGCCGTCTTCCAGAAACCCCACGAATGCCTCGAAACCCTCCGGCGTCTTGTTGTCGAAGCCCGGTACGTCACGATATTTCTCCGAGCCCGATTCCCGCTTGGCGCTCTTGGAGAAGAACGCCGACAGGCAACGTGTGTACGGGTTCCGGAAGATGGTGAAGGCGTAGAGGCGGCGCACACCCATCAATTCGCGCATGGACAGGTCGGGAAGCTTCTTGCCCACCCCGACGGCGCTCCGCTTGTCGTCGGCATAGCCGCCGCTGATTGAGCCGCCCGCGGCCTGGGAACTGCTCCCCGCGTGCTGGACGAGATCGCGCAGGTAGAAGACGATGCTGGAGTTCCCCGATTTCTTCACCCGGTTATAGAGCAGGCCGTGTTCGGGATAGACCAGCGCATTCGCCATGGTTTCCTCACGCAGCCCCGTAATCCCGGACAACGTGGAAACCCGGTAATAGGTCAGCCGTCGCTTGAGCCTGAGGCCTTCAGAAGGCATCTCCTGTCCTCTTCTATATCTGATGATCAGGGGAACCATAGCGCATCGGCGGCGCCAGACTCTGCCTGGCGGGGCATGGTATATTACGGCACCATGCATACCAGCCGACGTTTCCACGAATGGTTCAACCCGCTGCTTTCAACGCTGGACGGGCGGGTCGAGCGCCACCGGGTCAACCCGCGGATTCTGGTTTCCGAGCAGCAACGCTTCGTGTTCTACCGCATACCCAAGGCCGGCCACTCCACCGTCGGCAATACGCTGCTTCACTACGACCCGACGGTTACCGATGAGCAGCGGGCCGAACTCCAGGATGCCGGCGACAAGATCGGGGTCTACCTGCGCCCGCGCGATCTGGGCATACGCCGTAGCCGCGTCGCATGGCGAGACTACTTCCTGTTCACCTTCGTACGCAATCCCTTTCATCGCACGTTGTCCGCCTATCTGGACAAGGTCGTGCGCGACCGCCCGCCGGCAGCGAAGAACCTCGGCGACTCGCCGACACAGGATGGCTCCACCATCGGCTTTTCCGAGTTTCTGGACAAGCTGGAAGCAGGCGCGCTGTATCGCGGCCCCCACTGGGCGCCCCAGGTCAGCCTGCTGCCGAAAGACCGATCCCGCCTGAACTTCATCGGCCGGCTGGAGCGCATCGATTCGGATCTGCCGCAGTTGATCGGGAAACTGTTCGGTTCTGACGCTTCCGCCGAAGTACGGAACTGGGATCCCCACAGGACCGATTCCGCGAGCAAGCTGGCCAGTTACTACGATGCGGCCGCCGTGGACCGGGTACGCAGAATGTTCCGCGAGGATTTCGAGGCATTCGGCTATTCCCTGGACCCCGAAAAAACGACAACGCCTGCGGAATGAGCCTTGCTCTATCCGGCCCACGCCCTCGACAGAGCGGCGGCAAGACCTCTGGCACTCTCGGCGGCGGCCCCGGAAGCATCCACCGTTAACACCGGCACCCCGCGCTCTTCGCAGGATTCTTCTGCCAGACTGCAGATGCGCTGGGCGCGCTCCACCATTGCGTGAAAGCGTGTTACATCAGGATTGCGAAGCCGCAAGCGCTCCTGAATCAGCTCGGTCGGAGCCCTCACCACAATCACCGCGCCAGGGGTGGGCATCAGTCGGAAATACCGCCGCACCTCGTCTTCCTGCACTCCCTGACCCAGGCTGACGCCCCGCTGGCCGAGACCTTCGTCGAACAGCACGACGGTTTCTCCCGCCAGGCGATCCGCGGCCCGGGCGAGTGCAACGCTGCGCATGAAGCTCAGCATGCGCTCAAGGGTCAACGCAGGGGACGTGGCAACCTCTTCGCTCTGCCCCAGCCCAAGCCCGAACTGGAGGAACTCGGCGTCCGCGGGCCCGGCGTCCCGCAGCGCCCGGAACTCGTGCCGTACCAGTTCCTTTTCCAGCTTGGGCCGCATCCACCGCTGGATGCCTTTCGCGCGATACAAGCTGTTCTCGAAACGCCGTCGATAGCCGGAAATGCTGTTCCTCTCGTGGTACGCCCAGAGCGGCAGCCAATGGGGCGACGTCACCCGTACACCGTCACGACTCAATTCCCGCTGCAAGTGCTTCAGCAGGGTGGTCTTGCCCACGCCAGGAGGGCCGATCAATTCGACGCGTCGCACGTTCTACTCCAGTCCGCAGTCTGCGCGCAGTTTGTCGCAGGCACCGATGAACTTGTCGCGCCGCTTGCCGGTATCTGCCCCCGCGAACTGCGGGCGGAAGGCATGGGCAACGGGCATGGCCAGCAACGCCGCCGTGCGGCCGGCCGGGTTCCAGGTCCTGCCGGCAGCACCCCAGAGATCCGCCAGCGGCGCATCGTACGCCCCCTCGAGATACGCCCGGCGCAGAGCGGCATTCACATCCGCAGTCCCGCGCAGCAGTGAGAGTGCGTCATAGAAGAATGGCAGAGACTGGACGCGCTCCAGGTCAATCAGCAGGACGCTGCCGTCCGGACGCACGAATACGTTGCCGTTGTGGCAGTCGCCATGGACGTCCAGCAAGGGACAGTCCCGCAGCACCTGCTCGATGCCGACCTTGTGGCCGGCCAGCGCACGCTCCAGCCAGGCGGGCAACCGCCAGCCCTGCAGTTCCTCCCAGGCAGCGTCGAAATCGTAAACGCCCTGGCAGTGGGCCACGTGACGTTGACAAGCGAGCAGCAACTGCCGGAAGGCGGGACCCCACTGCGGCTGGGGGGCATCCCGGATGGGCACGCCGTCGGCGAAGGATTCACGGACCGCATGCGCCCCCGCTACCCGGGTATCGGCCGGCTCAATCGCCGGGCAAGGATAGGACTGGGCCAACCACCGGGCGTTGCGCACCAGACGCTCGGCGCGCTTCGCATCGTCCGTCACCCGCAACATCCAGCGCCGGTCCCGATCCATCAGCAAAGTCCAGTCGCCTCGCGCCACGAGCACATCGCAGCAGGCATCGGCCCCACCCTGGAGGCGCTCCTTTCCCTCGGAAAGCCCGCCTTCGCCGGACCCGGCGATGGAAACGATCAAGCGACGCTGATAGTCGTCCGGACCGCCATCAGTGCCGGCAGGCAGAACAGCCATGCTGCCGTGGAGATTCCATTGGCCGCCGATCAACTCCGGCTCCAGCCAGTGCAGGGTACGCCGCAACCGGCGCCGCACTTTCCACGCCGAGAACGGATTGCTCATGCTTGCACCGCCTGCTTCGGATGCTGCAGGCCAAAGAAGTCCAGATAGGCCTGCGCCGCCGTCTCCGCCCGGAACGGGCGCACCGCGTCTTCGCGGTTGAACTGCGGTGCCTCGCCGCGCAGCGTCCGGTCGATGCCTTCGGCCAGCGCGTCAGGATCCTTCATCGGCACCAGTATCCCGTAGCGCCCGCCGGCCAGGATTTCCCGTGGACCGCTGGGACAATCGGTGGACACGATGGGTACACCGAGACCCAGCGCCTCCATCACCACATTGACCAGCCCTTCCCAGCGGGAGGAGAGAGCGAACACGTCGGAGCGGGCCATCCAGGCATAGGGGTTATCGACGAAGCCGGGCAGATCCACGGCGTCCTGAATGCCGAGTTCCTTCGACAGGGCTTCCAGTTCCTCCTGGTCCCGGCCCTTGCCCACGATAATCAGCCGGGCTTCACGGCGTTCCCGCAGCCTGGCGAAGGCGCGCAACAGGGTGGCGTAGTCCTTCTGCGGAACCAGTCGGCCGGCGGAGAGAATCACGGGGCAGGTCTTGTCGGCTAACCAGGGATGGTCCACCGGCTCCCCGGCACGCTCCAGCGTCACCTGGGCCACCGACCCGCTATAGATGCGCTCGACGGTCACACCGCGCAGGCCGACGTTATTCAGCAAATCGTCACGCACCCCATCGGAGACGGCAATCACGCCATCGGAACGGGGGTAGAGTCGGCGGATTTCCTTGAATTTCTGCTCCCGGCGCTGTGGTTCCGCGGCAAGCTTCTCGGATTCACCGAAGGTGTTGGGCACGCTGAGGAAACGCCGCGTGCCGGTGTCCGGCAACCGGCCCACCTGGGCAAGAATGACGTTGCTGATATGGTTGACGGAAAGAATCACCTGGGGTCGGCGACGGCGAAGATATCGCCAGAGCGCCAGTGTGGTGGCCAGCTTTCCCCGCGTCCCCAGATGAACGCACTGAACCGAGGAAGGCATCTCGTCCGGGTAGAACATCTCGCCATCCCGGAAGGTCACCAGTTCCACCGACCATCCGTCACGCGTCCAGACGTGAATCTGGTTCATCAGGCGGCGATAGGTCCCCCCCCAGGGCCGGAACATTCCGAACAGCGCGATATCGGGCATGACGGACTAGCCCCCCCTGCGAACTGCGTCGAGACGCCGCTGGAACACGCTGGCGCACATGAGCGCCAGGAAGGGCGCAAAGACATGCACCGTCTGGAATCGTACCAACTGGTGGGTACCAAGCATCCAGACCAGCAGCAGTGCGGTGAAACCGATGGTGGTCAACGCCAGCATCCGCGGAAGCCGTTGCTCTTCCTCCCGCATGGCGAGCCGACGGCAGGCCTCCAGTACCAGTGCACCGAGAAACGCCATCATCAGCCCCCAGCCGACCAGCCCCAACCGCGACAGCGTCTCCACGTGGGCATCATGGAAGTGTCCCGACCGCCCCTCAAGCACCGGAGGCAGCGGGCGTTCCCGCATCAGGTAGTAGGGGTCCGCAGGCCCCCACCCGATCAAGGGTCGCTCCATCCACAGCTGGATGGCAAAAACCTTGTAGGCCATTCTGGCGCCGAGATTCCTGTCCTCCATAACCCAGGCGTCATCCAGGCTGTCCATGGCAAGAATCTGCTGCATGGCGTCGGTTCGATCCGTCATGCGGCGCTCCACCTCGTCCCAGGCGAAGACGGCCACACCCCCGACTACGACAGCCGCCAGCAGCAGACCCACCAGAGTACCGGGACGGAGTAGGCGATCCCTGTAGAACCAGGCTGCAGCTAACACCAGCACAAGCACGGCTGCCAACACTGCCAGCCAGGCGGTACGGGTCTTCGTGACGAACAGCGCCAGCAGCAACGCGCCAACCAGGCACGCCCAGAGCGCGTACCGAAGCACTGCCAGAGCCCGCTTTGCTACCCCACCACCTCTCGGATACTTCCCCACCATTGCCGGCCCCAGCGCCAGCACGGCAATGATGGCTGCGCCGATTATGAACCCGGAACGGGCATGTCCCAGCCCGAAAATGTAGCGCCGGGCCCCCGTCAGGGCGGTTTCGAACTCGCTCCACGACCACGCCGGAAGCACTTGGAAAACGAGTATTCCCAGCGCAAGCGCGATCAGCGCTCCAATGGAATGACGAACCCAGTTGCCGGTGGCAACCAGAGCCAGGCCAAGAATCAACACCGGCAAGGCGATGGTCCGCGCCCAACTGCTAGTGCCATCCAGGTGCTCGGACGCCAGTTCCGGTTGCCCGACGAAAGCGGCGAACAGGCCGCGCAGCAGCACGTACAGCACGAACGCCGCACCCAGCCAGAACAGCGGTGTGCGAAAAATCACGTCCCGGTAACGGACAGCAAACAGGATGGCCACGATGAGCATCACCAACTGCGAGAGTTGGCCGAGCGCGATACTCCGCGGGGGGATGAACGCGAACACGTAGATGCAGCCGATGGCCCAGTAGCCGAGACGACCCTCCGGCAGTTTCGGCAATGCCAGGGGCAACCGCTCAACCAACGCGTTCATTCGGTTCCAACCTCTCACAGTGATTTTCGCCGAGCACATGCGTCGGGTAACGATTCTTCGCCCGGTGGGCACCCCCGACGATCACGCCGCAGCGCCGAAACTGTAGCCCAGATGCTCGATTTCACGGCGACAGAGCCGTTCGATCAGTTGCCTGTCCTGGTCGCCGAGCACTTCGGAGTAGGGCCGGCGCTGGGGGCGGAAACCGCCCTTGACGCGGGTCTCGGGCAGCTTGAACGAGACATCCAGCCCAAGGCGCTCCCGCACTTCCTCCAGTTCCTCGGCCAGCCTTTCATAGCGGAGCACGCGGTCCACGGCGACCACATCGCCGATGGTGTAGTGCCCCCAGTTGCTCAGCCAGTGCGGCTTGTTCTTCTCCAGCCACTGCAGGTACTGCGAAATGCCCGGGAATTCCTCCTTCCGCGGCTTCTCCTCCCACCGCTGCTTCTGCCAGTAGTAGCGGGAAAGCGCCCGGTCCCAGGGGTCGCGCTCGATGGTGAACTTGTAGTAGCTGTTCCAGATCTCGTCGCCCACCAGGGACCGGATGTCGGGGGCGGTGAGGTGCTCGTTGTACTCCGCTCGCTGCCCCTTCAGCAGCAGCCGCTTCCATTCCTTGAAGCCCCGATGTTCGCGGATCCCCTTGAGATGGTTGACGGGCCCGTAGCCGCCTTCCCGGCGCCGCAGTTCCTCTTCACCACGATTCTCGCTCAGACGGGTCACGCAGTCCTTGGGCCCACAAGCGCGGGACAACGCGATCTCAGCGCTGCTGCCGGCAGTCTTCCGCGTCTTGATGAAGATGAAACGATGGCGATGACAGATGATCATCCGATTTATCGCACCACAGGCAGCAACATACAGTCAATTTATCCACAAGCGGGAGGCGCCGCGATTGTCCGGGCCCGGCAAGCGGCCTGTCAAGCACCACACTTGCTTCATGGGCGGCCGGCAGACTCTTCGCCGGGGATTCTGAACCCGGCTTCCGAACACGCTGGGGACGAACAGGAGAACGAGAAAAGTGCCGCTTTTGCTAGCGAAACAGCTTGTCCAGCCACGTACAGCGCCGGCCGCCGCAACGGTGGTGGTCCGGATGGTTGTCCACGCGCCAGCGGAGGTATTCCGCGGTGAACGGCTCGTTGCTTCTTACCTTTACGGCACGAAAAGCGGTTATCCCGTCCGGAAATGGGGGGGACGGCGAAGAGTGATCCACATAGGTTCTAAAGCCAACCGTCAACCCTCCGGCATACAGATGGATGTTACTGACGGCCTGCAATTCGACACGTTCGCCATTGTCCCCGATCAGTATGACTTCAGGCTTAACCAACACGCCGTCAGTACGCCGCAGGTTCGCCTGGTTAGGCCGATCCTCGAGATCGAAATGGCTATTCGGCCGGTATCGGGTTTCGTCAACCTCGAAATGGAAGCCCTGAGAACCCTCCCTGTTGATCCGCAAGGGAGCGTCAAATTCTATCTCCTGCCACTCGTTGGTGATCTCGAACGGCCCTTCCAGCCGCTGGTCCTCGGGAAACCCCACCCCTGCGTCGCACCCGACCAGCAACCATAGCGCCGTGAAACCAATACCTGCTAACCGCACGCCACCTGACTCCATTCAAGTACACCCGCTGCTGCCAACGCGGCCCGCGCTTCTTCTACCGAAAAAGCTTGTCCAGCCACGTGCAGCGCCGCCCCCCGCAACGATGGTGGTCCGGATGGTTGTCCATGCGCCAGCGGAAGTATTCTGCGGTGAACGGTTCGTTGCTTCTTACCTCTACCGCACGAAAAGCGGTTATTCGGTCCGGAAATGGGGGGGACGGGGAAAAATGATCTTCGTACATTGCGAACCCTACCGTTAGCCCTCCCGCGTACAGATGGATGTTCATGACTGCCCGTAGTTCGACGCGCTCGCCATTGTCCCCGATCAGCACGACTTCAGGCTTGACCAGCACGCCGTCATTCCGCCGCAGGTTTGCCTGATTAGGCCGATCCTCAACATCGAAATGTCTATTAGGCCGGTACCGCGTCTCATCAACTTCGAAATGGAACCCCTGAGAACCCTCCCGGTTGATCCTCAACGGGCGATCAAACTCAATCCGCTGCCACTCGCCCGTGATCTCGAACGGCCCTTCCATGCGCTGATCTTCGGGGAATCCCGCGCCTGTATCGCACCCGGACAGCGCAAAAAGGGCTGCGACAAGCATTGCCACCACCCTCACGTCAAGCGTACCCATCCAGATTCCCCACATAACGCAACGATTCGGTTCTCAGCAACTTGCCGGGGCTGACCAAGTGGGCAGGCACTTCAACCAGCGGAGCGCCGGCTATCTCGTACGCACGAAATATGAGTTCGGTACAGAAGAAACTGGCATCTCGCCCTCCTCTGGTTGACCTTGCAGCCTGCTCTTCGTACGTAAGAATCAGGACGCCAACTCTGGTGAAACGCAGCAGATAGGTATTCGACCCCCGTTCGATTCCTAGGCGCGCGGCGCCCAGCGTGTTGTAGGGCTTGTCCGCTTGCATGGCAGCCCATTTTGAAGCCATCTCCCGCTGCTCGCGGGTGGCAGTCCGATGCCGAAACACGGAGGCAACGGCAACTCCTCGCAGCTTGCGGGCCAGTAGATCCTCGGTTACTCCATCTCCAGGCATCGCATCCACAGCGCTACCCCCTCCGAAGTACAAGATCGCGTGGCTATGCGGCGCATTCGTCGTCCATTGAATCGCCCTGGAGTTTCGGCCGTCGCTGGCCGTGGCGATGATGTCGCCCGGCTCAAGCTCAGCCTTGCCGATGGTTCGTCCGGTATCGAGCTCAAGCGTTTCCGCGGTGCTGCCTGCCTTGCTCATTGTCGTGATCCTTCCGTTGGAGTTCAGTGCTTCCCTAGCGTTTGGTGTTGGTGGTGGCATCAAAACCCACGGCGATCGGGGCCTGCGCCTTGCCGTCCTGATCGTACGGTGTGTAGCGCAATTCCATGTCCTGGAAACTGATCCGCAGCTTCTCCATCGGGCGTGTGAGATGCTGGGCATTCGCCTCCACCCGGTAGCTGCTGATCAACGCATTTCCGAGCACGTAGGTGGCATAGATTTCCGCCCCGTTTCCGGTTCCCGTCCTGGTCAGTGCTAGGGTTATCGCGCGGCCGCGACCGCAGCAGGATTCGATGAACAGCGCCGGGGTGGAGCGATCCATCAGCCTGGTCAATTCCAGATCGGTAATGGTCGCGTTGGCGCTCTCCCGATCACCTCCGGTGGATGATGCCGATGTGATCTTTCGGCTGGTACCGAATTCGAGTTCGGTGAGAGGAATCCAGCCGGCGAACCCCTGGTCGGCGGCTGAGCCAGCGTCGATCCCGTCGATCTTCATGAAAATGGACATGCAACAACCTCCCTGTTCCAGAATGGAAACGTAAGCCAGCATTGCCGAGGGAGCGCAGCGTTGAGAAACGCAGTCGCATCGGGGCGGCAGGAAAGTTCAGCGATGGGGGAAACGTGCGCACGACCAAGCGTGGGGGTCCGACATCCATATCAACCGATCTCCATTTCCAAAAGCCCGCCGTTGTTCCTTTTCCCTGGCAGCAGCATCAATCTAGACTGACACCCCGGCATTTTCAAGCCGGCATGGGCAGGGGAATGGAACGAACCCCACGTTCGCGATACGGCCGGATCTGTCACCACGCCGGTGAAACCTCGCGCCGGGGTCGCGTGAATCCCGCACCGTGTCCCTCCTGCAACATTCCGGTAGAATCCCTTGCCCTGCATTGCGTTGCGAACAGGCCAGGAGTAGTAACGAATGATGAAATGGTGGAAACGGCAGCGGCGGCGCTGGCTGATGCGGAATGCCGACGTGCACATCGTCTCCTTCCCCAAGTGCGGCAGAACCTGGCTCTGCCTGATGATTGCCAAGGCGCTGGAGTTCCACTACGGCGTGACCGTGGAGAACCCGCTGAAGCTGCGCCGCTTCCGCCGCCGCATACCCGGGCTTCCGTTGATCGTGCAGCACCACGACGGTGGCCCCGAATTCCGCCGCGTGGAGGAACTGGAGCAGGACAAGAGCCTCTACGCCGGCAAGAAGGTGCTGTTCCTGGTGCGCGATCCGCGCGATGTAACGGTTTCGGCGTACTTCCAGAAGACCAAGCGCAACATCAACTTCGAAGGCACGATGAAGGAATATGTCTACCACCCGGTAGGCAGCATCGCCACCAACATCGCCTTCTACAACATCTGGGCCCGCAACCGAAACCTGCCGGAAACGTTTGTGCTGATGAGCTACGAAAAGCTGCACGCCGATGCCCGCGGCGAGTTGCGGCGCGCCATGGAACTGATCGGCGTCAGCGACATCAGCGACGAAACCCTGGACCGCGCCGTGGAGGCCTGCAGCTTCGATCAGATGCGCAAACTGGAGAGCACCAATGCTCTGGGCAGCAAACGGCTGGCGCCGCGGGACGCGGGCGACGAGACCACCTACAAGACGCGCGAAGGGAAGGTCGGCGGCTACACCGACCATCTGGATCCTGAAGAGGTGGCGTACATCGACCGCATGATCGACGAACAACTGGACCCGCTCTATGCCGACTACAAGTCGGAACATGCGGCCCACGGCTAGCCTCGGGGCCGCCGTGACCGGGGCACGCCGGCCATGAGCGCCACGCGCCCTCTTGCGCTGTTGTTCGCCACCTCCGGCCACAGCGGCGTGGACCGTATCGTCGCCAATCTTCTGCCGGAATTCGGCCGCGTGGACAGGGAATTCCACTTGATCACCATCGGCGGCCACGGCCCCGCCATCCCGTCGGACCTGCCTGCGAACATTCGCCCGGTCCGCCTGCCGGTCAGCACCAAGAAGCTGGTCGCGCCACCGCTGATGGCCTATCTGCTGCGGCATCGTCCCGAGGCACTGCTAACCGCGAACCACCAATTGAACCGCGCCGCGCTGCTGGCGCGCCGGCTGACAGGCGTATCCACACGCATCACCATCCGCATGGGCATGTCGCTGACCGCCATGGGCGCGGAAATGAAGACGAAGCGGCGGGAAGCACTGTTCCGCTCCATGCGCCGCTGGTATCCGCTGGCGGACGCCGCAGTCACGCCATCCCGGGGAGTGGCGGAAGATCTGATGCGCGTTGCGGGCGTCCCGGAAGAGCGCCTGCACATGATCCGCAACCCGCTGATCAACCAACGCTTCCTGGAGTTGGCGGCGGAGCCTCTGGACCACCCCTGGTATGGCCAGCCCGAAACTCCGGTCATACTGGGCGCCGGCTCGCTGGAACCGCGCAAGGACTTCGCCACGCTGATCCGCGCTTTCGCCCGCGTCCGCGAACAGCGGCCGGCTCGGCTGATCATCCTGGGGGAGGGGCGGGAGCGGAAAGCTCTGGAAGCTCTCAGCACACAACTCGGCGTCGCCGACCACGTCCAGTTTCCCGGTTTCCAGCAGAACCCTTACCCGCATATGCGCCAGGCCAGTCTCTTCGTGCTCTCTTCCCGCCGGGAGGGCGCCTCGGCCGTGATCATCGAAGCCATGGCCTGCGGCACGCCGGTCGTTTCCACAGATTGTCCCAGCGGCCCGGCAGAAGCACTGGAGAACGGCCGCTACGGCCGGCTGGTAGCCATTGGCGATGTGGAAGCGATGGCGGCGGCCATCAGCACCACGCTGGACCAGCCTCCGAGCCGGGAAGGCCTGTGGGAGGCGGTGAGGGAAAACGATACCGCACTGGCCGCCAGGCGCTACGTGGCCGCCATGGGGGTGGTTTCGCCCTGACCCGCCCGCCGGAGCTCGGCCGCCGCCAGCTCCGCCAGCGCCCGTTCCTGTCCGGCGTAGTGCGCCTCCAGCACGCCCCGCATGCCGTCCTCCGCAAGTAGATCCCAGTCCCGGTAAACCACCCGATCGAACACATGCTGAGTGAGCGCCCGGCGGACCCTCCGCACCTTGCCGCGCAGCCGCGGAAAGCGATGATCCGGCTTGCCCAGATCCTCTTCTGTCGGCGGCGGGAAACGCCGGGTGGTACCCGGATGCAGCCATTTGATGGCCAGCGCGGAGTAGCTGCGGTTCTGGCTGCGTTCCACCGGCGGTTTCGGCAATTGTTCCAGACTCAGCACGTCGGCCAGCCGCCGCTCCACAAGGGATTGTTGCGAACGCAGATCCTCCTGCCGGAACAGATGAACCCGGCCGGCGCCATAGGCCTCGGCATAGGCCTGGTAGATCTGCAGGAACGGCAGCTCCAGGGCGTTCAGGTTCCGGCTGCCGTGTGCCCAACGCCCCAGCCGCGGACGGAAGGCGCCATCGTAGTAGTTCAGGAACACCTGGATTGGCACGCTGCGGCCGCGCGCCAGCAACTGCCGATAGGCCGACTGCAACCAGTCCGCGGGGCGGCGCACGAAATAGATGATGCGCGCCTGGGGGAACAACTCCGTCACCAGCGGCACATTGTCGGCATAATCGTGGTAGCTGCTGAACATATCGCCGCAGATATGCGGCTCGGAAATGATCAAGGTCCGACCGTCGCCCCTGTTCCGCCAGTCCGCCACGGCAGCCCTCGCCCGATCCGCGAGCGCTCCGTCTCCGGGCTTGCGCACGGCATCGCGCAAAGGATCCCACACGTCCGGTGGATTGACTGCGAAGCGAGCAGCGTCGAGCTGACCGAAAACCATGCGCTGCAAAAAGCGGGTACCCGTCTTGTGCAGGCCGATGTGGATCACCACCTTGTCAGTCATGCGCTGCGGAACTCCCAGTTGAGACGAAACATCGGAACAGGACCGGAGGCTGGCCCCTCAGGATGACACAGGTCTCAGCATACGGTCGGACCCAAGGGAAGCACTGATTAATTCCCGCGCTCGCGTTACAGTTGGATTTTTCGCGATGCTAGGCGCGGTGCGCAGCGCCGTGGTGGTTCCACGGTCAAGCGCCGCAACAACGCAGCGCGAAAAATCCAACTGTAACCCCAAGGGGCTCGGCCGATTTTCGCCCGTAGCGGTGTCGCAAGCCACCCCAGGTAGAACCACTACCTGCGGCGCCTTGCTCCTGGCCACGAGCGAAAATCGGTCTCGAGCGCGAACGTGGGAATTAATCAGTGCTTCCCAAGGTATACTACCGGCGCAGAAAAACGAGTGATCCGGAGGCGGGATGCTGATCTCGTACAGCAAGAATTTCCTGTTTGTGCATATTGCCAAGACAGGAGGCACCAGCGTGCGTGCGGCACTGCGCAAATACCGCTGGGGCGGCTGGTATTCGGTGCCGTTGTGGCTGGCCAGTGCGGCAAGCCAGATGACCAGTCCACGCCACAAGCTGGGCCTGAAATTTCCCCGTCATGCCAAGGCCATCGCCGCACTGGAGATGCTGCCGACAGAGGTCTATAACAACTTCTTCAAGTTCGTGGTGGTGCGCAACCCCTGGGACCTCCAGGTCAGTTCCTACCACCACATCCGTCGGGAGAAACCCCAGGTGCTGGAAGGCGTGAAAACCTTCGAGGATTTCCTCAAGCGCAAGTTCGACCCGGAGCGGCCGTTCGACTACATGCTGGATATTTCCGCGGAACGCCAGCACGAGTACATTGTGGACCTCCAGGGGAACGTGATCGTGGATTTCATCGGCCGCTACGAGAACCTGCAGGCGGATTTCGACGCCATCTGCCAACGCATCGGTGTCGCGCGCATCGCTCTGCCTCACCTGCGCAAGGCCAACGATCGCAAGGACTATCGCGACTACTACAGCGATGCGCTGGCTGAACTGGTGGCGGATCATTACCGGAGGGACCTGGACATACTCGGCTACCGTTTCGACCCCGAGCCCGAGGAAAGGCAGCGCTGATGGAAGCCCTTTTGCTGGTAATAGGCAGCGTGCACTGGCTGGACGACATCTGGCTCGCCATCTCCTTCCTTGCAGGCGCCCGCTCGCCGGGCCTGGCACAGCGGGAGTTCCGGCTGCGCAATGGCGCCGTGCTGCGCACCGGTGAGGAAATCCAGCGCTTCGCCGGCAAACGGGTCGTCACCCATGGCTGGCTGGACGGCCGGCGCGTGGTCGCCAAGTTCTATCTGGGCGCCTTCGGCCAGTGGTGGGAGTGGTATCGCGGCGTGCGCGGCGCCCGCGCCTTCCTCGCCGCCGGTGTTCCGGCCCCGGCTGTTCACTACGCCGGCTACCTGTCGGCGGTTCCGGCTTGGCTGACCGTGATGGATCATGTGGACGTGGACGAACCGTGGCCCCCGGAAGGCGATGCCATGCCGGAGGAAATCCACTTCCGGTTGCTGGCCACCATGGCCGAGCTGCACGCCCGCGGTATTCAGCAGAACGACCTGAACGCGAAGAACTTCCTGCCCAGCAGCGGCCGCCTGTTCGCCATCGACGGCGACCGCGCCAGACGGTATGGCACCGCGTTGAGCAGGCGCAGAGCGCTTGCCAACCTGGTGCGCTTCTATGGTGGCAAGACGGCGTTTCCGGAAGCAGCGGTCATCGCAGGATACCGCTATTACTGCGAACAACGTCAGTGGGCCTGGAACGAGGTAGACGAGCAGCAGTTCCTGGCCAGCGTGCGCCTGGCCAGGCGTGCTACCGCGGAGCGCGTTGCCGCCCGTTCGCGGCGCGGATGGAAGCACTTCAGCCTGAAACGGACAGACCAGCGGCGCAGCATCGTTGACCGGCGCGTGCTTCCCACCGACACCCAGTGGGACCGGCTTCTGCCAACGACGGTAACGGAGCAGACCGGTCACATCGCCAAGGCGGGGGAGATACCGCTGCGGATACGCCGCCTGGCCGGCGAGACACTGGGCATCGGGCTGTCGCCCCTGGTACTGGGCTCACGGCCGATGCGGGCCTGGACCACGTCCATACTGCTTCGCCGACTGCGGCTGCCGGTGGAACGACCGGTCGCCGTGGTGGAACAACGGCTTGGTCTGTTGCGGCATGAGGGGTACCTGCTACAGCAGGCAAACCCCCAGGCCATACCCGCCATTGCAGCGTTCGCCATGCTGCCTCCGGCGGCCCGGGCGGATCTCATCAAGCAGATCGTGAGCCTGGCCCAGCGGCTGCACGCGCTGCGACTCACCCATGACAACTTCCAGCTCGGGGCGTTGATCGTGGACCGGGGACGCGTACTGCTGCTGGATGTGGAAGGCGTGCGGCGTTATCCCGCCTGGCTGCCCGGCTTCAACGCGGTGTGGAGGCGCGACATGACGCCGATGGTGAACCAGTTGCTGGAACTCGGCGAGGGAGCGGACGGGGTATCGGAGGCATTCGCGCTGCCGCGAGCGGCAATCAGCGCTCGCGACGGCTCAGACGAATCAGTTCCTCGTCGTTCGGATCGAAATTCCTGATCGTGTACTGCGCGCCGCAGTAGGGGCACTTGGCCTCACCGGTCTTGTGGATCGCCAGATACACTCTGGGGTGCGAGTTCCACAGGTACATGCCGGGCATGGGGCAGGCCAACGGCAGGTCCGTCTTGTCGATCTCGTAGCGGTTGGCCGCGTTGGGCTGGATCATATCCTGTCGGTCATGCGTCTGCGGATCGGGCACGGCGATAACTCCTTGGTCCCTGCATACTGCAGGCGGCGTCGCTGTTGACGGCCGCCGTCTGGATTATACGAAACTGAGCCACTCCGGGAATGCTTCCCGGCGGCCTTCCACCTGGTCGAAGTACATCTGCTGCAAGCGCTCGGTAATCGTGCCCCGGCTGCCGTTGCCGATCACGCGGCCATCCAGTTCGCGGATCGGCGTGACTTCCGCCGCAGTGCCGGTGAAGAACGCTTCGTCGGCAGTGTAGACCTCGTCCCGGGTAATCCTCTTCTCACGGACCGGCAGGCCGATCTCGGCAGCCAGGTGCATGACGGTGTCCCGGGTAATGCCTTCCAGTGCGGAGGTCAGTTCCGGTGTGTACAGCACGCCGTTGCGCACCATGAAGAAGTTCTCCCCGGACCCTTCGCAGACGAAACCGTCCACGTCCAGCAGGAGCGCCTCGTCGTAGCCGCAGTCCTCGGCTTCCTTCAGCGCCATCATGGAATTCATGTAGTTGCCGTTGGCCTTGGCGCGGCACATGGTAACGTTGACATGGTGGCGGGAGAACGAGGAGGTCTTCACGCGGATACCACGCTGCATGTTCTCGGCGCCCAGGTAGGCGCCCCACTCCCAGGCGGCGACCAGGAAATGCACCTGCAGATTGTGCGCATGCAGCCCCATGCCCTCGGAGCCGTAGAAGCCCATCGGACGGATATAGGCGCTCTGCAGGTTGTTGCGGCGCAAACATTCAAGGATGGCTTCGTTCACCTGGTCCGGCGTGTAGGGCAGGCGCATGCCCAGGATCTTGGCCGAATTGAACAGTCGATCCGTATGCTCGCGCAGGCGGAAAACAGCCGTGCCGCGCTCGGTGGAGTAGGCGCGTATGCCCTCGAAAACGCCCATGCCGTAATGCAGGGTATGGGTGAGCACATGCACCTTGGCATCACGCCAGGCCCGGAATTCACCGTCCAGCCAGATCAGGCCATCGCGGTCATCCATCGTCATCGAGCCGTCTCCTCAAGAATCGCCTGTCACGGCCGCTGGGGGCCGGACCATTAATTGGGTTCGTCGTCTTCCATCAGGCGCTGCCAGAGCTCTACCACCGGCTGCCGCAGTTCCGCCACGTCGTCGACGGGCACGACCGCCGGCTGCTCCTGCAACGTGGCGCGGTGGACCCGGGTTCTGTAGGCCCGATAGGCATCGGCCAGGAACTGCGCCTGCTCTCCGCTCAGCCAGCCGGTCTGACTGAACTCGGCCAGCAGGCGGATGTTGTCCGTGTATCGCAGCAGGCTGGGTGCCTCGTGGGCGCCTGAAAGAACGCCATATTGCACCATAAATTCGATGTCCGCGATACCGCCGCGATCCTGTTTCAGGTTGAAAAGCGCCGGATCGCGTCCGCCCTTTTCACCCCGCATGCGCTCCCGCATGGCGCGCACGTCCTCACGCAAGGTCTCGGCATCACGCTGGCGGGACAGCACTTCGCGGCGTATGCGATCGAAGCCCTCGCGCAAGCGTGAACTTCCGGTCACGAAACGCGCACGCACCAGTGCCTGGTGCTCCCAGGTCCAGGCCTTTTCACGCTGGTACTCGGCATAGGCTTCCAGTGATGTGGCCAGCAAGCCGGCACGACCGCTGGGACGCAGCCGGGTATCCACTTCGTAGAGCACGCCGCCGGCCATCGTGGCACCGAGAATGTGGATGATGCGCTGGGCCAGGCGGGCAAAGAACACGTGGTTGTCCACCGGTCGGTCACCATCGGTGCCCAACTGCCTGCCTTCCCCTTCGTGCACGAAAACCAGGTCGAGATCGGAGCCGTAACCCAGCTCCAGGCCACCCAGCTTGCCGTAGCCGATAATGCCGAAACCGGTTTCCCGCTGCTCGCCGTCCACTTCGCTGCGGGGTTTGCCGTGTCGGGCCTCCAGATGCCGCCAGGCCAGCCCCACCACGCGCTCCAGCACCACCTCGGCGACATCCGTCAGGTAGTCGCTTACCACCATCAGCGGCGTTACCCCGGAGACATCCGCTGCCGCCACCCGCAGCGTGTTGGCCTGCTTGAACTGGCGCAGCACTTCCATCTGCTGCTCCAGGTCGTCTTCCGGATTGGCATCCAGCCGCTCCGCCAGCTCCTGCTCCAGCGCACTGCGTTTCAGCGGGGCGTACAGCGTGCGCGGATCCAGCAGTTCGTCCAGCAGTACGGGATAACGCGATAGATGGCGGGCAATCCAGGGGCTGGCGGAGCAGAGTTTCACCAATTGCGACAACGCCATCGGGTGCTCGACCAGCAGGGCGATATACACGGTTCTGTTGACGATGGCCTCAAGGAGATCCAGCACGCGTGCCAGCGTGGCATCAGGCTGGTCGGCAGCGGAGATCGCGCCCATCAGCAATGGCATGAGCCGATCCAGCCGGGTGCGGCCGTTGCTGCTCAGGGCACGGCAGTGGCTACCCTGGCGGAAGGCTATCAGCCGCTTGAGCACCTCGGCGCCATCACCGAACCCGTTTTTCTCCAGCAAGGCCTCGGCGCGTTCACCGGTAACGTCGTCGTGCCAGATATCGCCCAGTTGCGGGTCATCCCTCGGCTCGTGCGGCGCCTCGGCTTCCGCCTGCGGAGCGGCGAATACCTGATCAAAATGGTCGTGGACGCGGCGGCGCACATCCACCAGTCTCTCCTCGAAGTCCTGCCAGCGGTCGAACCCCATGGAAACAGCCAGCCTCAGCCGGTGCCTGGGATCGTCCGGCAGCGTATGGGTCTGCTTGTCCTCCATGGCCTGCAGGCGATTCTCGGTGCGGCGCAGGAAATCGTAGCCTTCCATCAGTTCTCGCACCGCATACCCGGGCAAGGCGTTGTGCTGCCCCAGGTATTCCAGCACCCGGAGGATGCTCCGCAACTGCAAGCCGCGTTCGCGGCCGCCGCGAATAAGCTGGAAGGCCTGGCCCACGAACTCGATCTCGCGAATCCCGCCCAGCCCCAGCTTGATGTTGTGCTCCATGCCCTTGCGTTCCACCTCCTTGGCGATCATCGCCTTCATGTCGCGGAGCTGCTCCAGGGCACCGTAGTCCAGGTAGCGGCGATAGATGAACGGGCGCAGCATGGCGAGCAACTCGCCGCCGGCCTCCTGATCACCGGCCACGACCCGCGCCTTGATCATGGCGTAACGTTCCCACTCCCGGCCCTGACTTTCGTAGTAGGTTTCCAGCTGATCGGTGGTCATCACCAGAGGGCCGGCGTCGCCGTAGGGGCGCAATCGCATGTCCACGCGGAACACGAATCCTTCCACGGTCTGCGCATCCAGCGCCCGGATCAGCTTCTGGCCCAGGCGCGTGAAATACTGTTCGTTTGCCTGCCGCCGGTCTCCGTCAGTCTCGCCGGAGGCGGAAAAACCGAAAATAAGGTCGATATCGGAGGAATAGTTAAGCTCTCTCCCACCCAGCTTGCCCATGCCCAGCACATAGAAGCTTACCGGCTGACCGTCCGCGTCCCGTGGCACGCCATAACGGGCCCGCAGGACGCCGTCCAGATACCCCAACGCGCCGTCGATACAGGCGTCGGCCAGATCGGAGAGTTCGCGCAGTGTCTCTTCCAGTCCTGCCCAGCCGGCCAGGTCACGCCAGGCGATGCGCACCATTTCCCGGTTGCGGAAGCGCCGCAACGCCACCGCCAGCCCTTCCTCGTCTTCCACCCCGGCCAAGGCATCCTGCAGCCGACCGCCAAAGGCCTCTTCCGGGTAGGCCGTTTCCAGATCGCGGCTGTCCACGAGGTCCGACAACAGCTCAGGGCTTCGCAGGCAGGAGCGGGCAACGAAGGGGCTGCACGACCAGACCATGGGCAAGGACTGCAGAGCCAGGTCGCTGTCCGGCAACTCGGCAATCTGCAGATAGTCCGCGATCCAGTCCGAGGTCTGGCTGCGGAGGGTTTCCGGGAGACGCGACATGGCGCGGTCGATCAGATCGCGGGAGGATTCGCTCACGGGCTGCCGTTCCTGTGATGCCGTACATGAATGCAGCCACATTACAGCCTGGAAGACCTTCACTCCAGCCGGAAGCGGCAGGAACAGCCGCCACAGGCGGACACAAAAAAGCCCCGCCGGATGGCGGGGCTTCGGGGCTCGAAAGCCGGGCGGCTTACATCATGCCGCCCATGCCTCCCATGCCGCCCATGTCGGGCATGTCGCCGCCCTTCTTCTCATCCGGATGCTCGCCCACCATGCACTCGGTGGTGATCATCAGGGAGGAGACGGACGCGGCGTTCTGCAGCGCAGAGCGGGTCACCTTGGTCGGGTCCAGAATACCGAACTCGATCATGTCGCCGTACTCGTCGGTCTGGGCGTTGTAGCCGAAGTTGCCTTCGCCTTCCAGCACCTTGGCCAGCACCACAGCGCCGTCGATACCGGCGTTGCCGACGATCTGGCGCAGCGGCTCTTCGATGGAACGGCGGATGATGGAGACACCGACTTCCTGGTCATGGTTTTCGACCTTCAGGCCTTCTAGGGCCTTGATAGTGCGCACCAGGGCCACACCACCGCCGGGCACAATGCCTTCCTCGACCGCGGCACGGGTGGCGTGCAACGCGTCTTCCACGCGGGCCTTCTTCTCCTTCATTTCGATTTCGGAGGCAGCACCCACCTTGATCACGGCAACACCGCCGGCCAGCTTGGCGACACGCTCCTGCAGCTTCTCCTTGTCGTAGTCCGAGGTGGCTTCCTCGATCTGCGCACGGATCTGCTCCACACGACCCTTGATGTCCTCGCCACGGCCGGCGCCATCGACGATCACGGTGTTTTCCTTGGTGACCTGGATTTTCTTGGCGGAGCCCAGGTCATCCAGGCCTGCCTTCTCCAGCGAGAGGCCAACTTCCTCGGAAATCACGGTACCGCCGGGCAGGATGGCGATATCCTGCAGCATGGCCTTGCGACGATCACCGAAGCCGGGCGCCTTCACGGCGGCGACCTTGACGATGCCGCGCATGCTGTTGACCACCAGCGTAGCCAGCGCTTCACCTTCGATGTCCTCGGCCACGATCAGCAGCGGGCGGCTGGACTTGGCGACGTTCTCCAGCACCGGCAGCATTTCGCGAATGTTGGAGATCTTCTTGTCGCACAGCAGGATGTACGCATCCTCCAGCTCGGCACTCATGCTCTGCTGGTTATTGATGAAGTACGGGGACAGGTAGCCGCGATCGAACTGCATGCCTTCCACGACATCCAGCTCGTTTTCCAGGCCGGAGCCCTCTTCCACGGTGATCACGCCTTCCTTGCCCACCTTCTGCATGGCTTCGGCGATGATTTCACCGATGCTGCTGTCGGAGTTGGCGGAGATGGTTCCCACCTGAGCAATGCTCTTGTGATCTTCACAGGGCTTGGACAGGTTGCGCAGTTCGGCGGTGGCCGCAGTGACGGCCTTGTCGATGCCGCGCTTCAGGTCCATCGGGTTCATGCCTGCGGCCACGGCCTTCATGCCTTCCCGCAGGATCGCCTGCGCCAGCACAGTGGCGGTAGTGGTGCCGTCACCGGCCACATCGGAGGTCTGCGACGCCACTTCCTTCACCATCTGGGCGCCCATGTTCTCGAACTTGTCCTTCAGCTCGATTTCCTTGGCCACGGACACGCCGTCCTTGGTCACGGTGGGGGCGCCGAAGCTCTTCTCCAGCACCACGTTACGGCCGCGCGGGCCCAGGGTCACCTTGACCGCATTCGCCAGGATGTTCACACCGGCGATCATCCGATGACGAGCGTCATCACCGAAACGAACGTCTTTTGCTGCCATGGGAGTCGTCCTCTTAATCGTTATTCAAAGAAAAGCTTTTGGAAGCGAACCGGGCTCAGCCCTGGAACACCGCCATGATGTCGTCCTCGCGCATGACGAGGAGGTCCTCGCCATCCACCTTCACCTCGGTGCCGGCATATTTGCCGAACAGCACCTTGTCACCGACCTTCACGTCCAGCGGCTGGACCTCGCCCTTGTCGTTGGACTTGCCCTTGCCGACAGCCATGACTTCGCCACGGATGGGCTTTTCGGTGGCGCTGTCCGGAATGACGATGCCGCCCGGGGTGGTGCGCTCTTCTTCCATACGCTTGATGATCACACGATCATGCAACGGACGAATGTTCATCTGGCCTTTCTCCTGAAGCGGTTGAAGCAATCGAATGTAAGCCTCGGGGCTGCTGTTAGCACTCGCCCCTGGTGAGTGCTAATAATAATCGTCGACCCACGGGAGTCAAGCGGCTTTCGATGACGCGAACGCTGCCTGCCGGAAGTCACACCGACCCGCAAACCTGACGGCCCCTGCGCTGCGGGCGATGTGGGGCTTCGACTGGTACAATTCAAGCGGATTCACCCTGCGGGAGGCGAAAGAGATGGACGCGGAGCACCTGGTCGGGCTCAGTACTTGCCCCAACATGACGCTGGCCAAGGAAATCGCCGATACTCTGGTGGAGGATGGGCATGCCGCCTGCGTGAACATCATCCCGGGGTTGACCTCGGTCTACCGCTGGAAGGGCGAAACCCATCACGACCAGGAGATCCTGCTGGTGATCAAGACGACCCGCGGGGCCTGGAAGCGGATGGAGGCCACGGTGCTGCGCTTGCACACCGAAGAACTCCCGGAGATTATTGCGGTCCCTGTCAGCGGTGGTCTCTCGGATTACCTGGCATGGGTCACCTATCAGACCTCGCTGGAAGACAACTGAACCGGATTACTGGCCTGACAACGATGCCGCGCCCCTCACGATTACTGCTCGCCTTGCTGATCACCGCCCTGGTGGCATGCCTGCTGCCGTCGGCCGCCATGGCCCAATCCCAGGGCGGGATGTGGTCGCGGCTGACCGGCAACGGCGACGGGCTACTGGATCCTGAGCAGGCCTTCCCCTTCACCGTGGAACAGGTGGCCGAGGACGTCATCGTCGCTCGTTGGGAAACAGCCGACGATTACTATCTCTATCGCGATCGCCTGGACTTCCGCATCCAGGGCAACGAGATCGTCGGCTACGAACTCCCCGACGGCATCAAGACCGACGACCCGACATTCGGGATCATGGAGGTCTACTACAACACGCTGGAGGTCTATATCCAGCTGGCGGAACCGGTTGCCGCGGGCCAGGTGCTGACAGCGGACTTCCAGGGCTGCTCCGACACCGGCGTCTGCTATCCGCCGATGAATGCCAGCCTGGACCTGGGCGGTGGCACCGTCAGCGCCGGCTTTGCCGGCGGCGGCGCGGGCGGCGGCGGACCACCCCCCGGCGCCGGTGGCCTGACGGACCTGGACGCCCTGCTCGCGGGCAGCAATGTGGGCGTGATGCTGCTGGGTTTCCTGCTGGCCGGCATACTCCTGGCCTTCACCGCCTGCCTGTACCCGCTGATCCCCATACTCTCCGGCCTTATCGCGGGTGACAGCCGCCGTTCGGGCTGGCGTGCATTCTGGCTCTCCATGGTTTTCGTTCAGGCCACCGCGGTGACCTACGCACTGGCCGGGGCGGCCGCCGGCCTCACCGGCTCGGCGATACAGGCCGACCTGCAGAGCCCCTGGGTGCTGGGCGCCTTCGCCGCGGTGTTCGTGGCGCTGGCCCTGTCCATGTTCGGGCTCTACAGCATCCAGCTTCCAGCAGGGCTGCAGACCCGGCTGGACAACCTGTCACGTAACCAGCGAGGCGGCACGTTCGTGGGTGCCGCGGTGATGGGGGCGCTCTCCGCCCTGATCGTTGGTGCCTGCTCCGGCCCCGCCCTGATCGCGGCACTGGTCTTCATCAGCAACACCGGCGACGCCGCCCTGGGCGGCGCAGCCCTGTACGTGATGGCACTGGGCATGGGGCTGCCGCTGCTGGTCATCGGCACCGCCGCCGGCCGTTGGTTACCGCGATCCGGTCCCTGGATGGTCAAGGCGCGGCAGGCGTTCGGCTTCCTGTTCCTGGCCGTGGCCATATGGATGCTGGACCGCTTCCTTCCGGGGCCGGTTATCCTGGCCCTGTGGGCCGCCTGGCTGGGGGGTATTGCCGTCTGGATGGGCCTGCTGGACCGTGGGCAGCCGATCACGCGCCTGCTGCGCATGCGGCAGCTCGCCTCGCTGGCACTGGTGGGCTGGGGCCTGGTCCTGCTGACCGGCGCCGCCGCCGGCGGCAGCAGCTTCTGGCAGCCGTTGGCACCCCTTGCCGACAGCGGCACCCCAAGGCCCGCGGTGGAATGGCAGAGCGTTTCCTCGGTGGAGGAGCTGGACGTTGCTCTGCAGCAGGCCTCCTCGCGGGGCCAGACGGCACTGGTGGATGTCTATGCGGACTGGTGCGTCTACTGCGTCCAGCTTGAAGACCGCACTTTTGCCGACCCGGCGGTTGTGGACTCGCTGCGCGACACCGTCACGCTCAAGGTCGACGTGACACGCATGACCAGCTCGGATCGCCAGTTACTCTCGCAACTGGACGTCTTCCTGCCGCCGGCGGTGATATTCTACGGCCCCGACGGGAAGGAACGTCGTGAGCAACGCCTGGTGGGCTTCGCGGGCCCCGACGAGTTCCTGCAACGGCTTGGCGCCCTGTAGCCGCAGGCCCCGGACCGCCCCGGGGCACCACTGACACATTGACTGGATACGGTTTCGAGACTCCGCATGAGCTTTCCTATCAAACGCCACCTTGCCCTTCTGACGCTCGCCCTGCTGCTGGGTGCCGCCGCCGGCGCCATCGCCTATTCCGTCTGGCAGCAGATGCAGGCGGAGATGCGCCCCGACTTCACGCTGCCGGACCTGGAAGGCGAGCCCCGCTCGATAAGCGAATGGGACGGCAAGTTGATTGCGCTGAACTTCTGGGCAAGCTGGTGTCCGCCCTGCGTGAAGGAAATCCCGCTGTTCAACGCGTTGCAGGAAGAGTACGGTGACCGGGGACTCCAGTTTGTGGGCGTCGCCGTCGAGAGGCGGGAGAACGCGGCCGCATTTGCCGAAGAGATCGGCCTGGGCTACCCCAGCATGCAGGGCGAGTACGAGGCGATGCAGGTGGCCGCCGCCTACGGCAGTGAACGCGGCCTGCTTCCCTATACGGTCATCATCGATCGCAATGGCCGCATCATAGAGCGCCTGAGCGGGGAGGTAACCCGCGACATGATCGAGCCGCTGATCCGGGAAAAACTGGGCGACTGAAAGGGCTCCCGCCATCTCCTGACGCCGTGCCCACTGACGACAAGCGGCGCGCTGAACCCACACGTGTAACGACAGCTGACCAACCCTCTCCAACGTCGCCAAATGACAGCGATGTCATGTTAGTTACTGTCAAACTTTGTGGACAAGTTCACCGAACTGGCAGCCATGTGTGGACATCACTGCGTCGATACTCCACAATCGTGACCCAGTCACCGTCGACCCTGCTCGGCGGATTGTCGTTTGGGGAGCAGACGAATGAGCAAGGTGCTGGTGCTGCACGGTCCGAACCTGAACTTGCTGGGAAAACGCGAGCCCGGCATCTACGGGGCGGATACGCTGCAGACCATCACCCAACGGCTTCAGGACCTGGCCGGCGAGCTTGGACTGGAACTGGACTCCCTTCAGCACAATCATGAAGGCGCCCTGGTCGACCGCATACATCAGGCAGCGGGAGACGGCACCGCTTTCATCATCATCAATCCGGCGGCTTACACGCACACCAGCATCGCCTTGCGGGATGCATTGATCGGCGTTGGCCTACCTTTTATCGAGGTGCACCTGTCCAATGTGCATGCCCGCGAGGCATTCCGGCAGCATTCCTATCTGTCAGACAGGGCAGAAGGCGTGATCACCGGACTGGGCACCGAAGGCTATGCACTGGCACTGCGCGCCGCCGCGAAGCTCATCAACAAGAACTGACTGACGGGACGGCACAGCCCATGGATATTCGTAAGATCAAACGTCTGATCGAGCTGCTGGAGGAATCCGGCGTCAACGAGATAGAAATCAAGGAAGGCGAAGAATCGGTGCGCATCAGCCGCAGCGGGCCGAATGCGCCGGCAATGTATGCCGCCGCTCCGATGCACGTACCCCAGGCGCCAGCACCGGCGCCGCAACCGGCACCGGACAGCGCGCCGTCAGCGCCCGCCCCCACCGACAAGAATGGCGGCACACCGGATGGCCATCAGGTCCGGTCGCCGATGGTGGGCACCTTCTACCGCGCCCCGGCACCCGGCGCCAAGGCGTTCGCGGAGAAGGGCCAGCACGTCAAGGTGGGCGACACGCTGTGTATCATCGAGGCCATGAAAATGCTGAACCAGATCGAGGCCGACAAGGACGGCGTCGTGGCCGCCATCCTGCTGGAAGACGGTCAACCGGTGGAATACGACCAACCGCTGTTCATCATCCAGTAACGCCAGTCACGACGGGACGAACTTCATGCTGGAAAAAGTTCTAATCGCCAACCGCGGCGAAATCGCGCTTCGCATCCTGCGTGCCTGCCGGGAAATGGGCATCCGCACGGTTGCGGTGCATTCCAGTGCGGACCGCGATCTCAAGCACGTTCGCCTGGCCGACGAGACCGTCTGCATCGGGCCGCCCAGTTCGGCGGAAAGCTATCTGAACATACCTGCCATCATCAGCGCCGCCGAGGTCACGGCGGCCGACGCCATCCACCCCGGCTACGGCTTTCTCTCCGAGAACGCCGACTTTGCCGAGCGGGTAGAGCGTTCAGGCTTCATCTTCATCGGCCCGCGCGCCGACACCATCCGCCTGATGGGCGACAAGGTCTCCGCCATCCGCGCCATGAAGGAAGCAGGCATTCCGTGCGTGCCGGGCTCCGACGGCCCTCTGGACGATGACGAGCAACGAAACCTGCACCTGGCTTCCGAGATCGGCTACCCGGTGATCATCAAGGCGGCCGGCGGCGGCGGCGGCCGGGGCATGCGTGTGGTGCACAAGGAAGCCGACCTGCTGGGCGCCATCTCGGTGACCCGCAACGAGGCGCGCACGGCTTTCGGCAACGCCACGGTCTACATGGAGAAGTTCCTGGTAAACCCGCGCCACGTGGAAATCCAGGTGCTGGCCGACAGCCACGGCAACGCCATTCATCTGGGCGAGCGTGACTGTTCCATGCAGCGCCGCCATCAGAAGGTCATCGAGGAAAGTCCCGCCCCGGGGATCACCGAGGAGCAGCGACAGCAAATCGGCGAACGCTGTGCGGAGGCCTGCAGGCAACTGGGTTACCGCGGCGCAGGCACGTTCGAGTTCCTGTTCGAGGACGGCAACTTCTATTTCATCGAGATGAACACCCGCATCCAGTTGGAACACCCGGTGACCGAGATGGTGACCGGCGTGGACCTGGTCAAGGAGCAACTGTCGGTGGCTGGCGGCGACATATTGCGCTACCGGCAGGAGGACATTCGCGTGCGCGGTCACGCCATCGAGTGTCGCATCAACGCCGAGGACCCGGTTCGGTTCCTGCCCTCACCGGGGAAGATCACGCAGTACCACGCCCCCGGCGGCCCCGGAATCCGGGTGGACAGCCACATCTACAGCGGCTATGCGGTTCCGCCGCATTACGACTCCATGATCGGCAAGGTCATCGCGTTCGGAGATGACCGGGAATCGGCGTTGGCGCGCATGCGCACGGCCCTGTCAGAGATTGTGGTCGAGGGCATCAAGACGAACGTCCCGCTGCATCAGGACATCCTCGCGGACGAGAACTTCCAGAAGGGCGGCACCAATATCCATTACCTGGAGAAGAAACTGGGGTTGAGCAAGTAGGCTGCTGAGCGCCGGTGGCTGACACCGGTGCCACCGGACAGTGATCCGGCGGCGACAGCTTGATACGAGAACCCGCACACCGTCTAATAGCGCCAGGGCTGCGAAGTGCATCACAACAGCCACGCTGCCCGACTCGTCGACACTAGCTCATGGAGAACAACATGCTGCGCCGCCTTGCCCTAGCGACTGCGCTGACCCTGACCGCGTTCGGCACCCAGGCCACGGAGCTGGAAATCGCGGTCAGTGACGCGATGGCCGAAATCAAGGCCTCGGGCCGTACTTCACAGACGTCCAACCAGGCCACCCAGTTCGGCGGCTCCGTACTCTACAACGAGGACAAGGATCTGCTGGGTTCGCTCTTCCTGCAGATCAACAACCGCGTAGACGGCCGCTGGCAGCCGGTGACCTTCGGTATCGGCACCAAGCTCTGGGTAGGCTCCCTGGACCGCCCGGACGAGGATTTCATCGCCCTGGGTATCGGTGGCGACGTGGGCATCGGCATTCCCGCGCAAATCCCCATGGCCATCGTTCTGCAGGGCTATATTTCGCCCAACATCACCACTTCGGGCGACACCGACAGGGTCACGGAAGGCATGATCAGACTGGAGGCGGAGATTACGCGCGGCGCGCATGCCTTTCTGGGTTATCGCCAGATCCAGGCCCGTTCCAGCGACTACCGCAACGTGCGCATCGACGATGGGCTGCACGTTGGGATACGGCTGCGCTTCTGAACGAAATACAAAGAAGGTACCGGCCTCGCCCGTTGAGCGGGCCGGTCCGCCTCAAGCGACTACCAGTTCCGACGCAGGGAAGCCGCGGAACCGGTGAACGCGCCGTTGAGCAGGGTGACGATATCCACCCGGACAGGGCTTCGACGCTCCCGCGCATCACGTGATCCGGATGACGCCAGGCGGGCGGCCTCATCCAGTTGGGCGAGAATCAACGGCGAAACGGAGATCAGGCTTTCCTTACCGGGAAACTGTGACATCACTACCTCCACCGGCGTATCGGCGCATGGACACATACGCCATCGAATGGAGTTAGCATACCCAACTTGTTGCGACGCAACATCCTGAGCATTGGCACAACTCTTGTGACCGCAAGGACACAGACCGGTCTGCTCTCGCTAGCCCAGCAGCATCCGGATGCCGATCAGCCCCAGTAGCACCGCGAAAACCCGCCGCAGCAGTGCCGGCGGAAGACGGTGCGCCAACCGTGCGCCCACCGGCGCCAGCAGATAGCTGGCAAGTGCGATACCGGCGACGGCCGGCCAGTACACATAACCCGTGGCATAGTCCGGCAAGGCAGGATGCCCCCAGCCGGTGATAACGAACCCCAGCGCACCGGCCAGGGCAATAGGCATACCGCAGGCAGCCGCAGTAGCCACCGCTTCACGCATTGCCACGCCGCAGCGGCTGAGAAACGGAACCGTCAACGTGCCTCCGCCGATCCCCACCAACGCGGAAAAACAGCCGATGACGACGCCGGCACCGCTGAGCCCCGGCAACGCCGGCAACCGTCCCTCCGCCCGGGGACGCAACCCCAGCCCCATCTGCATTGCCACGGCCATCAGAAACAGCCCCAACACGCTGCGCAGCACGTCGAAGCTCAGCTGGTCCGCCAACACCGCCCCGGCGATCGCGCCAAACGCGATGCCGGCGGCCATGCGCCGGAAGATATCCCAGCGCACTCCGCCGAGGCGATGGTGCGCGCGCACGGATGATACGGACGTAATGACGATCACGGCCAGGGAACTGGCGACCGCCACCTGCATCAACACGTCCTCCGCGACACCCTGTGCCCCCAGAACCACGATCAACACCGGCACGATGACCACACCACCGCCCAGGCCGAACAGCCCGGCGATCAGCCCGGATACCGATCCCGCGGCGAGATAGATCAACAGATCGAACAGCACGGCGATGCTCTCCTGGCACGTCGGATCGCCTACCAAACAGGAAACCGGGCTGAAAAACCAGTGCTGCTTGCCCACAATGGGCATGGAGCAGGGCGATTTCCCTTACAATGTGGCCTCTATCGAAAACGACAGCCGGAGTTGATCACCATGCGTATGGAACGGGTTTGCATACTGGGCGGCAGCGGTTTCGTGGGACGCCATCTGGCCAACCGCCTGGCACGTCAGGACATTTGCTCACGCGTACCGACGCGGCGGCGCGAGCGCAGCCGCCATATGCTGATCATTCCCCGCCTGGAACTGATCGAGACCGACATTCACGACCAGTCCGCCCTGACCGGGCTGCTGGAAGGCGTGGACGCGGTGATCAATCTGGTGGGGATACTGAATGAATCCGGGCGCGACGGCAGCGGCTTTCGGCGCGCGCACGTTGAACTCACCGAATCCGCCATCGCCGCGTGCCGCGCCGCAGGCGTGCGGCGTTACCTGCACATGAGTGCGCTGGGCGCGGATGCCGAAAACGGCCCGAGTTTCTACCAGAAAACCAAGGGCGAGTCGGAGTTGCTGGCCCGTGCCGCCCACGGCCCCGATCTGGCAGTTACCATCTTCCGCCCCTCGGTGATCTTCGGCCCGGAAGACAGCTTCTTCAACCGCTTTGCCGGCCTGCTGCGGATCGCCCCCGGTGTCTTCCCGCTACCGACTCCGCATGCCCGTTTTGCGCCGGTGTACGTCGGCGACGTCACCGAAGCCTACGCGCGTTGCCTGACGGACCGCAGTACCTATGGCCAGACCTATGATCTGTGCGGCCCGAAGGAATACACGCTGAAGGAACTGGTGGACTACACCGCCCGCATGGCGCGGCTGCGCCGCATCGTACTCCCCGCCCCGGACTGGTTGTCCCGCCTCCAGGCCCGGCTGCTGGGCCTGTGGCCAACCAAACCCTACTCGATGGACAACTACCTCTCAGCGACGGTGGATAATGTCTCCAAGGACAACGGCCTGCCGAAGCTGGGCGTGCACCCCACCGCGGTGGAAACCATCGTGCCCGCATACCTGGGATCGCAGCACGCCCGAGGCCGCTACAATCGCTTCCGCCAGATCGCCGGCCGATGAGCAGCGAGTCCGTCACCGAGGGTCTGGACGTCTATCTGGTGGGCGGCGCTGTCCGCGACCGGCTGCTGGGGCGGTCGGTGAAGGAGCGCGACTGGGTGGTGGTTGGTGCGACACCAGCGGAGATGGAGCGTCGTGGCTTCCGGCCAGTGGGCAAGGACTTCCCGGTGTTCCTGCACCCCGCCAGCCACGAGGAATACGCGCTGGCGCGGACCGAGCGCAAGACCGCACGCGGCTATCACGGTTTCAGTTTTCATGCGGCGCCGGACGTGACGCTGGAGCAGGATCTGGCACGTCGCGATCTGACCGTGAACGCGATGGCCGAACGCCCGGACGGCACGCTGGTGGACCCGTTCAACGGCTACCAGGACCTGGAGCGGCGGCTACTGCGGCACGTTTCCGACGCATTTCGTGAAGACCCGGTCCGCATTCTGCGCCTGGCCCGTTTCACCGCCCGCTACGCGCCGCTGGGTTTCCGTCCGGCGGAGGAGACCGTGGCCCTGGCCCGGCAGATGGCGGCGGACGGCGAGGTGGACGCGCTGGTTCCAGAGCGCGTCTGGCAGGAAATGGCAAAAGCCCTTGGCGAGGAACGGCCTTCCGCCTTCATCCAGGTGCTGCGGGATTGCGGCGCACTGGTACGGCTGCTACCGGAACTCGAAGCCCTGTTCGGTGTACCGCAACGACCGGAATACCACCCGGAGGTGGACAGCGGCGTGCACACCCTGATGGTCCTGGACCAGGCAGCCCGGCTGAGCGACAGCACGGAGGTGCGCTTCGCGGCGCTGATGCACGACCTGGGCAAGGGCGCCACGCCGGAACAGGACCTGCCGCGCCACATCGGCCATGAACGGCGGGGAATCCCGCTGGTCCGGGAGGTCTGCGCCCGCTACAAGGTGCCCAACGCGCACCGGGAACTGGCACTGATGGCGTGTGAACACCACCTGAATGTGCATCGCGCACCCGAACTGCGCCCGGAGACGGTGCTCAAGCTGCTGGAGCGCTGTGACGCGTTCCGGCGTCCGGAGCGCTTTCATGCGCTGCTCCTGGCCTGTGAGGCCGACGCCCGTGGCAGAACGGGGTTCGAGGAAAGGGATTACCCCCAGCGTCCCCTGCTGGCCGCCTGCCTGGAAACCGCGGCGGCGATCGATGGCGGCGCATTCGCACGCGAGGGCCTGCAGGGAAAGGAGATCGCCCGCGCGCTGCGGGAAGCAAGGCTGGACGCCATTCGCGCGGTAAAAGAAGCGCGCTCGCAGGAAGAGATGACCACACGGGGAACCCCGTAGGAACGCTCAGGAAACCACCGCCCGGGAAGGCCCCTCCAGCCGATACAGCGTGACCTTGCCGGTCAGCCCGCGGATTTCCGCCTGCTGCGGCTCTACGCAGCGGATATCCTGCCGCTTGCCCAGTGCCCGATAGACAGCATCCGACACCACGACATCCATCGGCCGTGCGTAGCCGCACAGGCGGGCAGCCAGGTTCACTGTGTTGCCGATCACCGTGTAGTCCAGGTGCTCACCGCTGCCAATATTGCCTGCCACAACCGGCCCGGTGTGAATACCGATGCCCAGCGGGATGGTCAGTTCGGCGCTGTTCGTTTGCAGTTCATAATTGGTGTCCATGATGTCCAAAGCGCAGGCGCAGGCGTTGTGCACCATGTCCTCCCCGTCGAACACCGCCATGATGCCGTCGCCGCCGAACTTGTCCACGTAACCGCCATGGGCGTAGACCGACTCCACCTGGAAGCCCAGATGGCGGCTGACGGTGTTGAACAGCGTTTCGGCGGGAATGGTACGGGAAAGGGATGTGAAGCCGCGGATGTCGGAGAACAGAATGCAGACGTCCTGCTCCTTGGGCGCAGGCAGCCCCTCGCCCGCGCGGGCCGTTTGCAGAAGCTGTCGCAGACGCGGCGAGACATAGCGGGCCAGATTGGCGCGCACACGCTCCAGCTCACTGGCGTAATCCGCCTTTTCCAGCAGGTTCAGCAGCCGGGCACGCAGGATGACCGACTCGATGGGTTTGCGCAGCACATCATCGCAGCCGGCCTGAAACGCCGCCTGCCAGTCATCGGACTGTGAGGAATTCGTAATGCCCAGCAGCGGCGCCATGAAGTAGCCGGGCTGGGCGCGGAGGCTGCGGCAGATCTGCAAGCCGTCGGAAGTTTCGCCCAGATCCAGCAGAAACGCATCGACCCGGCGAGTGCGCATCAGGCCCAGCGCCCGGCTTTCCGTCTCCGCAGCAAGCACCTCGTGCCCGTCCTGCTTGAGGATGTCGCGGAGGTCGGCAAGCCCTTCCTGCTCGCCGCTAATGACCAGTAGCCGTCGCCCGTGCGCGTTATACGCCATACTGCCTATTCATCGTTCCGCTGGTTACAATCGCTCCAGGCGATTATAGGTGGAGAAACCCGAGGGCATGACAGAACAATGCCTGCCCAGCCCCAGCACCTGAAAGCGCTCACCCATCTCACCAGGCAACATCAATGTCTTGGCCTGCTGGCTCAACCGCAGCTGGGTGGCGGTATCCGCCTCCGCCATCCGCTGCTCCAGTACCCCGGTCACACCGGACCCCATCAGGTACTGCGCCTGCGGTGTATAGCCGAGCACGTCCAGCCCGCTATCCACGGCAGCAAGGGCCATCGCCGTGAAATCCACGAACGCGGTGACATCCTGCAGCCCTGGGAGCACCAAAGGATTGCCGTGCGCCCTGTGTCGATAATGGCACATCACCGTTCCCTGGTAACGCTGTGGGTGGTAATACTCCCTGCGAGGGTACCCGTAATCGATGATCAAGCACAGTCCCTGCGCCAGCGTATCGGCCATGGTCGCCACCCAGGCAGGGAGTTGCTCGTGCAATTCGGACTCATATCCGGGCTCCAGGCTGCGGCCCAGATCCCGCTCCAGCGCAGCCACCAGCCTGTCGGCCGTCGGGGTGGCACGAGAACCCCAGCGAAAGCCTTCGGTGGGCTCGTACTCCACACCGAGTTCCAGCGCGCCCTCGGTCACGCGACGGAATCGCCGCACCGGCAGGGCATCCGCCACCTCGTTGGCAAGAATGACGCCCTTCAGGGCCTGCGGCGGTTGCTCCACCCACGCCACGCACCGGCGCGCCCGATCCGACAGACGTGACAGCATTTCGCGCTGTCGCTGTCGCAGCGAGGCGCTCCGCTCCAGCAGCAGATATCGGTCCGGCAGGGAGCCCTGGCGTTCCAGCTCCGCCAGCAGTTCCAAACACAGGCTGCCGTCACCGGGCCCGAACTCGAGAATGGAATCGCCACCCGCCTCCAGCACCCGGCGGCAGTCGCCGGCCAGGCTCCAGGCGAACAGAGGGGAGACCACCGGAGCGGTCACGAAATCGCCGGCTGTCCCGAACTTGGCGCCGCCCCCGGTGTAGTAGCCGAGGCCGGGCTCGTAGAGCACCGCTTCCATCCAGTCTGCGAACGACAACCAGCCACCACGCTCCTCGATACGCCGGCACAAGCGTTCAGCCAGCTCCTTGCTCGCCGCAAGGGCGTCGGGGTCCGGCTGCGGCCAGGCATCGGGAAGCTGCCAGATCGCCTCGTTCATGCCAGGCTCCGCCAGCACACAAGTGGAGCAGGATGGTCAGGCATCGGACTCCAGCTCCAGCTCGACGCGCTCCATGGGCTGACCACTGGCATCAAACGCAGCCCAGAGGTCGGCGTAGGTCTGCCCGAGCACCGGATGGCTGCGCCCGCCGGCAATGTCCGCCAGCGGCCCGAGCACGAAGGCATAGCGGGTGATCTCGTCCCGGGGCAGGCTGAGGCGCCCCTCGCTGAACACCAGGTCATCGTAGGTGAGAATGTCCAGATCCAGCGTCCGCGCGGAGAACTTGCTTCCGCCGCGTACCCGGCCGTGCCTGGCCTCCATTGCACGCAGTGCGTCCGCCAGTTCCACTGGTTCCAACGCGGTGTCAAAACCCACCACCAGGTTCAGGAAGTCATCGCCATCGAAACCCACGGACTCGCTGCGGTAGACCGGCGAAATGGTCAGTGGCCCATATTCACGCCGCAGATCCCGCACCGCCAGGCGGATGTGTCTTTCGGCGTCGATATTACTGCCAATACTCACGTAAACCCAGGCCACACCGTCACCCCTCGCCACGCTCGACAACCACACCCACCGTACGGGCACCGGCCACCGCCCCCGGTTTTGCCACCCGGATGCGCAGCCAGCGAATACCGAACTGCTCCTGCAGGGCCGCGGCCAGACGTTCCGCCAGGGTTTCCAGCAAATGAAACCGGCCCTGTTGCACCAGGTCGGTGGTGAAGCGACACACCGCCGTATAGTCCAGGGCCTGTGCGAGATCGTCATGCTCGGCGGGGGAACTGGTATCCCAGGCCATCTCCAGATCCAGCACCACCGTCTGGGACAACTCCCGTTCCCAGTCATAGGTCCCGATGACAGCCTGCACCGACAGGCCTTCGACAAACACGCGATTCATCGACGATACCCGATCCATTGCCCCGATTCGCGCAGATCATACCGGGGATAGCCCATACCCGGCCAGGCTTGTGCGGCGCAACAACATTCGACGGTGACCGACGCATGATGCACCGACCTTGACCGGCGCCCTTCGGCACCGTTCAATACCGCGATGATCATCGACGCCATACTGATATTGCTGGCCTACCTGGTGGGCTCCATCTCCACCGCGGTACTGGTGTGCCGAATGCTCGGCCTGCCAGACCCGCGAACAGTGGGTTCCGGCAACCCGGGGGCCACCAATGTGCTGCGTCACGGGGGCAGAAAGGCGGCGGGGCTTACCCTGGCCGGGGATTTCCTGAAGGGGACGGCGCCGGTATTGGTCATCGTCCTGCTAGGCCGCGACGCACCGGTGGTTGCGCTGGCAGGGGTCGCAGCCTTTCTGGGTCATCTGTATCCGGTGTTCTTCGGCTTCATCGGCGGCAAGGGGGTGGCTACCGGCCTGGGCGTGCTTCTGGCCTGGTCCTGGCCCGGCCTGCTCGCCACCGTCGCCACCTGGCTGGCCATGGCAGCCCTGTTCCGCTACTCCTCACTGGCGGCGCTGAGCGCCTTTCTGCTGGCGCCACTCTACCTGCTGCTGTTTGGCAACCCGCTCTCTATCGTGCTGGCGATGGTCTTCATCACAGCGGTCACTTTCTGGCGCCACCGCAGCAACATCCGCAACCTGATTGCCGGCAAGGAAAACAAGATCGGCGTCAAGAAGCCTTCGGAGCCGGAGTAACCCTCAAGGAAGCGCTGATTCATTCCCGCGCTCCGTCAACGTGCCCTCACCCGGGGGACGCAGGCTCTCCAACGGCCAGCGGGCCACCACGTCGAAGGCATTGCCCGGCAGACGCTCCCCCGCCTGCAAGCGGATGGCGCCGGCCAGCGCCACCATGGCACCGTTATCGGTGCAAAGCTCCAGCCTTGGGTAGTACACCCGGGCGCCTTCCGCTTCGGCCACATCCCGCAGCCGGGCGCGCAACGCCTTGTTGGCGCCCACGCCACCGGCCACCACCAGCCCGCGCACACCTGTCTGCTGCAAGGCGCGACGACACTTGATGGCCAGCGTGTCCACCACGGCATCCTGGAATGCGCGGGCGATGTCCGCCTGCGCATCAGCATGCCCGCCATCCGCCTGCACGGTATTCCTGGTGAAGGTTTTCAGGCCGCTGAAGCTGAAATCCAGCCCCGGGCGGTCCGTCATCGGTCGCGGAAATCGATACCGAGCCGGATCCCCACCGGCGGCTGCGCGCTCCAGCGCGGGCCCGCCAGGATACGGAAGCCCCAGCAGCTTGGCGGTCTTGTCGAACGCCTCCCCCGCCGCATCGTCCAGTGACTGTCCGAGCAGCTTGTAGCGCCCGACGCCGGCCACCTGCACCAACATGGTATGGCCCCCGGAAACCAGCAGTGCGACGAACGGGAATTCCGGCTGCTCGCTCTCCAGCATCGGGGCGAGCAGGTGGGCTTCCATGTGATGCACGCCCACGGCCGGCAGGCTTCGGGCATAGGCCAGGCTTCGCGCCACAGCCGCCCCCACCAGCAACGCGCCCACCAGACCCGGGCCACGGGTATAGGCAACGCCGTCCAGATCGGCCACGGTCAGGCCAGCCTGGTCCAGCACCTCCTGGGTGAGTGGCAACACCTTGCGCACATGATCCCTGGATGCCAGCTCCGGCACCACGCCACCATATTCGGCATGCATGTGGACTTGACTGTACAGGGCGTGCGACAGCAGGCCCTGCCGGCTGCAGTAAACCGCCACACCGGTTTCATCGCAGGATGTCTCAATTCCCAGCACGCGCACGTCAGCGACCTCCCAGGGGGCTCGTAAGCAGTCGCGCAGTCTAACATTCCCTGCCATGCCCACGGCGCAGTTGTATTCGACTCCGCACGCGGATAGAATACCGCGCCCATGTCTGGAGATTCCGCCTTTTCCGCGGCGGATCACGAAACGAGGAAGGTGTCTAGCTGCATGCCCAACGTCAAGGTTCGAGAAAACGAGCATTTTGAAGTTGCCCTTCGGCGCTTCAAGCGGTCCTGCGAAAAAGCCGGTGTTCTCTCCGAAATCCGCCGTCGCGAGCATTACGAGAAACCCACCCAGGTCCGCAAGCGCAAGCAGGCTGCCGCCGTCAAGCGCCACATGAAGCGCATCTCCCGGGAACAGCAGCGCAGCGTTCGCCTCTACTGAAGCCTGCTCATCATTCATGAGCGGCTCCGGTGAACTCAAAACCCGCATCACCGATGCGGTCAAGCAGGCCATGCGTGCCGGCGACAAGCCGCGCGTGGCCACCTTGCGCCTGATTACCGCGGCCATCAAGCAGCGGGAAGTGGACGAGCGTATCGAACTGGACGATGATCAGATCGTCGCCCTGCTGAGCAAGCAGGTGAAGCAGCGCCAGGAATCCATCCAGCAGTATGAAACGCACAACCGTAGCGACCTTGCCGACAAGGAGCGTTACGAGATTGGCGTGCTGGAAGAATTTCTGCCCCAGCCGCTGAGCGATGAAGAAGTGGAGGCCCTGATTCAGGATGCCATCCGCGAGACCGGCGCCAGTGGCATGCAGGACATGGGCAAAGTCATGGGTGTGCTGCGGCCGAAGCTGCAGGGGCGCGCAGACATGGGTGCTGCCAGCGCCCGCGTCAAGGCCCTGCTCGGGAGCTGAGCCGGCTGCTACGCCGCCCCTGGTTTTCTGAGATGGGAAGGCAGCAGCGCCGTTTGCTTCCATCCGGATATGATATCGCCCATCGTATTGCAGTTGTCCTTACGGAGCCGCCATGGCCGGACTCATTCCCCAGCAGTTCATTGACGAGTTGCTGTCGCGGGCTGATGTCGTGGAGGTCATTGGCGCCCGGCTCGCTCTGAAACGGGCTGGCAGCAACTACCAGGCGCTTTGCCCCTTCCACACCGAGAAGACACCATCGTTCACCGTCAGCCCCAGCAAGCAGTTCTACCACTGCTTCGGCTGTGGCGCGCACGGCACGGCGCTGCACTTCCTGATGGAATACGACCGTCTGGAGTTTCCGGAAGCGGTTGAAACCCTGGCAAGCATGGTCGGACTGGAGGTGCCACGCGAGGCACGCCAGGATCAGACACCGCAAACCCGCGGCCTCCACGAGGTGCTGAGCGCCGCCGAGCGCACCTATAGAAAGTGGCTGCGCACGCACCCCGACCGGGAGCGCGCCGTGGACTATCTGCGCAAGCGGGGCCTGAGCGGCGAGATCGCGGCGCGCTTCGGCATCGGCTTCGCGCCGCCCGGCTGGGACAACCTGCTGAAAGCGATCGGCAAACCGGAGAATCGATCCCAGCTGCTGCAGGCCGGCATGCTGGCCGAGAAGGACGGCCGGCAATACGACCGTTTCCGCGATCGCATCATGTTCCCCATTCGCGACCGCCGCGGCCGTATCGTCGCCTTCGGCGGCCGCGTACTGGATAATGGAGAACCCAAGTACCTCAATTCCCCTGAAACACCCGTCTTCCACAAGGGGAGAGAGCTCTACGGACTCTACGAGTGCCTTCAAGCCGAGCGGCATCCTGCCGACATACTGGTTGTGGAGGGCTACATGGATGTGGTGGCACTGGCACAGCACGGTTTTCCGAATGCCGTGGCAACGTTGGGCACCGCAACCACCACACAGCACGTGGAGCGACTGTTCCAGACCACGCGCAACGTGGTGTTCTGCTTCGATGGCGACCGCGCCGGACGGCAGGCCGCCTGGCGAGCCCTGGAGAACGCGCTGCCGGCCATGCGTGACGAAAGGCAGGCCCGCTTCCTGTTCCTGCCGGATGGCGAGGACCCGGACAGCCTGGTGCGCGCGGATCCTGACCGGTTTCGCCGGCTGCTCGACGAAGCGCCACCGTTGTCGGAGTTCCTGTTCCAGGAGCTGGCGCGCAGCGAGGACCTGCGCACGATGGATAGTCGGGCACGACTGACCGAGCGTGCCGCCCCGCTGCTGGGCAAGGTTCCGCCGGGCGTGCTGCGAGACCTGATGCTGGACGAGCTGGCCCGCGTGGCGCGGGTGGATCGCCGCCATGTGGATGCCGCCGTGGCTGGCAAGAGCCCGGCCCCGCCGGAGCAGCCACGCACGGGCAAGCTGGCAGGTCGGCCCCAGCGGCGCACGACGGTGCGGGTAGCGGTGGCCTTGTTACTGCAGCGACCGGCACTCGCGGCCCATGCGCTGCCCCCGGCCATGATTTGCCGGCTACACTTGCCCGGAGCGGATCTTCTTGCGCAACTGATTGAATTTTTGAGAGAGGAACCTCATCTAAGTACCAGCGCCCTGTTGGAACGGTTTCGGGGTTCCGAGCACGAAGGGGCGCTGTGGAAACTGGCAACCTGGGACCATCTGGTACCGGAAGACGGTTTGGAAAGGGAGTTCGTGGATGCAATGGCGCAGCTGGAAATCTTGCTGGCCCGTCAACGCTTGCAATACTTGCAGCAACGACTGGAGCAGGGGGTGCTGACGCCGGAAGAGCACCAGGAGTGGCTGGCACTGTTGCAGGCCAAACGCTCGGAACACGGATAAATCGCTGGAACATGACGATTTAGCCGCTATAATGCCCGGTTCACTTTTACCGCGCGCCGTCGCTAAGCCCTTTTTCAGGTTGGTGAGTATGACGCAGGACCAGCAATCCCAGATTAAACAATTGATCGCCAAAGGCAAGGAGCAGGGCTTCCTGACCTATGCCGAAGTCAACGATCACCTGCCCGACGACATCGTCGACCCGGAGCAGATCGAAGACATCATCGGCATGATCAATGACATGGGCATTACCGTGCACGAGGTGGCGCCCGACTCCGACTCGCTGCTCCTGAACGATTCCGCTGTCACCACCGACGACGAAGACGCCGCGGAGGAAGCGGCGGCCGCACTGGCCGCGGTGGACGCCGAATTCGGCCGCACCACCGACCCCGTGCGCATGTACATGCGGGAAATGGGGACGGTTGAACTGCTGACGCGCGAAGGCGAGATCATGCTGGCCAAACGCATCGAGGAAGGCCTGGACCAGGTCGTCACGGCGCTGGCCGCCTACCCTGAATCCGCGCGTTTGCTGCTGGACGAATATGGAAAAGTGGAGCGCGAAGAACAGCGCCTGAGCGACGTGGTGGCCAATTTCCGCACGCCGGACGAGGAAACCACCTCCGGCAGCAACGATGACGATACCAGTAGCCCCCAGGACGCCTCCGCTGCATCGTCCGACGACGACAGCGACAGTGACGACGATGACGACAGCGACACCCCTTCCCCGGACACCGGTCCGGATCCGGAGCAGGCGCGGGAACTGTTCACGCGCATGCAGGAGCTGTACGACGAAACTCAGGAATTCCTGGCTTCCAAGGGTGGAAGCAGCAAGGAAGTGAAGGCGCTGCGCGAGGACATGGCGGCGTTGTTCCTGAGCATGAAGCTGGCGCCGAAAGTGCTGGACGATCTGGTCGTGCAACTGCGCCTGGCGGTGGAGCGTATCCGCCATCAGGAACGCGTAATCATGGAATCCTGCGTGAAGAAGGCCGGCATGCCACGCAAGGCGTTCCTGAAATCGTTCCCGGGCAACGAGAGCAACACCGAGTGGGTCTCGGGACTTATCAAGGGCAAGGAACCCTACGCGGAAAAGCTGGCCGAGCTGCAGGATCAGGTGCGTTACGCCCAGGACCAGCTTATTGCCATTCAGGACAAGAACGGCTTGAACATCGCCGAAGTGAAGGAGATCAACCGCCGTATGTCCATTGGCGAGGCCAAGGCGCGGCGTGCCAAGAAGGAAATGGTGGAAGCCAACCTTCGACTGGTGATCTCCATCGCCAAGAAGTACACCAACCGCGGCCTGCAGTTCCTGGACCTGATCCAGGAGGGCAACATCGGCCTGATGAAGGCGGTGGACAAGTTCGAATACCGGCGCGGCTACAAGTTCTCCACCTACGCTACCTGGTGGATTCGGCAGGCCATCACCCGCTCCATCGCGGACCAGGCCCGCACCATCCGCATTCCGGTGCACATGATCGAAACCATCAACAAGCTCACCCGCATTTCGCGGCAGATGCTGCAGGAGATGGGCCGCGAAGCGACGCCGGAAGAACTGGCCGAGCGCATGGAGATGCCCGAGGACAAGGTCCGCAAGGTGCTGAAGATCGCCAAGGAGCCGATCTCCATGGAGACGCCCATCGGCGACGACGAGGACAGCCACCTGGGCGATTTCATCGAGGACCTGATGGTGATGTCCCCGATCGACTCCGCGACCCGTGAGGGGCTGAAGGAAGCCGTGCGGGGCGTGCTGGGCGGCCTCACACCGCGTGAAGCCAAGGTGCTGCGCATGCGTTTCGGCATCGACATGAACACCGACCACACGCTGGAGGAAGTGGGCAAGCAGTTCGACGTGACCCGCGAGCGCATCCGCCAGATCGAGGCCAAGGCCCTGCGCAAGCTGCGCCACCCGACCCGCTCCGAATCCCTGCGGAGCTTCCTGGACGAGCAGTAGCGGCGTTCGCGTACTCCAGAACGTAAAAAGCCCCGGCAAACGCCGGGGCTTTTGCTTTAGGAGCTTATTATGCGGTTCAGAAGTCCATGGACATGGACACGAATATGCGCCGCGGCTCGTAGATATTGTTGTACACGTTGCTGTACGCCGTTGTGTCGGGATCGTTGCGCAGCGGATACGCCCGATAATCGTTGAAGTCCTTGTCGAAGACGTTCAGCACCGCTGTGGTAACCCTGGCGTTACGGGTGATGGCGTAGGTGGCACCGAGGTTGAACACGGCAAAGCCGTAGAAATCACCCAGCGCCTCGGAGGCGCCTTGGGCATTACCACCCAACTGTGGCTCGTGGAAGCTATCCGGCCGGTGACGGCTGCTGACGTACTCACCCTCGACGAAGCTGTTCATCCGCGGGGTGGTCTGCCAGCCCAGGCGGGCATTGATCCGGTGCTTGGGCACGCCGAACAGAGGGTCGCCCCGGTCAAAGCCCTCGATGTTGCTGCTTCGCACTTCGCTGTCGGTGTAGGTGTAGTTGCCCGAGATGGTCCAGTCCGGCAGGAACGTGTAGGAGCCGGCCAGCTCGACACCTTGGATGACCGACTCGCCGATGTTGGCGAACTCATCCGTCTCGCCTGCGGCGGCGGTGGGCCGCTCGATGCGATCCTTCAGCTCGGTATAGAACACCGTCACCTGGCCGCGGAAATTGCGGCGATTGCTGTAGGCGATGGAGGCCTCGTAGTTGTTGCTGACTTCCGGCTTCAGGTCGGGGTTGCCGAACAGGGGATCCTGCCCCTGGTTGCCGTAGCCGATGATGCCGTCTTCCAACTGCTCCAGGAACGGAGCACGGTAGCCCCGTCCGGCACCGCCTTTCACCGTGATACGGTCCGTCGCATTCCAGACCGCATATGCGCGCGGCGTGACCTGGCTGCCGAAGGAGTCGTTGTCCTCGTAACGCAGACCTGTGGTCAGCGAGAACGTGTTGGTAATGAACCACTCGTCCTCCGCAAATACGCTGACCTGACTGTTGCTGAACGTGCGACGGGGAATGCCGTCCGTCAACTCCGCATCCAGGTACTGCGCACCGACGGTGACAACGTGATTACCCAGTGGCATCACGAAGTTCGTGTCGACCACGTCCACCTGGCTTTCCAGCCGCCGGTCGCTATCCAGGCGCGGTGAATTCGGCGGTACCGCGGCGGAGGGAATGAGCCTGCCTGTGGTTTCCGTGCTGTTCCGGTACAGGTCCACATTCCAGGTGCCGAGCTGGTAGAAGCCAGTGTAGCCCAGCGAGATCTGGTCACGGTTGAATCCAAGCTCATCGTCGTAGCCACGCCCGGAATCGATACGGCCCATCTGTCCGCGATCATTGTTGTAGGTCTGCTCGGTGATGTCGTAACCGATATAGAATTCGTGGTCCCGTGTCGGCGTGAAGATCAGTTTACCGCCAAGGGTATTGATGTTCGCACCCACCGGATTCTGCCCCATGGTCCGGTTGTCCACCAGGCTGGGCTCGGTGCCCGTGGGGAAGTTGATACGCGACTCGGCGCGCTCGAAGGTGCGCCCGTAGATCTGCATGGAGAGCGTGTCCTCGATCAGCGGGCCGGCCCCGTATGCCTCGAAGGTATGGTAGCCGCCGAACTCGCTGTCTGTCTGGAACGTGCTGTCCAGCGTGAGATTGCCGCCCCATTCCTCGCCGGGACGCCGGGTGATGATGTTGACCACGCCCCCCAGCGCGTCCGACCCATAGAGCGTGGACAACGGGCCACGGATGACCTCGATGCGCTCGATGGCCGCCACCGGCGGGAGGAAGGCCGTGGATGTGTCGCCAAACGCGTTCGGTGCCACCGTGCCGGGAACGTTCTGGCGTTTTCCGTCGATCAGGATCAGCGTGTACTCCGGCGGCAGACCACGGATGCTGATACTGCGATTGCCCGTCTTGTTGCTGCGGGCATCAAGACCGTCGACGTCCACACCCTCGACATTGCGGATAGCGTCGGCGATATTCCGGATCTGGCGGCGCTCCAGTTCTTCCCGGGTAATCACCGTCACGCTGGCGGGCGCGTTTTCAACATCCTGCTCGGTACCCCCGGCCGTGACCACCAGCGGCAGCAACTCCGTGCCCTGCTGCGCTCCGACCGAGCCGGCCGCTCCCCCGAACGCCGTTGCGATGGCCGCCGCCACGAACGGAAGCGGTAGAGGTCGTCTGTCTCGTTGCATGATTATTCCTCTCTCTCATTGCGGATCTGATTGTTTGGTAATCTGGTTCGGACCACGGCCCACCCCGCCGCTCACATCGATATCATCCCTGTACCAGAGCCTACTGAAACCGATTATGAATGCTATTGCGAATAGGTATCATTTACAATGATATTTTTAGAATCAGGCCTATACGCGTATCGCGTACCGACGGCTGACAGCTCCGGGGATGGACAGGTATACTGCGCGCGTGACAGATACGGCGTCACGGGCCTGTAGCTCAGTTGGTTAGAGCAGGGGACTCATAATCCCTTGGTCGTCGGTTCGAGTCCGACCGGGCCCACCATACAAAACAAAGACATATAGGGATTTAGTAAGCCGAGCAACAGCCGCCACGAAGTCCCGGGAAGCACATGGGAAGCGGCCTTCGACAAACGCAGCATCAAGACAAAAAGGGAGGGAGCCACCATGGCCGAACCGACCTGTCCGAAGTGTGCCGTCTCAGGCCTTCATCACATCGTTTCAGATTCCAGCCAGGAAATTTCAGAAGCCGGCGACCCGTGGTTTGAAGTTGCGTATTGCGATTCTTGCGGCCACGTGTATGGGGTCTTCACCAAGCACACCATTTCAAGCAGCCCGCGGCCTTCCACTCATAGCCCGGCCTCCAGGCAGGACGATGACTGAGGCCGAGGACCCAAAGACGCCCATCCGGGCCGATCATAAGCACTCCAAGTGGTGGCGGTTTCGGGTCGCCCTCCGCCGATGGTGGTACGGCGGGCAAGATAACGCGCAGTTGTTGCGCTGGAAGCTTGGCGTTTTTCGAGACGGCGAACGCTTCCTGCCGCCTGAGCACCCCGAATATCACTGGACAGTCGGAAGCACCAGATGGATCGCCCGAAAAATTACTCGCTACGCTGGGGTGATTGCGATAGGGATGTTGATCGCGGTATTGAGCGGCCTTGTACTCGATTGGCTCCGCAACGGCGATGGACTGTAGGTCGATCAACCTTCATCATACAACGAGCGCACAGACACCTCTTCCACACGGCAAATCGGTTTAGTGGACTTCTCCGAGGTAACGACTTCTTCCACGCCAGCCGCCACCGCCGCACTCACATGCAAAGCATCCAATGCACCCAGTCCGTAGGCGCAAGCCAGGTTGAACGCCTCTTCCCGAATCGCGCTTGTAGACTCGACACGCTCTGAAGCGTCGAGAATTGCACGCATGAACTCCGTTTCCTCCGTCATTCTGTGGAAGACGGGCTTCGGGAGCACCTCCAAATCTACGTACTCAGACACAACCAAACAGACATTTGGGTCATCCAGAACCTCTAGTGCCCGGTTCGCCAGATCGCTCTCACCTCTGAATGCAGAAATAAGCACCCCGGTATCCAAGTAAAGCCGACGCGCCGAGGACATGCCTCAAATTTCCCCTCTCCGCTCCCGAACCTCATAGGCAATTCTGTCTGCGTCCCAGAGATCCATGCCTTCAGAAATCGCTTTCTGTCGCAGTTCCACCAATTTACGACCAAGCTCCGTACGTGGCCTGTAAAGTTCTACGTCCTCCGCCTGCTCGAACTCGACCAGACCGGAAAGGGTGCTGGATCCAGCGTGGGGGAAAACGTATCGGGATTCGGATTCAACTGGCTCAGCTTCGACAATTCCAGGCGCAGCAAGCATGGCCGCAAATACAGCCATCGAGGCAGCGCCACCATAGCCGCCAAACCATGTCCCGTTTCCACTGAAATAGGTATCCTGGCTCATGGTCGCTCCCTCCATTTAGTATTCAGGTCCAAGTCGTTCTCGCGTACTTGGAGAAAGTATTTCAAAAAAGAGCTTCTTTCCCTCGTCATGGACGTGCTTAAGCCGACTTGGGAACTCAGTCCAGAAATCAGACGAACTTTTATCGTCGATCGTATCTATATCGACCAAAAGCCCGCTTTTGCTGACGCTCTTCTTTTCGCCCTTTTCCATCCGAACGTTAGCCGGATTGACAACTTGAACAATTTTGAGAAGATCCCGCTCGCGAATTTCGGTCCGAAGCTGAATTGGATTATTCGAAAGGGATCTGGCACCAAGCTTCAGGTCAAATCGAATCCAATCCAAGGAAGGACTTTCATCAAAGGAGATAAAGTCAACATACTTCAAGGAAAAGCGCTCGATCTTATCGAGTAACTGGGTTTCTTTTAGGGCATCGGCCAACTCTAAAATATGGAATTCAAACTGCTCCCATCCGCTATACGGAGCCGGGCAACTGAGTGAAACGACTTTATTGCCAACCTGGACAGAATATTTCGGCCCCACCAAGCGAACCTGAGGCGCGTAGCGCAACGAGGGGTCAGATTGAAGAACGGGGGCAGGCAACTGGGAGACTGGCAACTTCTCGATGCGAGAATACTGCCTCTTCAGATTCTGAAAAATCAGCCCGGGCAAGAGATCGGAGACAGACGGCGTCTCAGACGAAAAGCGAATCTCCCACAACGCTTCCACGATGGGGTCATGCTTGAGCCGCACTGGTACCCGATCAGGGTCCATTCTGTCCTCCCGCCTGCACATGCTGTGTTGACCCGAAGCCTAGCAAACTTTCAACCTCCCCCATAGCAGCTTAAGCGGAATTTCCGTTCACGTGGAGCTGTTGGCCGAAAAGGGCCATCCCGGCACAGGACCGGCCAGGGTCGCGACCGCCCGCCGCCAGCTGGAAGTCTGGCACGGCCGCCGGTGACAGAATGGCCCGTCCGGGCGGTGCCGTCCACGCCACGGTGGCCGGGCAGAAAGAGACCCCCGGCCGGATACGTCCAGCCGGGGGCCAAAGGTGGGGGCTCGAAGCAACCAAGCCGCCCCCGTGGGTGGCTGGCAGTGAGAGGAAACCACCCCCGGAGAACGCCAGTTCAGAGGGGTGGCGCGGGGCACTGCCAGCCGTGAAACAACCCCCCGCCGCTGGGTTAGTTGGCCACCGCCTTCCGGGCCACTGTCTCAGTTTCCTGTATCGCGTCCAGCAGCCGCAGGCGGGCCGCCATTGGGTCCTCTTGAATCAGGGCCGCAAGTGCCGCCAGGTCTGCGTCGCTGATTGCGCAGATGCTTGCCCGCAGGCTATCCAGGACGCGGTAGGCTTCCGGCGCCAGATCAGGCTGCGGGCTCAGCCCTCGGCGGAACGCGGCGGCAAGGTCGGCCATATCCGTGTCCCAATCGTCCGTCGCCAGATTCAGGCCCAGGCGGATCGGCTCACAGTTCGGGTTCGTCGTCATCGTCCAACACCTCGTCGTCTTCTCCGCTCCAGGGCGGTGACAGTTCCACGCCACCCTTCGCGGTGTGCATTGGTGCAGTTGCGACGGCCTCCAACTGCCGGCGCACGTGTTCATCCAGAACCTGGTGCAGCTTCACCCCATCCACCCCCAACTCCGCGGCCATCTCGGCATAGACTCGGGCGGGCCACTGCGTCCAGGGTTTCGACTGCGCCATGGCAAGCTCCGCCGCCAGTCGCTTGGCCTTCGCCTTGTCCACCAGGCGCCCGGATTCCGCAGCCGTCTGTAACTCGATCCGCTCCCGCTGCGCCTTCGCCAACAGGGCCCGTTCCCGGGCAAGCACCAGGTCGCCGTCGCTGTCATCGGTGCCGCCACCGTTGTAGATCAGGGGCAGCGCCTCCCGGCTGTCGTAGAAGATGCCGCCGCGTCCCCGGTCTTCCATGGGCTTCAGGTTCTTCAGGGCAGCACGGATGGTGCGAAAGCCCTTGCCGGTCAATTCCGACAACTCCCGTAGATTCAGCGGGTTACCCGAGTTTTTCGCCATAAATCAACACCTTGTGTTGCCCATGTAATGTTCCGGAATTTTTAGCTAAATCGCGCCTCAACGCCCCGCAGGGCTTATCGGTCGCCCCAGGGTCCCCCGACACCATCGGGGCCGCGCTCCGTGGCCAGCCGGAACGCTTCGTCCTCGGCACGTTCACGGAATGCGGCCCGGTCCGCAGCTCGCCGTTGGTAGGTTCGGGTGGCCAGCGTTGCCAGGGCCTGCCCCTGGTCGGCTCCCGTGGCAATGGGTGCGCTTGGCTCTGTCGCTTCCACAGAAGCTCCGTGTGCCCCGGCGCGGCGTGCCCGGTACGTCCGGGCGGCCAGGCCTTCAAAGTCGCCACCGGCATTGCTGGTGGAAGCCGTGGCAGGGGTGTCGGTGGTGGTCTCCGGCTGGCGGGCCTTCAACGGCCGGCTGGGTATCATCCCGGCCCAGTTCGTTGGCTTGTGCATCGTTCGTCCTCCAGGTCATCAGCAGGGGCAGCCCAGGGCGGGCCACCCCCAGGGCTCAGGCCTCGGCCGCGTCCGGGTACTCCACGGCCAGGATGGCGTCGGGGTTAGCGTCAGATCGGCGGGTGATCTCAACCCCGGCGGCCTCGGCTTCCTCGATCAGGGTTTCTTCCTGGCGCTCAAGGTCCCGGACACGGGCGTCCAGCTCGGCCAGCCGTCCGGGACGGTCGGTCATGGCAATGGCCCCGGCATCGTCCGGCAATGCGGCCAGCAGTGCCTCCCGTACCTGGTCCGGGAACAGGGCGGCAATGATCGGCCCCAGGTCGGCGGACCGCTGTTCACCGGCTCGCACTGGTACGCGGAAGGGGTGACCGGGGCCACGGCCAGGGGCGGCGAACTCACCGGCCATAAGGTCCAGTCGGGCCCGCTTTGCTTCAGCATCCAGCCAGGCCTGGATCCGTTCGGCGGCCTCCGCTTTGGTCAGCGGTGCGGTGGCCAGCGCCTCGCGTTCGTGGCGCGTCTCGGCAATCTGCTGGCGCACTTCCTCCACGGCTTCGCGGGCCTTGCTGGCAGCGCCCTGGAACAAGCCCTGCAGGGCTTTCGGTGTCTTGGTGTTTTTGCTCATGGTGTCCGGCCTCCGGTCAGGTGGTCGCGTGGTTGGTAGGTTCGCCGGGGCGGGTCCATCCCAGTTCGTCCCGGGCGTAGTCTTCAAGGCGAGTAGCCAGGGCGCGGGCCTGGCGGTACTGGCCCCGGCTGTCCTCCCACGCTTCGTCCAATCGGTCGAACTCGCGCTGGGCCCGGTCCAGGTCCTGCTCCAGCTTCTCGGCCTGGTGCTGATTCTCGGTGGCCGCGTCACCGTCACCGGCCATGGCGTGGCCGCGCTCATCCAGCCAGGCGGCGTGCCGCTCCAGTTCGCGGACACGTTGCAGGGCTTGGTCGCGCTGCTCGGTCACTGCCGCGTGGGCGTGGTGTAGCCGGTCCGCTTTGTCCAGCAGGCGCAGCAGCTTGGCCTCATCGAACGCGGGGCGTTCGGGTTCCGTGCGGGGGTTCCGGGTGACGGCCTTTTGCATGGCCTCCGAACTGACCCGGAAGGAATCGGGAATGCGTAGTTTCATCGGGGTGCCTCCGTGGTGGTGGTCATGTTCACGGGGACAGTTGACCGTGGCCGTGTTGACACGAAAAGGCGGGGTTGCTGTCAACGCTCAGCCAGGCGCAGCAGTGCCCGGGCGGAAGCCGGCAGGGCCACCCCGGCGCGTGTTGCTGCCTTCATCGCTCGGAACAGGGCGGCTTGTTGCTCGGTGGCCCTTGCGGGTGGTTCCTCCAGGGCTCGCCACCGGGGCCAGGTTCCCGCCTCAAAGCGCCCCAGCGCCACCGCCAGGCCCTTGGCACGGGCCCATGCGCTCCCGCCTGGCGTAGCCTTCAGGGCCACCGCCAGCCATGCCCGTGCCCGCTCCCTTGCGACCGTCCGTGCCGGGTGTTCCTCCCCGGGGCCGCGAATCAGGCCCAGGGCTTCGCCCGGTTCGGCCCCCGTCTCCAGCAGGTTCACCGATTCCGCTACCAGGTCCAGGGCCTCGGCTGGCAGCGGTTGCCCGGCCCGGTAGGCGTCCCGCAGGCGCAGCAGCAGGCGCAGCCGTTCCACCGGGGTCTCCGGTGCGGCTGGCGCGGTACTGGTGTGCGGTGCCCGGGCGGTCACTGGTCAGCCCTCTGGCGTGGCCTTGCTGCCGGTGGTGCTGGTGACGAACACCAGATCCTCCGCCAGGTCTTCGGCCTTGGCGGTCGCGGTGTACGTGCCCACGGTCTCCAGGTCCTGGCCGGCCAGCACGTGGACACGGCCGGCTACGTCACGGCAGACGGTAATCGCCCCGTGCTCACGGGCCACCCCCAGGGCGGCCAGGGCGCGGCGCTTGGCTTGGCTCGGGGTCATTGCGCTGGCCCTCCGTCTCCAGGTTTGGCCAGCATCCGGCGCATTTCGTCCAGGTGGCGGCGGGCCGTCTCAGAGTCCGCTGGTCGGGATGGTTTCGCAGGCATAGCCCGGCGCCATGATCGGGACGGGTTCCGGGGCGGCGGTGCCTGGTCTGCCTGGTGCCGTGCGCCTGGTCCGCACTGTTCGGTCAGGTAGTCGGTTGGCATGGCGTGGCCTCCGTGGTGGTGGGTGAATCTGTGCCGGGGGCGGTGGCTTGCGCCTCGAACAGCAGGCGCACCACGGCCAGGACCGCTTCGCCCTGAAACGCTCCGGCGTTCGCGGCGTCGGCAGCCTCCCGTAGGGCTTCCACGCGGGCGGGCTTGCTGGCGGCGTGCGCGCCAGCCATGAAGGCGGCGAACAGCAAGCGGAGGGTGGCGGGGTGTTCCATCTCGGCCAGGGCGGCGGCCCGGTCCACGGGGTCGCGTTCGTGCCAGGCCTGGTCGTACATACCGGCCAGCCAGGTCTCGAATGCCTCCACTGGAACGGGCAGGGTCTGGTGGTCTCGCTGTTGGTCAGCCATGGCCGCGCCCTCCCTGGTCGCCTTCCACCGCGTCGGCAAGAATCCCGGCGTGCGTACCACGGCCCCAGCGGCTGGCAGTGGTGCTCGCTTTGGTCTCGGTGGCGCTCTGGTCGCCCTGGTCAGGGCGCGGGCCCGCGCTGCCGTCGCTGGACAGGGGGCTTGTGTCGTCCAGGATGCCGCCCCGGGTGGTGCCGTAGTCCTTCGCGGCCAGGCCGTGATAGCGGTTCGGCTCACCAGGCGGCCCGGCCGGCCGTGGTGGCGTCCAGTCCTGCAGGTAGCCTTCCTTCACCGGCCCGAAGAACGTTGCCAGTTGCTGGACAGTCTCCGTTCCATGCTTGCCCGTGGCTTCACAGAACCGCCGGTACTCCAGCACCTTGGCGTGGGCTTGTGCTTCAGTGATTCGCCCCTCCCGTATCCGGGCTTGCCAGGCGCGAAACGCTGCCGGCTTCGGGTCACCACCGGCACGGCGTGGCCGTTCTTCCCACAGCCGCTCGAAGGCCTCCGGGTAATCCTTGCCCTTGGACTGCTTCGCGCGCTGGCGCGAAGGGGGCCCCGCTTGCGGGGTGCCCAGCAAGTCCGGCTGGCCGGTGCCATTGTCTGGGGCATTGGGTGCGTTGTGCCCACCTTGGGTTACTGGGTGGGTTCTATGGTTGGGTTCTATGGGTGGGTTAAGCGGGACGTGTGCCCGCACCTTTCGGGCAGAGGACCCGCACCTTTCAGGCACAGGACCCGCACCTTCGTGCAGAGGACCCGCACCTTTCCCCGAACGTGCGGGTTCTGTGCCCGCACCTTCCCCGAGTCGTGGCGAATCTGGTTCCGCACCTTCCGCTGGCACAAGCGCCCGGTACCTATATCGGCGCCAGCCCTGCCCACCGTTCGGTGCGCCCACGGTATGCCGCGAAAGCCAGCCACCATCCACGGCGGTCCGTAGGTGCCGGCGGACGGTCGATTCGTCTAGCCTGGTTTCCTCCGCCAGAAGGCGGATGCCAGGAAAACAGTTCCCGGCGCTGTCCATGTGCGTTGCCAGTGTCAGCAGGACGTGGCGCGTCACTGGTTGCGGCGGGCCCTGGTCGGATACCACGGTGCTTATCCACTGCATACGGGTGGACTGTTCAGCCATGACCGGCCCTCCCTGTTCGGCACAATGGGAAGGCGGCCGCCCAGGCGTCAGCGTCGGCAGCGGTCACCAGGACGGTGCCCTGGACAACGCGGTGCCGTGGTCCACGGCCGGCCAGCAGCGCGTGGCCCAGGGCTGCCCGGGGCACGCCATGGCGGCGGGCCACCTGGTCCAGGGTCAGCGGGCCGGCGGTGTGTTTGGTGTCTCCCTGCCCGGCGCTGGCCCCTCTGCCAGCGTTCCGGGCCGCCATCAGACTGCCCCCACCAGCTTGGCGACGGGGGCGGATCGCACCCCGGCCGCTTGCCGGTCCTGTTCGTTGAACCACGCCAGCACGTCAGCCCGGCGCCAGCGGTAAGTCATACCCTTGCGCGCTGCTCGGTGCGGTCGCTCCACCACGGGCGCGGGGAATCCCGGCATGGCGCGCAGTTCATGCGGCGGGGCATTCAGCCCAGCGCGTCGAAGATCAGCAGGCGAGACCAGCGCCGGCCTGGTGGCCAGGTAGGCTTGCGGGGATCCGTGCTCGAGCACCGCTTCCGTAAGCCCATGGACGGGACCGCCTTTGTAGGGGCCGGTGACTCCCGCCCTGTTCATGGGTGGCCGGTATCGCTGGATGTGTTCGAGCTCCAGGGCCTCCAGTTCATCGGCCGCACAAGGGAAGACGCGCCACTGATCGAACTCGGCGGTTCGATGCCAGAAACCGACGCGCGCCAATACGTTCGTGCTGGCCCCTACATAGACCACGCGGCCAGCTTTCAGCAGGTGATACACGCCAGCCGTGCCCGGCAGCGCGGGGAAGGTAATCGGGTCCATGACTCACCCCCGGCTCAGAATCTGAACAGCGTGAGGCGGCCAGACCAGGCGGCCATTCGCCAACTTCCGCGGCCGCACCCCAAAGTAGGATCCGGTGCGGCACAGGCGCACGCGAATGGTGGAGGGCTTAACGTTGATTGCTGCCGCGAAGTCTTCGGTGGTCCAGCCAGGTGCGGCCGGGGTGGGGGTCCATTCATCCGCCGTAGTGGCGGTAACTGGTGCAGTGGTAGTCATGCCGGTTGCTCCGTGTTGTGTTGATCGACACGGATAAAGCTACGCGGCAAATGAAACGTAATCCACTGATTAGAAAGGGAAAAACAGGCGGAAACTTAGCTTCTGCCCGCTATTCTAGGATCGCGGCCGGATTGCCGCCAGCGTTTGCGGACGGCGCTTTCATCGACGTGGTACTTCTGCGCCTGTTTCTCCGCCAGCTTGTGGGGCTTCACGCCAGCGTCCCGCAGTGCCTCGGCTTCGGTCACCAGGACCAGGGGGTCAGGCAGTCGGCTGGCGGCTCCGCCTTTCTTCCCTCCGTAGGCTTTCTGGCCTTGGCCTTCAGTGAAGTCCAGGTGTAGTTGGTCCATGGCGGCCCGCAGGGCGTCCGCCGCCTCGCATCGTGCCGGACACTTCACCCAGGCATCGGCGGCCGCCAGCAGCCGCACGGCGGCGTCAGCGGTGGCCGTAAGGTATAGCGGCTCCGGGCCCTCGTGGAACAGCACCGCGCCGTGCTCTACCGTCACCCGGTAAGCGTTGCCGGCATCCGCAGGGGTGACCTGCCACCGCTCCAGGTACTCAGTGCAGCGGCGGCGCACATCGGCCAGCAAAGCCTCCGGGTTGGTGATATAGGGGAGGCGCTGGAACGTCATGCCGGCGCCCTGCCATCCACCACCCGCAGACCCGCGGGCTGTTCGTCTTCGGCCGGCTGGTCGATCCCGGCCTGGTCCAGGATCCAGGCTTCAATCTTCGTATGCCAAAGGCGCAGCAGGTCCAGCGGTCGGCGGCGGTAGTGCTTTTCAGCCAGGGCGGTGGGCTTGTGGCCCTGAATCTGCGCCACCACGCCCACCGGGCACTCCACCCATTCGGAAAGGGTGCCGAAGCTCCGGCGCAGGTCGTGCAGGGTCAGGTGGGGCAGACCGGCGGCGGCGAGAACTCGCGTGTGGGCGTGGTTGCCGTCCATAAGCCGGCCGGCCTTGGCGGTGGGGCTGGAAAAGACCCATTCATTCCGGCGCGGCAGGGCGGCCAGCAGGTGCGCCATGTACGGGGTTAGCGGAATGACCCGCTCGCCTTCCACCTTGTCGCGAATGGTCAGCGACCGCCACTGGAAGTCCACGTCCTCCCAACGCAGGCGCCCCATTTCCTCACGGCGGGCGCCGGTCAGTAGCAGGGCCTGCAGGTACGCGGACACCACCGGGTTGCCCATCATCCGTACCGCATCGAACCAGGGCGCCAACTGTTCCCGCTGGAGCACGTCGCCACGGGCTTGGGGCTTCGGGACGGCCCGGCGCACCTCCGTATTCGTCACGGCGTCAGCGGCTACCAGGCCTCGGTACTCCGGCCGGCCTTCTGCCCAGGTCAGGCAGGCTCGCAGCAGGCGGTAGGCCCGGGCGGCTACGGTCGGCCGCTTCGCCTTCTCCGCGTTCAGCCACTCGGCCAGGCGGTCCGCCGTCAGGTCGGCCAGACGTTCATCCCGCAGGGGCCACAGGGCGCCGGCAGTGGTCAGCTTGTGTGACCGCTTGCGGGCCTGTCCGGGGGCCTGCATTGCCTTGTCGTGGTCGGCGGCGTGGTGCTCGGACCAGTCCGGCCGCCGCGTCTTGACGTAGGCGTCCCAGGCATCCCCCAGCGAGACCACCCCGCGCTCTTTCTCCTGGCGGGCGGCCTCGGCGGCCTGTTCGCGTTCGGCCTTTTCGTCCCGGGGGTCCACCCCGTTGTCCACCAGAACCCGAAGGCGGCGGGCTTCGGTACGGGCTTCGTCAATATCCCAGGCAGCAGGTTTCCCGATGGTCAGGCGCAGGGTGCGGCCGTGCAGCCTGCCCTGGAAGACGTATTGCTTGCTTCCGCCCGCCCGCACCCGCAGGCCCAGCCCGGCGGACTCCGTGTCCCACAGGAACGCTTCGGACTGGCCGGCGGGGCACTCGAACCCCTCCACCCGGCCTTTGGTGAATCGCACCCGGTTGGTATTCTTTCGCGTAGCCATGGCAGCCCCCCTTCGGCTGTCGGTGGTCAGGGCCCCGGCTGGTGTTGGCGCACCGTCGGGGCCTGTTTGCTTCCCAGCTGCTTCCCAGTTCCCAGCGTTCCCGGGTTCCAGGGCGCACCGCTTCCCAGATGGTCCCTTGGTCGGGCTGGGAAGCATATGGGAAGCAGATTCGGGAAATATACGCTAATTCATGGACGTTAGCCAATACGCACTGATTGCGCTAAGTGGCTGCCTGGATGAGATTTTTGTAGCTTTCGCTAATGCGGGCAAACCCCTCTGGTGGAGGACTCATAATCCCTTGGTCCCAGGTTCGAGTCCTGGCGGGCCCACCAAATTCAATGCCTTATGATGGAAATTGAGGCCACACTGTCTAATATCCTTACGTCTGTCTAATATTTCCCTGAATACGTACACTCCAGTGGTACACGTGTTCCCTCAGGACGGGTGGTGCGGGGTAAGAGTTGAGTGAAAACGGCTCAGTCTGGAAGCAAATTGCAGCGGGTGTCATTAGCGGTGTAATTCTGCTCGCGCTCTCTTGGCTCGGTGGGGTGTTACCCACGATATGGGCGTGGCTGTTGGCTGCGGCAAATTTGGTATGGTCGACGCTGACTTACGCGGTGACGATACCCGTATGGTTGGCTATCGTTGTTATCGTAGCAATGGGCTGGATTGCGGCATACGTTTTCCGCAAACCACCTGCATTACCAGCGGAAAGTCCTGCGGAGCCGCTTCCCCAGGCACACGCGGAACTAGCTCTCAACCCACTCGAAACCCAAATTGTCCGCTCGCTGGCGCACGCCGATGGGGGCTGGCTCACTCTGGACGATCTTGCTGAGATTTCTGGCTCTCCTCGCCTACTGGTGGAGCAGTCTGTCGAGCGCCTCCATTCAATGGATCTCTTGTTAGACAGGCTAAACGCTATTCACGGCCAATCATTCCGCCTCAGCTCCACCGGCCGTGACATAGCTATCAGCCGCGGCTACGTTCCGCAGATGCACCGCGACTAGCACTAGAAGCATGAAATCGTATGTGACGCGCGCGTATGCCTGCGCGTAGAGAACCGCCGCTCAGAATCCGTGACCCCTTCGGGAAAAGGTAACAAAGGTAACAGGACCGCCAGAATGCACGGAATCCGCTGATTTTTTAGTATTTTCCGCTATCGGGAAAAGGTAACAAAAAGGTAACGGAGAGGTAACACGTTACCTTTTATGAAGGTCACATCCTCAGTTTCTCGAACCTAATGAAATCAACGCGTTATGATCCTGTTACCTTTTGCGTTACCTCTTGTTACCTTTTGGAGGTAACACAAACTGCCTTTCTAGTCAGTCACTTACAGACGAAAAACCGCCATGTTACCGATGTTACCTTTTTCCGAAGCACCCCCTGTCTCTCAGCTCAGGGGCTGACTTCGGAGAGCGGCCTACCATCGTTCAGTTCGCAAGAAAACGCGTGGAGAAACAGAGGCCTGCACTCGCCCATCAGCGACGTCCTTGCGGGCTTTGTCGTGCAGTGCGCCTCTGCAGAAAAATCAACGCGTGAAGAGCGCGGGCGGGGCGGGGTGTCGACGGCGCGCGCCGGCCGAAAACGCCCCGTCGGTGAGTAGGCCTGCGGGGAGAAACGAGGTATCGCTGCGATTTGGAGTCGGCGGCTGTGGCGACCAGGCAGGAAAAAGCCGCCCGAAGGCGGCTCAGAAGGGCAGACGCGAGGTCAGCGGGTAGGGTCCAGCCCCTGGATGTCTTCCTGAAGGCTGTAGGGGCGGAACCGAACGACCTCTTCGCCCAGGATCTCGTTGACCTCCCGGAAGGTCTGCTGCAGGGGCTCCAGCTCGTTGGCCACGAAGACCCGCGCGGCCTTCTCCACATCGCCGAAGCCGGCCGTGTTCTGAGGGATGATGCCCATCAGCTGTGGGGGTACCCGGTGACCTGCGAGCTGATCATCGCGGGTGACGTTCTTGATGTTCCAGAAGTCGTCCTTGGCGGCCACCTCGCTGACCGGGATCACCTGCACCCCGTCCTTCTTGCCGTTGGGGGCGTAGAGGAAGAGGTTCCGGAAGTTGCCGGGGCCCTTGGATTCCCGCAACGCCTTCCGGATGGCATCAATATCCTCCTGCTGCTGGGCGGCGTCCGTGAGGTACATGATGAAGCCGGCGTGGCTGCCGTTCAGGTAGTACTTTCTGCGGAACAGCGTGGCCGCTTCATTCAGCCAGGCGGCATGCAGGCTCCCCAGGTAGTCCGGTAGGCCATACACCTCCTGGTCGATATCCGGCTCCATCAGGTGGATAATGCGACCGCGCCGGAACTCGGTGCGCTCCAGCCAGTTCGGCACCCAGAAGTAGCGGTCCAGCTGGACACCGCGCCGCATATACTTGGCCCGCGCCGGTCGTAGCTCGATGAGCCGCCCCAGGCGGCCGGTGATCCGCTCCAGGTAGCTGTTGCCAAAGACCAGGTGATCCAGCGCCAGCGCCGCAAATGATCGCCGGCTTAGCAGCCGGTGAGGCACGAAGGTCTTCACCAGGATGTTCCGCTTCACCTGGATGGCGCTGCCGTGGTGGGCCGTCGCCCGGTAGGACTTGGAGATCGCCGGATAGTCCACCGGCGGCTCGTACCACTCATTGGTCGCGTACCACACGCCGGTGTAGAGGAAGTCGAAGCGGTCCAGCACCGGAGTGGGATCGCCAAAGCTGAACGCTTCCGCGCGCGGCGTATCAATCGTGGTGTTCTCGTTGCTCATCCGAAGATCTCCATCATGGATCGGCCGGCACCGCCGGCCGGGCCGTCGAGGGGTTCGTTGTAGAGGGCGTGCATGGTCGCCCAGGCCAGCTCCGCATGGCCGGTATCGGCGCGACGGCCCGCCACGTAGGTGAGCTGCCCGCCGCCGTCCGTCATGGTCCGGCGGATGGCCATGAACGACTGCGCGAGGTCCGTCCACCCGGCATCGAACTCGAGGCGGTCGCGGTCGATCACGTTCTGGGCCTTCATGACCAGGCGGGCTTTCACGTCAGGCGTGTAGCGAATCCTGGTCACCGCCGGGAAGAAGCGCTCCACGAGCTCGGCAACGGCGTCACCGATGCCGGTGGTGTCCACGGCGATAAAGGTCACGTTGTAGGTCTGGGTCAGCTTGCGGATCCGCTCGGCCTGCTGCTCGTAATCCAAGCCACGCAGCCGGATCTTTTCCACGATCCGGTGCTTGCCTTCCCGGGTGCGCGAGGGGGCCAGGGCAATCAGCCCGGCACCATCACCACCCTCGCCGTCGCCGGACGGGTCATAGCCGAGCCACACCTCGTGATTGCCCAGCGGCCGGGCGGCCAATGGCTGGAAGTCCCGCCACACCTCCCAGCTGTCCACCATGCAGCCCTGCAGCTTGGCCAGCGGGAAAACCGACAGGGTGTCGTCCACGAACTGGCACATGAGCAAATTCTCGAACTCGTCCTGGGAGTACTCCAGTCGCAGCTGGTCGAGATCGAACAGGTCGCAGCCCCCGGCGATGGCATCTTCCACGGTGACGATCTGCCGCCACTGGCCATCGCCACACGCCCGGCCCTGCTTGAGCGCGGCGTGGGTAACCTCGATCTCGACGCGGTCCGCCTTGGCGCGGCGCTTGTTGTACAGCTCCCCTGTCCAGAAGGGATAGGCCTCGTGGGAGACGCTGGAAGGCGTGCTGAAGTAGGTCTGCCGCCACTTCTTGTGCATGGCCATGCCGGAGGCGACCTTGCGGAACTCCTGGAAGCGCTGGATCCAGAAGTACTCATCCATGTAGATGTCGCCGTGGTAGGACTGCGCCGTGCGGGCATTCGTGCCGAGGAAATAGAGGTGGGCGCCATTATCCAGCACCAGGGGATCGCCCCGGAGCTCCATGCCGGTCACCTCCTTGACGAACTGGACGATGTACTGGCGGAAGACGTGGGCCTGGGCCTTCGAGGCCGACATGAAGATCTTGTTCTTGCCGGTCTGGAGGGCGTCGACGATCGCCTCGCGGGCGAAGTACCAGGTGGCGCCGATCTGCCGGCTCTTGAGCAGGTTCCGGATTCGCTGATGATGGCCTGCCCGCCACCAGGTGCGCTGGTAGTCGAAAAGCGATTCCCGGAAGGCATCGGCAATGCGCTCCACCCCCTCCTCGTCCACGACGTTCTTTCGGGGCTTCTTGTGCGGGACCGCGTTCCGGTTATGAATGTTGGGGTTGAGGTCAAACTCCCGACCGGTCTCCTGGTAGCGGTGCACCCTCGCAATCCGCTCAATCTGCCGCCCGAGGAGGTCGATCTCCTTGAAATCTTTCCCCTCCTTACCGTCCTTGGCGATCAGCTGGATCAGCCTGGCCTCCAGCGTGCCCTCCACCCGCTCCAACGGCCCCGCCTCGTCCCAGGAATCCCGCCGCTTCCAGCTGTGGATGGTGGAAGGCTTCTCGTCCAGTAGCTCGGCGATACGCGCGATACGCCACCCCTGCCAGTAGAGCGCGCGGGCATGCTGGCGTGGCGATAGATCCGGGGATGTGTCTGGCTGCTTGACCATGCGGCCAGACTAACGGCGCACTCTCCACTCCCTCCGCGCGTACGCATGTAAACCCCCGCCCTTACACGTGCACCCGGTTGGCATGCCGACGCACCGCCGCGAACCTGAGCGCAACGCACGGCAATCAACCGAGGGGCAGCACCGTGGCAGCAAAGACGAAGTGGTTCCGCGTCGCAACCGAGGGCGCCACGACCGACGGCCGGACCATCTCCCGGCAGTGGATCGAGCAGATCGCCAACAACTACGACCCGCAGCGGTACGGCGCCCGGGTGTGGATGGAACACATGCGCGGGATGTTCCCGGACGGCCCCTTCAGGGCCTATGGCGACGTGGCGGCGGTCAAGGCCGAGGAGAACGGCGAGGGCAAGCTGGAACTCTACGTGCAGCTGGAGCCCACCGAGGATCTGGTGCGCATGAACAAGGAGCGCCAGAAGGTCTACACGTCCATCGAGGTGGATCCGGAATTCGCCGACAGCGGCGAAGCCTACATGGTCGGCCTTGGCGTCACCGACAGCCCCGCCAGTCTGGGCACCGAGATGCTCCAGTTCAGCGCACAGGCCAAGTCCAGCCCCCTCAGTGCCCGCAAGCAGCGCCCGGAGAACCTGTTCACGGCCGCGGTGGAAGTTGAGCTGGAGCTGGAGGAAGACGCCCCGACCAACGACAAACCGAGCCTCCTGGACACCGTCAAGGCGCTTTTCAGGAAGCATCGCCGCACCGGCGAGGCCGAGTTCGCCGCCTTCCGGTCGGATCTGGAGGATAGCCTGAAGGTGATGGCCGAGGCGCACCAGGAGCTGATCGAGGTGCTGGAGGACATCCCGACCGCGGAGGAGTTCTCCGAACTCAAGGCGGCGCACCAGAAGCTCAAGACCGACTTCGCCGAGCTGCACGCACAGCTTGATACCACTCCCGACACCCCGAGCCGTTCCAGCGCCACCGGCGCCCCCGCGGCGATCCAGACGGACTGCTAAGAGGCCCTGCACACATGCGCAACGACACCCGAATCCATTTTGAACACTTCGCTGAGCGCATCGCCCAGCTCAATGGCGTGAGCGACGCATCGAAGACGTTCAGCGTCGAGCCGAGCGTGCAGCAGACCCTGGAGGCCAAGATCCAGGAGTCGAGCGAATTCCTGGGCCGGATCAACATCATCGGCGTGGACGAGCTCAAGGGCGAGAAACTGCGCCTGGGCGTCTCCGGACCCATCGCCGGCCGCACCAACGTCAACGACAAGGACCGCCAGACCCGGGACGTGGCGGACATGGAAGACCACGGCTACGAGTGCCGGTTCACCGAGTTCGACACGCACATCGGCTACGCGCGGCTGGACGCCTGGGCCAAGTTCCCCAACTTCCAGACCATGCTGCGGGACGCCATCGTGCGCCAGCAGGCCCTGGACCGGATCATGATCGGCTTCAACGGCACCTCCGCCGCCGCCGACACTGATCGCGTGGCCAACCCGCTGCTCCAGGACGTCAACATCGGCTGGCTGCAGCAGTACCGCACCCACGCCGAGGAGCGCGTCATGGCCGAAGCCAACAAGGAAGGCTCCGTGGCCGGCAAGGTACGTGTGGGCAAGGGCGGCGACTACGAGAACCTGGACGCCCTGGTGTACGACGCGGTCAACGAGCTGATCGACCCCTGGCACCGCGAATCCACCGACCTGGTGGTGATCTGTGGTCGGCAGTTGTTGGCGGACAAGTACTTCCCGCTGATCCAGGAGCATGCCGGCACGCCCACCGAGGCGCGGGCCCTGGATCTGATCGTCAGCCAGCGGCGCATGGGTGGCCTTCAGGCAGTCCGCGTGCCCTTCGTGCCGGACGGTGCCCTGCTCATCACCACCCTGGACAACCTCTCCATCTACTGGCAGCGCGGCGCGCGCCGCCGGAACATCATCGAGAACCCGAAGCGCAACCGCATCGAGAACTACGAGTCCAGCAACGATGCGTACGTGGTCGAGGACTACGGCGCCGGCTGCATGGTGGAGAACGTCGAGGTGGGTGACTTCACCGGGGGCTCAGAGGAATAAACAATGATTAGCCCAGCACGTAGACATTTCCAGCGCGTTCGGGCCGCCAAGGCGGCGGCCCAGCGCGGCGAGGCCACTCCGATGACGGGCGACCAGCACCAGCTGATGCTGGCCGCCCTGATCGAGGACCGCCGGCGTCTGCGTGAGCTGCAGAGCGTGGAGCGCAAGATCGAGGCCAAGCGCGCCATGCTCCCGAACTACGACGCCTACGTGGAGGGTGTCCTTGCCAGCGGCCAGGGTGCCCAGGACGACGTTCTCATGCACGTCATGATCTGGCGGCTGGACGTCGGCGATCTGGCCGGCGGGCTGCGGATCGCCGAGTACGCCCTGGCCCACGATCTGCAGCCACCCGATCAGTACCAGCGGAGCACGGCGGCCCTGGTGGCGGAGGAAGTCGCCACCGAGGCCCTTCGGCAGCTCAACAGCGACACGCCGGACGCTGCGGGCATCCTGCCTCGGCTGGAGCATGCCGCCGACCTCACCAGTGACGCGGACATGCACGACCAGATCCGCGCCAAGCTCCACAAGGCCCTGGGCTACGCCCTGCGGGAAATCGGACGGCACGGCGAGGCGGTGGCCCGCTTCGAGGCAGCGATCGAGCACCTCAAGCGTGCCGTGGAACTGGATGACCGCATCGGCGTGAAGAAGGATATCGAGCGCCTCGAGCGCGAGTTGAAAAACGCAGCCTCCGGCTGAGGCCGCATTGAGTCGGAAACCCCGGCGCCAGGCGGCGCGGCGCTGATTGCGGAACTCCTCCCCGCATGACGCGCCGCCCACCGCCTCCAAGGAATTCGCCATGAGTTTCGTCGCAGCAAACGGCACCGACAGCGCGCAGACCATCAGCAACAACGGCTTCTGGCCGGACCTGGAGCTGTCCACCTACCGGGACGCCATGCGCGTCGACAACGTCGCCACGGCGGAGCGGGCAGCCCACGCCTTGGAGGCGTCGATGCTCTCGGTCAACCGCCGCCTGCTCACGTTCCAGCGCTATCAACAGGATGTCGGCCACGAGAAGGCCGACGAAATTCCCGCCCGCCCGGGTGAACGCGCCGGGGACATCATCCACCTGTACAAGCGCGCCGTCTGGAACCTCGCCAAGGCGGAGTTGATCGAGCGGTACCGGGACTATGACGCCACCGGCGACGGCCACGGCCGCGCCGACGCGCTCGGCGACACGGTGGATGACCACCGCCGCTACGCCGCCTGGGCGATCCAGGACATCAAGGGCGAGCCGCGCACCACCGTGGAGCTGATCTGATGGAAGAGGCGATCGCGCGCCAGGGGGACACGGTGGACCTGATCTGCCATCGCCACTACGGCTACACCGCCGGCATCACGGAGGCCGTCTACCGGGCGAATCGCGGCCTTGCGGAACTCGGCCCCATTCTGCCCGTGGGCACGCGGGTCAAGCTCCCTCGGCGCACGGAGAAGAAGATCCGCCCCACCGTGAAGCTGTGGGACTGACAGGCGAGAAGATGACAGGAGCAATGATGGCCGAACCCAGCACCACTGCCGTGGCCGCCGGCACCGCCGGCGTCGTAACCGGCGCCGCACTCCTCCCGGGTATCGACGCCGGGGCTCTCCTCGGGGCCTGCGCTGGCGCCACGCTGTTCGTCATGAGCGCCAAGGATCTGGGCGTCACCACCCGGATCCTCTACCTCGCCATTGCCCTGGTCATGGGCTATCTCGGCGGTCCCTCCGTGCTGGGGCACATCTTCGATGAACCCGCGGTCAGCGCATTCGTTTTCGCGGCCGGCGTCGTGGGGTTGGGCAACAAGATCATCTCGGGGGTGGAAAAGATCGACATCAACCGCTGGTTTCGACCAAAGGGGTAACCATGTCCGCATGGCTTCCTAACCTGATCGCCTCACTGGCCTGCCTGGCCATCGCCCTGCGCCTGCTGACCTTCCGCAAGGGCCGGCGGCGCCATAGCGTACTCTGGGCGGCACTCGCCTGGGCGTTGATCAACGTCTGCGTTGCCGCCGCCATCCTGTTCCTGCCGCCGTTCGAGCCCAGGCCCCTCACCTGGGTGGCGGCGGTGCTCTTCGTGCTCCTGGCCATCCGGGTGTTCCGCTGCCGGGGCAACGTGGCAAAGCTCTGGAGACTACGCACATGACGATGAGGCGCGGTGATTCCGGCCCCCGGGTAGAACGGCTGCAGAAAAAACTGGTTCGGCACGGCCACGACATCGCCGTCGATGGCCTGTTCGGGCCCCAGACGGAGCGCGCGGTCCGCGCATTCCAACAGAGCCTTAACCTGGTCGTGGATGGAATCGCCGGCCCCCGCACGCTCGACGCCCTGCGCGGTGATCTGGACGCTCGCCACCTGACCGAGGCCGACCTGGAAGACGCCGCCGCCACCCTGCAGGTGGACCTGCCGTCCGTCCACGCGGTGGCTGAAGTGGAAAGCCGTGGCGCGGGATTCCTGACGGATGGACGGCCCCAGCTCCTGTTCGAACGCCACATCTTTCGGCGCCGCCTGGAGCACCACGGCGTTGATCCGGTGCCACATGCCACGGCACGGCCCGACCTCGTGAACACCAGGACCGGTGCCTACAAGGGTGGCGTGCACGAACACGCCCGTCTGGCGGCCGCGTCGAAAATCCACCCCTGCGCGGCCATCGAGTCGGCCAGCTGGGGCCGCTTCCAAATCATGGGCTTCCACTGGGAATCCCTGGGCTACGCCGGCGCGCCCGACTATCGCGGCGCGATGGAAACCAGCGAAGGGCATCACCTGGATGCCTTCGTGCGCTTCATCAAGGCGGACCAAGCCCTGCACGCGGCCCTCCGTGAACGTGATTGGACCACCTTCGCGCGGGGGTACAACGGCCCCAGCTACGCCAAGAACCGTTACGACGAACGCCTGGCGGAAGCCTGGCAGCGACACAAGGAGGGGGCACGGGAGTGAAGATCACGGCGACGCACGGCGACGGCTCGGTCACGGAGCTGGAACGTCTCGATGTTCAGGACGGCGACCTGATCAAGGTCAGTGGCGACACCTCGCCCGAGGCCCTCCAGCGGCTGGTGGAGCACGTTAAGCCGAAGCGGGTGCTTTTCCTGGTCGGGGACGATATCCACGTCCTCACCGAGGAGGAACGCCTACGGGTGGCTCGGCACCTCATCTCGCGGGAAGGCGCTGGCTAATGCTCCGCATGTGGCTGGGCACGGGGCTCGTGGTGGCAATACTCGCCACGGCCGTTTACGTCCAAACCCTGCGACTGAATCATGTCCAGGAACAGCGCGACTCCGCCCAGGCCCAGGCCCGGGACGCCAAGGAAACCATCGCGGAACTGCACGGGCTCCAGCGCGCCCACGACGAGCAACGCGCCGCGCTGGCCGCACAAACCCAGGACCTCGAGCGCGAACTGAACCAGCGCTTGAGCCAGATCAGGAGCCTCCAGGATGCGAATGAAGCGCTACGCGGCTGGGCTGTCAGCCCTCTCCCTCCTCTGGTTGTCCGCATGCGCCAGCGGCCCGCCATCACCGGCGCCGAGGCTTACCGTGAACATCTGCGCGACACCGGATCCCTGCCGCCTGCCGGCGAGCAATCCGAGGACCCACGGGGACCTGAACCTGCAGGTGGAGATCACTGAGGGCGCCTGGGCCGAGTGCGCGGCCAAGGTAGACGCCATCATCGCCTGCCACCGGCAGGCCCATGAGGACTGGCCGCATGCGGAAGCTGACTGACCTGCGCGATCACTTGCTCAACAGCGTCCCGGAGCTCAAGCGGGGCCCGGACCGCCTTCTGACCTTCGTCGAGGACGGGAGCATTGAATTCTGGCGTGGGGACAGCCTCAGCCACCTGTACCGAATCCCGGTGCGCGTGGTGGTCACCGATTATCGCGGATCCGCCGACGATATCGTGATCCCCGTGCTGGAATGGCTGCGAATCCGCGAACCGGGGAACGACCCACGGAACAGCATCAGCTTCGAGACCGAGATCCTCAGCAACGATGCCCTGGACCTGTCGCTGACCATCCAGGTCACTGAACGCGTCATCGTCACGGACGAGAACGGAGAACGGAGCATCCATCACGTGCTGCCGGAGCCGGAGCTCCGGATGGACCCCGGCGCCGCGTGGCAGCTCCTGAACCCGGACGGCGAGCCACATGAATGAGGCGGACCTCAACCGGCTGGAGTCCTGGGCGGAGCCATTGCTCCGACGCCTCAGTGCGTCCGAGCGCCGCCAGTTGACCCGACGCCTGGCCGTGGAGCTGCGACGGAACAATCAGCGGCGTATGCACGGCCAACGCGCGCCGGACGGCCCCCGCTGGCAGCCGCGCAAGGCACGGTCGCTCCGCGGAGGTCGCGGCCGCATCCGCCGGGGCGCCATGTTTACCCGCCTACGCACGGCCCGCTACCTGCGTATGCAAAGCCAACCGGGCTCAGCAACGCTCTACTTCACCGGCCGGGCCGGCCGCATCGCCGGCGTGCATCACCACGGCCGCCGCGACCGGATCCAACCCGGCGGGCCAATGTACGACTACCCCTCGCGTCCACTCCTTGGATTCGCCCGGGAAGACGTGTTGCTCATCGAGAACCTGCTCATTGACCACCTGACACCGCCCCGATAACGGGCACGTGTAAGCACCCTACCTTACATCTCCCACAACTACCGGCGGCCTGCCCGCTCTGGCGACCATGGCGTCATGAACACCGTCCCGGAAGCCCTAAGACTCATCAACAACCTGATTCGCATTGGCGTCGTTCATGAGTTGGACGCCCCAAGCGCGCGCGTGCGTGTCGCCATCGGCGACATTGTCACCGACTGGCTGCCCTGGGCAGTGGCCCGCGCCGGCGCGGATCGCTCCTGGTGGGCACCGAGCGAGGGGGAGCAGGTGCTGGTTCTCTCCCCCGGCGGGGATCTCGCCGCCGGCGTCGTCATAGGCGCTCTGTACCAGTCCGCCCATCCGGCGCCGGCCGCCGACCGCCAGGTGCGGCGCACCGTATTTGCCAACGGAACGGTGATCGAGCTCGACCAAGAAAGCGAGCTGCTGATGGTCGCTCACCCCGGCGATGTCGAGCTGGCGGCGGCCGGTAACGTCAGTGTCGAGGTCGGCGGCGACCTGACGGCCGAGGCCGGCGGTACCGTCATCGTGCGCGGCGCCATGGTGCAACTGAACCCATGATGCAGGTCGGCCGCGTGGGAGATATCGGGCTGGGCAGCTGCTCCGCCCACGACAGCACCAAGAGCATCACGGTAACGATTGTCACCGGCGCCCAGACAGTCCTAACCAACGGCCTGCAGACGGCAACGCTGGTATCCGTCGGCCTCGGCAGCTGCGGGCATGCGGCGACGGTCGCCACCGTGTCGGCCACGGTCCGCGCCGAGGCGCTGGGCGTACACCGACGGGGCGACATCGGGATTCTGCCAGGCGGCACCTACACGCTGATAACGGGCTCGCCCAACACGGTTGCAGGAGGATAAATGCCGCATCCGCAGTCAGTACTGGACATTAGAATCGCCGAATTCCGCCAGGACTTCTACGACGCGCTGGCGGCCATGGAGGCGCACACCTACGACCACTCCACCCGCGACGCGCCAGGCGGCGGCCTGGCCGGCGTGGGCGAGTATCAGCCGTTCTGGCAGGCCTACAACGCTGCGGTCCTTTCGTACCTGGATGGTTCCATCGGCAAGCAGTCGATGGCGGATTTCCTGCTGGGGCTGTTCTGCTTCCTGTTCAACTTCATCGCTCGAGGGCGCGGTCCACAAGCGCTGCATGACGCGAGTAACGCGGCCGCGATCTTCCGGTTGGACGGTCTCGTGGACGACGTGCTGTCGCGGCCGGTGGACTACTACGACGATTACACCTTTGACGACGCGGACCCCATGAACATCCTTGCGGAGGCGCCGCGCCTGGAAGCCGACACACAACGCGCCGGCGAGGCCTGGGAGCCCGATCTCGCCGCGTTCAACAACCTCAAGGGGCAGTACGGTGCCGAGGTGGCCGCCGGGTCAGTCAAGGACGTATACGAAGGGGCCGAGCCGCCGGCGCAATCCTTCGGCTCAAAGGCCGCCTGGGACGAAGTGTTCACCACGTTGAACTGGGCCTGGGCCTTCGGTGTGTTCGACGTCGGCCTGGACATGCCCCAGCGTCCACCCGACCCGGAACCGGACGGGGGCGGCGAATGAGCGGCATGGACAAGTACACCGGCAAACGGATCGACGGCATCGACCACATCCGCCAGAGCCTGATGGACGTGCTGACAACGCCGGTGGGCAGCCGGGTGATGCTGCGGGAATACGGTTCGCTCCTTCCCGAACTGATCGGTCAGCCGCTCAATGACGCCACCCTGCTGCAGGCCTATTCCGCCATCGTCATGGCCCAGATCCGCTGGGAGCGCCGGATCCGCATCGAGCGCATCGTGAAACTGGTCAATGCGGACCAGCCCGGAACGGCACACCTGGTCGTGGAGGCCGTGCGTCTCGACACCAGCACCCCGGACGCGGCGCTCATCGACCTGGAAATGCCGTTCGGGAGGGCATGATGGAACTGGATCTGAGCAGGCTCGCGCCGCCGAACGTCATCGAGGAGCTCTCCTTTCAGGAGATCTTCGACGCCCAGATGGCCGACTTTCTCGCGCGCCGCCGGGAACAGGATCTGGACTACCCAGAGCCGCCGCCGTCCGACCCCGTCTACCAGCAGATCGAGTCCAGCGCGTACCGCGAGATGGTCCTGCGCGAGGAATTCAACGACCGCGCCCGCGGCCTGTTGCTGGCATTCGCCGCTGGTCCAGATCTCGACCATGTGGGCATGACCTATCACCGCACCGAGCGACTGGTGATCGATGAAGGCGATCCGGACGCCAACCCGCCCATACCGCCGGCCTACGAGAGCGACGAAGCCTATCTGGAGCGCATCCTGCTGGCGCTGCCGGGGTTCAGCACCGCCGGCGCCAGGGAGGCCTACATCTACCATGCCCGCTCGGCCGACGGCCAAGTGAAGGACGCCACCTGCATCTCCCCGGCCGACGCCGAGGTCCTGGTGACGGTGCTCAGCCACTCGGGGGACGGTACGCCGGACGGCGAATTGCTGGAGATTGTCGAGTCGGCCCTGAGCGCGGAGGACGTGCGACCGCTGACGGACCATCCCACCGTCGGAGCCGCCGACGTTGAGACCTACCAGGTGCGGGGGCATCTCTATATCGACGCCAGCGCCGATGCCGGGGTGGTCAAGGAGACGGCCGAGGCACAGCTGCGGGAGTTCGTTGATCGCCAGCACAAGCTGGGGCGCACTCTGTACCGAGACGCGGTGCTCGCGCGGCTCTATGTGGAGGGCGTGCGCTTCGTTGCGCTGGAGTTACCGGCGGCGGATATCGAGCGGGACGAGACCCAGGCCGCGTTTTGCTCCGGCATCGAGCTGGAGGTGAGCACGTATGAGTAGTGGCCTCCTCCCCCCGAACGCCTCGCGGCTGCAGCGCGACCTGGAGGCCGCGACCGCGCGCCAAGGCACGGTGCCCGTGGAGCAGCTCTCCCGCGTGTGGAATCCCGACACCTGTCCCGCCCGTCTGCTGCCCTGGCTGGCCTGGTCGGTCCGCGTGGACCGCTGGAACAGCAGCTGGTCCACATCGCGCAAGCGCCAGGTCATCAAGGCCGCACTCAGGAACAACCGGCACCGGGGCACCGTGGGTGCCCTGCGCCGAGCCCTGGCGGCCCTAGGGATGGATATCACCATCCGGGAGTGGTTCGACTACGACGGAGAGCCGTACCACTTCCGGCTGGATATCGACCTCACTGACACCGAGTTGGACCAGGAAATACAGAACCGCATCCACGACATCGTCCGGCAGCACAGCAACGCCCGGAGCGTGCTCGAAGTCGTGAACTTCTTCCAACCGGTGACCGGTGATCTCCACCTGGGCGTGGCGGTCGCCGGCAGCGATGACCTGACCATCTACCCAGCGGAGTAGACATGGCCCAGTACTACGCGATATTGACGAACACCGGCCTACAGAAGCTCGCGGCCGCCCAGGCCAACGAGGAACCGCTGGTCCTGACGGAGTTTGCCGCCGGCGACGGGGGTGGCGGCTATGTGGCCCCGGGTGCCACCTGGACGTCGCTGGAAAACGAAGTCTGGCGAGGTGGCATCAACCGGGTCTACCAATCGGACACCCAGGCGGACATCTTCATCGTCGAGGGATTCATTGACCGCGAGACCGGCGGTTTCTGGGTCCGGGAGCTTGGCGTCTTCGATGGCGACGGGGACCTGATCGCGGTGGCCGCCAGTCCGGAAACCTTCAAGGCGGCGGCCGACGACGGGGCAGCCCGGGATCTGTACCTGCGCATCATGCTCCGGTACGCCAACACCAACGCGGTCGCCTTCGACGTGGAACCGAGCCAGATTCTTGCCCGGCACGACTACGTCGACTCCCAGGATGACCAGGTGCGCCAGGAGGCGGAGCAGATGGTCATCGATCACGCCGCGAAGGCCGGCGGCGCGCACGGTGTCCCGGAGGGCGAGGCAATCGAATGGAAAGCGGCGGCGCAACAGAAGGCGGACGCCGCGGAGTCCGCGGCCAAGGGCTACACCGATTCCGAGCTGTCGTCGGCCGCGTCGGCCCTGCAGAGCTATGCCGATTCAGCCGCGTCCGACGCCCAGCAGGCCGCACAGGGCTATACCGACAGCGAGATCCAGTCCCACGAATCAAGCCGGAATCACCCGAACGCCACCACGTCCCAGCCGGGTTTCATGTCCAGCGGCGACAAAAGCAAGCTGAACGGCATCGAGGCCGGCGCCCAGGCCAACCCATCCACCACCGCCAGCCGAACATCCACCAGTACCACCACGGTGCTTCAGGCCGCCGGCATGAACAACCACCGCACCAGCGGTGACCATGATGGGCGTTACTACACCAAGGCCGAGGTGGAGGACTACGCCGATTCGGCGGCCTCCGGCGCGCAGCAGGCGGCCCAAGGCTATACCGACAGCAAGGTCGAATCCCACGAGGCGAGTCGGAACCATCCGAACGCCACGCCCTCCCAGCCCGGGCTCATGTCCAGCGGAGACAAGAGCAAGCTGAATGGCATTGAATCTGGCGCCCAGGTGAATCCGCCCACCACGGCGAGCCGAACGTCATCCAGCACCTCAACGGTGCTCCAGGCCGCCGGCATGAACAACCACCGCACCAGCGGAGACCATGATGGGCGGTATTACACGCAATCACAGATTGACAGCATGATCTCCGGGGTAACCGAGCGCGCTGGGGTGTGGTGGGACACCTTGGCCTCGGAGCTGGTTATCAGCACCAATTTCTGGACGAACATCCTGTCGGTTACGGTCCCGGCGGTGGCATCGAACGACCGGTTACTCCTGATCGCCAATATCAACCAGCGCGGCGGGAGCAACATTCAGAACACCGGCTTTTACCGTTTCACCCGAAACGGCTCGGCCGTCATGGTCGGCACCTCGGGTCCCGGGGGCATGCAGGCGACAATCGCCCACGGCTGGACGAACAGCGATCGGCAGATCCCCGGGATGATGCTGGGCGTCGTGACGGCTGGAACGACGGGCAACGTAACGATCGCAGTCCAGTGTCGATCGGCTGGTGATTCTTCAGGCACTGTTCGCATCAATTCCACAGACAGCACCGGAAACAACCATGCCAGAACGCTTTCCGCGCTGGCGGTTGTTCGCTTGAGGAGCCAGTGATGGACATCGCAACGGCGATAAAGAGCCTTTTCCCCGAAGCTGAGTTCGTAATCAAGGACAACGATTACGAGGAGCTGCTGTGGATCAGCACGGACATCTCGAAGCCGAGTAGGCAGGAACTGGAGGAGCGCTGGGAGCAGTTGCAACGCGAATCGCGGCGGGCGCTGATCCGCGAGCAGCGACGTCAATTGCTCGCGTCTGGAATCACCTTCTGCGGGACTCACTTCGCCACGGACCCGGAAAGCCGCGCTCTGATCACTGGTGCCGTGTTGGACGCGGAGGATCTGCCCGCCAACGAGATTGTTGACTGGCAGGCCCCACAGCCGGACGGCGGTCACGCCTGGCAGGACCTGGAAGCGATTCGAGTCCGCGCGTTGGGCAAGGCCGTGGCCCATTACACGCGGCGGCTGTTCCAGGTCCAGCGAGCAAAGGAGCAGGCATTCGATGCCGGGGAAGCCCCGGAGACAGTAGCGTGGCCCTCCCACGTCTACGACTGCACCGATGATCTTCCCGCAACCGAAATCGATGCCAGCAACGCGGGGAGCGCGCTGGGCAACGACGACAACGGCAGCCAGATCGAGCTGGGAACGGTGCTGGTTGGGATCGGATAGGAGAGGAGGCATCCCGGCCGTGCGCCAACACGGCCGGGATCCCGAAACACAGTGAGATAGCCACTGTGAGCCGAGCAAGGCCCCCTGCCACGTGCACGCGGCGCCGGGGAGCCTACCACAAGAATCCCTTGGACAATAAGGCAGGCTCACATGCACAAACCGATCATCCCTTGGATGGGGGGAAAGCGGCGCCTTGCGCCCCAGGTGCTCTCCAAGTTCGGGGACCACACCTGCTACGTCGAACCGTTCGCCGGGGCGGCGGCGATCTTCTTCATGAAGCCGCCCTCGGAGGTGGAGGTGATCAACGATATCAACGGCGAGTTGGTCAACCTCTACCGGGTGGTGAAATTCCACCTGGAGGAGTTCGTCCGGCAGTTCAAATGGGCGCTCTCAAGTCGCCAGGTCTACGAGTGGGAAAAGCTCACGGTTCCGGAAACGCTGACCGACATCCAACGCGCGGCGAGATTCTTCTACCTGCAAAAGCTTGCCTTCGGCGGACGCGTGGCCGGCCAGAGCTTCGGGACGGCAACCACCAGCGGCCCCCGGTTGAACCTCCTGCGGATCGAGGAGGAACTCAGCCAGGCTCACCTTCGCTTGCAGGGCGCCTATATCGAAAACCTGCCCTGGGCGGACGTCATCGGCCGCTACGACAGACCACATACGCTCCACTACCTGGATCCGCCGTACTGGGAAACCGAGGGCTACGGGGTGGACTTTCCCTTCCCGGAGTACGAACGGATGGCAGCCATGGCGAAGGACGCGGAAGGCAGCGTGGTCATCAGCATCAATGACCACCCGGCGATCAGGCGGGCGTTCGCCGGGTTGCACATGGAGCCCTTGGCGATCCGGTACACGGTGGGTGGCGGAAAAGGGGCGAGCGCCAGGGAGCTCATCATCTGGAACGAGCACTGCGAGCAAGCCAGGCTGACGTCCGGAAACCTCGCGCTGTTCTGATACGCCCGTGTCCGCGTAACGCAAGGCGGTGTGTAAAGCCGACGCCTTACACGCCCGTCCACTGCACTACGCGCGCCCGTCGAATCACCATGGCCCTGATTGCCGCCTTTGCGCGGCGCGACTCGCAACAGGAATCAGGAGCCGCCCATGCCCGAGCAATACCATCATGGCGTTCGCGTGCTGGAGATCAACGAAGGCACCCGGCCGATTCGTACCGTCTCGACGGCCGTGATCGGCATGGTCGCAACCGGCGCCGACGCGGACGCGGAGACGTTCCCTCTCAACAGGCCGGTGCTGGTCACCGACATCCACGGCGCGATGGGCAAGGCCGGTGACAGCGGCTCTCTGGCACGTTCCCTGGATGCCATCGCCTCCCAGACCAAGCCGGTAACCGTCGTGGTGCGCGTGGAGGAAGGCGAGACCGACGAAGAGACCACCACCAACATCATCGGCACCGTCGAGGAAAACGGGCAGAAAACCGGCCTCAAGGCCCTGCTCACGGCGGAGCAAAAATTCGGCGTGAAGCCGAGGATCCTGGGCGTGCCGGAGTTCGATACCCAGGATGTCACCAACGAGCTGATCACCATCGCCGAGCGCCTGCGCGGCTTCGTCTACGCCAACGCATACGGCAGCACCACGAAGGAGGACGCCGCCGATTACCGCGAACTCTTCGGCGCACGCGAGCTCATGCTGATCTGGCCAGACTTCGAGGCCTTCGATGTGGCCGCGGAGGAGACGCGGCAGGCCTCCGCCGTTGCCCGTGCACTGGGCCTGCGCGCCAGGATTGACATGGAGACCGGATGGCACAAGACCCTCTCCAACGTCCCGGTCAACGGCGTCTCCGGCATCAACAAGGATGTGAGCTGGGATTTGCAGGACCCCAACACCGACGCCGGCTACCTGAACGAAGCCGACGTGACCACCCTGATCAATCGCGAGGGGTTCCGGTTCTGGGGCTCTCGCACCTGCGCGGACGATCCGCTGTTTGCCTTCGAGAACTACACCCGCACGGCCCAGGTGCTGATGGACACCATGGCCGAGGCGCACTTCTGGGCCGTGGACCGTCCCCTGCACCCGTCCCTGGCCCGGGACATCATCGAGGGCATCCGAGCCGCCGGCCGGCGCCTGGTACGGGCCGGCTACCTGCTCGGTTTCGACGCCTGGTTCGATGACGAGGTCAACACGCCGGACACCCTGAAAGCCGGCAAGCTCTTCATCGACTACGACTACACGCCGGTGCCGCCGCTGGAGAACCTGCTGCTGCAGCAGCGCATCACCGATCGGTACCTGGTGGACTTCGCCAGCCGCATCAACGCGTAAGGAGCGACACAGACATGGCACTCCCCAAGAAGCTGCGTGACTTCAACCTCTTCGGCGACGGCAACAACTGGCAGGGGCAGATCGCCGAGCTGGAGCTGCCCACCCTGGCGCGAAACATGGAAGAGTATCGGGGTGGCGGCATGGATGCCCCCGTGGACATCGACATGGGCCAGGAGAAGATGGAGTTCCAGTGGACCTCCGGCGGGATGATCTCCGAGATCTTCGACGGCTTCGGCAGCTCCGCCCTGGACAACAACATGCTCCGCTTCGCCGGAGCCTACCTGCGTGACGACACCAACGAGACGTCCGCCGTGGAGATCGTGGTCCAGGGCCGTCACCGCGAGATCAACATGGGCACGGCCAAGAACGGCGAGAACAACGAGATCCAGGTCACCACCACGCTCAGCTACTACAAGCTGACCATCGATGGCGAGGAGATCCTGGAAATCGACGTGCCCGGCTACGTATTCAGGGTGCGCGGCGAGGATATGCTCGCCGCCCGCCGTGAAGCCATCGGCCTGTAACCAGGAGGAGCACCCGGCCCATGAGTAAAGCCGTTACCGAAACCATCACCCTCGACACCCCCATCACGCGGGAGAAGGGCGAGATCGCCGAGATTCAGTTGCGCAAACCCACCGCCGGCGAACTGCGCGGCCTGAACCTGGCCGATCTGCTGCAGATGGACGTGAACTCGCTCACCAAGGTCCTGCCCCGCATCAGCAACCCCACCGTCCACGAGGCGGAGGTGCGCGCGATGGATCCGGCCGACCTGGTCCAGCTGGGCGGGGCCGTCGCGGGTTTTTTGCTCTCGAAGGCGCAGAAGGGCGAAAGCTTCCCCTCTGCGTAGAAGACCCCATGGCCGATCTGGCGGCCGTATTCCACTGGCCGCCAGACACCATGGACAACTTCACCCTCACCGAACTGATGGACTGGCGCGAGCGCGCCCGTAAACGCAGCGGCGCGGAGGATTGATGGCCCGAAACCTCCACCTTCAAGTACTCCTCCAAGCCGTCGACCGCGCCACCGCCCCCCTGAAGCGTATCCGCGAGGGTTCCGGCGGCACCGCCCGGGCCCTGCGCGCCAGTCGCGACGAACTCCGGCAGCTTGAGCAGACCCAGCGCAACCTGCGAGGCTTCTCGGAAATGCGTCGGCAGCTTCCGCAAACCGCCCGGGCGCTGCAGGACAAGCAGCGGCGCGTCGCCGAACTCACCCGCGAGATTCGCAACACCAGCGGCCCGACCAGGCAATTGGAGCGTCAGCGGGCGGCGGCCATCCGGCAGGCGCGTGAACTGAAGCAGCGCTACCAGGATGAACAGCGTCAGCTCCACCAACTGCGCGGCAGCGTGCAGAACGCCGCCGGTCTGACCGGCACACTCAGCGACCGGCAGCGCCAGCTCTCGCAGCGCATGCAGGAAGCCAACCGCAGCATCGAACAGCAGAAGGCCCGGCTGGCGCAGCTCGCGCAACAGCAGCGGCGCGTGGACGAGGCGCGGGAACGGCGTGACGCCAGCATCGCCCGGGCCCGCTCCATGGCCGGTACTGGTGCGCGGATGGTCGCCGCCGGCAGCGGCATCCTCTACGCCGGCAGCCGCATCATGGCTCCGGGGTTCGACTTCGACGCCGCCATGAGCCGGGTCCAGGCGCTCTCCCGCCTTGAGCGGGATGATCCGCGCATGGCCGCGTTGCGCGCCCAGGCCCGCGAGCTGGGTGCGGCAACCACGTTCAGCGCCACCGAGGCCGCCGGCGCGCAGGGCTTTCTCGCCATGGCGGGCTTCGACCCGGAGAGCATCCGCGCAGCCATGCCCGACATGCTCGCCTTGGCCCAGGCGAACGAGGCGGACCTGGCCCAGGCGGCCGACATCGCGTCAAACATTCTCTCCGGCTTCGGCCTCGAGGCCGACCAGATGGGCCGTCTCGGAGACGTGCTCACCGCCACCACCACGCGGGCCAACGTCAACCTGAACATGCTCGGGGAGACGATGAAGTACGTGGCGCCGGTAGCGCGGGACCTCGGCGTGTCCATCGAGGAATCCGCCGCCATGGCGGGCCTGCTCGGCAATGTCGGCATTCAGGGCAGCCAGGCTGGCACCGTTATGCGCGAGATGCTGAACCGTCTGACCAATCAGACGGGGCCCGCCCGGGAGGCCATCCAGGCCCTCGGGCTGGAAGTGCGTGACGCTGCCGGCAACCTGCGACCCGTCCCTGACATCCTGGCGGACGCCGCCCATGCAACGCGCGACCTGGGCTCCGCCGAGCGCGCCGAGGCCTTGCAGCAGATCTTCGGGACCCGCGCCGGCTCCGGCGTCGCCGAGCTCATTAAGCAGCAGGGCGTGGAGGGAATCACCGAGTTCGTGGACCTGCTCCGGGGCGCGGCCGGTGAGAACCAGCGGGTGGCCAGCACCATGACGGACAACGTTCGGGGCGACCTGGCGGCGCTGCGCTCGGCCTGGCAGGAACTCGGGATCGCGGTGAGCGAGACCAACGACGGCCCTCTTCGCTCGCTCATCCACGGGATCACCGACACGGTGCGCCGGATCGGCAACTGGACTGCCGCAAATCCACAGCTTGCCGCCACGATCACCCGGGCCGTGGCTGTGGTCGCCGCGCTCACCGCCGCCATAGGCGCCATCCTCCTGGTTCTCTCCCCGCTGCTCATCGGGCTGGCCATGACGCGCTTCGGCTTCGCGATGCTGGCGATCCGGGGGGCCGGCGTTGTCGCCGCCCTGGGGCGTATGGCCGCCGTGGCCATACCAGCTCTGGTCAAGGCCCTCGCCGTCCTGGGCAAGGCCGTGCTGGCTCACCCCATCGTGGCGCTGATCGCCGCGATCGCCGTCGGGGCAATCTGGATCTGGCGCAACTGGGAAGAGATCGGCCCGAAGATGGCTGAGCTGTGGGATTACCTCCGAGAGCTGGCCAGCAGCTTCCTCGATTGGTTCCGGGATCGGTTCGAGGCACTGATGGGCTGGTTCCTGGATATGCCCGGGCGCTGGCGGGAGATTGGCGGCGATATGGTCGACGGAATTGGCCAGGGTATCCGGGATAAGCTCGGCGAGCTGCGCGAGTCGGTGCAGGGGGCGGCGTCCAGCGCTGCCGGGTGGTTCAAGGAGCGCCTGGGTATCCGCTCCCCTTCCCGGGTGTTCGCCGAGGCCGGGCGGGACACCATGGCGGGCTACGAACTGGGGCTTGCGCGCTCGGAGCAGGAGCCGCTCAGGCAGCTCACGCGATTCAGCCGACGCCTGCGCCAGACCGCCGCCGGGCTCACGCTGAGCGCGGCGACCGCACTACCGGCCGCCGCCGGCGTGCAGTTCGATACGCGCGCGCCTATCGCGGCAGCAACGGTCGCTACGGCGCCGGCCGCCGGCGACACCATCACCATTCACGTGCACGCCGCGCCCGGCATGAGCGAGGCCGAGATTGCGCGTCAGGTTGAGCGCTTGCTCGCCAAGCGCGACCGGGAGAAAGCAGCGCGGCGCCGATCCGCCCTGTACGACACGGAGTAACCCGCCATGATGATGGCCCTGGGATTGTTCGTCTTCGACGTGCCGACCGCCGCCTACCAGGAGCTGCAGCGCAGCACCAACTGGCGGCATGCCATGCAAAACCGCGTCGGCCAACGGCCGGCCTACCAGTATCTGGGCCCCGGTGAGGACACCATCCGCCTCTCGGGCGTGCTCATGCCCGAATTCACCGGCGGCCGCGTCTCGCTGGACCTGATCCGCGTCATGGCCGAAGGCGGGCGGGCCTGGCCGCTCGTGGAGGGCACCGGACGCATCTACGGGCTATGGGCCGTCACCCGCGTGGACGAGACGGACAGCGTCTTCTTCCGGGACGGAGTCCCGCGTCGGATCGACTTCGAGCTGGCACTCACCCGGGTGGACGATGACAGGATCGACCTTCTTGGCACGGCGGCGAACGCAGGCCTCGGCGCCGTCACCAGGGCCATGTCCCGTACCGCCAACCGCGTACGCGACCGACTGGAGATCCCCCGCCCGTGATACCCGCCGACCACACCCACCGTGCGCCCAGCTACCGCCTGGTGGTGGACGGAATCGACATCAGCCCCACGATCAATGGTCGGTTGGTCAGCCTGGTCATCACGGAGAATCGCGGCATCGAGGCCGATACCCTGGATCTTACTCTGGCCGATCACGACGGCGCCGTGGAGCTGCCGCCCACCGGCGCCGAGATCACGGCGGCGATCGGCTGGGACGGCGAACTGGTCGAGAAAGGCTCGTACATCGTGGACGAGATCGAGCATAGCGGCTCGCCGGACCAGGTGCTGATTCGCGCCCGCAGCGCGGACATGCGCGGCGGGCTCCCGGGCCAGAAAAGTCGTAGCTGGCACGACACCACCGTGGCGGAGATCGTGGAGGAGATCGCCAAGGAACACGGGCTTGAGCCGAAGTTGGGCGAGCATCTCGGCGGCATCCGCGTACGCCATATCGACCAGACCAGCGAGAGCGACCTCCACCTGCTGACGCGCCTAGCCGAGCGGTACGACGCCATCGCTGCCGTGAAAGCGGGCAGGCTACTGTTCATTCCCGCAGCCGCAGCCAGCACGGCAAGTGGAGAGCCCCTGCCACCGATCACCTTACGGCGCCACGACGCCGACCAGCACCGCTACGTGAAGGCTGATCGGGACGCCTATACCGGCGTGAGGGCGTACTGGAACGACACTTCCGGTGGCCGCCGCGAGAAGGTGGTGGCGGGCACCGAGGGCAACCCCAAGGAGTTGCGCCCGACCTACGCCACAAAAGAGGATGCCCTCGCTGCAGCCAGGGCGGAATTCCGGAGGCTGCAGCGGGGAGCGGCTGAATTCTCCCTTGTGCTAGCGTTAGGACGGGCGGAGCTTGCGCCCGAGACGCCCATTACCGCTCAAGGATGGAAGCCGCAGATCGATGGCACCACCTGGATAGCGGTGAGGGTTAAGCACGATTTGAATGACAGCGGGTTAATCAGTAGCTTCCAGGCGGAAGCATCAGTAGCTCCATAAACGTGGCCCACAGAAGTGGCCGCCTGGTTTATAGAACTTGTTCTTGACTGGAGGATGGGTGAACGTTATGAAGCAGGCTAACGTCTAAAGCGGAACTGAAGCGCCGCAGGTGATAAGCTTCCACATTTTCATTCGGGGGAACTAACTTGAGGACCGCGATTTCACTGTTCACCGGGTGCGGCGGTTCAGATACGGGGCTGATTCGTGCTGGATTTGACGTAGTGATGGCTAACGACATCCTTCCATATGCAGCCGAAGTCTATCATGCGAACCTTCCTGATACTGACTATCGGGTCGCTCCTGTGGAGGAGTTGAAATCGTTCCCGAAGGCTGACCTCTTGGCAGGCTGCTACCCATGTCAGGGGTTCTCGCAAGGAGGCGCCCGACAAGCCGACCGAACGATCAATCGCCTGTACTTGCAGTTCGCGCGGGTGCTAAACGCCGTTAAGCCACGCGCATTTGTTGTTGAAAACGTATCAGGGATGAAACGGGCGGATTTCAAACACTTGCTAGACCATCAAGTCGAGGTGTTTACAGAAGCCGGCTACGAGGTTAGTTGGGACCTGTTAAATGCGGTGAACTTTGGCGTCCCTCAAGAGAGAAAGCGGATATTCATCGTTGGCATCCGAAACGATATAAATGCCGAATATCGTTTCCCAGAACCTACCCACGGCCCCGAAAAAGGGCAACGTTATATGAGTATCCGGGATGCGATAGACGGCATGCCAGAGTGGCCCGTTGGTGAGTTCTTGGATGACCCATTTCACTGGTACTACTTATCAAGGAATCGCTGGCGGTCGTGGGAAGAACCGAGCAAAACAGTGGTGAGCCACCCCCGCCATATGCCTTTGCATCCTATGAGCCCGCCGTTGCGGCGGGTGCACACGGATTGCTGGGAGTGGAAGCATGACGGACCAAAGCGACGGTTTTCATACCATGAGGCGGCCCGCCTTCAAGGCTTCCCGAAAGGTTTCGCTTTTCCGGACACTGCGGGTTTGCGCACCAAGTACAAGGTGGTGGGAAACGCTGTGCCTCCCCCCTTGTTCGAGGCAGTAGCAAGAGCCCTCCCGGACATATGGTGAATTTACGCTGCAGCCGAATCCTTGACCAATTGAATTAAGTCATCAAGGTCTTGCGCAACGTTAGCTTCCAAGCGATCAGCGCTTCCGGCCTCGTTTTCTGCAAGAAGGGTTAATCTCACGCGATCGAACACCAGTCCTGCTCGTTGACTCGCGTCGATAAGCATAGCATCAGTAACATAATATGGTGTGCAGAAGACTCTGACTGGCTCCACCATTGTCATCGGATTAAACCACTTACGCAGCCTCTTGAAATCGGGCTCAATATCACCGAACTTGGTAGACCAGTCATTCCCACATGCACATTGTCCCAATAAAAAGAGATTACCTTGTCGCCTGTCCGCAAAGGGCCTCCAAGCAACGAAATCGAGACCTTCATCTTTGGTGTGGGCCGGATTCGGATCATCTGGCAGGTGATTGTCTGGCTGCCAAGCCCATTCCAACGTTTGCTCTGCGAGAGAAGACATTAAGCCCTTGAAACGTGGACTAGCTCCACCCTGACGAGGCCAGCCTGTATGATACGAGCGGCTATCTGTTCCACCTAGATACAGTTCAATAACGCTCCTAGAAATATGCTCAAAAGCTTGAGGAAGCCGATTAAACGGCTCCTTCGAAAGACCGGTTGTTACATTACAGACAGCGAGACAAAACTCGTACACTTTCGTTTCACTAGGCACATAGAAGAGACTGTTTCCCTGCATGCGGAATGGATAATGATCACCAAGCAGTTCTTGTCGCCGGGTGATGTTCTGTAATATGCGGCCCGCAGCCTCTTCAGTCTCTAGGTCAGTTCGCTGCCATCCTTCAAGCCCAGATAGCTCTGGCTCAGGGTCGAAATCGTCCATCGAATCAGCGACCCTATCATCGTAAATACCTGACTCGAAAACGGCTGACCCTGAAATCATCGCGCTAAATTCGGCCTGATCCGCATCATCTGCTGTACGTTGATCAAATAGCCGTTCAGTATACGGACCAGATCTACTCCCCGTCGCCACTCGAGGCCTCCTGAAGCTGTCTATCAACCTGCGTCGCCAGCCTTTTTACTTTGGCGCTCGATTCTGTAAACTTCCCTGCAACTGCCGCCGGCACTTCTTGCTCCGTTAATCGTGTATTTATATCACTTAAAGCGTCGCGTGCCTCCATCAGACCGGATGCCAAACGCTCCTCTAGTGGCTGAGTTATCTTACTGATATCCCGAAGAGATTTACCTTGCTTGAGCAAGGTCATTTTTTCTGGGCTTGCGACAATAGTCGCCAACTCTCCCAGTTGACGCGAATCGTCGATCGCCGAATTGAGACCTTTCGCTTTGTCGCCGAACATTGCCCGCGTAATTACGGCCGCATCATCTAATTTTTGCGCTGGAATCGGCTGTTCGGCGCGCGGATCTTCGTCAATCTCGAGAAAAGTACGTACGGAGTTGTAGCCGAGTATTGTGTACACCCATGAGAATGGATAGGCCGTGTTGCTCCCCCGCCCTTTACGAACACTGTTCTCAGCGTGGAATCGACCTTCTTGTTCAAGCTGCCTGATAAAATGGTAACCTTCTAAGAGCCTCGCGACTGTCCTGTGCTGGTCACCGATCATCGTGGCTACATCAGCTGTATCCATGCCCGTTTCGACTACGCGGGCAATCCATACGGCCTTGGCATATGAATCCCAAGGCTGTGCTGAGGCAATATGGCGGACACCCAGGTAGGAAAGCAATGAACGCTGATGATCATCCTCGGAAAAAACAATGACTGGAACTGGGTTGACCGTAGGGCTTCCATGAGCCTCATGCACTGCATGGAAGTGCTCCGTGCGGGGACGATGGTTCCTCGCCCGGTCATCGCCTGTAAGGATGAGGCAGGCTGCCAGTCTCCGATTACCTTCCGCTACAATTAATTTATCTGTGCCTGGTTCAGGCCGGCAAACAAGAGGTTCCGCCGCGAAATAGCCATTCACTGCTAGCGAGCTAAGTACGTCGTCAACTCCGAAAGTCGTTACGATGTAATCAACAATCTCAGTTTGGTTGACCCGGGTACGGTCTTGTAGCCCAAACCGAGGATTATCCTTATCTAGAAGAAGGCGATCGAGCCACTCGTGCGTGACGCCGCCCTCCCCAGATTCCGGTGTTTCCCCATCGGCCATGGTGTCGCTCCCAATATAAGGATGCCGCCCGAAGACAAATCTTAGGCGGCGGTCAAATGATTGGCTTTCCCACTTCACAGGAACCTTGCAAGTACAACAAGCTTCCTTTTACTTCCCTGTGTAGCCGGGTGGAACTTATTTTGTGCCCGCGGACACTAGGAACGGCTCTCCTTAGCAAACAGTTCCGTTGATTGTCTACCTGTTGCCCCCACCTGTTTCTCAAGAAATGACCTCACTACCTGCGCCGTGTTATCGATATCCCGCAACTCACACTCCCACACCACAAGGACACGCAACCCTAGCTCATGCAATCGCCGTTGGTTCTGTATATCACGGCGAATATTGCCCTCGAGTTTGTTCTTCCAGTAGGAAACGCTAGTTTTGGGCAGTCTGGCAATCTTGCAATGCTGATGCTGGTGCCAGAAGCAGCCATGCATGAAAATAACTGCCCGTCGCCCCGGGAATACTAGGTCCGGCTTCCCAGGCAGATCTTTGACGTGCAGGCGATATCGGAAGCCCATGCAATGAATCAGTCGCCGCAGCCGCATCTCTGGGTTCGAGTCCTTGCTCCGAATCCGGGTCATGCACCTGCTTCGCGCTTCTGGGGTAAGGGTGTCCGTCACTCCCACGCACCTCCTGCCAATCACAATTCCACATAATTGTCGGACGCTCCCCACCGCCTGTATACCGAGAGGGCCCCAATCAGCGAAGATGTGCCTCCCCGTCAGGCAATGGTTGGCGTCCTCGGACTTCAGCCCCCCCATCTCCACGCACTCGCCTTCACCACCCCCTAAAACAAAGCCTCGATAGGCATATTGAGCACGACCACGGCACCATGAGTCTCGTGGGTAATCATGTCTTCCCTAGTAACAACGGTTAGAAAGCCATCCTCGAGCACGACCGGCTTCGCATCTCGGAGCACGAGTGTTGCTTGATAGGCTCAGGAACACCCCCACTGCCACCGCACTAAAGGCAACTCCCGCGATCAATAGCAGGCCGATCCACATTTTTGTCATTACTTATCACTCGCTTGTTGCTCTTCTCAATACACCCGACCGCCTCTCCAGTGGCAGTGACCGATGATCTCTACGTTCCCCAACTGCTCCGGATGGACCACCTCAGGCGCGTAGAACTCGTTATCCGATGAAAGGCGTAAGGACCCATCCGCCAGCCGCTGGAGGCGCTTGATGCGCAGCGCCTCTCCCAGCCGGAGTAGGAACACGCCATCGCCCTCGGTGGCGGCGCGGTTGATCAGAACCGTGTCACCCTCTTGCAGGGTGCCATCCATGGAATCACCGGTCACCTCCAGAGCCACCAGGTTGCTTTCGTACAGGCCCTCCTGGTTCACCCACTCCCGGCGGAAGTGCAGCGTGTACTTCACGCGCTCCTCGGAGAACAGTCGCCCATTGCCTGCCGCCGCCTGCAAATCGTAGAGCGGTACCGAGACGAACTCGGAGACCTCTTGCTGCAGCTCGCCGGGACGAGTCACACCGACCATCGGCGGCGGCTCGCCAAGGCCAGGCGGCGGTTCACCCCTGCCAAGAATCAACCAATCAAGGCTTATATCGCGCTCCAGCGCAACGGCGACAGCCTCCTCGAACGGAACGCTTCCGCGGGCTCTCTTGTTGGTCATACCCGTTGTGCTATAGCCCAGCCGCAACGAGAGCTCACGATCGCTTTTTGAGCCCACTACCATTTTGAGGCGATCAATCACCTCGCCAGCATCGCATGTGGCATTCATAAGGAGTTCCTTCTCCCAGAAAACCCCATATTGAGTTGACTGACTCTCATATTGGGTTTACTCTCAATTTGTCAAAGGCAATCATTGGGAATCATACACCATGAGTGCATTCATGCCTCAAAAGCGCATTTCGCGCTCGCCTAACGGGTGCAACGCCAAGCCGATTGCGCTGGCACTAACCCAAGATGAGCGCACTGCCGTTGAGCGGCTCGCTCAGCGGGAAAGTCGGTCGCTCGCCGCAATGTCCCGTCTGCTGGTTCTCAAGGGCCTCCAGGCCAGCGGCCACCCCGTGCATTGAAAGACACGACTACCTCCACGGTTCTGAGAAGGAAAACGCGCATGTACCAGGACCCCAAACGCATCCGGCGCCGTTACGGCGCCATCAACCTGGACGAGTACGAAGCCCGTCTGATCGACGCGCTGGTCGACTACACCGGCATCGAGCGCGCCACGCTGCTGCGACAGCTGGTGATCAAGGAAGCGCTCGAGGCGTTGGGTATCGCTGATTTCCATGGCGGAAGCATCGCCCAGCGCGGTCGCTGAGCGAAGGCATGTTTTCGGACCTTTTGGGGACCTCAGAACCGGAGAGGCGCATGCCACGCGAGGAGCTGGAGCTGGACAACGAGGCACGAGAACTACTGGAACGCGTCCGCGACGAATTCGGCCTGGAGGGCCTGGATCAAGCGGCGGAGATGATGCTGCGCCGGCGGCTGCGTCGAGGCACTCGGGAACTGACCGGCCGCGGACGCGCGATGCACCTGATCAAGGGGGGCGATCGATGAATCACCGGCGGAACAACATGCGGCTGGATTGCCCCCACTGCGGCGCCTTCGCCCGCATACGCAGCAGCCAGACGCCATCGCCGCTGTATCGCGAAGCAGTGGTGGAGTGCCAAAGCCTGGAGTGCGGATGGCGCGGCAAGATCGGCCTGGAGTTCATTTGCACGCTCACGCCCAGCCAGAAACCCAGCCCGGAAATCCGGTTGCCGGTTTCCGAGGTGGTCCGGAAGAACATCCTGGGCCAGCTGACGCTGGAGCTACCCGAGGCCGCGAACGCGCGGCGCACACCCTGACCGTTTCACTCAACCGGAGGACGCCGGCCATGAACGACATCACCACCACCGCCACGGCGTGGCTGCTCCGCCATGCCCGCGATCTGAGCCGCCCCGACGCGCTGAAGCAGTGCACCGACTACCTCGTGGGCCACCACGACGTCAGCGAGGACACCGCCGGCCATGTCGCCCTGCAAGCCCTGGCCTCGCTGGAGAGCGTGAATCAGCGTAGCTGGATCGATATCGATGCCTGCACTTCCCACCTCGTGGTAATTCGCCGCCAGGGGAAACCGCCGATCGCCTTCACGCTCACGGACCTGATGCGCCTGCACCGGCGGCACGGCAGCCGGACGCAGCGCTCGTCACTCCACTGAGCCCAGAAGGCGCCGCCGGATGAACCCACAGCTACACGCCGATATCACCGCCCGCCTGCTCCGCGACTTGGAGTTCAAGGAGCAGGGGCGGTACTTGCAAAAGGGCCGCTGCCCCGAGTGCGGCAAGCGCGAGCTGTTCGTGGCGGCCGAGTCGCCTTGGATGATCAAGTGCGGTCGCGAGAACAAGTGCGGCGCGCAGTTTCATGTGAAGGAACTGTTCCCTGAGCTGTTCGATTCCTGGAGCACGCGCTTCGGCCGGCTAGACAGCAAGGCGGCCAAGGGTGAACCGGAAAGCAAGACGCCCGTCGCCGACGCCTACCTGCGCTACGGCCGGGGCTTCGACCTGCGTCTGGTCAGCGGCTGGTACACCCAGGAGAGCTACTTCGACCCGAAGATCGACGCGGGCACCGCCACCGTACGCTTCCCGCTGGCGAACGGCTTCTGGGAACGGCTGATCGACAAGCCGGAACGCTTCGGGAAGAAGAAGGCCCGCATCAAGTACGGCACCGACTACGCCGGGCGCTGGTGGCAGCCGCCGTCCATCACGCTCCACGAGCAGGAAGAGGTCTGGGTCGTCGAGGGCATCTTCGACGCCATCGCCCTTCTGCACGAGGGGATCGCCGCGGTCGCGGCCATCAGCTGCAACAACTATCCGGGCGAGGCCTTGGAGCAGCTGACCGAAGCCTGTCACAAGGCCGGCAAGAATCGGCCACGGCTGGTCTGGGCGTTGGACGGGGACCGCGCCGGGCGGCGGTTCGCCCTCAAGCATGCGCGCACGGCCCGCGAACAGGGCTGGACATGCGAAGCGGCGGTGATCCCGGAAAACCGCCGGGGCAAACGCGACTGGAACGACGCGCTGCAGCGTGGCGAGCTGGGCGCGAAGGACCTGGAGCTCTACCGCCACCACGGCGCGCTGCTGCTCGCCGAATCCGCCGGCGAGAAGGCCATGCTGATCTATCAGCGCACGGAGCGCCGCGAGTTCGCCTTCGAGTTCGGCCGCCGCCTGTTCTGGTGGGGTCTGAACCTGGAGAAATACGAGAAGGCGGTGGAGGAGATCGCCGGCGACAAGGAAGCGCCGCTGAACAAGAAGGAGCGCGACCGCGCCCTGCAGCAGGCCGGCGCGATCACCGAGATCGCCAACTGCCACCCCACCGCGCTCTATTACCAGGCGAACACCATCACGGACGAGAGCTGGTACTACTTCCGCGTCGAGTTCCCTCACGACGGCCAGCCCGTGAAGAACACCTTCAGCGGTGGCCAACTGGCCAGCGCCTCCGAGTTCAAGAAACGGCTCCTGGGCATTGCCCCCGGCGCGATCTGGACCGGGACCAGCCAGCAGCTGGACAAGCTGCTACGCGATCAGATCTCGGGCATCAAGACGGTGGAGACCATCGACTTCATCGGCTACGCAAAGGAGCACGGTGCCTACGTGTTCGGCGACCTGGCCGTGAAGGACGGGAAGATCCACCGCCTGAACGCCGAGGACTACTTCGAGCTGGGCCGCCTCTCCCTGAAAACGCTCTCGCAGTCGGTCCAGCTGACCGTCAACGACAGCCGGGATGATTACCGCCCTGATTGGGCCAAGATGGTGTGGCACGCCTACGGCGCCCGGGGCGTGGTGGCGCTGGCCTTCTGGCTGGGCAGCCTGTTCGCGGAGCAGATCCGGCAACAGCACAAGAGCTACCCCTTCCTGGAGATCATCGGCGAGGCCGGCGCCGGCAAGTCCACGCTCATCGAGTTCCTCTGGAAGCTGCTTGGCCGCAGCGACTACGAAGGCTTCGATCCCTCGAAGGCCACCATGGCGGCCCGGGCCCGCAACTTCGCCCAGGTGAGCAACCTGCCAGTGGTGCTGATCGAGTCCGACCGCGACCAGGACACCGCGAAGCAACGGCAGTTCGACTGGGACGAGCTGAAAACCGCGTACAACGGCCGCAGCGTCCGGGCCCGTGGCCATAAGAACACCGGCAACGACACCTACGAGCCGCCATTCCGGGGCGCCATAGTGATCAGCCAGAACGCCCCGGTGAACGCCAGCGACGCCATCCTGCAGCGCATTGTCCACCTGCACTTCACGCGTGAGCACCAAAGCCCGGAAACCAAACAGACCGCGGAGTTGCTGGAGCGCATGCCGATGGAGCAGGTCAGCGGGTTCGCCCTGGCCGCGACGACTCGGGAGAGAGCGCTCCTGGAAGTCATACGGAGCCGGATGCCGATCTATGAGACGGCCCTGGCCGACATGCCGGAAATCCGTGTGCACCGCATCGCCAAGAACCACGCGCAGATGATGGCCCTAATCGACTGCCTGGGGCCGTTGGGCCTCGACCTGCTGCCCGCTAATGCGCTCAGCGAGGCCATGGTGCTGCTGGAGCGGATGGCCGTGGAGCGGCAGCAAGCCATCAACGCCGATCACCCCGTCGTCCAGGAGTTCTGGGAAGCGTTCGACTACATCGAGGGCCTGAAGGGCGGGCGATCTACGCTCAACCACTACCACGACGACGGCAAGCAGATCGCCGTCAACCTGAAGCACTTCGAGCACGAGGCGGCGGAGCAAAAGCTGCGCGTGCCACCCACCCCCGAACTGAAGCGCCACCTGAAGACCAGCAAGGCGCGGAAGTTCATTGAATCCAACCGCGCCGTCCGCTCCGTGATCAATGACTCGCGGACGGTGAAGTGCTGGATCTTCGACAAGGAGTGAGCCATGAGCGAGCAGACCCACAGCCTCTCGGCCGCCGCCGCCCTGTTGAACATCGGCCGCAACACCCTGGCCCGCCGCCTCCGCGAGGAAGGCGTGCTCGGCCCGGACAACCTCCCCGTCGGGCGCCACCGCGGAGACGGACGCTTCGTGGTCCGCACCCGGCAATACAACCACCCCATCACCGGCTGGACGGCATACGGGCGAACGGAGCTCACCCGCAAGGGCCTGGCCTATGTCGCGCGGCTGCTCGACCAGCCCGCCCCCCAACAAGAAGAGGAGCCCATGAAGAAGACCATACACACCAGCGACTTTGCGGTGCTCACGCCGGACAACGGCAATCGCGTAATGCCGGAGGGCCTGCTGCACGATGCCGGCGAGTTCACGGTGGTCAGCGCCGATGGCGGCCGCGTGCACCACCGCTCGGCGATGGTGCTGGTGTTCGACTCACCGACCGACCTGCAGCGCGCCATCAACGCGCACCGCTGCGCCTACCGCGTCCGGCGCGACATCCCGGAAGAGCAACTGCACCCGGAAGCCGCGGCCCGCCACGGCTAGCCCCAGGAGGAGACGATGAACGAAATCACCCACATCCCGGGACCAACCCGGGCAGCCAACGAACAGGCCCCCAGGACACTGCCCATCCATCTGCTGGATTACGCGGAGGCCGTGCGCCGGCTCTACCTGACGGCCCGGCACACCACCAGCGGCGGGCGGGCCGCGGCCCAGGTGCTGCTGAGTGCCTACAACGGCTACGAGTTCCACCTGGATGTGGTGGACCTGTGCCTGATGGACGAGCAGAACCTCGCGGACGCACTCACGGTGATGCAAGGCCGCGCCATGCTCGGCCGCGAGCCGCACAACCTTCTGAAGAACGGCGGCAAGCTGTTCGAGGCCCTCGCGGAGCAGTGGAGCGGTCTGCACGTATCCCAGCGCTACAAGGAGGCCCAGGCGTGAGCGACGCAGCCGACATTGCAAGCGAGTACGCGGAGCGCCTGCTCCAGCAGAGTCTGGACCAGCGCGTGCGCTTCGAAGGCATGAGCCTCACGCACTGCGAGGACTGCGAGGAGCCCATCCCGGCGAAACGACGGGAGCTCCTTCCGGGCGTCCGCCGTTGCGTGGAGTGCCAGGAGTTGGCCGAGCGCTGATGGCCGGCCCGGTGTTCTGCAAGGCCAGCAACGAGCCGCTGGTGGATCTCGGCAGCCTCACCGGCCGGCAGCGCCGCGAGGCCTGGGCGCATATCCAGCGCCACCATCCGGCACTGGCCGAACTACTGCAGGCCGAGGCCGTACAGGACGCCAGGCGGGAATTCGACGCGGCGGTGATGGTGGACGCATCCGTCCTGCCGCCGCACCTGAGAAATGGAGCATGAGATGAACAAGGTCCCAGAAGAATGCGGAAACTGCGGCACGGTCGATATCGAGCTGCAATACGTGTCGGGAGACGAAAACTGGTACTGCCCGGTATGCGGTTTCAGAACACCTTCCGACGCACCCGGCGATTCCTCGGAACCGGCCCAGCAGCATGTATCGCCCGCGATCGTGGAATTCCTCCAAGAGCAAGTGGACAAGCTCAGCGCCGAGAACGTAGCCCTGAAAGCCGATCGCGATCAGTGGCGATCAATCGCATACACGCACCACCAGTGCGAGGAAGAACTCGCCAAGCGCCTTGAGGGAGCCGGAAACGTGGCCCCGCCAGCCCGCAACGCGGCCGGCTACCTGACCAAGGCAAAGGCCGAGATGGAGCAACGTGCATCGTCCCGGGATACCCCGGCCGGCGAGCGCTCCATGGGCCGTTGCGTCGCGGCCTTCAACGCACTTTACGGCACCGCCATGGCCCAGCGCGTGACCGATGGCCTGCCGCCCCTCAGTGAAACCCTTGGCTGGCAGTTCATGAGCACGCTCAAGAAGGCCCGAGGCGCGGCCGGGGCCTACCGCGAAGACGACTACACAGACGATGTCGCGTATGCCGCGCTGGCGGCGGAGAGCGCGGCCGCGTGCATCCAGGAGAACCACCATGGCTGAAAACAACCCGTTCCGCGCTGGTGAGTACAACGGCCACCAGACCTATCACATTGATGCCGACAGTCGCCTGTCCGCGGTCAGGCGCTTCACGCTGGAGGAGTACCGGGTCGCGCTCGAGTTGCATGACCTACAAAAGACGGTACGCACGGCCATCGAAAGGCGGTTACGCAGGCTCGAGAGGGAGGAGAGGAATGGCGCTGTTTCTGAACGCTGACGAACTCCAGGAGCTCACTGCCAGGAAACGCCCGTCCGCGCAGATACGCTGGCTTGACTCCAATGGGGTACGCTATACCAGGGATGCGGAGGGGCGGCCCAAGGTTCTTCGCGCCCACATCGACAAGATGCTGGGCGGAACGACCCGGAGGTCGAAGACGCAGCCGAATTCGGAGGCACTGCAGAGGTTCCTCGATGGCTAGGCGACGAACCAAGGACAAGCACCTTCCGCCCCGTGTTTACCAGAAGCACGGGGCGTTTTACTACGTGGACCGGAATAACCGCTGGACCCGCCTGGGCGCCACCCTGGTCGAGGCCATGGCGGAATGGTCCAGACTGGTGGACGCGCCAGTGGAGGCCCGCAGCATCAACGATCTGCTGGACCGCTATATGCTCCAGGTCGCCCCCAGGAAAGCGGAAAGCACCTACAAGGACAACCTGCGCGAGGTGCGCGCGCTGCGCGCATTCTTCGGGGAGATGCGCCCGGAGGACGTGGAGCCCCACCACGTCTACCAGTTCCTGGAGCAACGTGGAGCAAAGGCTCCGGTCCGCGCCAATCGGGAGAAGGCGCTGCTTTCCCACGTATACACCAAGGCCATCGAGTGGGGGCTACTGCGGTTCAACCCCTGTCGCGGCGTGCGCCGCAACCCGGAGCGTGCCCGCGACCACTACGCCGAGGACAGCGACCTGATCGGATTCCTCAGCGTGGCTTCCCCATTCCTCCAGGCCTACACGCTCTACAAGTACTGCACCGGCCGCCGGCAGGGCGAGATTCTCCAGACCCGCCTCAGCCAACTGCGGGAGGACGGCATCCACTATCGAGGCGCCAAGGGCGGCAAGAAGATCATCATCGAATGGGACGACGACCTGCTCATGGTCAAGGAGATGATCAAGGCACTGCCCGGGCCAAAGCATGTCGAAAGTGTGTACCTGTTCTGCACCCGCGAGGGCCAGCCCTATACCGGCGATGGCTTCCGGTCCATCTGGCAACGGTACATGCGTAAGGCCCTGGAGAAGGGCGCGGTGAAGGAACGCTTCACCGAACACGACATCCGAGCCAAAACCGGAACCGACGCCGAGGAGCGAGGCCTGGACGCGCATGGCCTTCTGGCGCACGCCAGGAAGAGTACGTCCGACATCTACATCAACCGCCGCAAGGTCAAGCGCGTGCGCGGCATGAAGCTGCCGAAAGGCGTCTAATATCAACGCCCGACACGGCCGGAAAACAACAGCTTACCGAACCACGCCAGACCGCTTTATTAGACAATGGGCGAGAGAAAACACCCGCCGCCACGGCAACTTGCGGAGATGCGGGCCCCGGTCTCATAATCCCTTGGTCCCAGGTTCGAGTCCTGGCGGGCCCACCAACTATTCAGCGCTTTGCGCAAACCCGTTCTGCCGCCCTCCTGGAAAAGTTTTCCATGAGCGTCAAGCGACAAGGGGATTTCGCTTGCTGCAGCCCACGATCTCAATCCGGAATATTGACTGTGAGGTGCCCCAACCCTCCTGTGATGGTGTTGCTGCTTGTTAATCATTTCGCTGGAGGTGTTGGAGCGTAAGCGACGCACTGCGGTAGCATCCCCCCGAACAGACTGGGAGGGCTGCCTCTGAATCTGCGATAGCGCCTGAAAATCAGTAAATTACAACCCACTGCGCCAATTACTGAGAATCTGGCACCGATATTGCTAACTCCCTGATGAGCGTTGAATCGTTCTCGCTCAGGAATCCGGCAACAGCCGGTGGAAAACCAACAGTGGAGAGCAGCCATGGCCGCCATCACCATTCATGACCTGACCGTCGATCGAACCCTGGCACACGAGGCGATGCATGCGCTGAAGGGCGGCGGCTCGCTTGGTCCCCAGACTTCCCGGTCTGCGATGACCGGGGCTTCCCGGGAGAGCCTTGAACACAAGAACGTCGATGCAATCGCGCCGAACAGCCTGTTCGACTCCAGCAAGCACAACATTATTGGGATCCTGATCGGCTTGTAAGGAAAAACCTACGCCACATGGCTGCCAAGGCGCGGTGTTCGACACATCGCCTTGGCATCGGCCTTTTGCTCATTCAACGGCGTTATACGGGGAATAGACGGAGCAGGGGAACGCCGTGGCTTCCCGGATTGCAGCGCATTGCCTTCGAAGGGACACCGTTCCCCAACCAGCACTTTCAACAGCAATGAGCGAACTCGCCATCCTCCATTACCGTGTCTATTCCGTGTCATCCCAGGGGAGTCACGTCTCCCCGTGACGCATCACCCTGAATTGCTCTGGCGGCACACCCCTCTTCCCAGCAGCCTGCAGGCGCGCCACCGGTTCATGCATCGGCTCCTTAGTGAGACGGCGGACTCTCCGGGGACAACCTATTGAGGCTCCAAAGATTCCCTGAACCCGAACGTTGACTCCTGATGCCCGAGTGCCTAGTCTCATTCGGGAGAAACATCCCTAGCCAACCAAGGAACGGTGGCGCCCCAGCACTTTTGCCCCACGTTCCGAACGGCGCTCCTGGCGGGGCAAGTTTTGCTGTCCACAACAAGGATGTGAAGACCAGTGTCCATATTCGTTCGTATCGACGGTATTGAAGGCGAATCTGCGGATGCCAGCCATTCGGGGTGGCTCGGCGTCAATGATGTAACCCTGGGCGTCCAACGCAGCATCACTTCCCACGCCTCGACGCAAGGTGATCGGGATCCTCCAACGCCGAGCTCCAGGACCTGGTCCTGACTCGCAGAATGGATTCGGCCACGCCTGGGCTGTTTCTTGAGGCGTGCTGTGGCCGCGGAAAGACAGTGGAAATCCATTTGACCAAGACCGGCCCCGGGGCGGGCGCGGACGTATTCATGGCGTACACCCTCAGGAACGCAGTGATCTCTTCCTACGCGACGAAAGCGAAGTCTCGGCAGAACGAAAGGCCCTGGGAAAAGCTCACCATCTCCTTCACGGACATTGAAACCAAATACACACCGTACAGCGATAAGGCAGTGGCCCTGGCGCCCATCGTGAAGGGCTTTGACGCTTCCAGAAATCAGAAACGCTGAGTTGCTGCCTTAGCCACAAGGAGAGTGAGCAATGACCGAGTTTTCCAGCCGTGTTCCCTATGCCCTGCCCGATAACCGAACGGGCGCAATCGAAGCTCTTGCGGAAATTCTCGATATCCCCATGCCGGAAATCGCCGGTGATGGCACATCAACCTTGCAAGCGCTTGCCGGCACCATCCTTTATCGCAACCTGGAGCAACGGGAACGAAACGAGGTCATGAGCGCGATTCGCCAGCAGCCTCCTCGGCTCCAAGGGCTGTTGCTCGATCGGGCGCTGAACTCCACATTCGTCAACCCGAGCTGGGGCATGTGGTCGATGACCACGGAAGAGCTACATCAGTTGATTGAGAGAAATGAGCGCTTCCAGCGCCTGGTTACCATTACGGGTGCCAATCCCGGCTATGTCGGGGGAGCGGCTTCCGTGTGGCATATGGCAAAAGCCGGCGCACGGGCAAGTAATGTGGCTGGTGCTGCCGCGAGTTTGGTTATCCTCGGTGCTTCAGAAACCTCCGCCATGGAGTTGAACAACGCACGCGAGGAGCTGATGAACAGGATGAAGCCAGCGAATGCCAACGCGGATTACTAGGGTGCTGGTGGAATTCGTCTGTGCCTATGCAGCGTTTCAGCTTCTGGACCTGCTGGTACACGACCTGTATCTCGGGCGTGCCCCCTTTCCGACGATGAGCGAGATCGTTTTCATCGCTGCGGCGGTGGTTGCCGTGGCAGGAGCCGGGGCTCACCTGAACAGCAGATACGTAATGCTTATTGCCGTTGTGTTCGCGCTGGTCAACGGTGTCACCTTTCTTGCAATAGCTGCGTTGTTCGCACCCGAGCTGTTGAACACCTGGAGCGTTGCCTACCAAAGCCTTGGACACTGGGTGATTGCCGTGATCATTCTTGGTGGTGCAATGGTGATCGCAAGGAGGCGCAAGGAATGAGTTCATGGCCATCAACCAGCCACACGCGTGGGATCGCCTGCCTGTTCAGCGCGCTATTGCTTTCAACGGCGGCGATCACCGCGACATCTACACCGAACCTGGAATGTGGGGATGGGGAATACCTGGAGGTGCGGGATCAGCAGTCGGATGGGATGAGCTCGGTGGTGACGTTTCAAGTCAGGCGGGACCCTGGACATCAACTGTCCATCGCTCTGGTGAGTTACGAGACGCTGGAGTTACCCGGTCGCTTTGACGAACTTCCAACGGAAGAGAAACGCCGGCAACTCTACACGCTTCTGGGAGCGGATGTGGCGGAGCTTCTTGAAGGCGTATCGGAAACCCGGCTCGGGGAGGGTGAAATCGTGCACGACGGGGAGCGCGAGTTCTTCCGCATAGGGCTCGACGTCGGGTCGGACCAGTACAGCATTTTCTACTATGCTTCGCCGCTCGAGCATGCTGCGTTGATCGGGCGATTCATGGAAGGAAACACGTACAGTAGCGCCATAGCACCAACGCGGCTGCTGCATGACGCTTTGGCGCACTGCACGCACGACTGATACCACTCGCAAGCAATTCCGCTCAAATGCTAACCCCAAGGCGGCGGGCCGCCAGGACGGCCTGGGTGCGGTTCGTGACGTTAAGGGTGCGGAGGATGCCCGAGACGTGCTGCTTGACAGTGATTTCGGCAAGCCCGAGCTGGAGGGCGATTTCCTTGTTGGACATGCCGCGCGACAGTAGCGAGATGATCTGTTTCTGACGGCGCGTGAGTGCGGGAAGCACGTCGTCCAGCATTTCACCACGGTCTTCGGGCAAGACGCACTCAGGCCTTCTAATCGCACCGTTCATCGCGCGCTGGACGGTGCTCCGGAGCTTCTTCAGCGGGGCGGCCTTGGAAACGAACGCCGTGGCGCCAGCTCGTAGCGTGGCGGCCACCTCGCGATGGCTGTCAGCCGCCGAGAAGAACACGACGGGGGCCGCGGGACACAAACGGCGAAATGCCGGCAAAGCCTCGATGCCGCTCATGCCCGGCAACCAGATATCCAGCAATATCAGCCGCACGTCCAGCGCAGCCACCATGCGCAGGCCTTCCTCGGCCGACCCGGCCACCACCACATCTCCAAGCCCGGCCGGCTTCCCCAGCAACCTGATGAGCGCATCCTGACAAATGGGATGATCTTCAATTACCAGCAGCACACGCCCTGGATGTACCGCCTTGGGCCTGTCCACCCTGACTGCCGGGCGGACCTTGCGCTGGTGGGTCGATAGAGCCTGTTTCGGTTCTTCCGTGAACACCACTCCATCCTCCAGTCCCTGCCAGGCCGTTTTTTTGGACGATGCCAAGTTTGTTCCAGTATTGACCCGGCACCGGAAGGGTCAATAGATAGTCGCCCGGGAAGCAAGCTGTTCGACATGCACCGCTCCACTCTCGCCGGTCTGCCGCCCCCGCCCCCGTCAGAACATTTAAGCGGGTATTTTTTTGTCTCTTTATCGACAATTAGTCAACATTTTAAAAAGTAATAGCAGCTGCCAGCCGTTTGGCAAGGCGCCGCCATTCATACTTTAGTATGAGTGGTGGCGCTGAATGAGTGAGAAAGACGCAGGCTGATACGGGCGCAGCAACAAGAGCGAACGCGCGACTACGCGTCGCAACCGGCGATCAGGCTTGCTGGGAACGGGGCTCGGGCCCGTCTTCCATGAATGGCGATTGCCTGGTGCCCTGCACCTCCGGGGTAAGCTCGGGCGCCCATTCCATCCATTCATCGGAGTAATGAGCCCAGCATTCCCACTGCGGGGGCGGTTCCGGCGGCCCGAGAACCACTTCCGGTCCAGGTCGGATCAGCGCCGGATCTCCCAATTCCCAGTCGTCAAGATCGATCCGCACATGCGGATCGGACATCCCCTGTTCACGCGGCTGCACATCCGGCAGCTCCGGCGGTTCCCAGGGGCGGTCAACATCAACTTCCGCGACGTCGGGGCGGAAAAGCGCATCCTCCAGCCCGGGTATGTTCTCGTCTTCGGAGAACACCCCCTCCATGACAGCGCTCAGTACAAGGGCGCCGCCCAGCAGGTACGCATTCCTGGCGACCGGTTTCGGCGCCGTTGAACCGTATCCCGCATTCTTCAGCATATCGACTACAGCCGCCTTGCCGCTGGTAGTCGCAATGGCGGCACTGACCAGTCCCATTACCGCCGTCTCAACGGTCACGCCGTTAGCCATCATGTCGAACAGCGCATTGCCCGCGCCGACACCACCCCCGGCTCCAAGTAGACCGAAAACGCTGGTACGGGCCCAGCGCAACGAAGCATAGCGTTCCACCCAGTTTGTGTTGATCTTGCCGGCCGCGTTGCCCAGGCCATTCAACGTGCCCAGCGTGGCCAACGCACCCGCGTACAGGTAGGCCTGGACCGCCTCCGGCCCGGAAGCCACTACCGCGTCGTTCAGGAAATAACCTGCGCCCAGCATGGACGCCGTCTGCATCAAGCCGCTGACTGCCCTGCCCGCACGGGTACGCTGATCGGACGCTTCCAGCGAGGAAGCCTGCACCCCCAGCGCCCGGTCGACGCGAATCTGATAAAGCCCCACTGTGTCCATCAAGGTGTCGAACTTGTTCTGTGCGGTCCAGCCCTCCGCTTCGTTTACAGGCTTGCTGAGTATGTATGAGGCGTCGGTCCGGAACTGGCCGGTCAATTCCACGACCTTGGCGAGGTCCGCGCGATCGATGCCGGCGGCCTCGCCCACCGTCAACACCCGATTGACGAAAGTGTTGAGGCTGGCGTTGGTGATGTTGCCATTCTCGAAGATGTGCTCCCAGGACTGGCGAACGAACTCCCGATAACGGGTCTGACCAAGGAAGATCCCTCCACGAACGATGCCCGCCGCCTCGGCCACCCCTGGAATACCGGCGTTGACTGCACCGGCGACAGTCGCACCGTTGGCCGCGGTCTGGCCGCCGACGCTCTCCAGGGCGGACCGGCTCTGCTCGGCCGTGGGGCGGTTGCCTCTTGCGGTTCCCGCCTCTCCCTGGATAGCCGCATTCGGACCCTGGTCCTCTCCCGGCGCCGGACGGGGGCCGAGCCACGGGCTGTGATACAGCCCCTCGCCCGGTTGCCGGCCGGGCTGTCCGGATCCAGTATCGACAGCCGCGAAAACGGCAGGACCGCCGTTCCCCGGCTGGGTCGGCTCCGGCCCGCTCAACACATCCTGCATGATGCTGTCGAACTCCCTGCGGGCTGCAGCCACATAATCCGCCTTGTGCGCGTCTATATGGCCACTCGTCTCACGCAACTGATGGATACCCGCCACATTGCCCTGTTCAGCGAACTGTGCTTCCGTCCACTCGGCAATGCGTCCGCGAGCGTTGTTCGCCACGACTTCGTAGTTTCCCCTCAGAACACCCCAAAGCGCTTCCGGGCTCCGGACACCAAGCTCGGCCAGAAACGGCCGCAGCGTGGTAAACGCCTGGCGGTACTGCCCACCGTTCACCGGCTTCACTGTATCGCTGCCGAACAGCACGGCAGTGGGGTGGCGGGCGATGAAATCCAGCAGCCCCTGGCGCATGGCCGGGTCGCCGGCATAGATCTCCCCCACGTCGTTCCAGGAAATGTCGAAACGGACATGGGGCGCGGCATCCAGTACATCTTCCATTCTGGCGATATGCTTCGGCATCTGTCGTGTGACCAGGAAACCGTCCGGGTCCATCACCTGCCTTGAAACCATGGTTGTATCGGGCCGCACATAGCGGCCGATACCGGTATGGGCGAGGACGATATTGGCCGCGGGATACTTGCTGACCAGGGCGATCAGCGGATCCAGCAACTCATAGCCCATGACCGTGGCTTCGGGCCGCCCGTCCGGCCCGTTGCGCGCCTGCCCCCAGTCGCTGTGAATCAGCACGTTAAGCCCGCTTTCCTCGGCGAAGAGCAGTAACTCTGCCACATTCTGTCGCGCCAGCGGGTCACTGACAGGCGTCGCCTGATCGCCCAGTAACGCCGTCACCATCTCCTTGTTCAGCGTCATCTCCCCCAGCGACCAGAAATAGCCGGGGTATTCCAGCATTCTGCCGTGAACGTAGTTGACTGCGTTCCGCGCGCCCGGATTGAAGCCTGTCATGGACAGATCCACCCGCATGGCCATGTAGGGATGCTGTTTTGCCAGGCGCTCCACGTCCCGCGCCAGGCGTGAATCCATGGCAGCGAGTTGCTGCAGGTAGGCAGAATCCTGGGTTAGGCTGGAGGGATCCAGTTGACCGTGCAGGTCGATCTTTCCGGCAAGCTCCGGATCGAGGTGCCGCACCCGATGGACCGTATCCACCCAGGCTTTGTGCGTCTCGAGCATGCGTCCATAGGACTCCGCATTGTTCTGGTCCAGCCGGTGCGCATTCGCGAAACTCAAGGGGGTGGTATTGATATGAGAATAGTGGCCCTGGCCGCATCCCTGGGGAATATCACCAATCAGGATTGCACCGTAGGCGCCCACCTTCAGGCCGAGATCCATTGCCAGGTCACCACGTCGGCGGTCGTAGGTCCTGGAGTGCGCATGAATGTCCCCCGCCAGAGCGCTCAGCCGACCCATACGGCTGGAAGCAATCTGCATGCGGACATAGTCGGAGGGCTGGTAGGTGGTTTCACTCAGCGATCCCTTGTACTGCCTGTGCCAGTCCTCCACGCTGCGGCCACGGGCGTCGGCAAACTGTATCAGCTGCAAGAGCACCTTCGAGACGTGCGAACTCTCGGGGTTGGGCGGCGGTGCATCCGCATCAGGCAACACCGTCCGGAACGGCTGCACCGGCACCTCGTTGGCCGGCGCAGCCAGCGGCAGGGCGGGACCGTCCGTGGACTCCGGTGTCCATAGCCGGGAGGGCGGACTCAGCGAGGATTGGTCCGGCACCACCAAGCCATCGGGACGTTGATGCCGAGTTCCTTGCACCTGCTCCCTGACGGGCACCCAGAGCCCGTTGCCCTGCTGCATCCAGCCTGCAGGAGGCAATGACGATTCCGGCACCCAAGCCCCGGAAGGATCCAACTTCCATCCGTCGGGCGGCAGGGACGACTTGGGCACCCAGGCGCCGCTGGCGTCCTGTGTCCAGCCGGCAAAGGGATCCGCGGAAGGGGACTGGTCTTCCCGGATCGTCACTGCGCCCCGGCGCATACCGGCAATACCCACACCCAGATCGGCGACCCCCAGCCCCATGAAGGCGAGTTCCCTGGCCAGCTCTCCACTGGTCATCTGGTCTGCATATCTGAGTAGCGTAATTCCCTGTTCCGCGGTGAGGTAACCGCCTGTCCCCGCGGCGGCAACACCGGTAACGCCGCTGGTGATACCGGCGGCGGTGTACAACCGGCTTCCGGTTCTGGCCATATGGCTTACGCCTTGGGCGGCGGCGGACACGCCACCGGCCGCAGTGGCCGCCAGGCCAAGCCAGGCCGTGCGCGCCTGCGCGTTGCTGAAATGCAGGGATTGGCCGCGGTCGCTCATGTTGCTGAGCATGTCGTAGGAGCGGTACCCGCCCCAGGCCATACTGCCAGCGACCGTTCCCCAGGCGGCTGTCTTGACGGCCAGCGCGGCCGGTGTCGCCAACCCACCCGTTCCCACCATCAACGCGACACCACCGACGGTCGCGACCACGGCCACCCCAAGATCGATTCGTTCCTCCCACTTCTGGCGGTCTGTGGTCACACTGGCGTCAATCCGCACGATGTCGGCCTGGTCATTCCCGTCAGGGGTCACATTCCCATCAGGGGTGAGCTGCCCGCCCCTGGGCATATACAGATCACCGTCGTCCGATAGCAGGTTCTCTTCCTGGAACTCGGTGATGTCGCCGTAGCGCCAGGGCGGATCGGAGTCCGGATCGGCCACCTTCAGGCGCGCCATCTCGGCGTCGACCAGCGTGGTTTCACCGTCCGAGCTGCGGACCTCGAACAGAGCGCGGAACGAAACGCCATGCTCCCTGGCGGCATAGAGCGTGGGCAGCAATCGGACTTCGGCATCCTCGCCACCCACTTCCAGAATCCACTCCTCGACCTGTGCAATGACATCGCCCTGGTCGCCGGATGTGGCGAACCAGTCGACATCGTTGTCTCCGTTGTTGGCGGCGAACTGGTTGACGGGGTCTTCCATCATCGCCGCGCCGATGAAGTTGCGCAGCTGGGCATCACCGTCGGACAGGCTATGCCATTCGTTGACCAGTTCCGGACTCTGTTCGAGCAGATCGTCGAACAACGGTTGATACATGGCTTCGGGGTTGGCATTGAAGGCCTCGAACTGCAACTCGTTCTGGCGATCAACCGCAGTCTCAATGGCCTGCTGCTCGCCTCGCTCCAGCGCCTCCTGGAAGTTTTCGAGAAACAGGAAATCGATTTCCCCCTGTTCCTCCAGTTGCACAAGCTCCCCTTCCAGGGCATTGAACAGGCGCGTACCGTTTCCGTCCGCTATCGCAGCCTCAATGGCATCGAAGCGCTGCGAGGTGGTATCGTTCGTGCGGAACGTGTAAAGCAGCCCCGAATGGGCGCTGTCGCCATGGACATCGGCCAGCCATTCGGCAAATTCGCCCGCACGGCCATCGGTACTCCCCTCGGGAAGACCAAGATCCGCCACCTCCACGGCAAGACTGAGCCCGGCCGCGAATTCCCATCCGTCGAAAAGGCCTCCCCCGCCCAGCGAGGGGTTGTTCGAATCAAACCAATCCGTGCTGTATTCGTCACGTACTACATCCAGTAGACGATCCGCCAGCGCCGGGTTGCCATGGCCGGCAACCTCCTGCATGTACTCGCCCACCTTGTCCATATACAGCGCGGGGTCATTGTGTTCTGCAATGACATCCTGATCATCCGTTTCCCAATACTCTTCCTCGGGCGAGCTCGTAAGCTCATTCAGCTTGTCAGTGAAGTACTCCCTGGTGAAATGCTCCTCACCTACCTCCTGCCAGAGCCGGTCCTGCTCGGCCTCGGAAAGGGCGGCATTCATGTTCGTGCTGAGATACGCCATCGCGGCGTCGTCGTCGCCTTCATCCATCAGCCGCGCAACTTCGTCGCGCGTCGTCTCGAGGCGTAGCTCCGAAACGGCGGTCACCCGCATCACCGTCCGCGGGTCCAGGTCCTCGCCCGGGCCCGGCGATAGCTCGCCCAGCCCGAAAACCACCGGGTTGTCCTCGAGCAGGGCCTGCTGCTCCGGGCTCAGGCTGGGATCACTTACATCCAGCCGCACCCCTTCCAGACGGAGCAATGCCAGCGAAAGCGGGTCGTTTTCCGCAAGCTTCTGCTCCAGGTCGGTCAGCCTGACGGAACCGGATTCGATGGCCGCCAGTTCACGCTCCACTTCGTATCCGGCGCCGAGCAGATCGATCGCGCCATCCAGCAGCCCGGACGGATGGTTCCCCTTGACGGCCTCCATGGCCGCCTCAAGGTCGTCGTCGGAAAACTCGGTGATATCCAGATCGCCTTCAAGCGCGCGCTCGTACTGCTCCTCGGCGTCCTCCAGGCCGGTGGGCCGGATGTCACCGATACCCTGCAGGGCCTCAAGCTCCTCGACGGAGAGGTTCTCGTACCACTCGTATGAGTCCCGCTTGCTCTCCAGGTGCTGTCTGGCCAGCTCGACGCCGAGCTCATGCTCCAGGGCGTCGACGTAGGCATCCAGCGCCTCTTCGGCCTCCTCTTCCAGCCCGCGCTGGTGCTCCAGGATCAACGCCTGGTCATCCGGAGGCAGGTACGGCAAGATCTCCCGGTCCCGTTCTTCCGTTTGCTCCAGACGAACCTGCGCTTCGTGCGCTTCGAACAACCGAAGCTGTGTCGCTCGCGTCTGCTCCGACTCACCCAGCACGGCATCCTTGATGCTCTCCATCACATCGTCGAGCAGTTCCGCCGCCTCAGTGCTGCGTCCATCCGATTCCTGACGCTCGACGATATCCTCGGCCCTGTTCTCGATGGCCGTGTCGGAATCACCGCCGGCCAGTTCCCCCTCCAACCGCAGTTCGTAGGCGATCAGTGCGGAAGCCTCGCCATAGGCCAGCTCCACTGCTTCCCAGGCCGTGTCCAGCTCCTCCTCGGAAGCCGTACCGCTACGGGCGAGGTCTACATAGTCATCCAGCGTTTCCTCCGCCTCATCCAGCGCCTCGTCAGTGCTCTCTGATGCATCGATCAGATCCTGCACGTCGCTCATGGAGACTCCACGCGCCTCATCGGGAATAGGCGGTTCAGCAGGCACATCGTCATCCGAGGCTGCTTCCGGCGTATCCGCCGGGTCGTGCACCAGATCGGCGTCCGGGGACTGGCCTGTCTCGGTTGTCGTGGGCACCTGGGGAAATACCGGCTCCGGCTCCGCCGCTGCGGGGATACTGTTCAGGAACAAGGGCTGCTGCGTCGGAGGTTGGTATCCGGGGGCCCACGGCCCAGGAGGGCGTGAGGTCTGAGGCGAGGAAGAGGGTGTGCCGGACGAGGCGCTCTGCGTCTGTGTGGCATTCAGGCGAGCCTCCCGCTCCTGCACCGCCTGCTTAAAGAAGTAGCTACGCATTCCCGCGTCCAGTCCGGCCATTATCGACATGCCGCTCTCCCAAACGTCTTGCAGTAATACCTGGCGCGCCAGAGAAGCCCGGCTCGCACGAGAGATGTATAGAGAGGCCCGACCAAAGGGCCCTTCAACTGAATCAATATCCAAATATTTTTTGATACTAGTCCAGCAAAATCACCCGAAAACAAGAATCATACTTCTGTATTAGAGACGTTTAATACGAACAAGGACTATTCCGGACAATAACTTTATGTCTCAAATTGGTGACAGGATATCGACGAAACATATACCGAAGTATTGATTTATTGACCCCCGTGAAATGCACAAAAATACTTGCAGGCATCGCGACTCGGCGCTTGCTTCGGACGCCAGCCTCAGAAGAATGGGCGAGTGGAACCCTGAAATGAACGATCAGACAACCCAAACCGCCGCAAGACAGGCCCGTATCCTTGGAGGACTGCATGCGGGTGCCCGCTTCGAACTCGGAGAGCGGCAGTCGTATGTGATCGGCTCTGACCCGAGCTGTAACGTGGTGCTCTGCGATCCCGAGGTAGCGGCGGAACACTGCGTTCTCACCACGACGGACGAGGGAATACTCTGCCGCGCGGTCCGCGCACCGGTCTTCATTGACCAGATGGAACTCGCCCCTGGGCAAAGCGCGCCCGTGGCGGATTTCCAGCGCATTCGCTGCGGCAAGGGGCTGCTGGCGGTCGGCCCGGACATGGATCCCTGGCCGGACCTCGACGCCCAGCCCGAATCGAGTACCGAAACGGCCGATTCCGCGCTTCCGGCGCGCTGGCTGAACCAGGCGCGGCAATGGTGGAACCGCCAGGAACGCCCCACGGTGCACGTGCTGGCCGTGGGCATGGGCGTGGTTGCTCTGGGGATAGCAGGTCTTACCTATGCGGCTTTCTCCTCCCGGCCGGACGACCCGGCCGCGCGGATGGCTGCCGCAAGCCAGTGGCTGGATGCCGTCTCGCCGGCGGGAAGCGAACTGGAGATCGCAGCGGATGCTCAGGGTCGGTTCACCATCTCCGGCTACATTCCAAGCAGTTACCAGCGGGAGCTGCTGGCGGCGGCAGCGGGGGCATCGGACTTTCATCCCCGCCTGGAGATCTACGCGGTGGATCAGATGCTGTCCTCGCTGACGCGCCTTGCGCAACTGGAGGGCATTCCCTGCACCCCCGAGTACGCGGGGGCGGGAAAAGCGATTTGCACAAGCAATATTCCCACCGACCAGGACGCCTGGCAGTTGTTGTCGATGGTGTCCCAGATTCCAGGGCTGGAGGATCTGACCCTGAGCGTTGCCCCGGAGCCGGAGCCGATCGCCGGGCCGCCAGCGGCACCTCCGCGCATTGAGCCAGTGCCGCCGGAACCCGGAACCCTTACAAGAAAATTTTCGGTGTTCATTACCGAGAACGACCGCTACCTGTTCGGGGAGTACATGGACCGGTACGAAGAAGGCGACATGTTCAACGGATTTCTCATCAAACGCATCGAAATGGACCGTGTGACCTTCAAGCGGGATGGCTACGAATACCAGTTCTATGTCGCGGCGTTGCGAGGGCATTGAGCAATGAGTGGGAAGTTCGATCGGACCCAGGTTCAAGGCCAGCTTGGCACCCGACTTCTTGACGATACGGATGGAGAAGTACGCTCCGAATACAAGGACTACTTCCGGGAATGCGAACAGGAAATACGGAAACTACTCTCGACGCCGCTTCAGAAAAATGAATTCGAAAAACTGAGATCGCTTTCCGTTTGTACAAGCCTTGCATCCAGAATAATCGAAGAATCATGGAACAGAATTCATAAAGATTCATGAGATAAACCCGCCGCAAAACTGCAAAGAAAGGAGAGACCAATGAACTTCGATGGGCTGATATCCACGGTAGGTGCCCAGTTCAACAAGACCACCGCCAAGATGCAGGAGATGTCCGGTACCGACGACCCCGCGAAGCTCGCCGAGCTTGCGCAGGAAGTCAGCCTCAGCGCCACGATCGCCAAGATCGTGTCCGAGGCCTGTGCCGGCTGCATCAGCAGCGTTGGCGATGCCGGCTCCGCGGCCACTCAACGCATGCGGTAGCGGGGCACCCCTTGTGCAACCCGGATGATCCGACCCGGCCCGCCTTCTCCTCCGTGGCGGCCACCGTCGGATCACCCGGGTTCACCAGAACCTGTCACAGGTAGCAATGATGAATGCCAGAGCATTGCGAGAAGGAACCGACCGCACCCTGCTGGAGCGGCTGACGGAAACCGGCTTTCTGGCCAGCGAATGCGGCCTGCACGCGGAAGCCGAGCAGCTGCTGGCCAGCCTCGCGGAAGTCAAACCGGACATCCCTTTTCCGCTGGTGGGACTTGCCATCGTGCGTGCCCGCAGCGGCCGGCTTGAACAGGCCATCGACGAACTGCGCCGGCTCATCGCTCGCTATCCCGACTGCGAAATCGCCAAGGCATCGCTGGGCATGCTGCTGGTGCAGGCGAACCAGGGCGGCGCCGCGGAGCTGTTCAACGAGGTGCTCGACAGCGGAACGGATCCGCACGCGGTGAACGTGGCGCAGTCCTGTCTGGATCTGGCGAGGAAACCGTCTGAACCGCAAGCCGATTCCTCCGAGACACTGGAATACTTCCGGCACATGAACGTACGCCCATAACGACAACCGGATGCCGGCGCATCCGGAACCAGGGAGAGACCGCTATGCAAGCCCCCGTCACAGAGTTGGCCTTCGTTCCCGAAACACGCGCATCCGGCGACATGCAGATCCCGCTGGAGGCGTCTCCCGAGTCGGTCGCCCGCTTCGAACAACTGCTCGCCGGCAGCGCCGCCGGCGAAAATGCCGCACAGGCGCCGGAGGCTCCCGCGTCCGTCCGCTTCAACGGCTCACTGGAGAGCCTGGGCGAGACGGTGATCAATTACACCGAACGGGTCTCCGATCGCTGGCAGTCGACCATGCAGGCGGTGGTGCCTGACCTGCTGAACGGCAACACCGAGAACGCCGTGTCCGATTCCATGCGCGCGCTGGTCTACGTGACCTTTGCCCAGATAGACGTGCAGACAGCCACCTCTTGCGGCCGGAGCGTGGAAAGCTCCGTCGAGCAACTGATGCGCAACGCCTGACAGTCCCTGCCCATGGGGGATGAATCCAGCCATGAGTGACCTCTGCGCTGCCCGAGCGAAAGGCCCGGGACGGCTACTGCTGCTGCTAGTCCTGGTGTTGGTGCTCGGGGGCTGCAAGGAAGCCGTCTACACCAAACTGCCGGAGCAGCACGCCAATGAAGTGCTGATGACGCTGCGCAATGCCGGCATCGATGCCGACAAGCGCGCCACGGAAGACGATATGTTCGGCGTGTGGGTGCCGCGCTCGGACCTGCCCGGCGCCATCCAACTGCTTCAGGCCGAAGGACTGCCGTCACGCACATACGCGAACATGAGCGAGATGTTTCAACGCCAGGAGCTGATTGCCTCGCCCACGGCGGAGCGCGTACGGCTGATCTACGGGCTGGAACAACAGCTGGCGGATACCCTCTCCTCCATCGACGGCGTACTCGATGCGCGCGTCCATCTGGCGATTCCGCCAGACGATCCACTGCGCCGCAACGGACGACCATCCTCCGCCTCGGTCTTTCTCAAGCACCGCGCCGACATGGAAATGCAGGTGGTGGTGGCGCCGGTCAAGGATCTGGTTGTGCGCAGTGTGGAGGGCCTCTCTCCCGACCGGGTTGCGGTGACGCTGTTTCCCGCGCGCTCCATCAGCCGCAACACTGGCCGCCCGCCGGAAAGCCGGGTGCTGGGAGCCCGGGTGGCGGAAGCGGACGTGACCAGGATGCAGCTGGCGCTGGGCCTGCCCTGGGTCGTCGTGGCGGTACTGCTCGGGTTGTTGCTGTATTCCGTACGCATCCGCGCCGTGGTCGCCGAACTGCTGGAGCAACGCCGGGCCAACCGCGAGTTGCCCGTTCCACCGGATGACGAGCTCGGGGATGACGCCAGCCATTTCGCCGACGACCTTCCGGGGGAGGACCGTTATGAGCGCTGACGTTCCCGCCCGGGAGCGGCCTTGCCCTGAGAGCGGCGGACTTGCCGCGCCCATGGGAGATCGTCCATTCGCGCTGGCCGTACAGTTCAACCTTCTGCCCGCAACCTATGCCGATCCCAGCTGGCTGCAGCTTCTCGATCCGGCGGGTTCGCCCGGCACGCTGGAGCGCACACCGCCCTCGGCTTTCTGGGCAAAACGCCTGTCCAGGCGCCTGCTGGAGGCCTGGGACCTGGACCGGATGTACGATTTCGACTTTGCCGACCCCGGCAAGCGAGTCGCCTTGATGGAGCCCCCGGCCCTGACCGAGGCCAGCCTGCTGACGGCGGCGGTGTTGGTTCGTTCATCGCTGAGGACCATTGTCCACGGCCCCACCGTCGCACAGCTACACGAGGCGCTCGGCGCGAACGCGCACCGTATCGCACTGAGCTGGGAGATCCCCACCCCCGAGTTGCCCCGGGTGTTCACCGAGCTTCCGGCCGAGACGCCCGACCCCGAACAATGGGCCAGGCATGCCATGGCGCTGGCAGCGGAGGTTATCCCGCCGGCGGCCACGGGCGTCAGCGCCCGCATGCGCTTCAAGTTCCCGCGATGGGATGCCCAGTCGGCGGCAACCAGTCACCTTCACCGCCAGTTGAACGAACCCCAGCGCCGCGGGCTGGTGGCGGTGTTCACCGCCCTTGTCCGGCAACAGCTCCCAGCCTGGAGCTGGCTCTTCGATCCGGCCTGAACAGGAGAACCGCCAACCATGCGCAACCCCGTTGTCCGGCTTGACAGATCCGCCCTGGCCCTGGCCCACGGCCGGGTTGTGAAGGCAGAGACCTTCGCCCGACTGACGGAAGCCGAGGAGATCGTGACCGAGGCGCGTCAACACGCTGCTGCGGTACGCGCCCAAATCCAGGAGGAACAGGAACTGGCCCGGCGGGATGGACTGGAGCAGGGCAGGGAAGCCGGGCGTGCGGAACTCGCCACCGCACTGGCGGAAGCCACGGGCAGGATCGAGTCCGCCTTTCTGGGCCTGGAGGCCCGTATCGTCAACACCGTGATGCACGCGGTGCAGGAAATCCTCGGTGACACCGGTGAGCGCGCGGTAATGGAGCGCGCCATTCGCCGGGTGCTCACGCAGGCAAGATCGGAGACCCGGCTGCGTCTTCGCGTGGCCGAGGCGGATTTCCCGATGGTGAACGCGCTGCTGACCGAGATTCTGACCGATCACCCTGACATCACCTTCGTTGACATAGCCAAGGATCCCAAGGCCGCCGCAGGCACCTGCGTGCTGGAAACCGACTTCGGCGTGGTGGACGCCAGCATCGACACCCAGCTGGCGGCGGTGCGCGGCGGCCTGATCAACGCCTTTGTCGGCCAGCGCCGGCCTGCGGAGGGCGCGGACGGCTCCGGCGGGGCAGGTGCGGCATGAACGCTGGCGCGAAGACCCCGGATTACCTGGCCTCCGCACTGGACGGCGCCCTGGGCGACGTCAGCGCCATTCAGGCCCGTGGCCGCGTGCTGGAGGCCGTGGGCACGCTGGTCAAGGTGACGGGCATCGCCGCTCGTATCGGCGATGTCTGCGAGATCCGCGACCCGCAGGGCGATTCACCGGTGCTCGGTGAAGTCGTGGGCATTTCCCGCCAGGCCGCTCTGCTGATGCCATTCGGAGAGTTGGAAGGCGTTTCGGCGGAGTCCGAAGTGCTCAATCTCCGGCGCCCGCAAACCGTTCCGGTGGGGGATTCCCTGCTCGGACGCATTCTGGACGGGTTCGGTCACCCCATAGACGGCGGCGCTCCACTCGGGGTGCGACAGGGCTACCCCGTACGCGCCCCGGCACCCAATCCGCTCACCCGGCGTCCGGTCAGCCAGTCGTTGCAGACCGGCGTGCGCGCCATCGATGCGGTACTGACCTGCGGCGAGGGCCAGCGCGTCGGCATCTTCGCGCCGGCCGGCTCGGGCAAAAGCAGCCTGATGACCATGATCGCTCGCGGCACCTCGGCGGATGTCACCGTGATTGCGCTGGTCGGCGAGCGCGGCCGTGAGGTGGGCGAGTTCATCCGCAACGTCATGACCCCGGAGCAGCGCGAACGCACGGTGTGCATCGTGGCCACCTCCGACCGGCCCTCGGTCGAGCGCGCCAAGGCGCCGAATGTCGCCACTGCCGTGGCCGAATACTTTCGCGACCAGGGTCTGTCGGTGCTGCTGCTCATGGACTCGGTGACCCGATATGCCCGCGCGCTGCGGGAAATCGGCCTGGCCGCCGGCGAGCCTCCCACCCGGCGGGGGTTTCCGCCGTCGGTATTCACGGCGCTGCCGCGGCTATTCGAACGCGCGGGACAAAGCGACCGTGGCGCGATTACCGCCTTCTACACCGTGCTGGTGGACGACGACGAGGGCGGGGACCCGGTGGGCGAGGAAATGCGCGCCATTCTGGACGGCCACATCGTGCTCTCGCCGAAACTGGTGGCCGCGACTCACTTCCCGGCCATCGACGTAATGGAAAGCCGTAGCCGGGTTATGGACGGCGTGGTCCAGCCCGAGCACCGGCGGCTGGCCGGCGAGCTGGTCCAGCTGATTGCCAAGTATCGAGACGTGGAAATGCTGGTCCAGATCGGCGAGTACCAGGAAGGTATGGACCCCCTGGCCGACCGGGCCATTGCCAGCCGCGAGGCCATCGGCACGCTGCTGCGCCAGGACACGACGGAAATTGCCACCCTGAACGAGGCCATCGAATGTCTACGCGCCACACTGCGGCAGCCGCAGGCCGGCTGAGAGAGCTGCTGCGCATCAGGCAACTGCGCCTGCGCGCGGCAAACGCCCGGCTCATGCAGCCGCTTGCCCGCCTGGCCGAAATGGACCGCCAGCTCACCGCCATCGGCGACGAACTGGGACAACTCCAGCAGGAGCGAGCGGCATGGGACCGGCACTGGCAGGACTGGCTGGCACGCGACGGGCGCGTCTACCGCGGCCAGGAGCACAACCAGCGGCATATGCAGTTGAAGGCGTTGGAACAGGACATCCGGGAACGGCGCGACGAAATCAACGCCCAGCGAAGCGAACTGATGGAGGAAATACGGTCATTGCGGGCCGAGGCACGCCAACGGCAGAACGCGGTGGATCAATTGGGTGAGCTGCTGCAGGAACAGTTGCGGCAGCGCCAGGGGCAACTCTCGGCGATAGACGGCAGGAACAGCGAGGAGACTGCCGCCACCGTCTGGCGCACCGAATCCTCCGCGCCAGGTTTCAGCAGCATCGCCGGCAGCGGAGGAAGGTAGTCATGGACAACCCGGACAGCGTAAAGGGCATCGGTCCTCTCACCACCCCGACGCAGACCGGGACGGTCCAGCGCCGGCATGTTGGCGAATGCACACGGCAACGCTTCGCGAGGCTGCTGGAAACCGAGCCTCCCGGAGATCGGAGCGAGGACAAGGACAGCTGGGGCGCGGGCAATGACGAGGCTGCCGACAGCCGGGACGAACCACCCACGCTCCCGGCGTCACCGCCCTGGTTCCGTGCCGGCGGCCTGGCCTTGCCAGCCCTGTTAGGCCCCGCCGGCGGCAAGAACCACTCCGCCCCGGAAGATCTGCGGCAGCTGCTGGAAGACGTCTGCAGCAGCCTGCACCTGGCCGCCGGGCAGGCGGACGGGAGCCATATGCTGATCGGCCTCGGGTCCGAACTTCCTGGCGCGGCGGTGGAGCTGCGCCGGGAAGGCGGGTTTCTGCACGTGCGGCTGCACGCCGGGGATCACGAGGTACTGGCTCAGATGCAACGGCAACAAGACGCTCTGCTGGCAATGCTGCAACAGGCCAGCAGCCTGGAAATAAGGCTGGAAATCACCCGGGACGAGGCATGAACCCATGACCGCAAGGCGCGAAGAGGCAGTCAGGTCTCGCAGGGAACCGCGGACACCCACCACCGAGATCAGCCCCCTGCACGAGCACCTCGAGCAGATCGACCCAGCCGTGAAGAACGCGCTTAATCGCTGGCTGGCGGACCGCGGCCCGGTCCGATTCAGCGCCGAGGGGCAGTTGTTCGAGCTGCACTGGAGCCCACCGCCCGTGCGCCTGGTCCTGGGCGCGGAGCTCGACATAGGCGGCGACAGCTTTCTGGTCGCGCTGAACGGCCTGACAGCACTCGACCCGCTGCTGGCGGGCGAGCCTTTCGACCGATTGCCGCTCCCCATGCGGGAGCTGGTTATCGAGCGCTTGCTGGCTGCTTTCATCGCGGTACTGCCTGCGGGGCTCGCGGATACCGTGGACCTGGTCGCCGTGCACTGGTCCCGAAAGAGCCTGCCGAGCTGGGAATGCCGCCTTGGATTCACCCTGCTGCGGCCTGCCGCCGGCAGCGTCTCGCGCGGCATTCTCGCCACGGAGACGCCCAATGCACTGCTCTGGTTGCACGAGCAGTTGCCGCTCCCGGAAGCCCCCGCTCGCCCCGGTCTCGAAGAACTGCCGGTACCGATCCGCGCCGAGCTGGGTCGCACATGGCTGGACCGGGTCACGCTGTCCGATCTGGCCCCTGGCGACGTGGTCTGGATCGAGACGGCCCGGATTACCGCCCGGGGGATCACCGCAACGCTGTTATCACCGGATCGCAGCCGACACTGGGAATGCCACGTCAGCCACCACGCTCTTCGGGTCGCCACGCCAGCGGCCGGTCACACCGAAAAAACGGGGGAACGTCCCATGACAGCCAATACCGAAGCCCTGGAACTTCCCGTCACCTTCGATCTCGGCGAGCTTCCGTTCGCGCTGCATGAACTGGACAGCATCCAGCCCGGCTACCTGATCGAGCTTCCGCAGAGCGTTACCGACGCGGACATCCAGCTGCGAATCTCCGGATCGCTGTTCGCACGCGGCAGGCTGGTGGTTGTCGGCCGGCGGCTGGGCGTCCAGATCACCCACGTTTCCGGCACCGCGGACTGAGCGGCACCCGCCAGCCCTGAACCCAACCGGTCGACCATGATGCAAGACGTCCCCAACCCGATCGTTCTGCTGCTGACGCTGATGATGCTGGGCCTGGCGCCGTTCATGGCGGTCATGGTCACTTCGTTCGCGAAGATCGTCATCGTGCTGAGCCTGGTGCGCAACGCCCTGGGCATTCAGCAGGTGCCGCCCAACCTGATCCTGAACGGTCTCGCGCTGGTTCTCACCATGTTCATCATGGCGCCGGTGGGCAACGAGATAGGTCGGATCGCCGAGGCGGCCATGGCAGAGCAGGAGGACTTCCAGCCAGCCCAGTTCTTCGAGATCGCCGGCGAGGCCCGCGAGCCGTTGCGCGAGTTCCTCTCGGCGCATGCCCAGCCCGCACAGCAGGAGTTCTTCATGCGCTCGGCACACGCCCTGTGGCCGGCGGAACAGGCGGAAGAATTGCGCCACGACGACCTGATGGTGCTGGTGCCCGCATTCACGGTGAGCGAGCTGATTGCGGCATTCAAGATCGGCATCCTGCTCTATCTCGCTTTCGTGGTCATCGATCTGCTGGTGGCGAACGTACTGATCGCCATGGGGATGATGATGTTCGCGCCGGTGGTGGTGTCGGTGCCACTGAAACTCCTGCTGTTCGTGATGGTTGATGGTTGGGGTCAATTGATTCACGGACTTGTACTGACTTACCAGTAAGGAAGCCCATGACTCTGGACATGCTTGCCACCTTCGTACAACAGGCGCTGCTGCTGGTGCTGGTGTTCTCCATTCCTACCGTGCTGGTGCCGGGCCTGGTGGGCCTTGTCATGGCGTTTCTGCAAGCCGTCACACAGATCCAGGACCAGACGATCACCTTCAGCATCAAGCTGATGACCCTGATCGTTGCGCTGGTGCTCTCCGCCGGCTGGCTGGGGAGCCAGCTCTACAACTATGCGAACCGATTGCTCGCCACGATTCCGAATGTCAGCTGATGGATACGGACATCCTTACCTCGCTCGGCGACAGCTGGCGGGAAATGCTACTGGTCATGGCGCTACTGATGGCGCGCATGCTGGTGGCCTTTTCGGTGATCCCACTGTTCCTGGGCAACAGCATCCCCCGCTTCATCCAGGCGGCCTTCGTGGCCGCGCTCTCGCTGGCGCTGCTGCCGATGGCGCTGGCCGACGATGCGCTGACCACGCTGCCGGCGACGGCGATCCCTTTCTATGCCGCGAAGGAGGCCGCCATCGGCCTGGTACTGGGACTGCTGGCCTCAGTGGGGTTCTGGGCCATGTACGCCGCAGGCAGCATCATCGGCTACCAGGCGGCGCTGGGCATGGCCACTGCCCCCGACCCGTTCACCGGACGGCCGGAATCGCTGATGGCCGGCCTGGTCATGCAGTTGTTCATCGCGTTGTTCCTGTTCACCGGTGGCATGACCGCGCTGATCGACATGCTGTTCCAGAGCTACCGGCTGTGGCCGCTGACCAGCATGACGCCACTGGTGGGCAACCTGTCGCTCACCGAGGCCGCCGTGGGAGCACTGGTCGGAATGTTCGCCATGGCGCTGAAGGTGGCCGCCCCCTTCGTGATCCTGATGCTGTTACTGGAGCTGGCGCTGGGCTTTCTGTCCCGTTTCGCGCCACAGCTCAACGTCTTTCTGCTCGCCTTGCCGATCAAGGTCACCCTGCTGGCACTGATGCTGCTGCTCTACAGCATGCTGATCTTCAATCACACCATTGCGCTGCCGGTGTCGGAGTTCTCGCCGGTGCTGGAGTCGATGCGGGAGGCACTGGATGAGTGAGCGCAGCACGGCACAGAGCAAAACCGAACCGCCGACGCCGAAGCGGCTTCGGGATGCTCGCGAAAAGGGGCAGGTAGCGCGCAGCCAGGACATTCCCGCCTGTGCTGTGGTCACCATGGCCGCCGTCCTGTTCAGCCTGGCGGGAGGCGTGCTTGTGCAGGGAATTGCAGACATTCTCTCCGGCGCCGCCGGAGCGGACCTGCGCAGCATGAACGACCCCGGCGTGCTGTTCGCCCACATCCGCGGCATTGCCTGGCAACTGGTGCTGCTGACACTACCGGTGGCTGGCATCCTGGTGGTGACCAGCCTGATCGCGGTGTTCCTGCACGTCGGGCCGGTATTCTCGCTTGACCCGGTCAAGCCCAGGTTATCCCGCATCAGCCCGGTGACGGGTTTCAAGCGCATCTTCTCGCTGAACACGCTGATCCAGCTTCTGAAGCTGATCGTCAAGCTGGCGGTGCTGGCCGTGGTGGTCTGGCTGGTGGGCCGCCAGGCGCTGCCGGAACTGCTGCGTGCCTACTGGATTCCCGCCCCCGGGCTGCTACCGCTGGCCACCCACTTCTTTTCCATCCTGATCTGGTCGGCGGTGCTGGTGTTCATCGTTGTTGCCATCTTCGACCTCTGGTTCCAGCGCTGGAACTTCCTGCGCCAGAACCGGATGACCAGGACAGAGGTAAAGCGCGAGCGCAAGGACACGGAGGGCGATCCGCACATCCGCGGCAAGCGCCAGCAACTGCATGAGGAAATCGCCACCGAAACCATGATCGAGAACACGAAGAACGCCACCGCGGTGGTGGTCAACCCCACCCACGTGGCCGTCGCGCTCTACTACAAGGCCGGCGAATCCGACTTGCCGATCGTTGTTGCGAAGGGCGAGGGACAGATTGCCCAGGCCATCCGGGCGGTGGCCGAGCGGGAGGGTGTTCCCATCCTGCAGGACGTCAATCTTGCCCGCCGCCTGCAGGCCGACTCGCCGCTGAACCAGTACATCCCCGACGAATTCCTGGAGCCTGTGGCAGCGGTGCTGCGCTGGGCCCGAGCAGTTCGCGAGGAATCGGAACGCTAGGGAGAACCGCATGAAAGTCGCGACCGGTGTTCGACAGTTCGTCCCGGGTGGAGGCCTGGCCCGCCACCACGACCTGTGGCTGGTCATGCTGGTGGTGGCAGCCATCGGCCTGATGGTGCTTCCCATGCCTCCGGTGGCAATCGATCTGCTGATCACGGTGAACCTGACCGTCTCCATCATGCTGCTGATGGTGGCGCTGTACATCGGTTCGCCGCTGGGATTGTCAACACTGCCCTCGCTGCTGCTCTTCACCACGCTGTTCCGGCTGGCGCTGAACATCGCCTCCACCCGCCAGATCCTGACCAATGCCTATGCCGGTGACATCATCGATACGTTCGGGAGCCTGGTGGTGGGGCGCGACATCATCGTCGGCGCCGTTGTCTTCCTGATCATCGCCATTGTCCAGTTCATCGTCATCGCCAAGGGTTCGGAGCGGGTAGCGGAGGTCGGCGCCCGGTTCACCCTGGACGCCATGCCGGGCAAGCAGATGAGCATCGATTCGGACTTGCGCGCCGGCATCATCGACAAGAACGAGGCCAGGGAACGCCGCAGCCTGCTGGAACGGGAAAGCCAGCTGTACGGTTCCATGGATGGGGCGATGAAGTTCGTCAAGGGCGACGCCATCGCCGGCCTGATCATCGCCGCGGTCAATATCATTGCCGGCATGGCCATCGGCACCCTGCGCCACGGCATGGACATGGACAGTGCCCTGCATACCTATTCGATACTGACGGTCGGCGACGCTCTGGTCTCGCAGATCCCCTCGCTGTTCGTGGCAATCACCGCCGGCATCATCATCACTCGCGTATCCAAGGCGGAAACGCCCGACGGCAACAATCTCGGCAACGAAATCGCGAATCAGATCCGCGCGCATCCCAAAGCGCTGCTCATCGCCGGCGGGGTCATCATGAGCATGATCGTGGTGCCCGGATTCCCCAAGCTGCATTTCCTGGCAATGGGGGCCGCCGTGGGGCTACTGGGCTACTACCTGCTTCCCAGCCGGAAACGGCACGCTTCGCCCGGCGTCACGCCCATACCGGCGATGAGTGCCGAGGGGAGCAAGCACGTGCCGCAGCTGCTGGACCTCTCGGACCACTCCCTGGCCGTGCCGGTGGTAGTACAGGCGTTTTCCGGCATCGAACACTGCCTGCAACCGGAGCGGCTGGACAGGGAGCTGAGCAAGGTCCGGCGGCAACTGAGCTATGACATGGGCGTGCCGTTCCCGGGCATCATGGTGCGTGCTGCACCCCGCTACCCGGAGGGGCAATACACCGTCTACGTAAACGAAATCCCGGTGGACCGCGGCGAGATGCGCCCGAACCATCTGCTGGCGGCGGAGACCGAGACAGCGCTGACCGAGTCGGGCATCCAGTGGCAGGAGGGCAGCATCCCCATGCTCGGCCGCCCGGCACTGTGGGTACATCATCGACAGCAGGCGCGACTGGACCGCGCCAGGCAGCGCTACCTGTGGCTGGAGCAGGTGTTCGCCACCCACCTGGGGCGCATCATCCGGCGTCATGCGCATGAATTCATCGGCATCCAGGAAACCCAGTTGCTGCTGAGCCGACTGGCGGAACGGAACCCCGATCTTGACCGCGAGTTGCAGCGCAGCGTTTCCCTCCCGCGCATTACCGACGTGTTGCGCCGACTGGTCAGAGAGGATATCTCCATCCGCAACCTGAACCAGATCGCACACGCACTGATCGAGTGGGGGCCGCACGAGAAGGACCCGGTCCTGCTCACCGAGTACGTACGCACCGGGCTGTCCCGCTTCATCTCGTACCGCTTTGCGGCAGCGGATGGCACCCTGCCCGCCGTGGTGCTGCACCCCGGCGTTGAAGAGAAACTGCGGGAAGCGCGCCGACAGACGTCGGCCGGGACCGTGCTCATGCTGGACCCCGGCGCAAGCCGCGAGCTGGTCGAGAAAATCAAACTGTCCCTGGGACAGGACAAACAGCTGACCACCAAGCCGCCGGTTCTGCTGACCTCTCTGGAAATCCGCCCCTACCTGCGAAAGCTCACGGAAACCGAGTTGGGCAGGGTGCCGGTCCTGTCCTACCAGGAACTGGAGCCGGTCACCAGGATCACGCCAGTGGCCACGGTGGAACTCTAGGGAAGCGCTGAAGTATTCACGCTTCCCTAGGGGGGTGCTTAGGCGAGATCGCGAGCGGCATCGAGCACCGGAGCGGCATTCTGCCGAAAGCGCAGCACCCGGGTCTCGCCGTGCTGCATGACCGTGAACGCCTCCGACCTCAGGCCCTGGCCTTCCAGCGCAACCTGCAGGCGCTCTACCGGCTCGTTCATGGGTTCCTGGGTGAGGCGGAACGTCCCCCAGTGCATGGCAACGCTGTGACGCGCCCCGATGTCATGATGGATCCGCACCGCCTCCTCCGGGGACACATGCACCGGCTTCATGAAATGCCGGGACTCGTAGGCACCGATGGGCAACAGCGCCAGATCGACGGGAGCGAAACGCCGGCCGATGTCGGCGAAATCCCGGGAATAGCCGGTATCGCCGGCAAAGAACACCTTGCGCCCGGCCAGTTCCAGCATCCAGCCCGCCCACAGGGTCCGGTTGTGGAAGGGGCCCCGGCCGGAGAAATGCTGCACCGGCACGGCGGTGAGCCGGGACTCTCCGTGTCCGGCAGCCTGCCACCAGTCCAGCTCGGTGACGTGTTCGGCGCCCCGCTTCCGCAGCCAGCGCCCCAGGCGCAACGGGACGAAGAAATGAGGCTGATGACTTCCGATCAGACGCCGCACGGTCGGGTCGTCCAGGTGATCGTAGTGGTCGTGCGAGATCACGACGAGATCGATTGGCGGGAGATCCTCGAACGCCAGGCCGGGCGGCATGACCCGCTTCGGCCCCAGCCACTGGAGCGGCGCGGCGCGGGGGCTCAAGTGCGGGTCGGTGAGAATGTTCAGGCCACCAAGCTGGATCAGGAAGGTGGCGTGGCCGATCCAGGTCAGCGTGGATTCGGTGCGATTGGCCCGCAGGAAGGCGGGGGCGTTGTCAGCCATCGGGAAACGCACAGCCCGGGGCCAGTTGGTGATGTAATCCCATACCCAGCGGGCGAGCTTGAGCGGCCCACGCGAGGCATGCGGGTAGTTGTTCCTGAAGCGGGCACCATCATGATGCCGCGATTGCCCGAGCGTATTCCCGTTCCTGTAAGACATCGGCCTCGCCTCAAGCACCCGGGCGGCGTGCCGCCTCGATCTCCGAGCGCAAGTCCCTGGGTTCGATGCCCAGATCCGCGAATGTTCCGACGGCCTCGCCCGGGATGTTGTCCTGTCGCATAAGGATAACCTGATCCCTGGTCAGGGGGGGATTCGGCAGCACCGAGGCCAGCGCCGCCAGCAGTTTCCACACGGCGAACGGCACCGGCAGCAGCATCCGGCGGCGATGTTGCTCCTCCAGCACCAGTTCCAGCGTTTCCCGGTAACTGTAGGCGCGGGCGCCTCCCAGTTCGAACACGCGTCCCCGCATGGCGGGCATGTCAAGAACGCGGGCCGCCGCCACAGCCACATCTTCCACGTGCACGGGCTGGAGTTTCATCCCGCCATGGCCGAACAGCGGTATCACCGGTAACAGCGTCAAGGACCGCAGGGTACGCAGGAAAGCGTCTCCGGGCCCGAACAGGACGCTGGGCCGCAGGATCACGGCCTCCGGGAAGGCGTCACGCACGGCTCGCTCCCCAAGGGCGCGGGCCCGAACGTAAGCCGAATCGGACTTCGTGCTCACGCCGATACCCGAAACGTGCACCAGCGTGGCTAGATCCGCGGCCTTGGCCAGGCGCGCGAGTCGCCCGGCACCGGCAACGTGAATCGTCTCGAAATCCAGCCCACCGCTTTCCACATACAGGCTCACCGCATTGACGGCAGCATCGACACCCCGCAGCGCCTCGGCAACGGAAGCTTCGTCGCGCACATCCGCCTGGACATGGCTGATGCCCGCCGCTGCCTGCTCCCGAGCCACCGGAGGCTGGCGGCTCGCCACCCGCACGGCGTGTCCCGCCGCAATAAGCTGCCGGGCGATCTCGCGGCCGAGAAAGCCTGTCCCGCCGAATACCACGACCGTCGCCATGGGCTGGTTGCTCCCGGTTTCCTGCTGACCCTGAAAGCGTAGCCCGCGATGTCTCCGCCGATGGGAGCACGCAAGCATGGGGAAGCACGCCGGTGGAAACCAGACACTCGCCTGCAAGAGAGCTTCTGCTCACACCGAGGCTGCTAGCTTCTGCGCTCCATGTCGGAGGAGGCGGGCAAGGGGACCAGGTTGGCGGAAAGCGGCTCTGCGGCTGCCAGCTCGACCGCGTCGCCTCGCAGGCACTGTTCGATGGTGTCCCTGTCCAGGGTCTCCCTGGCCTCCAGCTCGGCAACCAGGCGCTCGAACGGTCGCCGGTTCGCATTGATAATGGCGGTGGCGCGAACTTCGGCCTGTTTGATCATCGCGTGCACCGCCGCATCGACCTCGCGGGCGAAATGCTCCGAGTAATGGCGGGGCTGCGCGATCTCCCGTCCCAGGAACGGCTGCTCCTCGCTTTGACGCAGGTCCAGCGGCCCCAGTTCCTCGGACATTCCCCAGCGGCTCACCATGGCGCGTGCAAGCGACGTGGCTTGCTTGATGTCATCGTCCGCTCCGGAGCTCACGCTGCCAAGCAGCAGCTTCTCCGCCACCCGGCCTGCCAGCAGCACGGCCAGCCTGTCCCGCAGGTAGTCCTCCGTCAGGGTCTGACGCTCGCGATCCGGAAGCTGCTGGGTTCCCCCCAGAGAGCGGCCGCGGGGGATGATGGACACCTTGTAAAGCGGATCGGCGTGGGGGGAGTGGAACGCCACGACCGTATGCCCGCATTCGTGCACTGCAAGCCGGTGGCGTTCTTCCGGGTGGATGGCCAGGGTGCGGGCCGTCCCCATGAGCAGGCGGTCCCGACATTCCTCGAAGTGCCGCATGAACACCTTGTCGGTGCCCTCGCGGGCCGCGGCCATGGCAGCCTCGTTCACGAGGTTGCGGAGATCTGCCCCGGAGAAGCCCGGCGTCCCGGCGCTGATGGTCGCCAGATCGCTGTCCTCTCCCAACGGCACGCGGCGCGTATGCACGGCCAGTATGGCCTCTCGCTCCTGACGATCCGGCAGATCCAGCGTGACATGGCGATCGAAACGGCCAGGCCGTAACAGTGCTGCGTCCAGTACATCCGGCCGGTTGGTTGCAGCCAGAACGATGACCGCCTCGCTGGAATCGAAGCCATCCATCTGCGCAAGAATCTGGTTCAGCGTCTGCTCGCGTTCATCGTGACCGCCCCCGATGCCGGTCCCGCGGGTGCGGCCGACGCTGTCCAGTTCATCAATGAAAATGATGCTGGGAGCGGCTTTCTTCGCGGCCTCGAACAGGCGTCTGACACGCGACGCCCCCACACCCACGTATACCTCGATGAACTCGGAAGCGGATATGGAAAAAAACGGCACGCCGGCCTCGCCCGCCAGTGCCTTGGCCAGCAGCGTCTTGCCGGTTCCCGGCGGCCCCATCAGCAACACGCCGTGGGGCACATCGGCTCCCAGCCGACGGTAGCGCTCCGGGTCGCGCATGAACTCCACCAGCTCGGTGACCTCCCGCTTGGCATTGGTGTGCCCGGCCACGTCGTCGAACTTGACCCTGGGCACGTTGGCCTGCAGATGGATACCCTTGTCGAGGAAATCGGACAAACCTCCGGGGCCCGATTTTCCACCGAGGGTTCTGCGGTACATCAGCAGGATCACGACCAGCAGAAACAGCCATGGCACCATGATCAGTAGCCGGGCAAGTCCTCCCTCGCCGGGCGCCTGCTCCACCGTCACCAGAACCTGCTGCTGTTCCAGCAACGGCAAGAGCGACTCATCGCCGCTGGACGGTACGCGGGTAATGAAGCGCTGCGCCGATGCGCCGTCGGGACCGATGGAGCGAGGCCGGGACAACTGCCCCTCGGCGCGGTCGCCACGCAAGGTGAGCTCGTCGACCACGCCCTCCCGGACCAGCGTCTTGAACACGCTGTAGGGGATTTCCTGCCGCACCTCCTGCTCCGGCACGGCCTGGATGATCCAGTACAGCGTGCCGATCATCAACGCCACCATCAGCCATGTCAGCCACAGCGGCATTACAGGAACCAACGGCTGCTTCATGGCTGCTATCCCGCTCGCACGCAGTTGGTCAGGCGAAACCCGGCGGGTTCCATTCGTCCATCATCCGTCGGCGGGCCGACTCCAGCCGTTCCGACATCAGCGACGAGAACCGCTTCAGCAACACGTAGCCGAAGGCAGGATCCTCCTCGCATTGGGCCAGGATGGCTGCACCGTCGAACTCCAGCAGTGGCGTATCCTGCTCGGCGCGAGCCTGGAAGGTCCACTTGAACGGGGAGATGAGCCAGGACCAGCCCAGCACGTTTCCCGGCCCGAGCCGCTGGATTTCCAGCGAGGGGCCGGAAATGGCAGGTACCTCGACCAGTATTTCGCCATCTTCCAGCAAATAGAAGGCATCCGCCCATTCCCCCTGCCGGAACAGGACGTCGCCGCGGGGCACCGTTCGCCGACGGACACATCCGCTCAGGAACTCAAGATGCTGTTCCTCCATGCCGGCGAAGAAGGGCTGCGCAGAGAGCGTCTTCCACGTGATTTCATCAGACATGCCGAACCTCCTCGGGCGATGATCCTTGGCCAACTGTTACCAGCATGGACCCCGGTGACCGCGAAGTCATTGATTAGTGTCAATGAAGGGACGCGCCTTTGTTTCTCCACCATGATTGTTGGCGCGCGCGGCCGGAATCGACGTTGGATGACGGGTGAACTAGAGTACTGGCTTCGAGCCCGGGTCGCGCGGCGGCCGGGACAGTTCCAGACAAGGCCAGAGGAGAGCGGATGAGCGAGAACGGGCGAAACCCCACCGGAGGGGAGATTCTGGTACAAACCCTGCGCACCCACGGTGTCGACCGCCTGTTCTGCGTCCCCGGGGAAAGCTACCTGGCGGTGCTGGATGCGCTGGTGGATGCGCCGGAGATCAAGGTGACAGTCTGCCGGCACGAGAGCGGTGCGGCGATGATGGCCGAAGCCTATGGCAAATGCACCGGCAAACCCGGCATCTGTTTCGTAACCCGCGGCCCGGGCGCCACCAATGCGATGGCGGGCATCCACGTCGCCGACCAGGACTCCACTCCGCTGATTCTCTTCATCGGCCAAGTGGCGCGCGACATGGAGGAGCGCGAGGCCTTCCAGGAGATCGACTACCGGCGCATGTGCGGGCCATTAAGCAAATGGGTGGCGCAGATAGACCAGACCCATCGCATTCCGGAACTGGTCGGCCGTGCCTTCCATACCGCCACCGCCGGTCGGCCCGGCCCGGTGGTGCTGGCGCTGCCCGAGGACATGCTGACGGAGCGGGCGGAGGCGCCGGCAACCAGCCACTACCGCGTCGTGGAAAGCGGGATTGCACCGGACACGCTGCATCGGGTGCAACTGGCGCTGGCAGGCGCGGAAAAGCCGCTGGTCATCATCGGCGGTGGCGGCTGGGACCAGGAAGGCTGCGATGCCATCCGGCACTTCGCGGAAACATGGGATCTGCCGGTGGCGGTCTCCTTCCGCTGCCAGGGCTATTTCGATGCCACGCATCCGAACTACGCCGGCGACGCCGGCCTGGGCGTGAACCCCCAACTGGTGAAAGCCATCCAGGATGCCGACGTACTGCTGGTGGTGGGACCGAAGCTGGGCGAATCCACCACCGGCGGCTACACCCTGATCGACATCCCCATGCCGAAGAACACGCTCATCCACATCCACGCGGACGCGGAGGAGCTGGGGCGCGTCTACCAGCCGTCCATCGCCATCAATACCAGCATGCATGCGGCACCAAGGGCGCTGGCATCGCTGCCAGCCCCGCCCGACATCGCGTGGTCGGGACACACGCAGGAGATCAACGCCAGATACCGGGAATGGTCCACGCCGCCGGCCAATGAAGGTCCGTTGCAGATGGGGGAGATCATCACCTGGCTGAACGAGCACCTGCCGGAGGATGCCATCGTGGCCAACGGCGCCGGCAACTACGCTGTCTGGTCGAACCGCTTCTTCCGCTATCGACGCTACCGCGCCATGCTGGCACCCACGTCCGGTTCCATGGGCTACGGCGTACCAGCGGCCATCGCCGCCAAACAGCTCTACCCGAACCGTCCCGTGGTGGCCTTCGCCGGCGACGGCTGTTTTCTGATGACCGGCCAGGAACTGGCCACCGCCGTGCAGTACGACATCCCGGTGGTCATCCTGGTTGTGAACAACGGCAGCTACGGCACGATTCGCATGCATCAGGAGAAGCACTACCCGGGCCGGGTCAGCGCCACCGAGCTGCGCAACCCGGACTTCGCCGGGCTGGCCGAGGCCTATGGCGCCTACGCCGAGCGGGTGGAGACCACGGAGCAGTTTGCCCCTGCCTTCGAACGGGCCCGGCAAAGCGGGCGTCCGGCCCTGCTGGAGCTGATACTGGACAAGGAGGTGATCGCCCCCGGCCAGACCATCAGCGGCCTGCGGGCGAAGGCGCTCAACCAGGGAAGTGCCGATTGACTACGGCGCGCCTCTGGTTGTCCCGGCCACGAACAAGTTGCCAATCAGAACGGACGGGAAGGCCAATGACACGGCGTGTCCCGCAGGCAATAGTAGGGTTGGGGAAACACACATCCGGAACCATCAGACGAGGAGACGACCATGTTTCAGGACGGCCTGTTCAAGGGTAAACGCATACTGATCACCGGCGGCGGCACCGGCCTCGGCAAGGGCATGGCTGAAAAATTCCTGTCCCTGGGCGCCGACCTCTACATCTGCGGCCGTCGCAAGAGTGTCTGCGAGGAGACCGCCAAGGAGCTGATGGACAAGTACGGCGGCTCGGTGAAAGCCTTCGGCGTGGACATCCGTGACGCCCAGGCGGTGGACGACATGGTGGAGGAGATCTTCAAGGACGGGCCGCTCACCGACCTGGTCAACAACGCCGCCGGCAACTTCATCAGCCGCACGGAAGACCTCTCCCCCCGCGGCTTTGACGCCATCGCCAACATCGTCATGCATGGCACCTTCTACGTGACCCAGGCGGTGGGCAAACGCTGGATCCAGGGCGGCCACCCGGGCAGCGTGATCTCCATCGTGGTCACCTGGGTGAAGAACGGCGGGCCTTTCGTCGTGCCCTCGGCCATGAGCAAGTCGGCCATCCACACCATGACCATGTCGCTGGCTACTGAATGGGGCCGCTACGGCATCCGCCTGAACGCCATCGGCCCCGGCGAGATCCCCACCGAGGGCATGAGCAAGCGGCTCAACCCCGGCGAACAGCCCGGCGAGCGGTCGGCCAGAATCAACCCCATGGGGCGCTGCGGCCGCATGGAGGAACTGCAGAACCTGGCCACCTTCCTGCTCTCCGACGGCAGCCCCTGGCTCACCGGCCAGTCGATCATGATGGACGGCGCCGGCCACATGGCCACCGGCGGCAACTTCTACGAGCTGCGCAACTGGTCCGACGACGACTGGAAACAGGCCCGCGATCGGATCGAGGCGCAAAACAAGAAGGACAAGGCCCAGCGGGGCGGTTAGCTCCTCAGGATGAGCCAAGGCGGTTGCTGCAGGGCATTTGACAGCCATCGTCTCATCCAGGTACGGGCACCACGCATTGCGGGTGGTGCCCGCCTCCTGTATTTTTTCATGAGGAATTATGACAAGGACTGTCACCGATGGACTTCGCTAATCGTCTCCCCTGCCACCTCAATGGCATGCATTCCAGCGCAAGCTGGCTCTGCCTCCTGATTGCACTGCTGCTCAGCGCCTGCGGCGACGCCCCCGAGGCATCCACACGAGAGCTCCATCCGGCCGAGGCCTATACCTGGGAGGAGTGGGTAGAGCGCGAGCGATCGCGGCGACCCGACCACTACGACCCGCACTACCACGACGATCGGGGCCTGCCGGACATGCGCCTCTGGCGCCCCGGGGATTTCCTGCCGGAGGAGGATCTCAAAGCCACGCATGCCGACATCTGCGAACTGCCTCGGGAGGAGCGCAGTACGCTATGGGGGCTGCCTCGGAACGACAGCAATATTGTGATCAGTTTCGAGGAAAAACTTGCCTATGCCGAGCGTGGCTATGTTGATGCCCAGGCCAGCATGAGCTGGTACTGCTACCGGTACACCAACGATGCCGTGCTGGAACCGGGGCAGCTCTCCCTCGCTGAGGCATTAGCGTGGTCGCGCCGGGGGGCTGCCAGTGGCGACCCCAGAGCCATGTACCGGTACTCCGACTGCCTGCGTTTCATGAGTACGGATACCCAGAGCGGCAGGGCCGACCATGCACTGGATAACTTCTGGATGGACCAGACGCACTACTGGCTATGGCGGGCGGCCACCGAAGGGCTGCACGGCGAAGCGCTGCTGGATCTGCGGCCCTCCTTTGGCCTCAACCACTACAGCTTCCCGGATCGGGAGACAAACCGCCTGTATAACTACAAGTGGAGCCGGATCTGGGAACTGCAGGCCATCTTCCGGCAGGCACCCTACTACCTCGGCCCCCGGTACATGGAGTTCCGTTCGAGTGTCGGGGAACAGCGCGAATCGCTGGATGAGCAGCAGTTGCAGCAGGCGGAAGCAATGGCGGGTGAATGGCTGCGGGAACACCAGCACGTCTGGGACGCCATTTATCGTCGGCCCGCGGCTCCCAGCGGTTCGCTTGTCACCTGCCCCGGCGAGCCCGAGCACCTGAAGAGCTTCGACTACGAAGGCCTGAACAGGGAACTGGCCCAATACGGCCTGCATGTAGAACCGCCTGACGATTAGCTGCACGGCCCGAGCACGGCGTGGTGGAAGTGCCCGCCAGCCAGATCGAAAAGTGCACCAGTATTATGACAAGGACTTCACTGATGGACTTCGCTAATCGTCTCCCCTGCCACCTCAATGGCATGCGTTCCAGCCCAAGCTGGCTCTGCCTCCTGATTGCACTGCTGCTCAGCGCCTGCGGCGACGCCCCCGATGAGTACACCCGAGAGCTCCATCCGGCCGAGGCCTATACTTGGGAGAAGTGGGTAGAGCGCGAGCGATCGCGGCGACCCGACCACTACGACCCGCACTACCACGACGATCGGGGCCTGCCGGACATGCGCCTCTGGCGCCCCGAGGATTTCTTGCCGGAGGAGGATCTCACAGCCACGCACGCCGACATCTGCGAACTGCCTCAGGAGGAAAGGCTTGAAGTCTGGCGCATGCCGCAAATCCCGAGCAATATCGGAATCACCCTTGAGGAAAAACTTGCCTATGCCGAACGTGGCTATGTTGATGCCCAGGCCAGCATGAGCTGGTACTGCTACCGGTACACCAACGATGCCGTGCTGGAACCGGGGCAGCTCTCCCTCAGTGAAGCATTAGCGTGTTCTCTCCGGGGGGCTGCCAGCGGCGATCCCAGGGCAATGTACCGGTACTCCGACTGCCTGCGTTTCATGAGCTCGGATACCCAG
>JAFIFV010000098.1 GCA_020831845.1 Ectothiorhodospiraceae bacterium
GATTTTCGTGCTGCTGGACAACTTTGCCATGCAGCTCATCGGCGGGGACCGCTTCAACACGGTGATCGGACTGATCTTCCTGTTGATCGTCCTGTTCTCGCCCGATGGGGTGCTTGGCCTGTGGAAGATGGCCCGGGACCGGCTGAAAGCGAGCAAAAAACAATCCGCCGACTGGTAGGCGGAGCCACGAGTGTAGGAGGAGACATCATGAGACATCTATTCACGAAGGCCGCGGCGGCGGGCGTGCTCGCCCTCGCCATCGGTGTGGGACCCGCGCAGGCGGACGAGCCCATCCGGATCGGCGTACTGGCCACCCTGGAGGGTGTGTTCGCAGGACCAGGGCAGGACGGTGTGCGCGGATTCGAGATGGCCATCGACAAGTTCGACGGCCAGGTGGCCGGGCGGGACATCCGCATCTACCGGGCATCCTCGGACGCTTCGCCGGACAGTGCCCTGCGCGCGGCCCGGCGGCTGGTGGAGAACGACAACATCGACATCCTGATCGGGCCGCTGTCCGGTGCCGAGGGGATCGCCGTCAAGAACTACGCCGCGGAGCAACCCCAGGTCACGTTCCTGAACGGCAGCTCGGCGGCGCAGCAGACCACGCTGCAGGACCCTTCGGAGAACTTCTATCGTTTCTCCACCGAGGGCGTGCAGTGGCAGGCCGGGCTCGGCACCTACGTGTACGAGGAGAAGGGCTACGAGCGGGTGGCCATCCTGGCCGAGGACTACGCCTTCCCCTACGCGCAGATCATGGGCTTCATGACCGAATTCTGCGCAGTGGGCGGCACCGTGGCGGAGAAGATGTTCGTGCCGCTGGAAACCCGGGACTACTCCTCGGTGATCGCCCGCATGCCGCGCGACATCGATGCCATCTACGTGGTCATGGGCGGTTCCGACATCCTCAACTTCCTGGAGCAGGACCAGCAGATGGGTGGCCAGGCACCGCTGATCGGGGGCTCCATCTCCGTGGACCAGACCATTCTCTCGGCGGAGGGCCCCACGCGTGACTACCTGATCGGCACGCCCACATCCAGCCCCATCGCCGATGACTGGGAAGACGAAAGATGGAGAGCGTTCCAGGAGCGCTACCGGGAGATGTTCCCCGACGGGTTGCCCTCTCCGGGGCTGTTCGCGCACGCCTACTACGTCAATGCCCTGGCGGCGCTCACCGCACTGGAGCAGGTCGACGGCGATCTGAGTGACGGCCATGCCGCGTTCCGGGAAGCGCTCAACAACCTGGAGCTGGAGACGCCCACAGGCGTGATCTCGGTGGACCATAACCGCCAGGCCATCGCGGATATCTTCATCACCGAAGTGGCCAGCGATGGCGAGGGCGGGCTGTACAACCAGGTGGTCGGCATCCGCGAGGGCGTGAACCAGACGCTGGGCTTCCCGGAAGAGGAGTTCCTGGCCAACGGGTTCGCCGAGCGGGACAACCCGCCCGTCGAGGACTGCCAGTAATCAGTCGCAACGCAACAGGGAAACCGGCAGATTCGAATGGTTACAGCAACTTCCGTAAAGGCCCCTGTGGGCCGGGGCTCACGGGCTGTACCGCCGGGGGGTTAGCCGCTCCTTCGGCGCCCTCAAGGCCCTGACCGACATCAGCATGCAGGTGGCGTCGGGTGAACGGCGGGCCGTGCTCGGCGCCAACGGCGCCGGCAAGACCACACTGTTCAACGCCATTACCGGGGATTTCCCGCCAACGGCCGGGCGCATCCGGTTCTTCGGCGAGGATGTCACCGCTTTGCCGGCGCATGAACGCATTCGCCGCGGGCTGCGGCGGACCTACCAGAGCTCCCAGTTGTTTCACGGACTGACGGTGCTGGAGAACCTGTTCCTGGCGGTGCGCGGTGTTTCCCGCGCCCGCTTCTCGTTCCGGCGGCCGGGTCGCAGCGACCCCGCCATGGAGGCCGCCGAGGAGATGATGGAGATGGTGAGAATGAGCCATCTGGCCCACACCAGCGTTTCCGAGCTGGCCCACGGCCAGCAGCGCCAGTTGGAGATCGGCATGGCACTGGCCGGCGCGCCGCGGTTCATTCTGTTCGACGAGCCGGCGGCGGGTTTGTCCTCGGCGGAACGCACCGAGCTGGTGACCATGCTCCGGGGTCTGCCGGAGCACATCGGCTACATCATCATCGAGCACGATCTGGATGTTGCCCTGCGGGTGGTGAGCTACTGCACCATCATGCACAACGGCGCCATCTTCAAGGAGGGCCTGCCCGAGGAGATCGAGCAGGATCCGGACGTGCAACGCATTTACCTGGGGGGCGGACATGGCTGACGACCATAAGCGGCCTGGCGGCGCCCCGGTGCTGGCGGTCAGCGACCTGCACGTGTACTACGGCTATGCCCATGTGCTGCAGGGCGTGAGCCTGGATCTCCGTCAGGGGATCGTGGGCGTGGTGGGCCGCAATGGCATGGGCAAGACCACGCTGTGCAACACCGTCATGGGTCTCACTGCTGCCCGCCGCGGCAGCATTCGCCTGCGCGGTCGGGAACTGCTGGGGCTGCGACCCAACCAGGTCGTGTCACGGGGCGTGGGCTACGTGCCCCAGGGGCGGCGCGTCTGGCCGTCGCTGACCGTGGACGAGCACCTGCGGCTGGCCGAGCGTGCCGGCCGCCGGGGTCAGTGGAACCGCGAGCGCATCTACGAAACCTTCCCCCGCCTGGCTGAACGGCGCCGCAACGGTGGCGCACAGCTCTCCGGCGGCGAGCAGCAGATGCTGGCCATCGGCCGTGCGCTGCTGGCGAATCCGGACCTGCTGGTCATGGACGAGCCCACCGAGGGGCTCGCGCCGGTGATCGTGCAGCAGCTCTCCGATCTGCTGTTGCAGCTCCGGGAACAGGGCGAGATATCCGTGCTGCTCATCGAGCAGAACCTGGGCGTGGCGCTGCGCACCGCCGAGCGCATCGCCATCATGGTGAATGGCCGGATTGCCCGGGAGATGAGCGCCTCCGAACTGGCGGCCGATACCGAGCTCCAGCAGCAGTTGCTGGGCGTGGGCCGGCAGGACGACGCGCCGGAGGAGGAGCCCGACGCGGAAGCGGCCAGCGAGCAGGAAGCGATGGTATTCCGCGTCCGTCGTCAGTCCGAGGACGGCGACGAAGACCGCCCGGTCCCCGCCTACGTGGCCAGCGGTGCGCCCACGCGCTGGTCCTCCGGAGGTTCAGCCAGCAGTGGCCGGCGTCCGGGAGAGGGCGCCCCGGAGGAAAAGCCCGCCACTGCCGACGCGACCTCGGCGCCGAGCGGAGAGCCACATGCGGTTCCCGTGGTCTCCATCGCCGAGATGACCGGCCGCAACGCCTACGTGGTGGGTACCTTCGATACCAAGGGTCAGGAACTGCGGTTCATCGAGAGCAAGATCAAGCGCATGGGCCTGACGACGGTGACGGTGGACCTCAGCACCAGCGGACGACCGTCTTCGGCGGATATCAGCCCCCGAGAGGTGGCCCACTATCACCCCAGGGGCAGCCATGCCGTGTTCACCAACGACCGCGGCAGCGCCGTCAGCGCCATGGCGGAAGCCTTCGAGCACTACCTGGCCAGCCGTCGGGACGTGGGCGGCGTGATCTCGGCCGGCGGCTCCGGCGGTACCGCGCTGGCCACGCCGGCCATGCAGCGGCTGCCGGTGGGCGTGCCGAAGATCATGGTGTCCACGGTGGCTTCCGGGGACGTGCAGCGCTACGTGGGCGCTACCGACATCAGCATGATGTACTCGGTGACCGACGTTCAGGGCATCAACCGCATCTCCGAGCAGGTGCTGGCCAATGCCGCCCACGCGTTGGGCGGCATGATCGCCCACGCCTCCCGCCAGGTGGCAAGCGAGAGCAAGCCGGCCGTGGGGCTGACCATGTTCGGGGTGACCACGCCGTGCGTCCAGGCTGTCTCCCGCGCGCTGGCGGACCGCTACGACTGCCTTACCTTCCACGCCACCGGCACCGGCGGCCAGTCCATGGAGAAGCTGGCGGAGTCCGGGATGCTGACCGGTGTGGTGGACATCAGCACCACGGAGATCGCCGATCTCATCGTCGGCGGCGTATTCAGTGCCGGCGAGGACCGCCTCGGGGCCTTCGTCCGCAACCGCATCCCCTACGTGGGCTCCTGCGGCGCGCTGGACATGGTGAACTTCCGCGCCATGGACACGGTGCCCGAGCGCTTCCGTGGGCGGAACCTGTACAAGCACAACCCGCAGGTCACCCTGATGCGGACCACGGTGGAGGAGAACACCGCCATGGGGCGCTGGATCGGCGAAAAGCTCAACCGGATGCAGGGCCCGGTGCGGTTCCTGATTCCCGAAGGCGGGGTGTCCCTGCTGGATTCGCCGGGCAAGGAGTTCTGGGATCCCGAGGCAGACCGGGCGCTGTTCACGGCCATCGAGCAGAGCTTCCGGCAGGGGGGAGACAAGCGCCTGGTCCGGCTTCCGTACAACATCAACGATCCCGAGTTCTCCCATGCATTGGTGGAGCACTTCCAGGCGCTGGTTGGGGCGAACCCGGCGGAGGGCAGTCGCTATGCCACGATTTGAGCGCAAGGCACTTCTGGACAGGTTTCGCGGCATGGTGGCGCGGGGCGAACCCATCATCGGCGGTGGCGCCGGCACCGGGCTTTCCGCCAAATGCGAGGAAGCCGGTGGCATCGACCTGATCGTGATCTACAACTCGGGCCGCTACCGCATGGCCGGCCGGGGTTCGCTGGCCGGGCTGATGGCCTACGGCAACGCCAACGAGATTGTCCGGGAGATGGCATCGGAGGTGTTGCCGGTGGTGAAGCACACGCCGGTGCTGGCCGGCGTCAACGGCACCGACCCGTTCATGATTCCGGATCACTTCCTGCGCGAGTTGAAGGCCCTGGGATTTGCCGGGGTGCAGAATTTCCCCACGGTGGGGCTCATCGACGGCGTCTTCCGCGCCAATCTGGAGGAGACCGGCATGAGCTACGCGCTGGAGGTGGACATCATCCGCCAGGCGCGGGCGCTGGATATGCTCACCACGCCCTACGTCTTCAGCGAGGCGGACGCCCGCGCCATGGCCGAGGCCGGCGCGGACATCATCGTCTGCCATCTGGGCCTGACCACCGGCGGCGCCATCGGTGCCGAGACCTCGCTTGGTCTCGAGGACTGCGTGCCCCTGATCGACGCCTGGGCCCAGGCGGCCATGGCGGTAAACCCGGAGGTGATCGTCCTCTGCCACGGCGGACCCATCGCCATGCCGGAGGATGCCGAATTCATACTGTCGCGCTGCAAGGACTGCCACGGCTTCTACGGGGCGTCCAGCATGGAGCGGCTGCCCACCGAGCAGGCGCTCATCCAGCAGACGCGGCATTTCAAGGAAATACGACGGACCGGCTGACCGCCTACGCGGTGGGTCGACCGCCGGCGCGCAATGCCGGCACCCGGTCACCGGATCAACAATGACAGCGGGTTTGGCCCGCACACGGAGGAGAGTATGTCTGGCGCAGCGTTTGGTTGGACTGTTCTGACGATCATCGTCCTGGCGGCGATCATTGTCGGTGTTGTCTACCTGCTCAACTGGCTCTACCGGCGATCGACCAAGGAGACGGCCTTCGTCCGCACCGGTCTGGGCGGCGAGAGGGTGGTCAAGGACGGGGGGGCGTTCGTGCTGCCCATCGTCCATGAAGTGATCCCGGTGAACATGAACACCCTGCGGCTGGAGGTCAGGCGCGCCCAGGACAGGGCGCTGATCACCCGCAACCGCATGCGCGTGGACGTGACCACCGAGTTCTACGTGCGGGTGACGCCCAGCCACGAGGCCATCGCGGTCGCCGCCCAGAGCCTGGGCCGGCGCACCATGGACCCGGAGCGCCTCAAGGAACTGGTGGAGGGTAAGTTCATCGATGGTCTGCGTTCCGTGGCCGC
>JAFIFV010000102.1 GCA_020831845.1 Ectothiorhodospiraceae bacterium
TACGGGGGCGTATCCACACACAACAAAGCCCCCCCCATTTCACAGACCTGCCCCGCCCCCCCCCCCCCCCCCCCCCCCCCCCCACGTCTCTGAAAACCCCCCGCCAAACAACAGTCTCCATACGCCCCCGTACGCGACCACCGAAAAACGTAGCGTGCTAACGGTTTAATCGCTTGCCGACGACCTTCTCGCAGGGCAAATTCATACTAGTTTTCAGCACCCGAAATGGTGTTATAGTCTTTGGGCGGTCCGCTCTGCGGACGGGTGTTTCAAAATACGAGTGCGCCACATCCTCGCACCGAACAAACAAGAAACGGGGGAGTACAACGTCACCAGCCTCTTTGCCGAGACAGCGGGCGGTGGCCTCACTCCTCCGACAAAAGAATTCGAGAGCATCGCATAATCGGCGGTGGCCTCGAGGAAGACGTGCGAAAAGCACGCTGTGAACCACAAGGCGGCCGAACCGCCCGTTGGAGGAGTACTATGTCAAAGCTGCATCGCAAGGCCGGTATATTTGCCAAGGCGCTGGCTGGCGTCACCCTTGGCCTGACCACGCTGTCCGTCGCCCACGCGTCGGATCCCATTCGCATCGCCTATATCGAGCCCTTGTCCGGGCCATTTGCAAACGTCGGCGAAATGGGGCTGTTCCATTTCCGCTATGCCGCGGATCGCGTCAACAACGAGCATGGCGGCATCATGGGACGTCAGATCGAGATCGTTCCCATGGACAACCGCCAGAGCCCCTCGGAATCCGCGCAGCTGGTACAACGGGCCATCGACCAGGGCATCCAGTTCGTCAGCCAGGGTAACGGCTCCAACGTGGCCGGCGCCATTGTTGAAGTGCTGGAGCGACACAACCGCCGGAACCCCGACAACCGCGCGCTGTACCTGAACTACGCGGCCATCGACCCGGCGCTGACCAACGACCGCTGCAGCTTCTGGCATTTCCGTTTCGACGCAGAAAGCCGTATCAAGATGGCGGCCTTGAGCGACTTCATGCGGGGCGAGGATGACGTCAAGAAGGTCTATCTCATCAACCAGGACTACTCGCACGGCCATGTGGTCGCCGAGGAAGCCAAGCGCATGCTGGCGGAAAAGCGTCCGGACATCGAGATCGTCGGCGAGGTGCTTCACCCGATCGGCCAGGTGCGTGACTTCTCCCCCTACATCTCGCGTATCCGTCAGTCCGGCGCCGATGCGGTCATCACCGGCAACTGGGGCAACGACCTCACACTGCTGATCCGTGAGGCCAACTCCGCCGGTCTGGACGTCGGCTTCTACACCTACTACGGCGGTGGGCTTGGTGTTCCGGCTGCAGTCGGCGACCGAGGCGTGGACACGCTGTTCCAGATCACCGAGTGGCACGCCAACCTGCCCGTGGAGCAGGGCTGGGAAGACAACGAGGAATGGATGGTCGGCTACAAGGAACGGCATCCGGAGACCGACTGGTACTACCAGCGCGTGTACAACATGTTCATGATGCTGAAGGCGTCCATCGAATCCGCCGAAAGCACCGATCCCAAGGAAGTGGCAATGCAACTGCGCGGCATGGAGTGGGAGTCCCCCACCGGTACCGTGTGGATGCGCGAGGACGACCATCAGCTGCACCAGGACATGTACATCTCCGTCATGGCTCAGTTGGATGACGATCAGGTCAAGTACGACACGGAAAACTCCGGCGTCGGCTTCCGTACCGTGGCCAAGGTGGACTGGGAAGACACCGTGCTCCCCACCAGCTGCAACATGCGGATGCCGTAAGGCGGCACTCTGTCGATAAAGCGATAACCTCGGCGCCCCGGTGAGGGCGCCGCTATCCGACAGCCGCAATCCTGTCACGCGGGAGCCTTCATGCTAGAGACGATTGTTTTTTCCCTGTTGAACGGGTTGCTGTACGGCATGCTGCTATTCATGCTGTCAAGCGGCCTGACCCTCATCTTCGGGATGATGGGCGTATTGAACTTTGCCCACGCCAGCTTCTATATGCTGGGGGCCTATTTCGCTTACACCATGGGCCTGTATACCGGCTTCTGGGTAGCCCTTTTCCTGGCGCCGATACTGGTCGGAGCGCTGGGAGCCCTGGTGGAACGCTGGGGGCTACGGCACGTGCACCAGCACGGGCACGTGCCCGAACTGCTGTTCACCTTTGGTCTTGCCTACGTTATCGAAGAGCTGGTCCGGTTGTTCTACGGCACCATTCCGATGGATTACCGGATGCCGGACAGCCTGAACTTCCCACTGTTTTCCCTGTTCGGCACCAACTACCCCGCCTTCCGTGTGTTCGTGCTGGTAATTGCGGTGCTGATGTTCATTGGCCTGTTCATCCTGCTCAAGAAGACCCGCGCCGGGCTTATCATCCAGGGCTCGCTGTCGCGGCCTGACATGGTGTCCGCGCTGGGCCACAACGTGCCCCAGGTGTTCATGTGGGTGTTTGCCTTCGGTACCGCGCTGGCGGCGCTGGGCGGCGTGGTGGGCGGCATCCACTTCGTCACCGAGCCCGGCATGGCCTTCATGATGGGGCCGATCGTGTTCGTGGTGGTGGTGCTCGGTGGGCTCGGCTCGATCCCTGGCGCGCTCATCGCCTCGATGATCATCGGCATACTTCAGACCTTCGTGCTCTCGGTGGACTTCTCCATCGCCCACATCGGCCTGTGGTTCGGCTACGCCGTGCCTCCGGACCACTTCTTCGCCACGCTGTTCTACCTGGACAGCACGCGGATCGCGCCTGTACTGCCATTCCTGATCCTGGTACTGACGCTGATCTTCCGTCCACGTGGAATCATGGGGAAACGTGAAGCATGAGCACAGTACAAGAGGAAAGACTTGCGGCACAGGCGGGGGGCGGCGCGCAGATCTGGGTGCGCCAGCTCTGGCCGTGGGTGGTCGCGGCCATACTCGCCATCCTGGCGCCGACGGTGTTCAGCTCCGGGCACGACATCCACATGCTCAGCTCCATGGGGATCATGGTGGTATTCGCCCTGTCCTACAATATGCTGCTGGGCAACACGGGACTACTCTCGTTCGGCCATGCAGTCTATTTCGGTCTGGGTGCATACATCGCCATGCACGCACTGCGATATACCAACGACGCGGTGCTGGACGGCACGGGCTATGGCATTCCCATCGAGCTAATACCGTTGATCGGCGGCATCGCCGGGCTGGGCTTCGGCATCATCTTCGGTGCCGTCTCCACCCGGCGGGCAGGCGTGGTGTTCGCCATGATCTCGCTGGGCATCGTCGGCCTGGTGGAAGCCAGCTCGCTGGCGTTCACCGGCTTCTTCGGCGGTGAGGCCGGGCTGTTCGGTGATCGCGAGGATGTGAATTCGCTGTTCGGCATCGAGTACAGCCGCAGCATCAGTGTCTACTACCTGGTGGTGGCCTGGGCCTTCATCGCGGCCGTCGCAATGTTCGTGTTGCGAAAGACTCCGCTCGGCTGGATGGCCAACGCGGTGCGGGACAACCCGGAACGTGCCCAGTTCGTGGGCTACAACACCCAGATGGTGCGCTTCCTGCAGTTCTGCCTGTCGGCGTTCTTTGCCGGCATCGCGGGCGGCTTGTTCGTGCTGGTGGAGGAAATCGTCACCGACGAGGCGGTGGGCTTCCTGCTTTCTGGCGAGGTGCTGCTGGCAGCCTATATCGGCGGCATAGGCTTCTTCCTGGGGCCGGTCATAGGCGCCATTCTGGTGGTTTATCTCGAAAGCAACCTGAGCGCCATTTCCGACGCCTGGCTGCTGTATTTCGGCGTGTTGTTCATCGGGGTGGTGATGTTCGCTCCGATGGGCCTGGTTGGCATCGCCTTCCAGCAATGGATGAACTTCCGCTCCGGCGGCTGGCGCGGCACACTGCTGGCCCGCGGCTACTGCACGGCGGCGGCCCTGGTCGCGCTGCTGGGCTTCATCTGCATCGTCGAGATGTCCTACCACTACCTGCGATCCTGGAATCCGAGCCAGCCGATGACACTGTTCATCACCGACGTGAACGTCACCACGGCAACGCCCTGGCTGATTTCCATCGCCATCTTCGCGGCAGGTCTCGGCGCATTGCTGTTCCATGCGAAGCCCATGCTGCGCCGGGCCGCGGACACTGCGGGAGGACAACAATGAGCACACAGAATGCCCTGAGCCTGTCCGGCGTCACGAAAAACTTTGGCAAGGCCGAAATCATTCGTGGCGTTGATCTGGATATTCGCGAGAACGAACGCCATGTGATCATCGGCCCCAATGGCGCCGGCAAGTCGACGCTGTTCAACCTGATCAGCGGCCGCATGGACGTAACCGCGGGTGAGATCAAGCTATTCGGCAACAGCATCAGCGGGATGAGCCCACACAAGGTCAACCGCATGGGACTCAGCCGAAGCTTCCAGGTCACCAACCTGTTCCCCAACATGACCACGCTGCAGAACCTGAAGTGCGCCCTGCTCTGGGACATGAAGCACCGTTACGCGTTCTGGAAGCTGGTCAACCGACAACACGCAGTAACGGAAAAGGCGGAGCAGTTGATGGAGCAATTGAACCTGGTCCACAGGCGGGACGTGCCGGCAGGGCTGCTGACCTATGCCGAGCAGCGCGCGCTGGAGATCGGAACCACCATCGGTTCCGGTGCAAAAGTGCTGCTGCTGGACGAGCCCACCGCCGGCATGAGCCGCACCGAGGCGGACGAAGTCGTGGAGCTGATCCGCCAGGTCACCCGCGATTGCACGCTGGTGATGGTGGAGCACGATCTGGGGGTGGTGTTCAACCTGGCTGATCGTATCTCGGTACTGGTCTACGGCGAGGTGATCGCCTGCGACACGCCGGAGGCGGTGCGCGCCAACGCCGCCGTTCAGGAAGCCTATCTCGGCACGGAGGTGCACTGATGCTGGCGACCAATGATGTCCATGCCTATTACGGCAAGTCCCATGTGCTGCGTGGGGTGACCATGAACGTTCAGGCCGGCGAGATCGTCAGCCTGGTGGGTCGCAACGGCGTCGGCCGCTCGACCTTGTGCAAGTCCGTGATGGGGCTGGTGGCGCCAGTCGGCGAGGTCCGTTTCAAGGACCGGCCGATCAACGGCAAGCAACCGCACCAGATCGCGCACCTGGGCCTGGGCTACGTTCCCGAGGACCGGGCGATCTTTCCCGGCCTGACAGTGATCGAGAACCTGGAACTCGGGGTCAAGAAGCGGGGCAAGTTCGGCCGCTGGACTTTCGAGGAAATCTACAAGTGGTTTCCGCGACTGAGGGAACGGGCCACCTTCCCCGGCGAAGTCCTCTCCGGCGGCGAGCAGCAGATGCTGACCATGGCGCGCACCCTGATGGGGGATCCGCAGTGCATCATCGTGGATGAACCCACGGAAGGCCTCGCGCCGAAGATCGTCCAGGAAATCGCCGATCTGCTGCAGCAGATCGCGAAGGAAGGCATCGCCGTACTGCTGGTGGAACAGAAGCTGAGCATCGCCATGAAGATCTCCAACCGGGTCTACGTCATGGGCGAAGGCAAGGTGGTGTTCGACGGCACGCCTCAGGAGCTGCAGGACAACCCCGAGGTCCGCAAGGAGTGGCTGGAGGTGTAACCGCGCAGCGGTAGTCACGGCCGGGCGGCCTCGTGTCGGCCCGGCCGTTTTCTTTCTTGGAGACAACAGGGAAGCAATCAGCAGATGCAACAGAATCTATCGGCGCCCAAGTTCATCGATATCGAACGTGGCCGCTTCGCCTACCGGGAAGGCGGGGATCCGAACGGAGCACCGCTGGTCATGCTGCACGGCTGGCCGGAGAGTTCCTACTGTTGGGAGGCGGTTGCCGCGCATATCAAGCCTGGCCTCAGGCTGATCGCCCCTGATCTGCGAGGGCTCGGCGACAGCAACCGCCAGCCGGACAGGGAGTGCTACCGAAAAACCGAACTCGCCGCCGACATGCTGCAGTTGCTGGACGCGCTGGGAGTCGGTGATTTCCAACTGGCCGGTCATGACTGGGGCGGCGTGGTGGCCCAGGAAGTGGCGTTGGCCGCGCCGGAACGCGTCCGCAAGCTGGTCATCATGAATATCGTGGTGGTCAACAACTTTCGTGGCAACCAGGAAGCCACTGCGATCATCCGTAAAGCCGGCAGCCGCTTCGAATGGTATCAGCGCTTCCAGCGGGAAAAGCACCTGGCCGAGGCCATGATCCCCGGCAACGAGGAAACCTGGCTGCGGCACTTCCTGCGGCTGTGGAACCGGGAACCGTTCCCCGAGGATGCCATTCGCGAATACGTACGTTACTACAGTATTCCCGGCACGCCGGGGTGCGGCGCCAACTACTACCGGACGCTGCCCGACGACCGAGAGCGCTGGGTCGGTCTGAAGGATCATGTGTGGTCCATGCCCAGCCTCTATATTTACGGGAACAAGGATGCGGTTATCGTGCCGGAATACCTCAATCATCTTGAGCAATGTTTCCGCAGCATTCAGGTGAAGGAGATCGAAGCGGGACACTTCGTGCAGGAAGAGCAGCCGGCCGCGGTGGCGGAAGCTCTGAACGACTTTCTCGATACCTGAGCGGACCGCCATACCCGCGTTGCATCGCGTTGGCGCCTCCCGCCCATGGTGCACCGGAATCCGGCAGGCCCTGCCGGATTCCGTGAGTGATGGAGGCCGACATGTATGGCAACACGCCCCCACCCGGGCGATGGCCGACGACCCTGGAAGAAGCCTTGCAGTTACTGGATCACCACCGGCTGGAAATGGTGGATTGCGATGCCGTGGCCGCCGCCGTCGAGATCGTGATTCAGGAAACCACGACTATGCGCGAACGCATCCGAGAGCTTGAAGAACAGCTCCAGGACCTCGAGGGAAATGCTGATTGATTTCCCGCTCCCGTTACCTCCGGCGTAGCCACGTGGGCGCCCGACCCCATCGCCCGTGGCATCATCGCAAGCAACTGCAGCTCGAGCATCGACAGCGGCTTCCTGCTTCCAGCCAGCAATAATGCTGGCCCGGGCGCGAACCCGGGAATCAATCAGCGCCTCCCGAGCCCTGAACCGGTTACGGTGCGGGGGCGATGGAGGCCAATCCCACCTGCAGCGCGCGTGTTACCGCTTCGGTCCGGTTCCGCGCGCCCAGTGCCCGGATGACCGCGGTCACATGCATCTTCACCGTGGGCTCGGCCAGTTGCAGCCGGTCAGCGATCTGCTTGTTCGAGCGGCCTTCGGCCAACAGGGCCAGGACGTCCCGCTGACGGGGTGTCAGTCTGGCTACCTCGCCGCCGCCGGAAGCCGGAGCCAGCATGTCCGGCGGCAGATAGACGCCGCCCGCCAGCACCAGTTGAATGGCATTCACGGCCAGCACGGCGGAGCTGTTCTTGGGAATGAAACCACGGGCGCCGGCATGCAGCACACGCTCAATGTCCGCCCGGTCTTCCGACGCGGACATGACGATGACCGGGAGCCCGGCATCGCGCTCCTTCAGGGTTTGCAGTAGCGTGAACCCGTGCTCTCCCCGTAGCTTGAGGTCCAGCAGCAGCACCGCCATGTCCGGGTGCTGCTCCAGCATCTGCAGTGCTTCGACACCGGAGGCGGCTTCCAGCACCTGGACCTCGCCGCCCAACCCTTCCAGCACGTAGCGCATCCCTTCACGGAACAGGCCGTGATCGTCAACAATCCCTATTTTCATCCCGACTCCCGAGCGGTACCGGGGACCACACCGGCCAATCACCCGCGGCGATCAGCGACAGTCGCGGCGCACCCCTTGTTATCATTTTCCCAAGAATACCGACTAAGGGATGTGTTGTCCCCACCCCCTTGGACAATTTACCGACGCCCCGACCCGACAGATAATCACTACAGGCTTTGCGGCGACGGAAGCGCAGCAGGCCAGAGACGGGTAGACCGCGTCGGGCAAGCAGGCAAGGAGGCCTGCGTCGGAACCTTCCCCAGATGGCTTCGAGTCCGACCGTTTACCACGTGTCTCCTTCTTGCAGGCCCGAATGGCTGACTCTGACGGGCAGCCACTTCAGCCGGTTTCCCCAGAAACCGGCTGTTTCTTTTGTGCGTGTCGTACTCTGCGGACAACCTGTCGAGACATCACACCCAGGGAAGCACTGAAGTACTCACGCTTCCCTAGAGCGACCGCACCAGATGGCCGCCGTCCACCGGCAATGCCACCCCGTTGACGAAGGAACCAGCCTCCGACGCCAGCAGCAACAGCGGCCCGCTCAGCTCCGGAATATCGCCCAGCCGGCCGCTGGGAATGTTCTGGCGGATATAGGCCTGACCCTTCTCGGTAGCGAAGAAATCGGCATTGATCTCGGTTTCGAAGTAGCCCGGGCAAAGCGCATTGACACGAATACGGTAGCGCATCAACTCCAGCGCCATCTGGCGGGTCAGTTGGACAACGCCGGCCTTGGAAGTCGCGTACAGCGTCTGGCCGAACTGCACGCCCAGCCCCAGCATGGACGCCACGTTGACGATGCTGCCAGGCACCCCGGCCGCGACCATGCGCTCGGCCGCCAGCCTGGCGACCCGCCAGGCTGCCTTGAGATTGGTGTCCACCACGAAATCCCAGCTGTCCTCCGTGGTCTTGAGGAACACCTTGGAGTCGGCGACACCGGCATTGTTCACCAGCACCGTCACCGTACCGAAGGCCTGCTCCGCGGCATCGAAACCCGCCTTGACGCTGTCCGGGCTGGTGACGTCCATGGTGACGGCGGCCGCCTCACCGCCGTTGCCACGAATCGTTTCCACCAGATCGTCGAGCCGCTCCGCACGCCTGGCCGCGACCACCACGCGGGCACCGGCGTCGGCCAGTACTTGCGCGAAATGGGCACCCAGGCCACTGGACCCCCCGGTAACCAGAGCGACGTGTCCGGTCATGTCGAAAAGCTGCTGCGTCATGTCTCCCCCGTCTCTTTCAGTCGATCAGGCTCGCACCGGTCTCGCTCAACGGCCTGGCCATCCGCCCATACTCGAAAGCCTTGCTGCTGGAGGCATTGCCGTCCAACGCCCTCTTCTGGATGCCCTGCAGTATGGCCGCCAGCCTGAAATAATTGAAAACAATGTAGAAGTTCCAGTTCGGAATGTCGCTTATGCCGGCCAGCCGGCAGTACTCCGCCAGGTATTCCTCTTCGGTGGGGATCCCCAGCTGCCTGCGGTCCAGCCCGCCCAGCCCCGGAATGGCCGCATCCTGCGGCAGGCGCAACTGCATGCACTGGTAGGCGATGTCTCCCCAAGGGTGACCCAGCGTCGAGAGCTCCCAGTCCAGCACGGCAAGAATATCCGGTCGTTTCGGGTGGAAGATCAGGTTGTCGATGCGGTAGTCCCCGTGGATCAGAGCCACCCGCCCATCATCCTCCGGCAGATTCTGCTCCAGCCAGGCTATCAAGCGGTCCATGGCCGGATTCTTCTCGGTTTCCGACGCATGGTACTGCTTGCTCCAGCGACTGAGCTGGCGCGCAAAATAGTTGCCGGGCTTGCCGAAATCGGACAAGCCCACCTGCTCCACGTCCACCTGGTGAATGGCCGCCAGCACGCCGGCCATGTTGCGGTACATCACCCCCCGTTCCTCCGGCGTGGCATCCGGTAGCGCCCCATTCCAATGAATGCGCCCTTCCACGAATTCCATCAGGTAGAACACAGAGCCAATCACGCTCTCGTCCTCACACAGTACGAACATGCGGGGCACCGGCACCGGGGTATCACGCAGCGCGTGCATGACCCGGTATTCCCGGTCCACCGCATGGGCGGATTTCAGCAGCTCGCCCGGTGGCTTGCGGCGCAGCACGTAGCGGCCGCCGTCGGCGGTGATCAGGAAGGTGGGATTGGACTGGCCGCCGCTGAATTTCTCGCACTGCCGGATCTCTCCGAAGTCTTCCACCTCTCTTTGCAGATAGGGCTGCAGACTGGCGAGATCCAGCTGTTCCACTGTGTTGCTCATCTGTTGGCTCCCCTGTTGCCAGCTACCGGCCGCCGTATTGGGCGATCACCTGCTTGCCCAGCGCCATCATGTGCACCTGGTCCGGTCCGTCGGCGAGCCGGCACCAGCGCGCGTAATTGAAGGCCTCGGCCATGAAGTAGTCCTCGGTCAGGCCCCCGGCGCCGTGCATCTGCATGGCCATGTCGATCACCTCGGACGTCAGCTGCGGCACCATGATCTTCGCCATGGCGATGAGGTCCCGCGCTTCCTTGGTCCCCTCGCGGTCCATCTTCTCGGCGGCGCGCAGCGTAAGCAGACGGCACATCTCCACCTTCGACGCCATCTGGGCGATGGACTCCCGCACCGATCCCTGCTGGCTGAGCTTCTTGCCGAACACCACCCGCTGTTCCACACGCTGGCAGGCCGTTTCCAGCGCGCGCTGCGCAGCGCCGATCAAGCGCATGCAATGGTGGATGCGCCCGGGCCCCAAGCGGCCCTGGGCCACCTCGAAACCGCGCCCCTCGCCCAGAAGCAGGTTTTCCTTGGGTACGCGGACGTCATGAAACACCACTTCCGCATGGCCGCCTGGCTCCTCGAAGTAACCCAGCGTGCTCAGAGGCCGCACCACGCTGAGGCCCGGTGTGTCGCGCGGCACCAGGATCTGTGTCTGCTGCAGATGCCGGTTCGGATTATCCGGGTCTGACTTGCCCATGACGATGAAAATCTCGCAGCGCTCGTGCATGGCATTGGTGATGAACCACTTGCGGCCGTTGATCACGTAATGATCGCCATCGCGCATGATGGAAGTTTCGACGTTGGTGGCATCGCTGGAGGCCACCGCCGGCTCGGTCATTGCGAAGGCGGAACGGATCTTCCCTTCCAGCAGGGGCTTCAGCCAGCGCTCCTGCTGTTCCGGCGTACCGTACTTCACGAACACTTCCATGTTGCCCGTATCCGGCGCATTGCAATTGAACACCTCCGGCGCCCAGAACACCCGTCCCATGATCTCGGCCAGCGGCGCGTATTCGATATTGCTGAGCCCGGGGCCGAACGCCTCGTCCGGCATGAACAGGTTCCACAGCCCCTGCCCCCGCGCCTTCTCCTTCAGTTCCTCGAGTATGGCGGGAGATTTCCAGCGCCGCTCCTTGGCCTGCTGGTTGAAGACGTGCTCGTTGGGGTAGACATGGTCTTCCATGAAGGCGGTCAGGCGCTGTTGCAGGTCCTGCACGCGCGGCGAATGCTGAAAGTCCATCGTTGCCCTCCTCCAGGCGTTGGGGTGAAGCCGTCATATGCCCACGATGGCGCGAGCAGGCAGCCTCTTCCACAGTCAGGTGTAGCTGATCAGTTCTTCTGTATCCGGATGGTCCAGGTGGGGGACGCCGTTCCACGACTGCAGGCGGACCTTGTCGCCTTTGAATATCATCCGGCTGACACCGGTATTGGCCATCTGCAGGTTGAGCATGATCATCTGCTCGACGGTCAGGCCCAGTACCTCCCGTATCACCGCGCAGATTGCGCCCCCGGAACTCACGACAAGCACTTGGCCTGCCCTGGGATCGGCGGTCATGGCGCCCAGCGCGCGGCGGATTCGCTGCTGGAAACCGGCCCAGCTCTCCGGAACGCCATCCCGCAGGCTGCCATCGGCCCAGGCGCCCAACGCCAGCCGCAGCACCCGGTAGAACGCCCGCGCATCACCGCGCGCCGGACGCTCGACATCCGCGTACTGCTCCAGGTAACAGGCCACCAGGCCATGGAAGTCGTACTCGTTCAGCTCCGGAACGACCTCTGCGCTGGAGGCGGCTTCCGGCAGCGCGGCTTCCAGGGTCTGCGCATGCCGCTGCATGCTACCCAGCAATACGCGGTCGAAACGCAGCCCACGTTCGCGGAAATGGGCGCCGAGCAACCGACTCTGGCGGTTACCGGTATCCGACAGCTGATCGTAATTGTCAGCGCCGAATGATGCCTGGCCGTGGCGGACCAGCAGTATCTGACCCAAGGCGGGTTCCTCCTCACAGTTATTCTTCTCCGCATCGTCGGAGGACGCGGAGGCCGCGCGACACGTTCCGGGACTCGATACAGCCGGTCAGGTTCGGCCAGCGCGGCACATCAGTCTATCAGTGCCTGGTACGTCAGCGTTCGCAATTCCCGTCGCAACGGGTAGCTGCTGGACGGCATGAGCTGGGTCATCAGTATCACGATCATCTGTTCAGCCGGATCCACCCAGAATGCAGTACTGGCCGCACCGCCCCAGGCGTACTCGCCGGCTGTCCCCACCACCTGCGCCCGGGCAGGGTCCAGCATGACCGAGAACCCCAGGCCGAAGCCAATGCCTTCATACGAGGTCTCGCTGAATCGCGGCTGCCCCATGGAGGCCAGGTCTCCACCCAGGTGGTTCGCCGTCATGAAGGCCACGGTCTTGGGACTCAGCAGACGTTCAGCCTCCAACGCACCGCCGTTCAACAGCATACGACTGAACCGCAGGTAATCCTCGATGGTACCCACCAACCCTCCGCCACCGGAACACAGCCGGGCAGGCTGATGGAAGCTGCTCTCATCGGCAGGATCGATCAGCCGCAGGCCGCCCGGCAACTCCGGTCGCAATTCGGTGGGGTCGCGGTTGGCATTGACATCGCCCATGCCACCGCCGCCTTCCGGCCCGTAGAGAGCAGCAAAACGCGCTCGCGACGACGGTGACACAGTGAAGCCGGTATCCGTCATCCCCAGGGGCTGGAAAATGCGCTCCCGGAAAAAACGCTCCAGCGGGAGACCGGAAAGCACTTCCACCAGCCGCCCGGCCACATCCGTGGACACGCTGTAGTTCCAGGCGCTGCCGGGGTGGCAGATCAGGGGCAGCGCAGCCAGGCGATCCACCATCTCCGCGAGCTCCTCGTGCCTCCGGGAGAAATCCAGCTTGTGTTCGCGGTACAGAGCATCCACCGGGTTGCTCTGCATGAACCCGTAGGTCAGCCCGCTGGTATGGGTCAGCAGGTGGCGGATGGTAATGAGTTGCGAGGCCGGCACCAGCCGCTGTCCGGACGTACCCATTGCCTCCATCACCTGCATGTCCCGGAATGCCGGGATGAATTTCGCCAGCGGATCATCCAGCTGGAAGTGCCCCTCCTCGTAGAGCATCATCAGCGCCACGCTGGTCACCGGCTTGGTCATGGAGTAGATGCGGAACACCGTGTCGGCCTCTACCGGACGTCCCTGCTCCACATCCCGCAGCCCCGCACATTCCAGATGCGCCACGGCGCCACGCCGGTGGATCAGCACGCTCAGCCCGGGCAAGCGCTGCCTTTCCACCTGCTCGCGGGCCCAGTTCGACACGCGCTCAAGACGCCGGGAACACAGCCCGACAGACTCCGGTTCCACCCGTTCGATCATCTTCACTCCAGCGTTGGTAGCAAGCGATAAAGACTAGGCCTATTGCAGCCTGCTTCTCAAGTCATTAGTTTACTAACTATCTTGTCCGGCCCTGCAGAATGGATCTGCCTTGCGGACAGACAGAACATTCCACAACGAGCGAGGAGACAACCATGCTGGCAATTGTTGCCAAACTGAAGGCGGCCGAGGGCCGCGGCGGAGAGCTGGCCGGACGGATGCGGGAAATCGCCGAGAAGGTGCGCACGGAACCGGGGAATCACGCGTATGCCGTGCATCAGGGAAAGGATGATGGCGATCTGGTGATGATCTACGAACAGTACACCGATCAAGCCGCGCTGGACGCGCACCGAGACCACATGAAGGAGATGGGAGTGGATCTGCGGGGCCTGCTCGCCGGCAAACCAGAGCTGGAATACTTCAACATGGAGTGATTGCACCACAATGGTGCATTTCGTGCACCATGACCCCACCCACCCTGGCACCTGGGGTGGGTGCCGTATACCCCCGGCACCGCAACGGGGCGCCCTTCTCCCACCGCATGGCCTGCATCCTGCATCGTCCACCCCGTTTCATGGGCAACAGGGCTGGACATGCGCTCATTCCTTCGTCCGATCAGTGCATTGCTGGCAGGCGTTGCGCTGCTGTTGCTGGGCAACGGTCTGCTCAACACCGTACTGACCCTGCTCGGTGCCGAGCTCGGTTTCAGCCCCGTACTGATTGGCCTGGTGATGACCGGCTACTTCCTCGGTTTTTTCGTCGGCATCTGGGTGGTGGTGCCACTGGTACGGCGGATCGGCCATATCCGGGCGTTCGCCTTTTGCGCCGCACTTGCAGCGAGTATCGCACTCCTGCACATCCTGATCCCCAGCCCGTGGGTATGGCTGGTACTGCGCGTGCTCTACGGGGTTGCGCTGGTGTCGCTGTACACCGTCATCGAGAGCTGGCTCAATGCCAGTTCACCGGCCGAGCGACGCGGGCAGATCTTCGCCACCTACATGGCCGTGAACCTGGGAGCGCTGGCCCTCGCCCAGCAATTGATCCGGCTGGACGATCCCGCCGCCTTCACACTGTTTGCGATCAGCGCCATTCTGATCAGTCTTGCGCTGATGCCGGTCACTCTGACCCGCCTGGCGCAACCGGATACGCTGAGCGCTCCCCGGGTCCGGCTGGGTCAGCTCTGGAAGGCTGCACCACTGGGCATGGCAGCAGCCGGCCTGTCCGGCCTGACGATGGGGGCTTTCTGGGGCCTGGCGCCGGTCTACGCCAGCCGCCTGGGCTTCGATACGGCCGGTATCGGTCTGTTCATGAGCGCCACCATTCTCGGTGGCGCGCTGTTCCAGCTACCGATCGGACGCTATTCCGACCGCCACGACCGGCGTCGCGTGCTGGCCTGGGTGGCCACAATTGCAACAGCAGTCTCCGCCATCATGCTGCTTCTCCCAGCCGGCCCCACCCTGGTCGGGGTCACGCTGCTGTGGGGCGGCCTGACATTCGCCCTCTACCCCATCGCCGTAGCCCATACCATCGACCACCTGAAGCCCGACGCGATTCTGGCGGGCTCCAGCGGCCTGCTCCTGGTACATGGCGGCGGCGCAGCGCTGGGGCCGACCCTGGCCGGCGCATGGATGAGCGCCCAAGGCATCAGCGCCCTCCCCCTATATTATGCGCTGACACTCGCCATGCTGGGGTCCGTTCTGACGCTGGGAATACGCCGGGCACAGAGACCGGATCCCCAGCCGGGCCACTTTGCACCCATGCTGCGCACCAGTCCCACCGCCCTGGAAATGATGCCGGACGCACCCGCTACCGACGACGCTACGGAACCACAACGGACACCGGAACACACCCCTGACCGGAAACAGACCGAGGAACCCGCATGATACTGATCGCGACAGACCTTGACGGCACGTTTCTCGCCGGCAGCAACAGTGACAGGCTGCGGCTTTACCAGACCATTTCCGCGCACCCGGACATCACGCTGGCCTACGTCACCGGCCGCAGCCTGGAAGCCGTGCTGCCGTTGCTTTCCGACCCTACGCTGCCCAGCCCGGACTACATCATCTCCGACGTGGGTGCCACGATCTACGACGGCGACACACTGCAGCCCATTGCCGAACTGCAGGCCGACATCGACCAGCGCTGGCCCGGAGCGCAAGTCGTGGCGGATGCGCTGGCCCCTTTCACTGGGTTGGAACGGCAGAACGTTCCGCAGAGCCGCCGCTGTTCCTACTACTGCACGCCGGAACAGGCGGGCTCCAAGGCCATTGCCGAGGCGGTGGCGGAGCTGGGTTGCGACCTGCTCTACTCCGCCGACCGCTACCTGGACGTGCTGCCTAGCGATGTCAGCAAAGGCACGACACTGACAGCGCTGGTGGAATGGCTGGACCTGGATGGCGAACAGGTGCTGGTCGCCGGGGACACGCTGAACGACCTCAGCCTGTTCGATGCGGGTTACAAGGGTGTCTGCGTCGGCGAATCGGAACCAGGGCTGCTGGAGGCCACCAGCCAGAACACCCGCGTGCTGCAAGCGAGCGAACCGGGTTGCGGCGGCATCATCGAAGCACTGGCATGGTTCGGTTTCCTCGGTGCCCATGGCATGACGGCGGAAGTCCGCCCGCCGGCCACCCCCGGCGGCGCGGAACTGGTGATCGTCTACCACCGACTGCCATACGAGGAATACCGTGAGGACGGCAGGGTCAAGCGGCGGCGCCCGAAATCCCCCAACGGCATCATTCCCACCCTGCTCAGCTTTTTCGCGGACGGTCGCGAGGGCGCCTGGATCGCCTGGTCGGAGCACCGCGAGGACGATTCGCCGTTCCAGCACCATACCGCGGTGGACCCCGACCGTTATCCACGCCTGACCGCGGCCCGCATCCCGCTGGACAAGGACCAGATCGACATCTTCTACAAACGCTTCTCCAAAGAGGCGTTCTGGCCCACGCTGCACACGTTCTGGGAGCGCGCTTCGTTCCGCGAGGACCACTGGGAGGTGTTCCTGGAGGTGAATCGGGCATTCGCGGAACGGGCGGCCAGCGAAGCCGCGGAGAACGCGCTGGTGTGGATACACGACTACAATCTCTGGATGGTGCCGGCCTACCTCCGTGAACTGCGGCCGGATCTGCGCATCGCCTTTTTCCACCACACCTATTTCCCATCCGCCGACGTATTCAACGTCGTACCCTGGCGGCGCGAGATCGTCGGCAGTCTGATGCAGTGCGACTACGTCGGCTTCCACATTCCCCGCCAGGTGGAGAATTTCGTGGACGTGGCGCGCGGAGTGACGCCGGTGCAACTGCTGGAACGGGAGGACTGCGCGCCGCGCTTCGTCACCTACGGCTGCGCTGTGGGGCTGGAACGCTATACCCGGGCGATTGGCGTCAACGACCGCAAGGTGGGCCTGGGTGCTCACCCGGTCGGGCTGGACATCAATCGTGTCAAGGCCTGCCTCGAGGACGACATGGTACAGATCCGCATGTCCGAGTTGCGCGCCGAGCTCACCGGCGTACGGCTGATCCTGTCAGTGGAACGGCTGGACTTCACCAAGGGCACGCTGGAAAAACTGGTTGCGTACGAACGTATGCTGGAGGAGAACCCGGAACTGCTGGGCAAGGTCACGCTGTTCACCGTCTGCGTCCCAGCCGCCGGCGAGATGAAGGTCTACCAGGAGCTGCAGGTGCAGATCGAGCAGGCGGTAGGGCGCATCAACGGACGCTTCGCCCAGGTGGGCTGGACCCCGGTGCAGTTCTTCTTCCGCTCGCTGCCGTTCGAGGAAGTCGTCGGCTGGTACGCAATGGCCGACGTGATGTGGGTCACCCCTCTGCGGGATGGACTGAACCTGGTGGCCAAGGAGTTCGTTGCCACCCAGGGGCTCACCGGCGGCACCGGCGTGCTTGTCCTTTCCGAGTTCGCCGGCGCGGCCGCCGAACTCAAGGGCGCCCTGCTCACCAACCCCCACGACGTCGCGGACCTGGCGCACACCTGCTATCTGGGGTTGAACCTCCCCAGCAGCGAAGCCCAGGCGCGCATGCGTCAGATGTTCGAGATCGTGGAGCATCACGACATACGCCGCTGGAGCGACGAGTTCATCAACGCCGCCACGCAGGCCGCCCTGGCCAACGGCAGCGGTACGGAGGGCCAAGCGGTGGCGAGTTGATGGGGCATGCGGGGAGCGCACCAAGGAAGCGCTACCATAGGCGTGCACCCGGCCATGATGATTCCGTGGCCGAGCGCCATATTCGGAAATCACTGAGCGCCACCGTATGATGGCCGTGGCCGACCCTTGAAATCGCACAAGGAGCATTGCGTGCCCAGCTCTCTACGCCGCTTTTCCGTCCGACTGCTACCTCCGATCGTTCTGCTGTCATCCTTGTCGGGCGCGGCCGGCGCCTACGAGATCGGCATCCGCGCCGGCACCAACCTGGGCGGCAGCCAGAGTTACAGCAGCCAGGAAATCTACGTCCGGGCGCCACTTCCCGGTGTGCTCGGCGACCCGGGAGGCTGGCACGCCACCAGCTATGCCGAGGCCAACGCCGGCCGGGTGGCCTCCAGCGGCGACTCGCTGACCACCGTTGGCGCCGGGGTGGGTGCCTGGCTACGCAGCCCGGCGGCGCCCGTCAGCTTCGGCCTGGGCACCGGCCCCACCTATCTTTCCCGAACCTCGCTGGGCGATCACGATTACGGCGGCAACTGGCAGTTCACCTCCCACGCCGGCGTTCGCCTGGCGCTCGGCCCGCACGTGACGCTGGGCTACCGCATCCAGCACACCTCGAACGCCGGCCTGTATTCGCCGAACAACGGCTATGACCTCCAGGCGCTCGAGATCAGGCTGACGTTCTGACCCGGCGGTTGGGGCCGGGAGGAGGCTCCGGTACCATAGCGAATCCCGAAGTCGGCAGCTTCCGCTACTGGAGAACGCCATGGTCACCATCGGTACGCCCCTCACGCCCGGCGCCACCCGGGTCCTCCTGCTCGGCTCCGGCGAGCTGGGCAAGGAACTCACCATCGAACTCCAGCGCCTGGGCGTGGAGGTCATCGCGGTGGATCGCTATGCCAACGCGCCGGCCATGCAGGTGGCACACCGCAGCCACGTCATTTCCATGCTGGACGCGGGGGCACTGCGCGCGGTGGTGACGCAGGAGCAACCGCATTTGATCGTGCCCGAGGTGGAGGCCATCGCCACGGCGACACTGAAGGAGCTGGAAGCCGAAGGCTACACCGTCATTCCCACCGCGCTGGCCGCCAACCTCACCATGGATCGCGAGGGCATAAGGCGTCTCGCCGCGGAGGAACTCGGGCTGCGCACCTCGCCCTACCGCTTCGCCTCCAGCGAAGAGGACTACCGTCGCGCCGTGGCGGAACTCGGCATGCCCTGCGTGGTGAAGCCCATCATGAGCTCCTCCGGCAAAGGTCAGAGCACCGTGCGCTCGGACGATGACGTGGCGCGCGCCTGGACGTATGCCCAGGAAGGCGGGCGCGCCGGCGGCGGCAAGGTGATCGTGGAGAAATTCGTCGACTTCGATTACGAAATCACACTGCTCACCGTGCGCCACCGTGACGGAACCAGTTTTTGCGCGCCCATCGGCCACCGTCAGGAACGCGGCGACTACCGCGAATCCTGGCAGCCGCAGCCCATGAGCGACAAGGCACTGGCGGACGCCCAGCGCATGGCGGAGGCAGTCACCGGCGCGCTGGGCGGTTACGGCCTGTTCGGGGCGGAGTTCTTCGTCAGCGGTGATACTGTGTACTTCAGCGAGATCTCGCCCCGCCCGCATGACACCGGCATGGTGACACTGATCTCCCAGGACCTGTCCGAATTCGCGTTGCATGCCCGGGCGATCCTGGGCCTGCCTGTTCCCGCCATCCGCCAGCTCGGCCCCGCTGCATCGGCCGTGATACTGGTGGAAGGGGAATCCGCCAATGTATCCTTCGGCGGTCTCGAGGCCGCGCTGCGGGCTCCGGACACCCAGCTTCGCCTGTTCGGCAAGCCCGAGGTGCGCGGAGAGCGGCGCATGGGCGTCGCACTGGCCCTAGGCGACTCGGTGGAGAACGCCCGTGAAAAGGCGGTTACCGCCGCCGCCGCGGTTACCCCCGAAATCTGAGGGAAGGCTGGGCAATTACCGCAATCAAGGGAAATGATCAGCCTTCCGAGAGCACGATTCACAACCAGGAGGACCGAACAATGAGCATTTCCAGCATAGGCGTCATCGGCGCCGGTACCATGGGACACGGCATCACCCAGGCCTTCGCCACGAGCGGCTTCGAGGTGCGCATGGTGGATGTCTCCGACGACGCCCTGCACCGAGGCATGAAGGCCATCGAGAAAAGCCTCGAGCGGCTGGTCAGCAAGGACAAGCTCAGCGCGGCCGACCGCGACGCTGCGATGAAGCGTATTTCCACCGCCACCGATCTCAGTGCCCTGAAGGCATGCGATCTGGTGGTGGAAGCCGCCACCGAGAAGGAGTCCCTGAAACTGGACATCTTCAAGCAACTCGGTGGCCTATGCCGCGAGGACGCTATTCTGGCCTCCAACACCTCCTCCATCTCGCTGACCCGGATCGCCGCTGCCACCCCCAACCCGGAGCGCGTGGTGGGCATGCATTTCTTCAACCCGGTGCCGGTAATGAAGCTGGTGGAAGTGGTGCGCGCGCTGCAGACCAGCGACGCCGTGGTGGAAACCGTGGAAAAGCTGGCCCGTGACGTGGGCAAGGAGCCGGTGCCGGTGAAGGACAGCCCGGGTTTTGTTGCCAACCGTATACTCGTGCCCATGATCAACGAGGCCGTGTTCGTGTATGCCGACGGCCTGGCCAAACCGGAGGAGATCGACACGGTGATGAAGCTGGGCGCGAACCACCCGATCGGCCCGCTGGCGCTGGCGGATCTGATCGGGCTGGACGTTTGCCTCGAGGTCATGAAGGTTCTGCATGACGGCCTGGGCGACCCCAAGTACCGACCGGCGCCGCTGCTGGCCCAGATGGTCGATGCCGGCTACCTGGGACGGAAAACCGGCCAGGGGTTCTACGACTACCAGTAGCCCGCACTGGCGCGCGCCGGGCTCCCCGCGCGCCCCCCGTGACCCACCCCGCCCCGCGCGATAAATAACCCCCGCCCCCAAAAAAAACAAAGCCCCGGG
>JAFIFV010000035.1 GCA_020831845.1 Ectothiorhodospiraceae bacterium
GGGTTGGCGGGTAACCGCCAACCCCTTCAGTTTAATGGTCGGGGTGAGAGGATTTGAACCTCCGACCACCTGCACCCCATGCAGGTGCGCTACCAGGCTGCGCTACACCCCGAAAACGCCGCTATCTTACACAAAAGAGGCGGGACGGGGAAGCCGATTAGCCCCCACGCCCATCCGTCACACGCATCTCGTTGCCGTGCCGTTCGCAGTAGAGTGTCACCGGGCGCCCGGTGGATCCGGCGACAGGCTTGATGCGGGCTTCGATACGTTCGCCGTTGTCCAGCGTTTCCACCCGGGAGCGGGATTCGTCCAACCGTAGATCCATGTTGGCCAGTCTTCCCAGGCCATGCCCCGGGGCGCCCCGGTGCAATTCCAGGCAACTGGCATAGGGCTCGGGCATGGTGTCCAGGTTCGCACGGATGACGAACGTGATCATGGCGATGAGCGCCAGGGCGAATGCGATGAAGCCTGTGAGACGGATCATGATTTTCAGGTCGGAGTGCGTAGTGGGCCGAAAGGGGATGGTCAGCATGGCGGTTTCCGGGCATTCCGTCCAGTCCCCGCTCGGCAACAGTTGGCCCGGATGCCATGTCGCGGGCATGATGGGGCCGGCCTCGCATGAATGGGGAGACAACGCCGCGGCATGAATGCCATTTTCCTGATCATTGTGCTGGCCGCTTTTCTCACGGCGGCCTGGCGCCAGTTCCGTCATGAGCCCGTTGAGGGCGAGCCGACGCCGATGGAGGCCTTGTCCTCCGGCATGATCGAGTCTGCCGGCGGAGCGGTGGAGCTCGCGATCGGGCTGGTGGGCGTCATGGCACTGTTTCTGGGCCTGATGAAGGTCGCGGAGGCGGGCGGGCTGCTGACCATCCTGGCCAAACTCATCCGGCCGCTGATGGTACGGCTGTTTCCCTCCGTGCCAGGCGACCACCCTGCAATGGGCGCGATGATCCTGAATTTTTCCGCCAATGCCCTGGGCCTGGGCAATGCGGCAACGCCGTTCGGCATCCGGGCCATGCAGGAACTGGACAAGCTGAACCCGCATAAGGGGACGGCCACCAATGCCATGGCGCTATTCCTGGCAATCAACACATCCAGTATCACGCTGCTGCCCACCGGTGTGATCGCGCTACGGGCGGCGGCCGGCTCGGTGGCGCCGGCCGCGATACTGCCTACGACGCTGTTCGCCACCCTCTGCGCCACGGCGGCGGCCATTACCGCAGCCTATACCTATCAACGATTCTTCCCGGTTTCTCCCATGGCGCCGGTGTATTCAGCCGCTGATGCAACACCCGAGGCGGGGGACAGCCAGGCCGCGCCGGAACAGGCGGAGGATGACGAACTGCCGAAGGAGTCGGGGCAGGCTTATCCGCTCTGGGTCTCCCTGCTGGCGCTGACGGCCGTGGTGGGGCTGATTCCGTTGACCATCTTCTACGGCACCGCGATCGCGCCGTGGATCATACCCGGGCTGATGGTGGGCTTCCTGCTGTTCGGCGTCGCGCGGCGGGTGCGCATCTACGAACAGTTCGTGGAAGGTGCGAAGGACGGTTTCCAGGTGGCGCTGCGCATCATTCCGTACCTGGTCGCCATCCTGGTGGCGGTGGGCATGCTCCGCAGCAGCGGAGCACTTGAGGCCATGGTGGGCTGGCTTGGACAGTTCACCATGCAACTGGGCATGCCGGCCGAAGCCTTGCCGATGGCCTTGCTGAGGCCGCTGTCCGGCTCCGGTGCCTACGGTGTGATGGCGTCCATCATCAATGATCCCGCGGTCGGGCCGGACAGCTATACCGGACTGCTGGTGAGCACCTTGCAGGGCTCCACCGAGACCACCTTCTACGTGTTGGCGGTGTACTTCGGCGCCATCCAGGTCCGGCGCGTGCGCCATACGCTGCTGGCGGCGCTGACGGCCGACCTGGTGGGCATTGCGGCGGCGGTGTTCATCTGCGTGCGGTTGTTCGGCACGGGGTGAAGAGGCTAATCCCGCTCGTCCATCCAGTAGCGGCCCCTGGAGCTGCTGCTCACGGCCAGACGGTCGCCTGAAGCGGTGGTGAGAATGACGCTGGCCGGAATGCCGGTGTTGTCCACGGTCTGCCAGAGCCGTACCAGCGCATCCAGTTGCGTGTTCTGCTCGCTGCGTGCCAGTGGCAGGAAGGCATCGCTGACCTGGACCGCCACGGTGGCATATCCCAGATAGTCGGCAGACAGGAACAGCGGCGTTTCGCCCAGATCCTCGGCCTGCTCCCGGTTGCTGTCCAGCATGTCGCTGAACAGCTTGAAGTACGCCGTCTCCTCGGCCTCGTCGGCGCCCGTCGTAAGAGGACTTGCCAACTCCCGATAAAGCCAGCCCGTGCGACCCCGGCGGTCCATGACCACGTACAGCCAGCCATCCCGATGCTGCAGTTCCATCACCACGTCGCCTTGCCCCAGTTGACGGGCCACAGGGTGGTTGGTGCCGGGGCCCTGCCGCACGTTGGTGGACCACTGGTCCACATGCCAGTAATCACCCGGCGCCGCGATTGCGGTACCACTGGCGGCCAGACAGAGCAGGGCAAGACAGAACAATTGACGCATTGCGGTCCGAAATGGGGTCGGTGTGGGTCCAGTGCGCTGGGCTCTCTGGTATTCTACGTGATCAGTCGTCGGACGGCAGGTCTCTTTGAAAGAGTACCAATTTGGTCCTCTTTGCGTTATACTCCGCGCCATTATGCTTCGGATCAATCGTGAAACGGATTATGCCACGGCCATCCTCAGTTTGATGGCTTTGCAGCCGGACGAGCGTTACAGCGCAGCCTGGCTGTCGGCGCGGCGCGGTCTGCCGGGGCCGGTGGTCAGCAAGATACTCAAACAACTGGTGAGGGGCGGGATACTGGTCTCGCACCGCGGAGCCAAGGGTGGGTACAGCCTGGGGCGGCCGGCGGAAGATATTTCCGTTGCTGAAGTGATTACGGCGATCGAGGGACCGATCGCACTGACCGATTGCATCGAGGGTGGGGGTGGTGCCTGTCAGTACAGCCCGCTGTGCGCGATCAGTCACAACTGGTCGCGGCTGAACGACGTGTTCTACGACGCCCTGAAATCGGTTTCCCTGAAGGACATGAGTAAGCCGCTGGATTCCGGGCACCCGAGCCTGAAGGCGATGCACCAGCGGGTAAAATCGGCTGTAAGTTAAGCGGAGCAGGGTTATGTCTGCCAGCAGTGACACGATCAACGAACTCACCCGCAAGGGCTACGAGTACGGCTTCATTACCGATATCGAGCAGGAGTCCGCGCCGCCGGGCCTCAGCGAGGATATCGTCCGCTTCATTTCCGCCAAGAAGGAAGAGCCGGAGTGGATGCTGGAGTGGCGCCTGGAAGCCTATCGCAACTGGCTGGAAATGACGCCGCCTGACTGGGCGCACGTCAACTACCCGCCCATCGACTTTCAGTCCATCAGCTATTACGCCGCCCCGAAGAACCAGCCGAAAAGCCTGGACGAGGTCGATCCGAAGCTGCTGGAAACCTATGAAAAGCTGGGCATTCCGATGCACGAGCGGGAAATGCTGGCAGGCGTCTCCAGCGGCAACCGCAACGTGGCTGTGGATGCCGTCTTCGACAGCGTCTCCGTAGGGACCACCTACAAGGACAAGCTGGCGGAGAAGGGCATCATCTTCTGCTCCATGTCGGAAGCCGTGCGCGAGCATCCCGAGCTGGTGCGCAAGTACATCGGCTCGGTTGTTCCTCGCGGTGACAACTTCTTTGCCGCACTGAATTCCGCGGTGTTCTCCGACGGGTCCTTCGTGTACATCCCCAAGGGCGTGCGCTGCCCGATGGAACTGAGCACCTATTTCCGCATGAACGCGGGCCACACGGGGCAGTTCGAGCGCACGCTGATCATCGCCGAGGAAGGCTCCCACGTTTCGTACCTGGAAGGCTGCACGGCGCCCATGCGTGATGAGAACCAGTTGCACGCCGCGGTGGTCGAGCTGGTGGCTCACCAGGATGCCGAGATCAAGTACTCCACGGTGCAGAACTGGTACCCGGGCGATGAAAACGGCAAGGGCGGCATCTTCAACTTCGTCACCAAGCGTGGCTTGTGCGAAGGCGCCAACTCCAAGATCTCCTGGACCCAGGTGGAAACCGGTTCGGCGATTACCTGGAAGTATCCCAGCTGTGTGTTGCGCGGCGACAATTCGGTCGGCGAGTTCTATTCGGTGGCGGTCACCCGCGGGCGGCAGCAGGCGGATACCGGTACCAAGATGATCCACATGGGCAAGAACACCCGCAGCACGATCATCTCCAAGGGCATTTCCGCCGGTCACGGTCAGCAGAGCTATCGCGGCCTGGTGCGGGTGGCGCCCACGGCGTCAGGCGCCCGCAACTATTCGCAGTGCGATTCCATGCTGATCGGGGATCAGTGCGCGGCGCACACGTTTCCGTACATCGACGCCCAGCATCCCGGCGCGCATATCGAGCACGAGGCCACCACGTCCCGCATCAGCGAGGACCAGCTCTTCTATTGCATGCAGCGGGGTATCGGCGCCGAGGAGGCGGTGTCCCTGATCGTGAACGGCTTCTGCCGCGACGTGTTCAAGACGCTACCCATGGAATTCGCCGTGGAGGCGCAGAAGCTGCTGGAAGTCACGCTGGAAGACAGCGTCGGCTGACGACAACCGAATTGCCGCGGCCACCCAGGGGCTGCGGGCATCGAACGACTGAATGTTTGGAGTTGCATACATGGCAATGCTCGAAATCCGGGATCTGCGCGCCTCCGTTGAAGGCCAGGAGATCCTCAAGGGAATCAATCTCACCATGAAGCCCGGCGAAGTCCACGCAATCATGGGCCCCAACGGCTCCGGCAAGAGTACGCTGTCGAAGGTGCTGGCCGGCCACGAAGGCTACGAGGTGACCGGCGGCCAGGTGTTCTACGACGGCAAGGATCTGCTGGAGCTGGCGCCGGAAGAGCGGGCGAGGGAAGGCCTGTTCCTGGGCTTTCAGTATCCTGTGGAGATTCCGGGCGTTGCCAACACCTATTTCCTGAAGGCGGCCGTGAACGCCATCCGCAAGCACCGCGGCGAGGGCGAAATCGACGCCATGGAATTCCTGAAGCTGATCCGTGAGCGGATGAAACTGGTGAAGATGGACGAGGCGCTGCTGAAGCGCCCGGTGAACGAGGGCTTCTCCGGGGGCGAGAAGAAGCGCAACGAGATCTTCCAGATGGCCGTGCTGGAGCCGCGCCTGGCGATACTGGACGAAACCGATTCCGGTTTGGACATCGACGCGCTGCGGACGGTTTCCGAAGGCGTCAATGCGCTGCGTTCGCCCGAGCGCAGCTTCCTGCTGATCACCCATTACCAGCGGCTGCTGAACTACATCCAGCCGGACCATGTACATGTGTTGGTAAAAGGGCAGATCGTGAAATCCGGTGGCAAGGAACTGGCTCAGGAGCTGGAGCAGTCCGGCTACGCGCTGTTCGACGAAAACGCAGCCTGAGGGGTGACCATGTCCGCTGTCGCAGAAGCCAACAGTGTATACCTCGACGAGTTCCGGGAGTTGTCGCGCACGGAACCGGGCTGGCTAGCGGAACGCCGGGAAGCCGGCATCCGCGCCTTCGAGCAGCAGGGGTTCCCCCATCGCCGTATGGAAGCCTGGCGTAACCTCAAGACGGGCGGCCTTACGCAGCATCATTATCGGCATTCGATTGCCGCCGGAACTGTGCCCATGGCGCTGACGCCCACCGCGGCCGTGGTGCCTACAGCGCATCGCCTGGTCTTCGTGGACGGCTTGATCAGTCAGTCCCATGCGATGATCGATACCTTGCCGGAAGGCGTTTCGCTGCGCAGCCTGGCCCAGGTGCTGGAGCATGAGCCGGACGTTCTGGAGCAGGATCTCGCCCTACATGCCGAACTGGATCAGCATCCGTTTGCCTCCCTGAACACGGCGTTCTGGACGGACGGCGTGGTGCTGGACGTGGATGCGGACACGCAGCTCGACAAACCCGTGGTGCTGGTCTTCCTCACCAGCGAGGCCGCGGAGCACCAGGCGAGCTACCCGCGTGTGCTGATTCGCGCAGGCGCCGGTGCCGAACTGGACGTGATCCAGGTGCATGCCGGACCTGCAGGTCTGTCCTATCTGGCATGCCCGGTGACCGAGATCGTGGCCGGCGCCAACAGCAGCGTGCGCTTTCATCAGTTGCAGGAAGAAGGTGATGCCGGCGCCCATATCGGGCTGGTGCATGCCCAGTTGGACCGTGATGCGCGCCTGGCCCTGCACGGATTCAGCGTTGGCGGCAAGATCGCGCGCACCGATTTCTACGTGAACCTGGCTGCCGAAGGCGCTCAGGCCACCTTGAACGGTCTTTACCTGGTAGGTGACGGCCAGTACAGCGACTACCACACCTGGGTGCGCCATCAGGCCCCCCATTGCAACAGCCACCAGACGTTCAAGGGCGTGCTGGAAGGCCGTGCCGAGTCGGTGTTCGATGGGCTCATCCAAGTCTCCAAGGGGGCGCAGAAAACCGATTCGCAGCAGCAGAACCGCAACCTGCTGCTTAGCCCGCGAGCACTGGCGCACTCGAATCCCCGGCTGGAGATCTACGCTGACGACGTCAAGTGCGCTCACGGCTCCACCGTTGGCGAGCTGGACGAGGATGCGCTTTTCTATCTTCGGTCGCGCGGCGTCGGCGAGCAGGATGCGCGCGGTCTGCTGACCTTTGCCTTCGCCAATGAAATGCTGGAACCGGTCACGGTGGAGGCCCTGCGCGATTACGAAAGGCAGCGCCTGTCCGGCCTGTTGCCGGGAGACGCATCGGTGAAGGAGTTGTCATGAATTCCGCGGAAAAGCTCCGGTCCGACCGTGTTGTGCTGGATGTCGAGGCCGTCCGGCGCGAGTTCCCGATACTCCGGCAGGAGATCAACGGGCACCCCCTGGTGTACCTGGACAACGGGGCCAGCGCGCAGAAGCCGGAAGCGGTGATCGAGGCGGAGGCACGCTGCTATCGCGAGTACTACGCCAATATTCACCGTGGCGTGCACCACTTGTCCCAGCGGTCCACGGCGGCCTTTGAAGAGGTGCGCGGAAAGGTTCGCGGGCTGCTCAACGCGCCCAGCGAGAAGGAAATCATTTTCACGCGCGGCGCCACCGAGAGCATGAACCTGGTGGCCTACAGCTACCTGCGGCCGCGCCTGCAGCCGGGTGATGAAATCCTGATCACGGCGATGGAGCACCACTCCAATATCGTGCCCTGGCAGATCCTGTGCGATCAGACCGGTGCGCGTCTGGTCGTGGTGCCCATTTCCGACCAGGGCGAGATCAGCCTGGACGACGTGGCGGAGAGGCTCAGCGAGCGCACCAGGCTGGTGAGCGTGGTGCATGTGTCCAACGCGCTTGGCACCATCAATCCGGTCAGGGGTGTGGTGGAACTGGCGCAGGCCCGAGGGGTTCCGGTCATGCTGGATGGCGCCCAGGCGGTGCCCCACATGCCGGTGGATGTCCAGGCGCTGGGGTGCGATTTCTACGCGTTTTCCGGCCACAAGCTTTACGGGCCCACTGGGACTGGTGTGCTCTGGGGCCGCTACGAATTACTGGAATCCATGTCTCCCTGGCAGGGCGGAGGCGACATGATTCGCTCCGTGAGTTTCGAGAAAACGGAGTTCGCGGACCCGCCCGCGCGCTTTGAGGCCGGTACGCCCAACATTGCCGGTGTGATCGGCCTGGGCGCGGCCATCGACTGGTTCCAGGCGCTGGATCCGGCTGCCGTGGCAGCGCACGAGGCTGATCTGCTGCACTATGCCGCCGAGCGCCTGGGCGCCATTCCCGGGCTGCGGCTGATCGGCACTGCGCGCGAGCGGGCCGGCGTGATTTCCTTTGTGATGGACGATGCCCACCCTCACGATATCGGAACCATCCTGGATGGCTACGGCGTCGCTGTCAGGGCTGGACACCACTGTGCGCAGCCGGTGATGCAGCGCTATGGCATCCCGGCGACCGCCCGCGCCTCGTTCGGCGTGTACAACACGCGTTCCGAGGTGGACAAGCTGGTGGAGGCCATCGGCAAGGTTCGCGAGCTGTTCGGCGGCTGATGTCCGAGTTGGTCGATCTCTATCAGCGGGTGGTGATTGATCACAATCGCAATCCCCGCCATTACTACAAGCTGGAGCCGCATAGTCACAAGGCTGAAGGCTTCAACCCCCTGTGTGGGGACCAGGTCACGTTGTACCTGCGCGTGGAGAACGGCGTGGTCCGGGGGGCAAGCTTCCAGGGCGAGAGCTGTGCCGTGGCCACGGCGTCGGCATCACTGCTGACCGCCGCATTGCAGGGGCGCGGCATAGACGAGGCCAGGGAACTGATTGCCAAGGTCGAGGGCCTGATCAGCGGCGACCCGGATAGCGACTCGTCTGAGGCGCTGGGTGATCTTGCCGTACTGGCCAACGTGCGGGCTTTCCCCGGTCGAACCAAGTGCGCCCCCGTAGCCCGGCCGCCCCTGGCAGCCCCGAGGGACGCCGCGGCCGCC
>JAFIFV010000106.1 GCA_020831845.1 Ectothiorhodospiraceae bacterium
TATTTTATCACGCGGTGGGTCTGGTAGGTGGCCAGGGGGGTTCTGGGGGGCGGTTTCTAATGGCCTTTATTGGCTATGGCCGGGGGTATTGCGGCGGGGCCTTCGCCATCACCGCCTGCAGGCACCTTCAGGCAACCTGCAGGGGAATGTCCTTGCGCATGTTGACGATGTTGTTCTGCACGTCACAGTAGACCAGGCTGGGCTTGAACTCCCCAAGCTCCTTCTGGTCGACCACGGCATAGGCGCAGATGATGATACGGTCACCCTCGCTGGCCTTGTGGGCCGCGGCACCGTTGACGGAAATCATCCGCGTACCCGCTTCACCGCGAATCGCATAGGTGGTGAAGCGTTCCCCGTTGGACAGGTTGTAGATCTGGATCTGTTCGTACTCGAGGATGCCCGCCGCGTCCATCAGGTCCGCGTCAATGGCGCAAGAGCCTTCGTAGTCCAGCTCCACCTGGGTCACACAGGCCTGATGGAGTTTGCACTTGAGCATGTTCAGCTGCATTGGATGATCCCCAAGCTAGGGTCGCTCCCGGTACCGACCTTACCGGCCCGCCATCATGCTCCGCTCTCCGCGATGAACGCCCGGGGAGGCTGGCAGTGACTGCCGGAAGATCGGGTCTGGTGGCGTCTTTGAACGACTGTCATTTTGCAGAGCAGCATAGTATCCACAATCGCCGGGCGGCTGCAATAGCCGACCGGCTCAGTGCCGCAGTCGCACTTCCCGGTTGTCGATCAGCCGCGCGCGCCCGAGCCTGACTGCAGCCAGCACCACCAGTTCGGCGTCCTCCGGCCGGGGCGGCGACAGGTCCGTGGCCCGAAGCACCGACACGTACTCCGCCGGCAGACCGGCCTGCTTCAGCCGGGCGACGGCCTCGCGCTCCAGGATCGAGCGATCAGCTCCGGCGATCAGTTGCTCGGCCACCCAGCGGAGCGTCTGGCCGAGCGCGGGGGCCTGCCGGCGCTCTTCGGCCGAGAGATAGGCGTTGCGCGAACTCATCGCCAGCCCGTCGGCTTCGCGCACCGTTTCACATCCGTGCACCCGCACCGGCAGATTGAGGTCGAGCACCATGCGGCGAATCACCTGAAGCTGCTGGAAGTCCTTCTTGCCGAACACCGCCACATCCGGCTGAACCAGATTCAGCAGTTTGGCAACCACGGTGGCGACGCCGGTGAAATGACCCGGACGAGCAAGACCGCAGAGCTTCTCGGTGAGTTCCGGCGGCGGCACGATCCGGGTGGCAGACCCCAGCCCAGAGGGATACATGGCTTCGACGCCGGGTGCGAAAAGCACGTCCACCCCGTGTCCACGAAGCCGTTCCGCATCCGCCTCCAGGGTCCGCGGGTAGGTCTGGTAGTCCTCCCCTTCCCCGAATTGCAGCGGGTTCACGAAAACGGTGGCCACCAGCCGCTGCGCCTGCTCCCTGGCCTGGTCAACCAGGCTGATGTGGCCGTCATGCAGATTTCCCATCGTGGGAACCAGGCCGACCTGCTGACCTGCGCGTTTCCAGGCCCGAACGGTCTCCCGCAGTTGGGCCACATCGTGAATCAGTTGCATGGGAACCTCGAAACGATCGGCACGGCCACGCCAGCTCAGGACAGGTCGATAGGGGCCGGATTGAAGTAGTGGCGCCCGCTGCCGAGCGCGCCAATACGCTCAAGCAGCACATGGTAATCGGCATCGCTGGAGACCAGGTCGATCTCGGCCGCGTTTACGATCAGTAGCGGGGAGGCGTCATAGTGGTAGAAGAATTCGATGTAGGCATCGCAAAGCCGACGCAGATACTCGGCGCTAATGGATTGTTCGTGGCTGATTCCGCGGCGACGGATACGCTCCATCAGAACGTCCACCGGCGCCTGCAGGTAGATGACCAGATCCGGTGCCTGCAGCTCCGGCGCCAGATGCTCGAAAACGCGGGTATACAGCTCGAACTCCGCCTCATTCAGCGTCAGCTCCGCGAAAATCCGGTCCTTCTCGAACAGGAAATCCGCCACCCGGGTCTGCTCGAACAGATCCTGCTGACGCAGCCCGCGCAGTTGCTCGGCCCGCTGCAGCAGGAAGTACATCTGGGTGGGGAAGGCGGCATCCCGCGGATTCTGGTAGAAGCGTCCCAGGAAAGGATTCTCGTCCGCCCCCTCCAGCATCAACTCGCTGCCAAAGCTGGTGGCCAGACGCCGCGCGAGGCTGGTCTTGCCGACCCCGATAGGGCCTTCCACCACCAGGTGTCTCGGAGCCTTGAAGGGCGCTTCCAGGGTCGAATCAATCATACCTGCCATTCCGGATTATTGATTATGCTTGCGGTCGAACTGGCCGGCAGCCGATCCAGCAACTCGGAAACCCGCCCGTGGCCCGGTACCATGATCGTCGGATCCAGCTCAGCGAGAGGATACAGGACGAAGGCGCGATCCGGTATGCCCGGGTGCGGCAGCACCAGGCGCGGGTGGCGCAGGGTTTTCCCACCAAACAGCAGCATGTCCAGATCCAGGCTGCGTTCTCCCCAGTGCCGGAGCTTGCGGCGACCACTGCGCCGTTCGATATCCTGCATCAGGTGCAGCAATTCCAGCGGCTCCAGCGTCGTTTCGACGGCAACCACGGCATTGATGAAATCCGGCTGGTCCTGCGGACCCATCGGTGCGCTGCGGTAGAGCGAGGAGCGCTGCAGCAACCGGCTGGACGGCAACCCGGCCAGTGCATCAAGGGCACGGAGGACCTGTGAAACCGGCCCGTCGATATTGCTGCCAACGCCGATCCAGGCTGTTTCCGCGACCGTCATTCGCTGGCGGCCGGCTTCCGCCGTCGACGCCGACGCTTGCGCCGGGGCCCTCCCTCCGAGCCGGCCATCTCGACCCGCTCACCGGGATTGCTGTCCTGGAAACGGGTCCACCAGTCGGCGAGTTCCTGCGGCGCATCCCCCACTTCCGCGCGCAGCAACAGGAAATCGTAGGCCGCCCGGAACCGGGGATGACCCAGCAGCCGGAGCGCGCGCTTGCCGGCCCCGAGGCCGTAGCGCTCCAGGCGGGACTGCAAAGTGAAGATTTCGCGCATGGGCAACGAGAAACGCTTTGGAATGGCAACGCGCTGCACCTGACGTTCCAGGGCATCGGTGCAGGCGTTCTGCAGCGCGGGAGCCTCGTCCTCGCCGTCATCCTGATAGGTTTGCTGCAGATCCACGACCACCGGCCACAACAGCGCGGCGAACAGGAACGCCGGCGTCACGGGCTTGTCGTCGGCAATACGCTGATCGGTATTGCGCAGGGCCGCATTGATGAACCGCAGCCACAGGCCGTCCTCCTCCTGCTCCAGGAAGCGATCGGCCTCCGGGAACAGGTGACCGAACAAGCGGTACCGGCGCAGCAGCTCGAAAGTCTGCGCCCCCTGTCCGCCCATCAGCAGCTTCAGCACCTCCTCGAACAGGCGCGCCTGCGGGATGTGCTCCAGCAACTCCGCCATCTCCGGAATGGGCTTCGCGGACCCCTCCTCGATTCGGAACCCCAGCTTGGCGGCGAAACGCACCGCCCGCAGCATGCGCACCGGGTCTTCCCGATAGCGCGCTTCCGGGTCGCCGATCATGCGCAGCAGACCCGCCTTGAGGTCCGGCACGCCGTTGGCGAAGTCGACAATGGAGAAGTCGGCGATGTTGTAGTACAGCGAGTTGATCGTGAAATCGCGCCGCATGGCGTCTTCTTCCACGGTGCCGTAGACATTGTCGCGCAGGATGCGCCCGTCCTCCATGGCCACATCGCCTTCGACGTCCCCGTTGGTGGGGTCATGCAGGGCCCGAAACGTCGCCACCTCGATGATCTCGGGCCCGAAATGGACATGCGCCAGGCGGAACCGCCGACCGATGAGCCGGCAGTTCCGGAACAGCGCCTTGACGTCTTCGGGCCGCGCGTCGGTGGCCACGTCGAAATCCTTGGGCTCCCGGCCCAGCGACAGGTCGCGCACGCCGCCACCCACCATATAGGCCTGGTAGCCGGCGTTCTTGAGCCGATAGAGCACCTTCAGCGCATTGTCGCTGATGTCCGCGCGAGAGATTCCATGCTCGGAACGGGGAATGATGACCGGCTGGGGTATGGGTGGAGCTGTCTGTTCGTCCGTCACTGGTGTCCGTGCTTGAGCCCATGAAGTGAGGGCGTATAATACCACCGCCTGCCGGGGGATGCAGAGCCAGCGCTCGAAGCTGTGCGGCTCTCCTCAGTTTCGCAAGCACAGCCACCCTTCCCGCTGCCCTGATAAACGCCTAATCCGACATGTCAGCTCCAAAACCGGCCGGCTTCCTGCGCAGATTTTCCGCGATGACCTACGACACCATGCTGCTGGCGGCGGTGCTGATCATCGGCACCTTCGCGATCCTGCCGCTCACCGGCGGCGAGGAGATTCCGGCACACTGGATTCCGCTGTTCCAGGCATACGTGCTGGTGCTTGGCTTCGGGTTCTTCGCCCTGTTCTGGCTCTGGGGGGGGCAGACCCTGGGCATGAAAGCCTGGCATCTGTATGTGGTGCGGCAGGATGGCGGCAGACTGGGCTGGCAGGACGTCTTCAAGCGACTGCTGGCGGGCGTGGTGACGCTCGGGCCGGTTGGCCTGATTTCGGTGCCCTTCCATCACCGCCGCTACAGCCTCTGCGACATGCTCTCCGGCACAGTGATACTCCACCACCCGCCGGCCGGCAAAGCCTGAGCCGGCGCTCCCCTAGCGGATGCGCGAAGTGCCGTAGATGGCCGCCGCCAGGAAGATCAGCGTCGGCAGCAGGGCACTGACCACTGGTGCCAGGCCGTAGACCAGCCCCAGGTGGTTCAGCAGGTTGTTGCCGAGGAAGAACGCGATGCCGATCATCACGCCGATGAAGATGCGCTGGCCCGCGCCCACGGACCGCAACGAGCCGAATGCCAGCGGAATGGTCAGCAGCAGCATGGTCAGCGTTGCCAGCGGGGTGGCCAGCTTCAGCCAGAACGCCAGGCGGTAGCGGTCGCTTTCCAGATCATTGCGTTCCAGGTAGTCGATGTAGGTCCAGAGATCCCGGATCGCCAGGGCCTCGGGGTCCACGACCACCACATCCAGCACGTCCGGGTGCAGTTCGGAGTCCCATTGCTCGACCAGCGACTGCTCCCTCTGCACCCCACCGTCTTCGTCAAACCGGGTCTCCACCACCTGGTGCAGCACCCAGCCGCGGCCGTCATGATCCGCGCGCACGGCACTGGTGATGCCGACCAGGCGCCGCTGGCGATCGAAATCATAGATATTGACCCCGTTCAGCTGGGTGGCGCTGGGCGCCGAACTCACCTGGACAAAGCGCCTGCCGTCGCGCGCCCAGAACCCGTCCTGGCTCAGCGCCGCCACCTCGCCCGTCCGGGCCTGCGCCTTCACCTCAAGCGCCATGCGTTCCGCCGGCGGCGCCACCCACTCGCCGAGAGCGATGGCGGCCAGCGCCAGTGTCACGCCTGCCACGGCCACGGAGCGCCCGATTCCCAGGATGGACATGCCGGCCGCCCGCATCACCACCAGCTCGTGGCGGGCGGCGAGCCCGCCCAACGTCATCAGGCTGCCGATCAGCGTTGCGATGGGGAAGGATTCGTAGGCGCGCTGCGGCGCCCGCAGGGCCACGTAGAGCAAGGCCTTGAACGCTGTGTATTCGTCGGTGACGTCACCGCTTTCCTCGACGAAGCTGAAAATCAGGATCAGCGAGGTGAACACCAGCAGCGCCACCAGGGAGCCGGCCACCACGGCCTTGGCGATGTAGCGGTCCAGTATCCGCATCATCATGACCGCCGCCCCCAACCAAGCAGGCCGTACTGCTTCATCAGCCAGACCACGCCGATCGCCGCCACCAGCAGGTGGATGGGCCAGAGCCCCACCACGGGTGACACGGTACCGTCCTCCAGCCAGCCCATGGCGACGGTCAGCCCGTTGGAATAGACCGCATAGATCAGCACCGCAAGCAGCAGCCGCCCGTATCGCCCGTCCCGGGGCGAACTGCGACTCAGCGGAATGGCGATCAGGCCCAGCGTGATCACCATCAACGGCATGGAGAGCCGCCATTGCAGTTCCGCCAGATCACGCAAGTCCGACGAGCCCCACAAATCGGCAGTGGGCAAGCCGTCGCGCCGGACACGCACATCGGGCGGATCGCCTTCGGTAATCCGCACGCCGTGCAGTTCGTACTCCATCACCCGCCACTGCCTGCTGCCGGGGTTGCCGTCGTAACGCCTGCCGTCCACCAGCACCAGGTACTGGTCGCCAGTGTCCGGGTCCACATCGATATAGCCCTCGCTCGCCGCCAGCAGAATCTGCTCGCCCCCCTGCCGGGTCTGTACGAACACGTCCCGCATGCGCGAGCCGTCTTCGCTGAATCGCTCGATGTAGAACATGCCTTCGGCGCGGCTGGACTGGATGAACCGCCCCGGCCGGACCGCCTGGATTTCCACCGTCTCGCGTGCCAGCTGCTCCGCTTCACGCCCCTCGCGTGCGGCCCAGGGGCCGACGTCCAGCGCCAGCCAGCTCACAAACAGCGTCAACGGCAGGGCAAAAAGGGCCAGCGCCTTGTAGAGTTGGCGCGGCCCGATACCGCACGCCCCCATGGCCGCCATCTCGCTGTCCCGGTACAACCTCCCCAGGGCCAGGATCACACCAAGGAAGAAACTGCCGGGTATGACCAGGCCGGTATAGCTCAGGGCCTTGAACCCCATCAGCACCAGGATCACGTCCCCCGGCAACGCCCCGCTGGCGGCATCCCCGAGATAGCGCACCAGGCGGTTGGTGAACAGCACCGCCACCAGCACCACCGTGACGGCAAGCCACGCCAGGGCGATTTCCCGAACCAGGTAGCGGCTGACGATGGACAGTATCAAGTCTCAAGAACTCCGAAAGGCATGCCCGGATTGTCCGTATAGGGAGGCCGCCGGTCAAAGCTTTCGGCATTTGCGTTACACTGCCCAGCATCGGCTTGCAGGGAAACACATTCCTTGCTGAGCAACGCTATTGCCCACCGAACAGAGGAGTGCTCGATGGATTTCGCGATCAAGACAGGTGCCCCGGAAAAGCAGCGTAGTGGCTGCCTCGTCGTCGGCGTATTCGAAAAGCGCCAGTTGAGCCCCCAGGCCGCGTCCGTTGACAAGGCCGCCAAGGGTTATCTGCGTGACCTGCTGAAGGCCGGAGACATGGACGGCCGCGCTGGTCAGCAACTGCTGTTGCCGCGGGTTCCGGGCATCACGGCGGATCGCGTCCTGCTGGTCGGCATGGGAAAGGAAAAGGAGCTGACCGAACGCGTCTACCGCCAGGCAGTACTGACCATGCACGCCACCCTGGCAAACGCCGGCGCCAAGGATGCCATCTGTTACCTGCCCCAGGCACAGATCAAGAACCGGGACCTGGCCTGGCGCATCCGCGATGCCGCCCAGACGCTGGAACTGCTGGACTACCGCTTCGAGGCCTGCAAGAGCAAGAAGAACGGACAGAAATCAGCACTGCGCAAGGTCGGCTTCAGCGCCGCCAGCAAATCGGAAGCGGCGAAAGCCGAACAGGCCGCCGCCCAGGGCCAGGCGCTCGGGAACGGCATGAACCTGGCCCGCGAACTGGGCAACCTGCCGGGAAATATCTGCACACCCAGCTACCTCGCCGAGCAGGCTCATGGCCTGGGCGAGCGTCATCCCTCGGTGGAAATCACGGTGCTGGACGAACCCGCCATGGAGGAGTTGGGCATGGGGTCGCTGCTGTCCGTAAGTCACGGCAGCCAGGAGCCGGCCCGGCTCATCGTCATGCACTACCGCGGCGCCGGCGAGAGGGAACAGCCCTACGCGCTGGTCGGCAAGGGCATCACCTTCGATACCGGCGGCATCTCGCTGAAGCCCGGCGCGGCCATGGATGAAATGAAATTCGACATGTGCGGCGCCGCCAGCGTGTTCGGCACCTTGGAGGCGGTGGCCCAGTTGGAGTTGCCCATCAATCTGGTTGGCGTCATCCCGGCGGTGGAGAACATGCCGGACGGCAAGGCCACCAAGCCCGGCGATATCGTCACCAGCATGTCCGGCCAGACCATCGAAATCCTGAACACCGACGCCGAAGGCCGACTGGTACTCTGCGACGCTCTCTCTTACGTGGAACGCTACAAGCCGCGCAGCGTGGTGGATATTGCCACCCTGACCGGCGCCTGCATCATCGCGCTGGGCAATCACATGCACGGCCTGATGGGCAACAACAACGCGCTGGTCAGCGAGCTGCTTGCGGCGGGCAAGGCCGCCGATGATCCTGCGTGGGAACTGCCGCTGGGGCCGGAATACGATGAGCTGCTGAAAAGCAATTTCGCCGATATGGCGAACATCGGCGGGCGCGCCGCCGGCACCATCACCGCGGGGTGTTTCCTGGCCCGCTTCACCAAGAAGCTGCGCTGGGCACATCTCGATATTGCCGGCACGGCCTGGAAGAGCGGCGAACAGAAGGGGGCCACCGGTCGCCCGGTGCCGCTGCTGACGCATTACCTGATCGAGCAGGCCGGCAAGCGCAAGTCGTAACAATCGCGGGAACAGGCCCATGCCCAAGGTGGATTTCTACATCGCCGGAGACCAGCAGCCGCAGGCCGCGGAACTGCTGGCCTGCCGGATTGCGGAAAAGGCGGTAGCCCAAGGGCATCGCGCCTTCCTGCGAACCCGAGACGAAGCCCAGGCGCACGGAATGGACACCCTGCTCTGGACTTTCCGGGATGGCAGCTTCCTGCCCCACGGGCTATGGGACGGCGATCCCGGGGAGCCCATCGTCATCGGCCCGGCCGGAGTATCGGCACCAGACGACCGCGATCTGCTGATCAATCTCGCGGAAGTCCCGCTGGACAGCCTGGGCTCCTGGCAGCGCATCGCAGACGTGGCAGATCAGAGCCCCGAGCGGCTGCGGGCCGCCCGGCAACGGTTTCGGTGGTATCGGGACCAGGGCGTGGAACCCCAGCATCACACGGTGGGCTAGCAAGCCATGCAAGAGGACAACGAACGCGAAATTCCCCTGCTGACGGACCGTGTCTGCCCCGGCGACGAACTGCTGAAACGGGGTTTGTGGCTGCCTCTCAGGGCCCGGGGTGCGGACGCGCGCGCGCCGGACGATTCCGCCTGGCGGGATCGCCTGCCGCCGGAACTGCAGAAGCGCGGCGATCTCATCCTCCAGGCAGTGATGAAGCGGCTGAACAAGGATTGAGGCCCACCTCCGCGCCCGACCGCGCCAACCGGCCGGGTGGCGCGAAATGGCATTGTTCTTCGGAAGGTTAGTATACTCCGCCCTCGTGCGGTGGAGGCGCGGAGCCCTTATATCGTTTCATGACCACCTCAGGGCACCGGCAGCCATCTGCGGGACCCCGCACCCCATTCACCCATCGAAGATCCGACTAGGCAACGCATGGACAAGACATACGACCCCAAACGCATCGAGCAGCGCTGGTACGACCATTGGGAGCAGGCGGGCTACTTCGCCCCGCACGGCGACGGTGCCCCCTACTGCATCATGATTCCGCCGCCCAATGTCACCGGCACGCTGCACATGGGGCATGCGTTCCAGGACACCATCATGGATCTGTTGATCCGCTATCACCGCATGAAAGGCCGCCAGACGCTCTGGCAGCCCGGCACCGACCATGCGGGCATTGCCACCCAGATGGTGGTGGAGCGTCAGCTCAACGCGGAAGGCAAGACGCGCCATGATCTCGGCCGCGAGGCATTCATCGAGCGGGTGTGGGAATGGAAAGCAGAGTCCGGCGGCACCATCACCCAGCAACTGCGGCGCATGGGCGCCTCGGTGGACTGGGCGCGGGAACGCTTCACCATGGACGAGGGGCTGTCCAATGCGGTCCGTGAAACCTTCGTCCGTCTCTACGAGGAGGGTCTGATCTATCGCGGCAAGCGCCTGGTGAATTGGGACCCGGTGCTGCATACCGCGGTCTCCGACCTGGAAGTGGTCTCCGAGGAGGAGTCCGGCCACATCTGGCACATGCGTTACCCGCTGGTGGACGGCTCCGGTCACGTCACGGTTGCCACCACCCGCCCGGAAACCATGCTGGGTGATACCGCGGTCGCTGTTCACCCGGAAGACGAGCGCTTCAGGCCGCTGATCGGCAAATTGCTGGAACTGCCGCTTACCGGCCGACAGATCCCGGTGATCGCCGACGACTACGTGGACCCGGGATTCGGCTCCGGCTGCGTGAAGATCACCCCGGCGCATGATTTCAACGACTATGCGGTGGGCCAGCGCCATGATCTCGAAAAGATCAATATCCTCACGCCGGACGCCAGCATCAACGACAACGCTCCGGAAGCCTACCGCGGGCTGGATCGCTACGAGGCGCGCAAGCGCATCGTAGCCGACCTTGAGGCCCAGGGCCTGCTGGAGAAGGTGGAGGACCACAAGCTGATGGTGCCGCGCGGCGACCGCAGCGGCGCCGTGGTGGAACCGTACCTGACCGACCAGTGGTTCGTAAGCACCGCGCCGCTGGCCAAGCCGGCCATCGAGGCGGTGCAGGACGGGCGCATCCGCTTCGTGCCGGACAACTGGAAAAACACCTATTTCGACTGGATGGGGAAGATCGAGGACTGGTGCATCTCGCGCCAGCTCTGGTGGGGCCACCGCATTCCCGCATGGTACGACGAGGATGGCAACATCTTCGTCGGGCGCGGCGAGGAAGCCGCCCGCGAGGCTGCGCGCGCGCACCACGGGAAAGACGTGGCTCTGCGCCAGGACGAGGACGTGCTGGACACCTGGTTCTCATCCGGCCTGTGGCCCTTCTCGACGCTGGGGTGGCCCGAGAACACGGATGGGCTGCAACGCTTCTACCCCACCAGCGTGCTGGTAACCGGTTTCGACATCATCTTCTTCTGGGTGGCCCGCATGATCATGCTGGGCATGAAGTTCATGGACGGACAGGTGCCGTTCCGGGAAATCTACATCCATGGCCTGGTGCGCGATGCCGATGGTCAGAAGATGTCCAAGTCCAAGGGCAACGTGCTGGACCCGATCGATATCATCGATGGCATCGACCTGGAAGCGCTGGTGGCTAAACGCACCACCGGTCTGATGCAGCCGAAAATGGCAAACCGCATCGAAAAAGCCACGCGACGGCATTTCCCGGACGGCATAGCGCCCCATGGGACGGATGCGCTGCGCTTCACCTTTGCTTCGCTGGCCACCACCGGCCGCGACGTGGTGTTCGATATGGGCCGCGTGGACGGCTACAGGAATTTCTGCAACAAGCTGTGGAATGCCGCCCGCTACGTGCTGATGAACACCGAGGAACAGGACTGCGGCGCCGATGGCGGTGAGGTGACGCTCAGCGTGGCCGACCGCTGGATACGCTCCCGCCTGCAGCGTACCGAGGCAGACATCAACCAGCACATCCAGGACTACCGCTTCGATCTGGCGGCGCAGGCGCTGTACGAGTTCGTCTGGAACGAGTACTGCGACTGGTACCTGGAGCTTTCCAAGCCCGTGCTGCAGACCGCCGACGATGTACTCGCACTGCGCGGCACACGGCGGACGCTGGTGCAGGTGCTGGAGCAGATTCTACGGCTGGCGCATCCGTTCATGCCGTTCATCACCGAGGAGATCTGGCAGCGGGTCGCGCCGCTGGCGGGACTGGATGCCGGCACCATCATGCACCAGTCGTTCCCGGAGCCGGCTGCTGCCCTGGAGGATGCTGCCGCCGAAGGCGACATCGACTGGATCAAGCGCTTTATCCTCGGAGTCCGACGTATCCGCGGCGAAATGGACATTTCACCCAACAAGGCCCTGGGCGTGCTATTGCAGCAAGCCGGTGAACAGGACCGGCGCAGGCTGGCGGACTACCGGCTCTTTCTGGAGCGGCTGGCGCGGCTGGAATCCATTACCCTGATGGAGGAAGGTGCGGATGCGCCGGAATCCGCCATCGCCCTGGTGGGCGATATGCAGTTGCTGGTGCCCATGGCCGGGCTTATCGACAAGGACGCGGAACTGAAACGACTGGCCAAGGAGCGGGACCGGGCCCGTGCCGATCTGGAGCGGGCGCAAAAGAAGCTGGCCAACCCGAGCTTCGTGGAAAAGGCCCCGGCTGCAGTGGTCGCTCAGGAACAGCAACGGCTCGCGGAATTCCGCTCGGCGCTGGAACGGCTGGATGCCCAGCATCGCAGGATAGAGCGATTATAGGCGGCAGATGATTATGCGCGAGGCGGGCCGCCACCGCACGCCTCGCGCCCGCTACACGCCGGCGCTGCTGAGCACGATGTTGACGATCACCACCAGCAGCACGATCAGCAAGACCGTGAACACAATACCGCCGATGATGTAGGGAAGCGGGCTGCCGCGGGTGAAATCCCGCTCCCGCGCCTGCTGGGACTGCACACCGAACGCAGCCGCCAGGATGCTTTGCACCACCTGCCAGAAGCCGGGCTTGCGATGCTGTCTGTCGTCGTTCTGTTCAGCCTGGAACCCGTGTCCCATCACCATTCCTCCATAAGCCGTTCACCAGCCTCACCCCGCGCGACCGGCACCTAGTCATTGTCGGGCAGCAAGGCGCGGGCAAGTATCAACGCGTCCTCGCGGGCACCTCCGGGGGCCGGGTAATAGCTTTTCCGCAGGCCGACTTCCCCGAAGCCCGCACGCTCATACAGGCGTACGGCCACCTGATTCGAGGGCCGGACTTCCAGAAACACCATTTCCGCGCCGAGGCGGGAGGCGGCGGACAAACCGTATTCCAGCAACTGCGCGCCCAGCCCCCTGCCCTGCTGGTCCGGATGTACGCACAGGTTGAGCACGTGCGCCTCACCGGCCACAACCGAGAGGATCAGGTGGCCGGCAATGGAGCGGGCATCGTGCAGTACCCAGCAGCCGTACCCAACGCGGAGGCAATCCCGAAACACGCCCTCGGTCCAGGGAAAATCGTAGGATGCGCGCTCCACGCGAAGCACCCAGGGAAGGTCGTTGTCCCGCATGCGCCGGATGACGTGCTCCCCCGGAGACAGCACTGCACTCATCAGCGTTGCTCCCCCTTCAGCAGCGGCCGCAGGCGTTTCAGGTCCTGCCAGGCCTTGGCCTTGTCCGCAGGACTCCGCAGCAGATAGGCGGGATGATAACTCACGATCACGGGAATGGCGCGATCACCGGCCTCGAAGGCATGCTCCCTGTCCCTCAGGGCCCGCAGAGGTTGTTCAATCTGCAGAAGATTCTGCGCAGCAACCCGACCAACACAGAGGATGACCCTGGGCCGGAGCAGACGCATCTGCTCGCGCAGATAGGGAATGCAGGACGCCACCTCGTCCGCCTTCGGGTCGCGGTTGCCGGGTGGGCGGCACTTGAGGATGTTGGCAATGAACACCTGCTCCCGCGGCAATCCCAGCGCGACCAGCATGGCCGTCAGCAACTGGCCGGCACGGCCCACGAAAGGCTCGCCCCGGCGATCCTCCTCCGCCCCGGGAGCCTCGCCGATCACCATCAGATCCGCGGATCGGCTGCCGACGCCGAACACGGTCTGGGTGCGGCTATCGCAGAGGCCGCAGCGTGTACAACCGGCCACCGCCTGCCGGAGCGTCTCCCAGGCAGCGTCGGCACCGTCCACCGGCGCCTGTGCGGTTTCCCCGGGGCTCAACGCCGGAGGCGGTTCGGCGGCGTGGTCTGCCTGCCCCACCGGCACGGGCGCCGGAACCAGCTCCGCCTGCGATGCCGGTTCCGTCCGACGCGATACCCACACGGTAATGCCCATCCGCTCCAGGTAGGCGGCGTGGCTGGCGGAACGGGATGCCTGCGTCATTGCTGGTCCACCTCGCCTCGGTCAGCCTGCGTCGCCGTCCTGGTCGGCACCGGACCGACGCTGCGCCAGCGTCTGGCGATGCCGGCGTCGCAGCACGATGGTCATCACCGGCCCGGAGCCCGCGTACACCAGGAAGGTAAGAAACAGCACCAGCGGCGGATTCACCGAAATGAAGGCCAGACCCAGCACCAGCGCCACGATGACGATGAACGGCACGCGGTAGCGGAAATCGATTTCCTTGAAACTGTAATAGCGGAAGTTGCTGACCATCAACAAGCCGGCCACCACCGTGACCAGCCAGGCAAAGCCCACCAGCAGCACGCTGTCAAAGCTCATGTTATGGCCGAACCAGACCAGGCTGGCCAGACCGGCTGCCGCGGCGGGGCTGGGCAGTCCCTGGAAATAGCGCTTGTCGGCCACACCCGCCTGGGTGTTGAAGCGGGCCAGGCGAAGCGCGGCACAGGCAGCGAAGGTAAAGGCGCCCAGCCATCCGAGCTTGCCCAGCAATCCACCCAGGCCGGCCATGTCCCCCAGTACCCAGATGTACATCACCAGCGCCGGCGCCAGGCCAAAGCAGACCATGTCCGAGAGGCTGTCGTACTGCACGCCGAAATCACTCTGGGTGTTGGTAAGCCGCGCCACCCGGCCATCCAGCCCGTCCATGATCATGGCAATGAAAATGGCGATGGCGGCCAGGTGGAACTGCTGGCCTGTGGCCGCAATGATGGCAAAGAAACCGAAGAACAGGCCGGTGGTGGTAAGCAGGTTGGGCAGCAGGTAGATGCCACGGCGCGGCTTCTTCCGGAATTCGGTGTCGGGATTGGCCATAAGACTGCAGCTTGCTCCTTGGGCAGGACCGGAATCGACCAGAGACGGCCCCGCAACGGACTACGCGCCTCCAACAGTAGCACAGAAGCAGGCTGCGCTTCCGCCGGGAACCATGCTGGAGGGCAACGAAAAACCGCCAGTCTGCGCAGCGGCAGGCTGGCGGTCTCGGTATCGTCGAAACCGACCGACCGGGATCAGTTCCTGGTCTTGTCCACCAACTGCTTCTGACGGATCCAGGGCATCATGTCGCGCAGTTTTTCCCCTACCACTTCGATGGGATGCTCCCGGGCAATCCGGCGGCGTGCCTTCAGCGTGGCGGCATTGGCCTGGTTTTCCAGGATGAAGTCACGGGCGAACTTGCCGGTCTGGATGTCATCCAGAATGTCCTTCATCGCCTTGCGCGATTCGTCGTTGATGACCCGCGGTCCGCTGACAAAATCACCATACTCGGCGGTATTGGAAATGGAGTAGCGCATGTTCGCGATGCCGCCTTCGTAGATCAGGTCGACGATCAGCTTCACCTCATGCAGGCACTCGAAATAGGCCATTTCCGGGCTGTAGCCGGCATCGGTCAGGGTCTCGAAGCCGGCCTGGATCAGCGAGGTCAGGCCGCCGCAGAGTACCGCCTGTTCACCAAACAGGTCGGTCTCGGTTTCCTCCCGGAAGGTGGTCTCGATGACCCCGGCACGACCACCACCCACGGCGGAAGCATAGGATAGCGCCAGTTCCTTGGCCTGGCCGGAGCTGTTCTGGTGGATGGCGATCAGGCAGGGCACGCCGCCGCCTTCCACATAGGTGGAACGCACCAGGTGGCCGGGGCCCTTGGGCGCGATCATCACCACATCGATGTCGGCCCGCGGCTCGATCTGGCCGTAATGAATGTTGAAGCCATGGGCGAAGGCGATGGTGGCGCCCTGCTTCAGATTCGGCTCGATCTGCTCCCGGTAGATGCGCGCCTGGTGCTCGTCCGGGGTCAGGATCATGACGAAGTCGGCCTGCTTGACGGCTTCTTCCACGCTGGCCACATCGAGGCCGGCCTTGCGCGCCTTGTCAGCGGAGCCGGAACCTTCTCGCAGCCCCACCACCACAGAGCCGCCGGACTCCTTCAGGTTGTTTGCATGGGCATGACCCTGCGAACCGTAACCGATAATGGCGACCTTTTTGCCCTGGATAATGGAAAGGTCGGCATCCTTATCGTAATAGACTTTCATTCTGCCCCCGTCATATGAGTGCGATTAGCGTTGAAACTGGTAGCGAACGCGGCCGGGCCCGGGGAAGCGTTGAAATATTCACGCTTCCCTAGACACGCAGGTGCTTTTCTCCCCTGGAGATGCCGATAACACCGGAACGCACGACCTCCAGGATGTTGTCCGAACCCAGCGCGCCGATGAAGGCATCCAGCTTGCTGCCGGCACCGGTGAGTTCGATGGTGTAGATCTTGTCGGTGACGTCCAGAATCCGGCCGCGGAAGATATCGCTGAGCCGCTTGATTTCCTCGCGGCTATCGCCACTGGACGCGGAAACCTTGATCAGCATCATTTCCCGCTCGATGTGCGCACCTTCGGTCATGTCCATGACCTTGACCACATCCAGCAGCTTGTTGAGCTGTTTGATGATCTGTTCGATGATGCGATCGTTGCCGACGGTAACCAGCGTCATGCGCGAAAGTGTGGAATCGTCGGTAGGCGCGACGGTCAGGGATTCGATATTGTATCCCCGTGCGGAGAACAGACCTGCCACACGGGACAGGGCGCCGAATTCGTTCTCCACGAGAATCGAGATAATGTGCCGCATAAGTCCAATTCGTCTGTATAAACCTGCGGAATGGGGACCGCGGGAAGCCCCGCCCACACCATGCCGGGCCATCTAAACCCCTAATGGCGCAGCAAAAACCGGTGTCCAAGCAATGAAAACGGAGCAGTGAAAGGGAGCAAAGCTACTGAGGTTTCCAGATCAGGTCAAGAGCCCCAAGAGCGTGCACCTTGTATGCATGCCCGCTCGCCCTGCTCGGCAACCGGGCCAGCCCCTGCCAAGTCTGCGATAAAAAGGAGCATGTCATGGAAGCACGAAAGATCATCCTGGCCGCCGCGCTGGCCATGTCCGCAGCCGTTGTCGTCGGGACCGCCTCGGCGGCCAACATCTATCGCTGGACCGGCGAGGATGGTACCACACACTACGGCAGCAACCCGCCGCCGGACGTCGAAGCCGAGCGTATCCGCGGCGCGTCCCCTCCACCCAGCGGTTCCGCCGGAGATGCCGGGACGCAGCAGAGGGATGCTTCCACGGGCTCCGTGTCGCGCCAGGAGGAGCGCGCGGATGCCTCCTCCGGCGAGCAGGAACTGGAGCAGGAGTGCGCGCGGGCGCGCCAGAACCTGGAGATCCTCGAGGATCCGGCCGTCCGTCGCGTACGCACGGATGGCGGGGAAGTGCAGCCGCTGACCGAGGAGCGCCGGCAGGAAATGATCGAGAAGAATCGCCAGTTCCTCGAAGACTGGTGCTAGGCGAGCGCTGCTCGGTTGCCACGGTGGCGCTCGGGCAACGCAGGCTTGCTCGCTTGCGCGCCCGCCACCGGGGACTGGTGATAAACTCGTGAACCGCCGCGCCCCTCGGCTGGCCCCTGACCATGGATCAGCGGCCCCCGGGGTTGCGGCAGGCTACGTTAAATTGCGCGACTAGAACAGGAATGCTTCATGCGTCTTTCCCGATTTCCCCTGGGTACCACCAAGGAAACGCCGGCCGATGCCGAGATCGTCAGCCACCAGTTGATGCTGCGCGCCGGCATGATCCGCAAACTGGCTTCCGGGCTCTATACATGGATGCCCCTGGGACTGCGCGTCCTGCGCAAGGTGGAGAACATCGTCCGGGAAGAGATGGACCGCAGTGGCGCTGTGGAGATCCTGATGCCGGCGATACAGCCGGCCGAGCTGTGGCAGGAATCCGGCCGTTGGGACAAGTTCGGCCCGCAGTTGCTGCAAATGCGGGACCGCCATGAGCGTGACTTCTGCTACGGGCCCACCCATGAAGAAGTCATTACCGACCTGGTGCGACGGGAGATCCGCAGCTACAAGCAACTGCCGGTGAATTTCTACCAGATCCAGACCAAGTTCCGGGACGAGATCCGGCCCCGGTTCGGCGTGATGCGCGCCCGCGAGTTCCTGATGAAGGATGCCTACTCCTTCCACCTGGATGGCGCGTCTCTGCGCGAGACCTACCAGGTGATGTACGACACCTACAGCCGTATTTTCACGCGGACCGGGCTGCGTTTCCGTGCGGTACAGGCGGACTCCGGTGCGATTGGCGGAGACACCTCCCACGAATTCCATGTACTGGCGGACTCCGGCGAAGACGCCATTGTGTTTTCCGATAGTGGTGACTATGCCGCCAATGTGGAGCTGGCTGAAGCGCTGGCTCCTGTGAAAGAAGCGCCTGCGCCCACCGAGGAACTTCGGCTGCTGGACACTCCGGGCGCACGCACCATTGCCGATCTGGTGAAAGACTACGACGCCCCCATCGAGAAGACGGTGAAAACCCTGGTGGTGCGCGCCGAGGGCGGGGGCCTGGTGGCGCTGATCATCCGCGGCGACCACAACCTGAACGCCATCAAGGCGGAGCGCCTGCCGGAGGTGGCAGCGCCCCTGGAAATGGCATCGGAAGCTGACATCCGTGCCGCCATCGGCGCCGGGCCGGGTTCTCTGGGACCGGTAAAGCTGCCTGTTCCCTGCATCGTCGACCGAACGGTGGCGGTCACCAGCGACTTCAGCGCCGGCGCCAACGTCGACGACAAGCACTATTTCGGCATCAACTGGGGGAGGGATGTCCCTCTGCCGCAGGTTGCGGACCTGCGCGACGCGGTGGCCGGCGACCCCAGCCCCGACGGCAAGGGCACGCTTTCCATGGCCCGCGGCATCGAGGTGGGGCACGTCTTCCAACTCGGCCGCACGTACAGCAAGGCGTTGAACGCCCATGTCCTTGACGAGGAAGGCCGCCAGGCGCTGGTGACCATGGGCTGCTACGGTATCGGCGTCTCCCGTATCGTGGCTGCCGCCATCGAGCAGAACCACGACCAGGCCGGCATCGCCTGGCCCGAACCCATCGCACCGTTCCGGCTCGCTATCGTATCGATCAATCAGAACAAGTCGGCAGCCGTGATGGAGACGTCGGAGCGGCTGTACACCGAGCTGCAGGCCGCGGGCATCGACGTGTGCTGGGATGACCGGGATGCGCGCCCCGGGGTGAAGTTCGCCGACATGGAACTGATCGGCATACCGCACCGCATCGCAATCGGCGACCGTGGTCTGGAGAAAGGCACCGTGGAGTATCGTCACCGCAAGGCGGAGCAGAGCGAGGACCTGCCGCTGGAGGGTCTGGTGGCGGCTCTGAAGGAACGCCTTGCCCGATGACGTGGCGCGGGTCCGCCATCGTTCTGCTGATGGCCGGATGGCTGCTGGCCGTCTGCGGACCAGCGCTCGCCCAGGGGCAGACGGAACGGGAGGTGGACCCGCGCCTGAGAGCCGCGCTGATTGACGCAGTGAAATCCGGGGTGAGCTTCGAGAACCGCTACGTGGCCCAGGTCTGGCTGATGGACATGAGCAGCCGCCTGGAACGCATCCTGCCCGACCCCGAGGAACGGCTGCAGTTGCTCCGCATGGTGCACCAGGAAGCCCATCAGGCTGAGCTGGAGCCGGAACTGGTGCTGGCTGTCATCGAGGTGGAGAGCGCCTTCAATCGCTTCGCGATCTCCAGCGCCGGGGCACGCGGACTGATGCAGATCATGCCGTTCTGGCTGAACGAGATCGGCAGGCCCGATGACAACCTGTTCCACACCCGCACCAACCTGCGCTTCGGCACCACGATCCTCCGGCATTACCTGGATGTGGAGAACGGGAACCTGACGCGCGCCCTGGCCCGTTACAACGGCAGCCTGGGGCAGACCTGGTATCCCGAACGCGTCTTCAAGGCCTGGCAGAACAACTGGTACCCCCACTAGCCTGCCCTCGCCCCCTCGACAACTTGCAGAGCGCCCAGATCATAGCGACGCGCACCGTCCTGGTTTGCGGGTTTCGATTCGGTCGGGTGTGGGGACATATCTGAGGACTGTCGGCCGGAGGGACCCGGCCGCCAAGCCCCCAGGGGTGAAGCCGACCAAGGGAAAGCACTGCTTTCCCCGGCTTAAGGGGCTGGCCACGTATGGCCAGCCCCGGT
>JAFIFV010000036.1 GCA_020831845.1 Ectothiorhodospiraceae bacterium
CCCCCCCCCCCCCCCCGCCCCCCCCCCCCCCCCCCGGCAACGACCTAACCATGTGTCAGGCACGCCGCCAACGAAGGGCGGCTTCCAACGCTTCAATCTCAGGAATCCGATTCATCGACCATGACCTATCAGATCACCATCGAATCATCGGGACACCATTTCACCGCTGAACCCGGAGAATCAGTATTGCAGGCGGCTCTCCGGCACGGCCTGGTCATTCCGTACAGTTGCCGCGGCGGAAGCTGCGCCACCTGCATGGGCAAGGTTGTGGAAGGCGAGGTGAGCTATCCCGATGAGCAACTGCCCCCCGGACTGGACCCGAAGGAAGCCGCCGTGGGCCAGGCGCTGTTCTGCCTTGCGCAACCGCGCAGTGATCTGAGCATCGAGGTGCGGGAAGTGCGCGACAGCGCCGATATCGAACCCCGCAAGCTGCCCTGCCGGGTAGTGGCCATCCACCGACTGGCTCACGACGTCATGCAACTCGACCTCAAGCTGCCCGACACGGAGCGGCTTCAGTTTCTACCTGGCCAGTGCCTGGACATCCTGATGCGGGATGGCCGCAAGCGCAGCTACTCGCTGGCCAACCCGCCACACCAGGATGATGTGCTGCAACTGCACGTGCGGCACGTCCAGGGCGGCGCATTTTCCGGGCAGGTGTTCGACGGCATGAAGGAGAAATCCCTGCTGCGCCTGGAGGGTCCGCTGGGCAATTTCTACCTGCGGGAGGAGTCGCCCCGGCCGCTGCTGCTGATCGCCGGCGGCACCGGCTTCGCCCCCATCAAGAGCATGCTGGAGCATGCCTTCTACGTCGGGCTGGACCGGCCGATGCACTTCTACTGGGGCGTCCGCCAACGCCGTGATCTCTACCTGGACGCCCTCCCCGCCCAATGGGCGCGGGAGCATGCCGATTTCCATTACACGCCGTGCCTGTCGGAGCCCCAGCCGGCGGATGAATGGAAAGGGCGTATCGGCCTGGTGCATAACATGGTGCTGCGTGATTTTCCCAATCTGGAGCCGTTCGACGTCTATATCGCAGGCCCGCCGGGGATGATCGAATCCGCCAGGCGTGATTTCGCTGCCCATGGCCTGCCGCCGGAGCAACTGCATTTCGATTCCTTCGAGCATGCGGTCGATCAGCCCCCTGTCATGACCGTCGCGCCCGGCGGTCAGAATGGCTGACCCGGAACCCCGCGCACGGATGCACTGAAAGCGGGCACCCCCTATGAAAAGGGGTTACAATATGGAACGCTCGGTTCTAAATATTTCCAGGGATGACTGGCACAGCGCAAGATGGAAAAGGACATTCAGCACACACCTCCCCCGCAGCCCTGTCCGCCAAAGCGGAACAGACGCGATCTGCTGCCGGTGCTGCTCGTTCTCGGCGGGCTGCTGATGGCCGCCGTGGTTGGCTATACGCTCTGGCAGGTCGATCAGCACCAGCACAGCCGGAATTTTCAGGAACAGCTGCGCGACCCCATGGACGGAATCGGCCGCACGCTGGAACAGGTGCTGACGTTGACCGACCAGTTCGGCTACCTGATGGGGGCCGCCACCGGCGACCGCGGCCCTCTGTTCGAGCAACTGGCGCGCACCTCACTGGACAGGCGACCCTATCTGGAACTGGTGGCCTGGGTGGAAGTCGACGGTGGGCCGGCGGAGGCGTTGGATAACGCCGTGCTCAGCCTGGGAGCGTATCGCTCCGACGGCGAACTCCTGGCCATCCGCAGCGAACTGCCGCTGGTGACGGAAACCCATCAGGACGCCATGCGACGCTCGGTGGAGCGCAGAAAGGTGACCGCCGCTGACGGGCCCGTGCTGTTGCCGGGAACCGACGGCCTGCGGCCCGGCCAGATGTTCTTCCGGCCGGTGTTCGACCAGGAGGGGGAGACGCTGGACGGCCTGGTGGTGGTGGCGCTGCGGTTTGACGGCCTCACCGGCGAGCCGCTCAACGGGCGCGACGCCCAGCTTCACCTGTTCGACCACAGTCGGGAGTCGGGGAACCGTCTGCCGCTCTACAGCGGCCCTGGCATCAGCTCGTCGGAAGCGTCCCGGGTCACCGAATCCCAGTTGCGCAACCGGCCTTCCCTGCGCCGGGAACTCAACGTGGCGGACCAGCTCTGGGTGGCCTGGCTGGTGCCGGATGCTGATGCGGGCACCACCGTGCAATGGAGCCGATGGGCACCCCTGGGTCTGCTTGCACTGCTGATGGTCCTCTCGGCCATCGCACTGCATGAACGCGGGCGAGAGACACAGCGCGTCACCGCGAGATTCATCGAGCGCGAGCAACTGCTCTCGGATCTGCGACGCCGGAACGAGAAACTCAATACGCAACTGAAGCAGCGGATACCTGCCGAGACCATCGCCGACCAGCCTTTCTCGGTGCTGCGCTCCAGCGACGCACGGGACATGTTCTCCCGCCACGACCAGGAAGGCATCACCCTGGCCATCTCCAGTTCATGCGAGAGCCTGCTGGGCTACAAGGCGGATGAGCTGGAAGGTCGTAACATCTACGACTTCCTCGACCCGCGCTACCGCGAACGCATCCGCCGAAAGCAGGGAGCCAAGCTGGCACCGGGCGAGAGCTTTACCGCCGCACACCCGGTCCGGCACAAGAACGGCCGACTGATCTGGCTGGAATCCAACCACTGGCTGGTCACCAACGCCGAGGGTGAACAGGAGGTGCTGGTGCTGTCCCGCGATATCAGTCATCGGCGCCAGGCCGAGCAGCAACTGCGGCACAGCGAGCTGCTCTACCGCAGCGCCTTCGAGCATGCCGCTACCGGCATCGCATTGTTCGATCCGCACACCGGGCGCTGCCTGCAGACAAACCGGGCGCTGTGCGAGCTGCTGGGTTACAGCAGCGCGGAACTGGTGGGCATGGACTTTCGCGACATCACCCATCCGGCGGACGCCAATATCACCCCACCGCTGGTGAGGGGCGCATTGCGGGGCGGAGACAGCAGCTTCCGCGTCGAGAAACGTTACCTGCGCAAGGACGGGGGGGTGGTTAGCTGTCTGGTCCACGGCGCATTGCTTCGAAATGACGAAGGCACAGCACTGGCGCTGGTCATCCATATACAGCAACTCTGAACCGCACAGGCGACCACGGAGCCATTCCGAAGGCCGCACGATCCCGTGTATACTCCTGCGTTTCCCCGGATATGCTACCCGGGGCCATTCACCAGCTTCTCAGACGGTTTGCCATGGCTCAGCGGCCCACGCACGGAAGCTCCGACGCAACGCGGCACGGCGCATTCGCACGGCTGTCCCACCTTGCAGTCACGCGGGCGTCATGAAAATCACGCCCACGCTGGCACCGGAAGCAGCCGAGGCCGAACAGAACCGCATACTTCCCGGTGTGTCCCGCACCTTCGCGCTGACCATTCCGCAACTGCCGGAACAACTACGCCCGGCCATCACCAACGCCTACCTGTGGTGCCGGACCGCGGACACCGTCGAGGACAGCACCGACCTGCCGCCGGAAGCAAAGCGCCGCCATTATCAGGCCCTGCTTGCCACGCTGGACGGTCACGTTACGCCGGATACATTTGCCCGTGATCTGCTTGCCGAGACCCGGCTCGCTCTGTCCACCGAAAGGGAACTGGTGGAGCGCACCCCGGAAGTACTGGCGGTCTACCTCCACCTGCCGCCGCGGCAACAGGCCTCCCTCAGGCGCTGCCTGGGCATCATGTGCGAGGGCATGGCCAGGTTCGAGACGCTGAAACGCCCCGACGGCCTGCCGGACCGCTCCCATTTCCGCGACTACTGCTACGTTGTGGCCGGTGTGGTGGGCGAGATGCTGACCGATCTGTTCTGCCAGGCCGATCCCGCCGTGGAGCGTCAGCGGGAAAAACTGATGCCACTGGCCTTGGGTTTCGGCCAGGGACTGCAGATGACCAACATCCTGAAGGACGTCTGGGAAGATCGTCGGCGCGGTGTCTGCTGGCTGCCCCGCGATCTGCTCGAGGAAGCCGGCTGCCGACTGGACACTGCAGACCACTGGTGCGACGACCCGGCATTCCGGCAAACGCTGCAGACGCTGGTGGGCGTCGCCTTCAGGCATCTGATGCAGGCTCGCGACTACACGCTGGCCATACCCGTGCGCCACCGTGGCATACGGCGATTCTGCGGATGGGCGATCGGCATGGCGCTCTACACGCTGCGGAACATTCGGTCGCAACCGGACTTCCGCACTGGCCGGCAAGTCAAGATCAGTCGGCAGCGCTTGCGCGCTGTCATCATCGGCTGCAATCTGGCGGTCGGACACAACGGCCTGACGAGGGCCGTATTCTCCCTGGCCGCGCGCGGCCTGACTCACCCCGGGCAAGCGGCAATCGCGGGCCTGGCTGCGGAAGAGCGAGGCAAATGAGATCAACAGCCCTGAAAGCGTGCCTGCTGATCGGCGCATTGTTCATCACCTCCGCTTGTGCCTCCACGCCACCCATGCCCGACCGTGATGTGGACGACCCCTGGGAAGTCACCAACCGCCGCGTTTACAACGTCAACGAACAACTGGACCGCTACATCGCCCGCCCGGTGGCAGATGCCTATGTCTTCGTCACTCCGCGATTCGCACGCCGGGGCGTCACCAATTTCTTCTCCAATGCGCGCTACCCGGGGACCATGCTGAACAGCGCTCTACAGGGCAAGTGGCGCCAGACCGGCCGGGATACGGTACGTTTCACATTGAATTCCACGCTGGGGTTGCTGGGGCTGTTCGACGTCGCCACCCCGCTGGGTTTCGAACGCAACAACGAAGACTTCGGCCAGACGCTGGCCGTGTGGGGCACGCCCGAGGGCAGCTACATCGTGCTGCCGGTAATGGGACCCAGCACGACACGCGACATCCATGACTACCCGGTGAGCGCCGCCACCAACGTGGTGACCTACCTGGGGGGCTGGGCCGTGGCGGGGCCGCTGTATGCTCTGGACCTGATCAATACCCGCGCGAATCTCGACCAGGCCGCCCGCTTCCGCAGCGAAGCGGCACTGGACGAATACGTGTTCACCCGTTCGGCCTACAGACAGTACCGCAACAATCTGATCTTCGACGGTGAAGTGCCGGAGCGCGATCCCTTCGACGATCTGGACGACGATTTCGACTGGTAGCGTTGGAGCTACCCGTTGGCCTCGGCCAGCAGCACACCCAGCAGTCCATGCGCCTGCCCGGCATACGTGCCGCCGAACAGGTTGACGTGGTTCAGCACATGATAGAGCTGGTAGAGGTTCTTGCGGCGGGCGTAGCCACCGTCCACCGGCCACGCCTGCTGGTAGGCATCGTAGAAGGCCTGGGGAAAGCGCCCGAACAGCTCGGTCATGGCCAGATCGCATTCGCGGTCGCCGAAATGCACGGCCGGGTCGTAGACCACCGGCACGCCGTTTTCGTCGAAGGCCACGTTGCCGGACCAGAGGTCGCCATGCAGTAGCGAAGGAACCGGCTGGGCGTCATCCAGCAAGGCAGGAATCCGCTGTTGCAGCCGCCGGCCCGCGTCAACCAGGGCTCCGTGACCGCCCTGCCGCTCCAGCAGGTCGAGCTGGTGGCCCAGGCGGTAGCGGGCGAAAAACACCGGCCACTCCTCCGTGGGCGGATTCGGCTGCGGGGTGGCACCGATGGTGTTGTCACGGTGCCAGCCGTGCCGCTCGCCCTGGCTACGGTGCTGGGCGGCAAGCCCGCGTCCCAGCGCGGCCCAATCGCCACGGCCGTGTAGTGTGATCCACTCAAGCACCAGACAGGCCCGCTCCCCGGCATGGCCGCAGGCCACCACCTGCGGAACGCGTAGGGCCCTGGCGGCCGCCAGGGCTTCCAGGCCGGCCGCTTCGGCCCGGAACATGTCCAGCCCGTCCGCCCGGTTGATCTTCAGGAAGTAGCTGCGACTGCCATCACCGATACGGTACGCCGAATTGATGCTGCCGCCGGAAACCGGTACGTGCTCCCGCAGCGGAAATGGCTGGCCGGTGGCGTCACCCACCAGCGACGCGATGGCATCCCAGCCCCTATTCATGCCGCCGCATGCTCCAGCAGGGCATCAACGCGATACCGCACCCGGCCCGGCAGGGGCAGAGCGGTGAGCAGTTCCGGATCCGGCGGGCCCAGCAGCAGATCCTCCTGGGAGCAGGTCAGCGGCGCCTCCCGGTGTATGGTCGCCAGCTTCAGAGACACGTCCGCCAGGTCTCGGTGCTGCTTCAGTAGCCGTGCGACCCGGGCGGCTCCGCGCAGTGGCAAACCGGGAACCTCGTCCAGACGCCGGTAGATGCCATCCAGGCTTCCCAGGTGTTGCAGCAACACGGCAGCCGATTTCGGCCCCACACCCGGTACACCGGGAATATTGTCGACGCTGTCCCCGGCCAGGGCCAGCAGATCCGCCATCTGGTCAGCGCGCACGCCGAAATCCCGTATCACGCCGTCGCAATCGAGATTGCGCCGGCCGGTGGCATCCCACAGCCGATCTCCCGGTTCCAGCAGCTGGGCGTAGTCCTTGTCCGCAGTCAGGAAGCGCATGGCATAGCCCAGCGGGCGGAACCTGGACGCCGCCGTGCCGATCAGATCGTCCGCCTCGTAGCGGTCGCTGGCCAGCGTCAGCAGCCCCAGGCCGCTGGTCAGTTGCTGGCACACGGCGATCTGGCGCTTGAGGTCCTCGGGCGCTTCCGGGCGGTTGGCCTTGTACTGTGGATAGAAGTCGTTGCGAAAGCAGGTTTTCAGGCTCTCGTCGAAGGCCGCCAGCGCATGTCCCGGACGGCTGCCGGAGAGGAAGTCCAGCAGGAAATTGCCGTAGCCGTAGACCGCATTCGCCGGTCGCCCGTCCGGATCCCTGACACGTTCATCCACGGAAAACCAGGCGCGAAAGATATAGACGCTGGCATCGAGCAGGTACAAGGGGTTCATGAGGGGGCAGTATACGCCATGACGCCTCCGATTCGAGCCGCCGCCGCACTACGGAGGTCCAGCGGTCCCCGGCAGTCGAGTTCGGCGGAAAGTAGCCTCGCCCAATCGTAGACAGACACCGAACATGGCAACCTGGACCAGCAGCCTGGCGGTCGCCGAACCGGTCGCCATGCTGGTTGCCAGGCCCATGGACATCAGCAGAACCAGGATCACGGAGGCCGCACGACTGTAGAACCAGCCTCCGGCAAACGCCAGCAGTGTCACCAGCGTACCCTCTAGCATGGTGGGGAGGTTGCTCGCCATCACGCCAAAGGCAACCACGATGACGCCCATCAGCATGACCACCCGGCCGGCGATCCTCGCCAGCCGCTCGGCCTCCGGGCGGGTATGGACGGCCTGCAGCAGCAGCCAGAGATCCGCCAGCAATCCGGGTTGTCGTTGAGTCGGTTCCATGAGCCCGCAGACTAGGCCTGTCACATGACGGCAATATGACAGGCCGACGTGCTCAGGCCTCCGCGCGGACCTTCTGCAGCTCCGCATCGCCGACGTTATCCAGCACGCTGCGGCCGGCCAGGCGGTTCACCGCGCTCAGCATGGCGTGCAGCGAGGCGCTGACGATATTCGCGTGCCGTCCAACCCCATAGAGGGTTTCGCCGTCCGGTCCGCGCATTTCCACGTAGGCTACTGCCTGCGCATTGGCGCCGGCGTTCACGGCATGTTCGGTGTAATCCGCCACTTGCAGCGACACGCCGATATGCGCCGACAGCGCGGTCAGGAAAGCGTCGATCGGGCCGGTTCCCTCGGCGGCGATACGGCACTCCCGGCCATTGTCCAGGATAACGGCTTCCATCCGGTCGGTGCCGGAGGCATCGCTGCCCTCCTGGTACTCCACCAGCTGGAACGGCTGGTTGACCAGCAGGTACTCCTGCTGGAAGGCATCCCAGATTTCCGCGGCGGTGAGTTCGCGGCCGGTGTCATCGGTGACCTTCTGGATGACCTGGCTGAACTCGATCTGCAGGCGCCGAGGCATGGCGAGCCCGTAATCGCGCTCCATCAGGTAACTGATTCCACCCTTGCCGGACTGGCTGTTGATACGGATGACCGCTTCATAGGAACGCCCCACGTCCTGGGGATCGATCGGCAGGTAGGGCACCTCCCAGATGCCTTCAGGGTCCTGCGCCGCGAATCCCTTCTTGATCGCATCCTGGTGCGACCCGGAGAACGCCGTGAAGACCAGCTCGCCGGCGTAGGGATGCCGCGGATGCACTGGCAACTGGTTGCAATACTCGGCCAGCCGCATGACCTTGTTGATGTCCGAGAAATCCAGACCAGGATGCACGCCCTGCGTATAGAGATTCATCGCCAGCGTCACCACGTCGACGTTGCCGGTACGCTCGCCGTTGCCGAACAGCGTGCCCTCGACCCGGTCGGCTCCGGCCATTACCGCCAGCTCGGCCGCGGCCACCGCGGTGCCACGGTCGTTGTGGGGGTGCACCGAGATCACCAGGCTGTCGCGATGGGCGATATTCCGGCAGACCCATTCAATCTGGTCGGCATAGATGTTCGGGGTGGCCATTTCCACCGTCGCCGGAAGGTTGATGATGACCTTGTTCTCCGGCGTCGGCTGCCAGACCGCGTTCACCGCATCGCAGACCTCCACGGCGAAATCCAGCTCGGTCCCCGTGAAACTCTCCGGCGAGTACTGGAACACCCATTCGGTCTCCGGCTGCTCGGCCGCCAGGTCACGCACCAGCCTGGCGCCCTCCACCGCAATCTCGATGATGCCGGGGCGATCCAGCCCGAACACCACCTTGCGCTGAACCGTGGAGGTGGAGTTGTAGAGATGCATGATGGCCCGGCGCGCGCCCTTCAGGGCTTCGAAACTGCGGCGGATGAGCTCCGGACGCGCCTGGGTGAGCACCTGGATGGTGACATCCTCCGGGATCATGTCCTGCTCGATCAGTTCGCGGCAGAAATCGAAATCCGTCTGGGAGGCCGCGGGGAAACCCACTTCGATCTCCTTGAAGCCGGTCTCGACCAGCGTCTGGAACATGCGCCGCTTGCGCTCGCCATTCATGGGCTCGATCAGCGCCTGGTTCCCGTCGCGCAGGTCAACGCTGCACCAGATCGGCGGTTGCTCGATGGCGCGATCCGGCCAGGTTCGGTCTGACAGACGGATGGGGGCAAACGCCCGGTACTTGGTTTCGGGATGCTGCTTCATGCCGTGGTTCTCCGATAAAGATGCTGCTGTCGCTGTTGCTCAACGGGTGATGGCGTCAGCTACGGTCACCGGGCTGCCATCACGCCCGATAACCGCGTCGCAGTCGCAGCAGAGCGAAGAACAGCGCACAGTAAACGGAAACGTCAACACGCACCGTGGAACCACGGTTGGGGAAAGGTGCTGAAACTGAAGACGACTGGTACATGACGAAAATCCTGACTGAAGCGGACTCTGACAACGACGAACACCCGACCCCTCTCAGGAGGCCGGGCCAAGCAGTCGTAGCAGTGCGTTCGTCATCAGGATAGTCATATCATGAACTTACGCCGAGAACCCCCGGGCGGTCAAGCCTTGCCTGCCAACACACTGCTATCCTCGCGCAGCTGCCGGGTGCGCAACGGGCTGCTGCGGGGGAAATGGGCGCGCAGGAATTCCATCTGGTCGGCAAGAATGCGGCGGCCCTTCAGATAGACATATTCGGCATGAGTGGGGATAAACGGCACGGCCAGCAGTTCCATGCCCGCCTGCTCCGGTGTTCTGCCGGCCTTGTGGTTGTTGCAGCGCTTGCAGGCGGTCACCACGTTGTTCCAGACATCCTGCCCGCGCTGGCTGATGGGCGTGACATGATCGCGGGACAACTGGGAGGTGGGGAAGTGCATACCACAATAGAGACAGATGTGGTCGTCGCGTCGGAACAGCGCCTTGTTGTCCAGAGGCGGCGTATAGCCCCTGCGCCCCTTCATTGTTGCCTGGATACTGCCCTCGGTGGCCACGATGGAGTTGAGGTCGACCACGCTGCGGAGGCCGCTTCTGGCATTGGTGCCGCCATAGACACGGTGCACCAGCCGGCCGCAGGTATAGACCACCTGCCCCGAGTAGTAGAACCGCACCGCATCCTGGTAGCTGATCCATTCCAGCGGCATGCCGGATACGTCGGTCCGGAGAATCTGACTGCTCAGCAACTCCACGGCCTGGACTCCTGCATCTGGCGGCGCCTCTCGCGGAAACGCCGTCATGCGAGATCGTCTGGAAGACAGTTCCCTGCCCCTTCCGGACAGTTATTCCAGAACATCTGATAAAACGCAATTGTTTCAAGATGATGAAACCATTGCCAACACGACTGCGCAGCACCGGCACCCCGGATGGAATGTGCATGCGGCACACTCCGATTTGCCGCGCGGGCTTCAAAATGCACGCGCTTTCCTCTATCCTCTCTCGGCTAGCGCGGATCGGGACGGTAACCGACCGCGCTTTTTTGTCCGACGTCACGGCAGGCCGATGAATCGCAGTGCCGGCAGAGGGCTCGGGGGCTCCAACGCGGTTCGCCCGAGCGTGTAGACCGACAAAAGCGCCGAAGGTTTCGCTTTGCAGGTCCACACGACCAGGCCGTTCCAGGCCCCTCTCCGCGGCGGCAGCATGGAGGAATGCTGTGCTGCGATCACGGATCTCCGTATTGTTGGGGCGCCGATTGCTTTCGTCTTCGCGCGAAAACGTCCATTGGCGTCGCCAGAGCAACATGCCGCGTCAGGCGGGTTCTACACGCTGCAAGCGGACCAACCCTGTTGAAGAACGGGAGAACAGACCATGGCAATACGAGTAGCCGTGCCCAAGGAGACCGCGCAGGGCGAGCGCCGAGTGGCGCTGGTGCCCAGCCTGCTCAAGCAGTACGAAAAGCTTGAGGGCGTGGAACTCCTGCTGGAGAAGGGTGCAGGTATTGAATCGGGTTTCGACGACGGTGATTACGAAGGTGTCACCATTGTCGATTCGGCAGACGAACTCTACGAGAAGGCCGACATCACCCTGAAGGTGCAGCCGCCAACGGTCGAGGAAGCCGGCAAGCTCAGAGAAGGCAGCATCCTGATGGGCTTCATGGCACCCCATGAGGGCGATACGCGGCTGAAAACGCTGACCAAGAACAAGGTCACCAGTTTCTCCATGGAACTGGTCCCCCGCATCACCCGGGCCCAGGCCATCGACGCGCTGTCCTCGCAGGCATCCATTGCCGGTTACAAGGCCGTGCTTCTGGCCGCCAACATCAGTCCCCGGCTGTTTCCGATGCTGACTACCGCCGCCGGTACCATCAAGCCATCCAGGGTCGTGGTCATCGGTGCCGGCGTCGCCGGGCTCCAGGCCATCGCCACGGCCAAGCGGCTGGGTGCCGTGGTGGAAGCCTACGACGTGCGTTCCGCCACCAAGGAGCAGGTGCAATCGCTGGGCGGCAAGTTCATCGATACCGGCGTCAAGGCCGATGGCGAGGGCGGCTATGCCCGTGAACTGACCGAGGAAGAAAAGCAGCAGCAGGCGAAGGTGCTGGCGGATCACATTGCTCGTGCCGACGCGGTGATCACCACCGCGGCCATTCCCGGACGCCCGGCGCCGAAGATCATCGACAAGGCCACCGTGGAACGCATGAAGCGCGGGGCGGTGATCGTGGATCTGGCTGCGGAAACCGGCGGCAACTGCGAGCTGACCAAGGCCGGCAAGGACGTCAACCACAACGGCGTCATCGTGCATGGCCCGAAGAACGTGGCCAGCGCGCTCTGCCAGCACGCCAGCGAGATGTATTCCCGCAACCTCTACAACCTGCTGACCCTGGTCATCAAGGACGGCGAAATCAAACTGGACTGGGACGATCAGGTGCAGGCCGACAGCTGCCTGACCCATGACGGCGAGATCAAGCACGGGCCGACCCGTGAGCGCCTGGAAGGAGGTAAGAAGTCATGATCGAGATCACCGGTTTTACCGCGCTGTACATCTTCATGCTGTCCGCCGTGGCCGGCTATGAAGTGATCTCCCGTGTGCCGGTCATCCTGCACACGCCTCTGATGTCCGGCTCCAACTTCATCCACGGCATCGTGGTCATCGGGGCCATGATCGCGCTCGGCCATGCCGAAACCCCGCTGGAACAGCTGATCGGCTTCATTGCCGTGCTGCTGGGCGCCGGCAACGCGGTGGGCGGCTATGTCGTCACAGAACGCATGCTCGAGATGTTCAAGAGCAGCAAGAGCGACAGATAAGGGGGCCCGGCAATGCTGAATTTCATAATTCTATCGACGTACTTCGTGGCCGCGGTGCTCTTCATCTTCGGCCTGAAGGGCATGAGTTCGCCGGTGACCGCGCGCCAGGGCATCATCTGGGCCGGGGTCGGCATGATCGCCGCCACGGTGGTCACCTTCTTCGCCCCCGACATCACAGGGTTCAGCAACTACCTGCTGATCATCGTGGCGATCACCGTGGGTGGCTATGCAGCCTGGGTGTCCGGCAAGAAGGTCGCCATGACCGACATGCCGCAAATGGTGGCGTTGTACAACGGCATGGGTGGCGGCTCCGCCGGTGCCATCGCCGCCGTCTACCTGCTGGAAGCCCAGCGTACACTGACTGAAACCGGCCAGAGCGCCATCTACCAGGAAATGGGCGCCGATGTTGCCTTCCTGGCGGTTCTCGGCGGCCTGATCGGCTCGGTGGCATTCTCCGGCTCGCTGATCGCCTGGGCCAAGCTGGACGGCCGCATGAGCCGCAACAGTCTGGTTCCGGCCCAGCAGATCGTGAACATCATCGTGTTCGCAGCCATGGTCCTGGCCGGTATCTGGGTATTCCTCAGTGGCGGCGTACTGCCGATTGCCGTGTTCTTTGCACTGGCACTGCTGTTCGGCGTGTTCATGGCCGTGCCCATCGGCGGCGCCGACATGCCGGTGGTCATTTCGCTGTTCAACGCGCTGACCGGCCTGGCCGTGGGCTTCAAGGGCTACGTGCTGGCCAACCCCGCGCTGATCATCGCCGGTACCGTGGTGGGTGCCGCCGGCATGCTGCTCACGCACCTGATGGCGAAGGCAATGAACCGTCCCATCACCAACGTGCTGTTCAGCGGCTTCGGCTCCACCGCCTCCTCCGGGGGCGACGGCCCCGAAGGCGAGATGAAGGACGTGGGTGCCGAGGACGCGGCCTACATGATGGCTTACGCGGAGCGCGTGGTCATCGTGCCGGGTTACGGTATGGCAGTGGCCCAGGCCCAGCACAAGATCTGGGAACTGGTCCAGTTGCTGCAGGAGCGTGGTGTCGAGGTGAAGTTCGCCATCCATCCGGTAACGGGCCGCATGCCCGGTCACATGAACGTACTGCTGGCCGAGGCCGGCGTGCCGTACGATCTCATCTTCGACATGGACGAGATCAACGAAGAGTTCAAGATGACCGACGTGGCCATCGTCATTGGCGCCAACGACGTGGTGAACCCCGCCGCGAAGAAGGACGAAAGCAGCCCGATCTATGGCATGCCGATCCTGAACGTGGACGAGGCCGAGAATGTGCTGGTGGTCAAGCGCGGCCGCGGCGCCGGCTTCTCGGGTGTGGAGAACAGCCTGTTCTTCGAGGAAAACACCCGCATGGTGTTCGGCGACGGCGCCCAGGTGGCGAACAAGATGGTCGCCGCCGTGAAGGAACTGCAGGGCTAGGGCGAAAGCCTGATTCCTGCCCCAAAGGGCCGCCTTCGGGCGGCCTTTTTCATTTGGCGCCTGATAATATACGGAGCTCCCGGAAACAACCGCTGCGCATGTTGTAGGGTTTGTCGACTTCGATCCGGCCGTCGCCGGGAGATTTGCTTCCGGACACGCCGTAAATACGTCCCTGTAGGCTTGTCGATGAGGTCCCTCTC
>JAFIFV010000109.1 GCA_020831845.1 Ectothiorhodospiraceae bacterium
TATTTGTTTTTGGGTGGTGGGGCTGTCTATCGGTCCGGGGGCTAATCTGGTTTTGGTGCGCGAATGTGGGAATTGATCAGTGTTTCCCTAGCGCGTCGCCCAGCCACCACTGACCGGAAATACCTGACCTACGAAGCAGTCCGCGGCATCGCTACAGAGATAGGCCGCCATCATCGCGTCCTCGCGAGGGCTCACCAGACGGCCCAGCGGCACCTCCCGCTTCAGGCGTTCCTGGAAGCGCGGGTTCTCCTGAATCTCTTGCGGAAAATAGGTGGGATTGTCGACAAAGTTCTGGGCGATGGCGTTGATCTGCACGTTGTGCGGCGCCACTTCCACACCGACCGCCTGAACATAGGCAAGCTGTGCACCGCGGGCCGCACTGTAGGTGGATGTGCGCTTCATCCCACGCAGCGCCGCGGCGCTGCCGATGACCAGGATCTTGCCGGACCGCCGCTCGATCATGGCCGGCAACGCGGCCCGAATCAGTCGCGGCAACGGGTCCACCAGATGCGCGAACACGTTCCGCCATTCGTCGTCACCCACGTCCGTGGCGGGGGTGGCAGGCGCGGGAATGGCGAGGTTTGCCACCAACACGTCCATGGTACCGGCCTCCCGCACAGCAAGGGCGGCGGCATCCGGTGCGACCAGCGACCGCTCATCCGCCACGACCTCGCCGCCGAGCTCGGTGAAAACCCGACAGAATGCCGGCCCCATGAAATCGCTGGCCTGGGTCACCAGAATACGCTTGCCGCTGAGGTCGCAGATACCCACGTCAGACTCCAATAGCCACACCGGTTCATCTGACACTGGCCTAGCACAATGGCGCGGTCAAGCCTCAAGAAGACAGCAGGCGCTTATCGATTGCCCCGGCCGCTCCAGTTGCCGCCTCCGCGCTGGCCGCGCCCCTGGACGTTGCCACCACCCCGGCCCCGGGATTCAACGCCGGAAGGCCGGCCGCCGCCACTGCGAATGCCGGAGCCCCCGCCGCTCCGGCTGGCGCCGGAACCCCATTGTTGCCGGGCCCCCCTGCTACCAGCCTCTCCAGACATCCGACCCGAGGAAGACCGGGTGGCATCGCGGTGACGCGGGAAGTCCCTGCCCGCTCCCCGCTGGCCGCTGCCGCCACGCTGGAAATCCCTGGACGGGCTGCGAGCGGCTTCCCGGCCCGGTCGCTGCATATCGCCCGAGCCGCGCTGCCTGGCGGTTGTTCCACTGTGCCGGCTGGGACGGTTGGAGCTGTCCCGAAGACTGGACCCCGAGCGCCGAACCGTTCCCTGCCGACCACGTTCCGGGGGCGCTTCAACGCGTGCCCCGGAACGATGCCGCTGGAGGTTCTGGCGGGACCCGTACACCCAGGTATCCCCACCATGCCGTGCGCTGCGTCGGCCGCGGTCCGCGTCAGCCCGTCGCGGCGGCGCCGCCCGCTCCAACTGCGACCCGCTCATGGAGGAACGCGAGGCCTGCCGACGCTCATGGCGGGATGTCGTATGCCGGTGGCGATTGCGCTGATGGTAGCGCCAGTGCTCATACCCTCCGGGGCGGAGATAGGGTTTTCCGGAAACGAACCGCGCTGGCGGTCGGCGCACGTTGACCACCACCACATGCCGCGGCCCCCAGTCCAGCGAGCTGTAGAAGAAGCCCGCCCGGATGAAATAACTGCCACTCCAGTAAAAGCCGGTCCGGCCGTAGTGCCCGGCCGGCGGGTACCAGTAAACGGGCTGATATCCGGGCCACCACCAGCCGCCGTAGACCATGCGCGGGCTGTAATAGGGGACATACACCACCTCGGTGTACCGGGGATGCAGGACGATCACTTCCCGCTCCCGTTCAACGCGGACATGCTCCATCTGCTCCAGGCTGCCATGGGCATCTGCCCGCGCACGCAGATCCTGGATAGCATCCATGACCGCCTCTTCCTGGAAAAGCACGGCGTCGCCCAGCCGGGCCGTCCAGTCGAGGTCCGAACTCATGCGCTCGAGCACATCGGGAAAGGCCACCAGCGAACGCACGCTGGAATCCCAGTCGCGATCGGAGACCGCTTCCACCGCGTCCGCCCCCTGCAGTTCGGCATTGTCGCGGCGCCAGCGCGCGGCCTCCACAACCTCCAGCGGATAGGTGGATGCAATCAGAACCGTGGACAGCAACGAATCCGGATAAAGGGCAATGGGGGCGACAAGCTGGCGGAGCTCACCCTCGTCCAGGGGGCTGTCGCCGTCTTGCTGGGCCTTGACGGCAGACAGGCCGAACAGCAGAACCACACTCAGAATCAGGTGGGGGAATCGCGCAATCACGGCGAACCCTCCTTGCGGAATAGTTTTTATCGGACCACAGCGACAACCGAGGGTTCATTGCCGCCGACCGGCCCGCCCCGCCCCGCCGCATCTACAGCGGCCAGACAATCAACAGCATGGGAACACTCACGGCCACCACGATCAGTTCCAGCGGCAACCCCAGTCGCCAGTAGTCGCCGAAGCGGAAACCGCCGGGACCGAGGATCAGCGTGTTGTTCTGGTGGCCGATCGGAGTCAGGAATGCACAGGAAGCGCCCACAGCCACGGCCATCAGAAAGGCATCGGGGTTCACACCGAGCTGCGTGGCGGTACTGATGGCAATGGGACACATCACCGCGGCTGTAGCGGCGTTGTTCATCAGGTCCGAGAGGAACATGGTGACCACCAGCAGCAGCACCAACGCGGCGATCGCATGTCCCTGCGCGATCGAATCCAGCAAGCCGCCGGCCAGCAGGTCCGCGGCCCCGGTCACCTCCATAGCTCCGGCGACGGGAATCAGCGCCGCCAACAGCAGCACCACCGGCCAGTCCACCGCTTCGTAAATGGATCTCGGCGGAATGACCCGCAGCGCCATGGTGGCCAGCACCCCGCCGGCAAAGGCCACCGCTGCGGGGACCAGGCCGAAGGCGGCTCCACCAACCGCCGCCGCCATGATGCCGCCGGACATCCAGGCCTTGCGGGCATCGGGAATGCGCAGCGCGCGCTCGGCCAGCGGGACGCAACCGAATTGCGAGGCAAAGGCCGAGAGCGCCTCCGGCGCACCTTGCATGAGCAACACATCGCCTTCCTGCAGGGCCATGGTCCGCAGCCGGGAGACCGAACGACTGCCCTGGCGGGAGACCGCCAACAGGTTGACACCGAAGCGCGTCCGCAACTGGACATCGGTGGCGGACCGGTTGGCCAGCGCAGACCCAGGGAGCACGGCCATCTCCATCAACACCACCTCGTCCGACGGCCCGGCCTGCTCGTCGCTTTCCTCCTTGTCCCGAGGTTCCCTTTGGTCTCCCGTGCCCGGTTCGTCAGCGCTTTCCGCGTCATCGGCATCCTGCTTCTGATCGCTCGTGTCCTCCTGCTCGACGTCCTCCTCCAGCTTCAGGCCAAGTGACGAGAGGAGGCTGGCCAGAGCTTCCGGCTCGGCTTCCACCAACAGGATATCGCCGGGCCGGACCTTGCGACTGGGGTGCGGTGCGATCAGCCTCACTTCGTTGCGAATCAGGCCGACCACCTGCGCCTCGTCGTCGTCCAGCTCGGCCTCGATTTCCTGCAGCGTCAACCCTGCCGCCTTGGCCTTCTCATCCACCCGCGCCTCGGTCAGATAGGCGCTGGTTTCGAATCCGTTGCTCTCGGACTGGCGACGCTGGGGTACCAGTCGCCAGCCGATCAGCGCCACGAAGACCACCCCGACCAGCGCCACCACGGCCCCCACCGGAGCGAAGTCGAACATGGCGAACGTGCCCGCGCCGGTATCCGCCCGGAACCCGGAGACGATCAGGTTCGGTGGCGTACCGATCAAGGTGGTCATGCCACCGAGTATGGAACCGAAGGCGAGCGGCATCAGGACCCTGCCAGGTGGCAGGTTCTGCCGTGCGGCCACCTGAATTGCCACCGGCATCAGCAAGGCCAGGGCTCCGACGTTGTTCATGAAGCCGGACAACAGCGCAGCAAGCGCGGTGAGCGCGCCGATGGTGACCGTGGGCCCGGACGCCGACGGCATGACGCGGCGCGTCAGCGCATCCACGGCGCCACTGGCCTGGAGTCCGTGACTCAGCACCAGTACGCAAGCCACGGTGACCACGGCCGGATGCCCCAGCCCCGCGAATGCCTCCCCTGCGGGAATCAGCCCGGCCAGGACACAGGCAAGCAGGGCGGCGACAGCCACCATGTCGTGACGCCAGCGCCCCCAGAGAAACATCGCTACGGTGGCCAGCAGGATGCCGAGGATAACGAACTGGTCGGTGCTCACGAGTGCAAGTACCCCGCTATTGCCGCCTGCCAGACTGCCAGCTTGTCATTGAATGGCAGCGCTGCGTAAGCGGGGCTGGTGGACGGCAGGCGAACCATTTCCGAGCGCCGCTTTTCCTGTGGCAGCACCGGCAAGACATGCCTGCGGTAGACGGTCTCGGCCTTGGCCCCGTTGAAGCAGACCAGGCGAATATCCGGGTGCAGGCGGAAAAAACCGGCAAAATCGTTGGTGACCATGGAAACGGGGTCGATATCCGAATCCAGGCTGGACGTCCGTGTGCAGGTCTTCAGCACGTCCCACAGGGCTACACGGTTCCGCAGTAGCAGGTCAATCCTGTGCTTGTAGGTCGCCGGTGCCGGCCCTTCCGCCAGCACTGCCGAGATCAGCGGCCAGAACGCGTTCCTCGGATGTGCGTAGTACTGTCCAGCACGCAGCGAGGCGATTCCCGGCATACTGCCGAGAACCAGTATCCGGGCATCCGGGCGGGAGACTGGCGGAAAGCTGTGGACCCGGCTCATGGATCAGGCGGACAACCCGGCTCGGCTCTTCAGGCGTTCAAGCTCGCGCTGGCTACCCTCTTCCTCCTCGGACTGCAGCGACGCGATCCGCATCAGCAGCATCTCCCTGGTGACCACGCCCTGCGGCAACACGTACACCGCACCGATCAGGGCGCGCAAACCGAACGGGATGCGCCAGCGGACTTTCACCGCGTTACCGAAACGGGGGCCGAACACCTTCAAGGCCTCGTCCAGCAGCACGCTGTCAAGTTCGCCGCCCTGACCACACCAGCGATTGGTGGCATGCAGCACGGCAAGTTCCCCGGCCCGGTGCAGCACCGCCGCTGCGATCAGGCCACCCGCGTTCACGTTGTGACCGCGGGCGAGTGCTGCCACCTGGGCAGCCAGGTGCTCCCCCTTGTACTCCATCTCCCGGGCGCGCTCCCGCAATAACGGCGAATGCGCCAGGCGGGCACCTGCCATGCAGATGGCGATGGACAGGCTGATACTGTTCTGCACTCCGATGGACATGATGGCTTCCTGCAGGGACAGCAGGGGCCCTCCCCCTGACCGAAGTGCCTGGGAGTTCGCCACCGTGAGCAGTTTTGCGCTGATCACGGGCTGGCCCACCCAGCGCCGGGCCAGCTCGGCCGGAGAGACCTCATCCTGGGCCTGCAACCCGAGCAACTCTTCCAGTTGTTCGGCACCGTCGAAAAGCGACACCGCCAGTTCGCCTTGCAGCGTGTGCTCCAGAAAGCTGCTCAGACTGCCGGCCTGCGGCAGCTCAGGCTGCGCAGGCTCCCCATCCCCGTCTGCCTCACCCTGCTGGTGCGACTTGATGATTTCGGATAGCCGTCTCTGCAACTCACGGGCATCGAACGGCTTGGTGATGAAATGCCGAACTCCAAGCTTACGCGAAGTCAGTACCAATTCCCGCTCGGCCTTGGCGGTAATCACCACCAGCGCCGGCGCATGATCCGAGGCATGCACTTGTCGCAACAGCTCCACCCCGCTCATATCAGGAAGGACCCAGTCGCACAGAATCATGTCGGCGCCGTGATCCGACCAGTAGTCCATGGCCTGCGCAGTACGGTCAAAGCAGTGCACGTGAACCTCGGGCTCGATGCTTTTCAACACCTCCACCAGCAATTCGGATAACCAGGGATCATCTTCAAGGACGAGAACGTTCAAACGGACAACCTCGATAACGAAGCGGGTGAACGTATCATCACATGGTATCGGCAAGGGACGGTCTGCAAAATATTACATGCGTCGTAAAGGAAAACACCGAGCCCGCCGAATCAGGCCAGGATCATCTCCGTGGGTTCGAATCCCGAATGTTATACATAAGAAAGGGGCGCCCTGCGGACGCCCCTTTGTTATGTATGGGGGAGAGGGTGGGATTCGGACCCACGGCCCCCGTGAGGGGGCCCTCGATTTAGAGTCGCGCAC
>JAFIFV010000116.1 GCA_020831845.1 Ectothiorhodospiraceae bacterium
CCCCCCCCCCCCCCCCCCCCCCCCCCCCCCCCCCCCCCCCCCGCCCGGATCAAGGCCCCGAGAAGGCGGAGTCCCCCGGCCCACTGCATCCGCCCGGTCTTCGCTATCCCGCCGCCAAATCTGGCATAATTTCCGGCTCTCCGTGCCCGCCGTACGGTTTCCGACGATCTTGGACGAGGACCCATGAGCCGAAAAATCCTGGTAACCAGCGCCCTGCCCTACGCCAATGGCCCGATTCACCTGGGCCATCTCGTGGAGTATATCCAGACCGATATCTGGGTGCGCTTCCAGAAGCAGCGGGGCAACCAGTGCATCTATGTCTGTGCCGATGACGCCCACGGCACGCCGATCATGCTCAAGGCGCGGCAGGAAGGCATCACCCCGGAAGAACTGATCGAGCGCATCGGCAGAGAACACCAGCAGGACTTCGCCGACTTCCTGATCGCCTTCGACAACTACTACTCCACCCACTCGGAGGAGAACCGCTACTATTCCGAGCTGATCTACACACGCCTGAAGGAAGCCGGCCACATCACCAGCCGCACCATCAAGCAGGCCTATGACCCGGTGGAGAACATGTTCCTGCCGGACCGCTACATCAAGGGCGAATGCCCGCGCTGCGGCGCGGCCGACCAGTACGGCGACTCCTGCGAAGTCTGCGGCGCCACCTACACCCCCGCGGACCTGAAGAACGCGATATCGGTGGTGTCCGGCGCCAGCCCCATCGAGAAGGAATCCGAACACTATTTCTTCCGCCTGCAGGACTTCGAGGACATGCTTCAGGCCTGGGCCGCCGGCGGCCACGTACAGTCCGAGGTGGCCAACAAGCTCGACGAATGGTTCAACGACGGGCTGCGGGAGTGGGATATCTCCAGGGATTCACCCTACTTCGGCTTCCGCATCCCCGGCACCGAGGACAAATACTTCTACGTCTGGCTGGACGCACCCATCGGCTACATGGCCAGCTTCCGCAACTGGTGCGACCGCAACGGCGTGGACTTCGACGAATACTGGAAACCGGACTCCGAGGCCGAGCTCTACCATTTCATCGGCAAGGACATCGTCTACTTCCATGCGCTGTTCTGGCCGGCCATGCTGGATGGCGCCGGGTTCCGCAAGCCGACGAAGATCTGCGCCCACGGTTTCCTGACCGTGAACGGCCAGAAAATGTCCAAGTCCCGCGGCACGTTCATCATGGGCCGCACCTATCTGCGCCATCTGAACCCGGAGTATCTCCGATACTACCTGGCGGCCAAGCTGGGTAGCTCGGTACACGACCTGGACCTGAACCTGGACGACTTCATCCAGCGCGTGAACGCCGACCTGGTGGGCAAACTGGTCAACATCGCCAGCCGCAGCGCCAGCTTCATCAACAAGCGATTCGACGGCAAGCTTGCCGATACGCTGGAAGAGCCGGCCATGTACCGTGAATTCGCCGCTCGGGGCGAGGCCATTGCCGAGGCCTACGAGCAGCGCGAGTTCTCCAAGGCCATCCGCGAGATCATGCACCTGGCCGACCAGGCCAATCAGTACTTCGACGACCGCAAACCCTGGGTACTGGCAAAGGACCCGGCCACGCTGCCCCAGGTGCAGGCCGTCTGCACCCAGACGCTGAACCTGTTCCGGGTGCTGATGAACTATCTGAAACCGGTGGTGCCGCGGATCGCTCGCGAAGCCGAGGCCTTCCTGCGGCTGGAGGACCAGAGCTGGGACGCGGCACGCCAGCCGCTGCTGGGCAAGACCATCGCTCCGTTCACCGCGCTGGCCACCCGGGTGGACCGCGATGCCGTGGACGCCATGCTGGAGGAATCCAAGGAGACGCTGGCGGCGACAACACCGCCCCCTTCCGGCCCTCTTGCCGACAACCCGATCGCGGAGCAGGTGGAGATCGAGAATTTCGCCAAGGTGGATCTGCGCATCGCCCGCATCGAGGATGCCGCCTACGTGGACGGCGCGGACAAGCTTCTGCAGCTCACGCTGGACCTGGGCGGCGAGAAACGCAACGTTTTTGCCGGCCTCCGCTCGGCCTACGAACCGGAGCAACTGAAAGGCCGACTCACGGTGATGGTGGCCAACCTCAAGCCGCGCAAGATGCGTTTCGGTGTCTCCGAAGGCATGGTGCTGGCTGCCGGCCCAGGCGGCAAGGACCTGTTCATCCTGGAACCGCACGAAGGCGCGCAGCCGGGCATGCGCGTCAAGTAACACGACGGGACACCGATGACGGAACTCGCCCTGATCCTCATCAGCACGGTACTGGTCAACAATTTCGTGCTGGTGAAGTTTCTCGGGCTGTGCCCGTTCATGGGCGTTTCACGCAAGCTGGAAACCGCCATCGGCATGGCCATGGCGACCACCTTCGTGCTGACGCTGTCTTCGGTGATCAGCTACCTGGTGCATGCCTGGCTGCTGGTTCCTCTGGAACTGGAATACCTGCGCACGATCGCCTTCATCCTGGTGATCGCGGCGGTGGTGCAGTTCACCGAGATGGTGGTCCACAAGACCAGCCCGTTGCTGCACCAGGTACTGGGGATCTTTCTGCCCCTGATCACCACAAACTGCGCCGTGCTGGGCGTTGCCCTGTTGAACGTGCAGGAACAGAACAGCTTCGTGCAGTCTGCGTTCTTCGGCTTCGGCGCCGCAGTGGGCTTTTCCCTGGTGCTCATCCTGTTCGCGGCCATGCGCGAGCGGCTGGCTGCCGCCGACGTGCCGGAACCCTTCCAGGGAGCCGCCATCGCGCTGGTGACCGCGGGCCTGATGGCCCTGGCGTTCATGGGGTTTGCAGGCCTGGCATGATCGGACATGCTTGAACCAATGCTTTCGGACCACCTTATGGAACAACGACAAGTTTGAAGCGCTGCTGGTCAGCGGCGCGCTGGAAGCCGCCTACGGGCTGCTGCTGGGCTACGCCGCCATCCGCTTCCGCGTCCAGGGCAATCCCGTGGTGGACGAGATCGACGCGCGTCTGCCGCAAACCCAGTGTGCGCAGTGCGGCTACCCTGGCTGCAGACCCTATGCCGAGGCCGTCGCGGATGGGCGCGCGGACATCAACCAGTGCCCACCGGGCGGTGAAGCCACGATACTGGCCCTGGCGGATCTGCTGGACCGGGATCCAAAGCCCTTGAACCCGGCCAATGGTGAGGAGAAGTCCTCCCCCATGGTGGCCTGGATCGACGAAGACGCCTGTATCGGCTGCACGCTCTGCATCCAGGCTTGTCCGGTTGACGCGATTCTGGGCGCCCAGAAGCAGATGCATACCGTCATCCGCCAGGAATGTACCGGCTGTGAACTCTGTGTGGCCCCCTGCCCGGTGGACTGCATTCACATGCTGGCGGTGGATGCCCGCCCGGAAACATGGACCTGGCCCCGACCAGAGCAGACCGCCGCGGAGGCTGACGCCCGATGAGCGCGGCGCCGCTGTTCGATTTCCCCGGCGGACTGATGCTACCGGGCCGCAAGGTGGAAACCGGCGAGCCGCTGCGCCAGCCTGAACTTCCCGAGGAGCTGGTGATCCCCCTGAAGCAGCACCAGGGCGAAGCAGCCGAGCCGGTGGTGGCGGTGGGCGCCACAGTCTGTCGAGGCGATCTGCTGGCGCAGCAGTCCGGGACCCTGGGCGCCAACGTGCACGCGCCCACCTCCGGCGCCGTGATTGCGATCGAACAACGACCGGTTCCACACCCCTCCGGCCTGTCAGCCCCCTGCATCGTGCTTCGAGCCGACGGCGAGGATCGCTGGAGCACCTGCCTTCCGCCGCCGCTGCACGACTGGGCCGACCAGCCCCCTGCCGCGCTGCGGGAACGCGTGCAGGCCGCCGGCATCGTCGGGCTTGGTGGCGCCGGCTTTCCCGCGTCGGCGAAACTGGCCGTCTCGGAGAAGCTTGCGCTGCTGATCATCAACGGCGTCGAATGCGAACCGTATATCAGCTGTGACCAGGCCCTGATGGAGCAACGCGCGCAGGAGATCGTCGTCGGCGCCCGCATGCTGGCCCATGCCGTTCAAGCGGAACGCGTGGTGGTCGCACTGGAGGACGACAAGCTCCAGGCCATGGCGGCGCTGCAGAACGCACTCCGGATAGCCCCGGAACCGCCCGTGGAACTGGTGGCCGTACCCGCACGCTATCCGGCGGGCGGCGAACGTCAACTGATTCGCACGCTGACCGGGCGGGAGGTGCCGACGGGCGCGCACCCCACCGATATCGGCATGCTGTGCCAGAACGTCGGAACCGCCGCCGCCGTCTACCGCGCGATCGCCCTGGGAGAACCGCTGACCAGCCGCATCGTGACGGTCACCGGCGAAGGGCTGGTTTCCCCCTGCAATGTCGAAGCGCGCATCGGCACGCCGCTACAGGCACTGATCACCCAGGCCGGGGGCTATCGCGAGCAGGCACGGCACCTGATCATGGGCGGTCCGATGATGGGCTTCACCCTGCCCGACGACTCGCTGCCGGTCACCAAGACCAGCAACTGTATCCTGGTGCTGCCGGAATCCCCCCAGCCGCGGGAGGCCGCCATGCCCTGCATCCGCTGCGGCTACTGCGCGGAGGCCTGCCCCGTCTCACTGTTGCCTCAGCAGTTGTACTGGTACGCCCGGGCCCGGGATCTTGACCAGGCGGAGGGTCATGGGCTGTTCGACTGCATCGAGTGCGGCGCCTGCGCACCGGTGTGCCCGAGCCATATTCCGCTGGTGGATTACTTCCGCTACGCCAAATCCGCACTGCGCAGCCAGGAAAGAGAACGCCGACAGGCGGAGCTGGCTCGCCAGCGTTACCTGTCTCGACAGCAGCGGCTGGCCCGCCAGCAGGAGGAACAGCAGCAGCGCCGCGAACGCAAGAAGGCAGCGCTGCGGAAGCCCGGCGCGGCCGAGGATCCGGCGGCGGCGAAGCAGGCAGCCATCCAGGAGGCCATACGCCGTGCCCGCGAGAAGAAACAGGCGCGGTCCGGTGCCGGCCCCGAGGACGGCGACGGCCGCACATGACCGCTCCCCGCTTCCAGCCAGCCAGCGCGCCGCATATGCCGCCAGCCCACAACGTATCCGAGCTGATGCGCCGTGTGGTCTATGCCCTGGTGCCCGGTACGCTGGGCATGGTCTGGCTGTTCGGCTGGGGCGTGCTGATCAACATCGCGCTTGCCGTAACCGCCGCACTGGCCTGCGAGGCTGTCATGCTGCGGCTACGTGGCCGACCGGTGCAACGGTTCCTGCGGGACTGGAGCGCCGTGGTCTGCGCCGTGCTGCTGGCACTGTGCCTGCCGCCGCTGGTGTCCTGGTGGGTCCCGGTGGTCGGCGTGGTCTGCGGCCTGGTGCTGGGCAAGCACCTCTACGGCGGCCTGGGCTACAACCCGTTCAATCCGGCCATGGTGGGCTATGCCGTGCTGCTGGTGTCGTTTCCAGGGCAGATGGCGCTGTGGCTGGACCCCATGTCATCTCCCGGTCTGCTGCAGTCACTGCAACTGGTGACGACCGGGCAGCAGACCAGCGGCGAGGCGCTGGACGCGCTGACCCGGGCCACACCACTGGATCATGTCAAAACCGAGCTGGCGGCCGGCTGGTCGTTGAGTGAGCTGAGCACCGGACCGGTCTTTGGCATGCTCGCCGGGGCCGGCTGGGAATGGATCAACCTGCTGTTCCTGGCCGGAGGCATCTGGCTGCTTCGCAGGCGAGTGATAGGCTGGCAGATCCCGGTGGGTGTGCTGCTGGGCCTGGCCGTCCCGGCGCTGCTGTTCTGGCTGTTCAACCCGGACCAGTTCGCGGTACCGCTGTTCCACTTGCTGGGGGGCGGCACCATGCTGGCCGCGTTCTTCGTCGCGACCGACCCCGTGTCCGCCGCGACAACGCCCCGCGGCAGGCTTTACTATGGGGCTGGCATCGGGATACTGGCCTATGTGATACGAACCTGGGGCGGTTACCCGGACGGCCTCGCCTTCGCGGTGCTACTGATGAACATGGCGGCACCGCTGATCGACCATTACACCCGTCCGCGCATCGAGGGGCACGCGCGTGGGCGGGAGCAGGATGGGGACTGACTATTGAATCAGCAGGGGAACGCGATTCGCGACATGCTCATGGCCGGTGCGCTGCTGACGGTGATCGCGCTACTCGGCGTCGGCGTGGTGGCCTACACCTACCAGGGCACCCTGGACCGCATCGAGGACAACCGCCGGCTGGCCCTGCTCAAGGAGCTGCAGGCGGTGGTCCCGGCAGACCGCTATGACAATGCGCCGGAACGCGACACCATCGCGATTCCGGGCTCCGCCAGGCTGGGGACAGGCGGCACGGCCACCGCCTATCGCGCCCGGCTGGAAGACGAACCGGTGGCAGTCATTCTGCCTGTGGTGGCGTCCGACGGCTATGCCGGACCCATTCATCTGCTGGTGGGCATCTACACCGACGGTACGCTGGCCGGCGTCCGTGTCACGGCGCATCAGGAGACACCGGGGCTGGGCGACGGCATCGAGACCAGGCGTGGCGACTGGATCTTCCAGTTCGCCGACCGCTCGCTGGAGAACCCCGAGCCGGAACACTGGGCACTGCGCCGCAATGGCGGCGAGTTCGACCAGCTCACCGGCGCCACGGTCACCTCCCGCGCGGTGGTGAAAGCCGTCCGCAACGCCCTGCTCTACTTCCAGGAACACCAGGAAACACTGTTCGCCCACACCGCCACGCTGGATGAGGCCGCGGCCCAGGCGGTAGCGGAGGACGACGAAGGCGAGGACGAGAACGGGGACAGCGGCAATAATGGCGACTGAGCACCGCCAGATCATCCGGGACGGCCTGTGGACGAACAACCCCGGCCTGGTGCAGCTGCTGGGTCTTTGTCCGCTGCTGGCGGTAAGCAATACCGTGGTCAACGCGCTCGGGCTGGGACTGGCCACCATCCTGGTACTGCTGTTGTCCAACACCACGGTGTCGCTGGCGCGTCACGCAGTGCGGCCGGAGATTCGCATTCCCGCTTTCGTGCTCATCATTGCCTCCTTCGTCACCATGGTGGAACTGGTGATGAGCGCCTTTTTCCACGAACTGTATCTGATACTGGGCATCTTCATTCCGCTGATCGTGACCAACTGCGCCATACTCGGCCGCGCGGAAAGCTTTGCATCCCGCAACCCGCCCGGGCGGGCCGCGCTGGACGGCCTGATGATGGGGCTGGGTTTCGCGGCGGTGCTTGTGGCGCTGGGTGCCATGCGGGAACTGCTGGGCCAGGGCACACTGCTGGGCGAAGCCCATCTGATGTTTGGCGAGGTGGGCAGACATATGGAGTGGGTGGTACTACCCAGCTATGACGGCTTCCTGCTCGCGGCCCTCCCCCCCGGCGCCTTCATCGGGCTGGGCCTGCTGCTGGCCCTGAAGAACCTGATCGACCGCCGTTTGGCGCTGCGCGCGGCGGCCACTCCTGCTCCGAACCCCACGGTTTCCTCGAATCACGCATGAACAAACACAAACGCCACGAGATCTTTCAGCGTCTGAAGGACGCCAACCCGGAACCCACCACCGAACTCAACTACAGCACGCCGTTCGAGCTGCTGGTGGCTGTGGTGCTGTCGGCACAGGCCACCGACAAGGGAGTCAACAAGGCGACGGCCAGGCTGTTTCCCGTGGCGAACACGCCGGAGGCGATCCTCGCCCTGGGCGAGGACGGCCTGAAGGAGCACATCAAGACCATTGGCCTGTTCAACAGCAAAGCCGCCAACGTGATCAAGCTGTGCCGCATGCTGGTGGACTTGCACGGCGGGCAGGTCCCGCAGGACCGGGCCTCCCTGGAGGCGCTGCCGGGCGTCGGCCGGAAGACAGCCAACGTGGTGCTGAACACGGCCTTCGGCCAGCCCACCATCGCGGTGGACACGCACATCTTCCGTGTTTCCAACCGCACCGGCATCGCCAAGGGCAAGAACGTCAAGGAAGTGGAAGAACGTCTGCTACGCCATGTCCCGGCGGAATTCAGGCAGGACGCCCACCACTGGCTGATCCTGCACGGGCGCTACGTCTGTCTGGCCAGGAAACCGCGCTGCGGGGCCTGTACGATATATGACCTGTGCGAGTACAAGGCGAAAACCGAGTAGACCATGTTTTCCTCTGATCGTGACCAGTTACGCCGGCAGTACCTGCTGGCCTGGCGAAAGCAGCAGCAGGGCGAACCGATGACGCCGCTGGAAGCGGCCATTGCACAGGTGGTCGCCGATCATCCGGAGTACCACAAGCTGTTGTCCAGCGAAGAGCGAGCTCTCGGCCGCGAGTACCTGCCGGAACAAGGCGAAACCAATCCGTTCCTGCACATGGGTATGCACCTGGCGCTGCGCGAGCAGGTGCATACCAATCGCCCCAAGGGCATCCGCGCCGTCTATCAGGAACTGGTCCGGGTGACCGGCGATCCGCTGGAGGCCGAGCACCTGATGATGGACAGCCTGGCGGAAAGCCTGTGGCTGGCGCAGCGGGACGGCGTGGCGCCGGACGAGCGCGCCTACCTGAAACGCCTGAGGAAGCTCGTCAAACGCGGCCTGTGAGCAGCAACAGAGGCCGAAGGAGAAAAACGCGTGACGCTGGAACACATCGGTGCCTGGTTCAGCGCCAATCAGGCGATTTCCACCATCACAAGAAGTTCGTCTACCACACTGTCGAGATCGTGCTGACGGAAAAGGACGGCCCCATCGCGGTGGCCAACATGATGGAATCGGCGATGACCCGGCAGATCGCCGACAACCGGGAAGTGGCGCGCCGCTACAATGCGTTGATCCGACGGGAAGCCGGCGTGACCATGCCGTCCACGGACCCCCAGACCAGGCTCTTCACCACTAGCGAGGGCAAAGCCCGGGTTACCGTCACCGCTTTCATGCCCACCACCGAAGCCGGAAGGATCGAGCGCAGCGTGATGCGCGAGGTGATGGCCGCGTTGCACGAATCGCGGCAGGCCGCTGCACTGCCGGGGCCCCAGGGAAAGGACTGAGCTAACCCCTGTTATTACAAAGAGTTCTTGGCGCGAACGTCCCGGCAGGGTTACCATGCGCGGTTCATTCATGCTTCAAAGGTATTCCCCATGCAGATCGCGAAGGACAAGGTCGTCGCCATCGACTATACCCTGAAGGACGACGACGGCAGCGTCCTGGATACGTCCGACGGCAAGCAGCCGCTGGCCTACCTGCACGGTAACGGCAACATCATTCCCGGACTCGAGAAGGCGCTGGAAGGCAAGGCCGCCGGCGAAGAGCTGAGCGTGCGCATCGAGCCCGCCGAAGCCTATGGGGAACGCCGTGACGAACTGACCCAGGTGGTGCCCAAGGAGATGTTCCAGGGTGTCGACAACCTGCAAGTCGGCATGCAGTTCCAGGCAGGTGGCGGCGAAGGCGAAGGCGGCGGCCAGATCGTGACCATCGCGGCCATCGAGGGCGATCAGGTCACTGTGGATGCCAACCATCCCATGGCCGGCGTGGCGCTGAATTTCGACGTCAAGGTGGTCGAGGTGCGCGAGGCCACGGAAGAAGAAGTGGCCCACGGCCACGCTCACTGAGCGTAGCGACGCCACCCGGGCACGGGAAGCCGGTCGATTCAGGCTTCTCGTGCCAGCAGCCCGCGCATGTCCGCGGGGAATATCAACGAATATACCGCGGCATCACCCGCCTGAACACTTCGGTATCGGCCCTCCCCAACCATTCGAAAGCCACCATCTCCCGGCTCACCACCTGCGCACCATGCTGGGCCAGGCGCTGCAATGCCAGCTCCACATCAGCCGCGCGGCGGCTGGAAACGGCGTCCGCCACCACGAAAACTTCGTAGCCCTCCTTCAGCAGGCCGAGCGAGGTCTGCAGCACGCAGACATGCGCCTCGGTGCCGGCGATCACGATCTGGCGGCGCCCCAGGGTCGCCAGTTCACGGCGTATATGATCCGAGGCCATGGAGGAAAAGTGGATCTTCTCCAGCAATTCCTCGTCCAGCACCAGCGAACGAACGGCTGGCACGGTCGGCCCCAACCCCTTGGGATACTGCTCGGTCAGGCGAACAGGAACATCCACCTCCCGAGCGACCTTGATCAGCCACCCGGCATTATCCACGACTCGCTCGCCTTCGTGGATTGCCGGCGTCAGTCGCTCCTGGACATCCACCACCAACAGACAGGACGAGCCCGCATTCATCAGCATCGCATCGACTCCACACGTTCTTTTCGATTGTCTGACGATGAGAACACAGTTGGGAGGCGGGAAAAAGGACAACAACACAGGCCCGGTCACCGCGGCCGGGAATCCTCCGGACACTGGCTTTCCCCGGCCAGCCAGCGGGTCGCGATGGCGACGGCTCGGGAACGGGTCCGGCAATAGGTGAGCCGGCCGCGCACCTTCCGGATACCCGCACGCCGCAGTTTGACAATCTGGCGTGGTGTGAGCCCGGTATAGATCAGCGAGATTCCGTGCACACGCATTTCGTCGCTCAGAGTTTTCAGCGCCGTCAGTGCAGTGCCATCAATGCTGGGGACATCCACCATGTCCAGGATGACCAGACGGATATCCCTGTCCACCACGCGCATGGACGAAACGGCTTTCTCGGCCGCGCCGAAGAACAAGGGGCCATTGACGTCGTAAACCACCGCCCCCGGCGGCAGCCCCCCCATGTCCGCCTCACTCCCCGGGGCAAGGCGACTGGCATGGGTCAGCATCGCCATCCGCCGGATGAACAGCACGCTGGCCAGACCGATACCCACGGCCACCGCCAGTACCATGTCGAAAATGACGGTCAACAGGAAACACACCAGCAACACCGCCACATCGCCCGGTGGCGCCGAACGCAGTGTCTGCAGGAAGTGGCGCGCCTCGGACATGTTCCACGCGACCACGAACAGCAGCGCCGCAAGAGCGGCCATCGGCACGAGCCCCAGCAGCCCGGCGAGGCTGACCACCGCCAGCAACACGACCAGCGCGTGGACGATCGCTGCCACCGGCGAACGGGCACCGCTGCGCACATTGGTTGCAGTACGCGCAATGGCCGCGGTAGCGGTAATGCCGCCGAAGAACGGGACCGCGATGTTGCCCAGCCCCTGCCCAATCAGTTCCGCATTGGGGTCATGTCGGGTCCGCGTCATGCCGTCGGCGACCGTCGCGCAGAGCAGCGACTCGATCGCCGCCAGCATGGCGATGGCGAAAGCCGGGCCTATCAGGGCGCTCACCAGTCCGAAACTCAGCTGCAGCGGTTGCCCATCGGGGCCGGGGAACAGCCAGGGGAGAACCGGCGATGGTGCCACTGGCGGCACACCCGAGCCTGCTACGCCATCGATCTCCCAACTGAAGCGGGAGGCGATGGTTTCAACCGCGGGGCCACCATCACCAAGCCACAGATTCACCAGATAAGCCGCCACGGCGCCCGCCAGCAACCCGACCAGCGGTGCCGGTATCGGCAGCCGCAATCGCGGCCACACGAGCAGAACCGCCAACGTCAGCGCCCCGATCGCCAGTTGCATGGGGTCCAGGCTACCCATGGCCACGATGATTGCCGCAACGTTCTCGATGTAGTGTTCCCCTGGGGCCACGTCCTGCAGGCCGAGGAAATCCGGAATCTGCAACGTGGCTATCACCACCGCGATACCGGCAGTAAAACCCAGCACCACAGGATAGGGCACGAATTGGATCAGCACGCCCAGGCGCGCGGCGCCCAGCGCCACCAGTATCACGCCCGACATCAACGTGGCGAGCAGCAGGCCGCCCAGGCCATATTGCTGCACGATGGGGAAGAGAATCACGACAAAGGCCGCCGTGGGCCCGGAAATATTGAAGCGGGAGCCACCGGTAACGGCGATGATGAAACCTGCGACGATCGCGGTATAAAGGCCGTGCTGGGGAGGAACGCCGGTGGCGATGGCAAGCGCCATGGCCAGCGGGACCGCAACAATACCGACCGTCAGCCCGGCCATCACGTCCTTGCGGAAGTCGGCCCAGCCATATCCATCACGCCAGGCGTCGATTAGTCCTGTGAACAGTCTGGGCAATGTAGCTACCGTCCTTCCGGCCAGTTCCGTTTCCGCTGCCGCGGTCAGACCCCGTTGGTGGTGTCCATGCGGTAGACCTGCGGGATCTGCCCGGGTCGGGAGACGCTGACCTTGAGATCCTTCACCAGTCCATCCTGAAGGCCATAGACCCAGCCGTTCACGGTCAGCTCCTGGCCCCGGGCCCAGGCATTCTGAACGATGGTGGTGTAGCAGACGTTGTATACCTGAGCCACAACATTGAGTTCACACAGGCGATCAACACGGGCGCGTTCGTCCCCGATCGGATCCAGTGCCTCGCGGTGGCGGAAGTAGACATCCTTGATGTGACGCAGCCAGTTGTCGATCATTCCGTACGGTGTCGCGCCCATGGCCGCCCGCACCCCGCCGCAGCCGTAATGGCCGCAGACGATGATGTGCTTCACCTTCAACACCTCCACGGCATACTGCAGCACCGACATGCAGTTGGTGTCGGTGTGAACCACGACATTGGCCACATTGCGGTGAACAAATAGTTCCCCGGGCAGCAAGCCGACGATTTCGTTGGCCGGCACGCGACTGTCTGCGCAGCCGATCCAGAGGTACTCAGGGCTCTGTTGATCAACCAGCTTGCGGAAGAACTCGGGCTCTTCCGCCTGCATGGTCTCGGACCACACACGGTTGTTCTCCAGCAGGCCGGCCAGCGGGGACCGGTGCTCACCGTCACACATGGTTTTCTTCCCTTTGGTCTCGTCAGGACACATCCTGGCGGGCGGCTTGAGCCTGTTCGGCCGGCGCCGACTCGGACTTGGCGTCCTCCCCCAGCCACTGCACCTGAAACAGGTCCAGGCGACGATCCTGATAGTTGCGAACAGAACCCTGGTAGCGCAGCTCCCGCAGCTTTTCCAGGTCCAGGTCCACGACCAGCGTCATCTCGGTATTCGGCGTTGCCTCCGACACCACGGCGTCGTGCGGAAAGGCGAAATCCGAGGGGGAGAAGACAGCAGACTGGGAATACTGGATGTCCACATTTTCCACGTTGGGCAGGTTGCCGACGCTGCCGGTGATGGCCACGTAGCATTCGCTCTCGATAGCCCTTGCCTGGGCGCAGAGGCGCACACGCTGATAGCCGTTCTTGGTATCGGTCCAGAACGGCACGAACAGGATCTTGATGCCCTGTTCCATCAGCACGCGGGACAGCTCCGGGAACTGGACGTCGTAGCACACCAGAATGCCGACCTTGCCCACATCGGTGTCGAATGCCTGGAGGCTGTTGCCGCCACGCAGCCCCCAGTAACTGCGCTCGTCGGGCGTGATGTGCAGTTTATGCTGCGACTCCCAGGTGCCGTCACGGCGCAGCAGGTAGGAGACGTTGTACAGCTCCTTGCTGGCCTCGTCGTAGACCGGCATCGAGCCCGCCACGATGTTGATGTTGTAGCTCACCGCCAGCGACAGCATGGCTTCGCGGATCTCGTCGGTGTACTGGGAGAGGCCGCGGAGCGCCTCGGCCGGGTTGTCCTGGTTGAAGTTGGAGAGCAGCGGCGCATCGAAGAACTCCGGCAGCAGCAGGAAATCACAGTTGTACCCCGCCAGCGCATCGACGAAGAACTCCACCTGGGCAATCAACTGCTCCACGGAGTGCATGGGCCGCATCTGCCATTGCACCGTCCCCACCCGCACCGAGGTCTTCTGGCCGCCGATCAGCGAGGTCTGCTTGTCCTCGTAGAAGATATTGTTCCATTGCACCAGGGTGGCAAAGGCGCGGGAATCACGGTCATCCGGCAGATAATCGGTAATGACGCGGCGCACGTGGAAATCGTTGGCCAGCTGGAAGCTCAGGATCGGGTCATAGACCTCGTGCCGCTTCACCAGCTCGATATACTGCTCCGGAGTCATCTCCCTGGCGTGCTTCTTGTAGCCGGGGATACGCCCCCCCGCCACGATGGAACGCAGGTTCAGATTGCGGCAAAGCTCCTTGCGTGCGTCGTACAGGCGCCGGCCCAACCGCATGCCCGAGTATTTGGGGCTGACAAAGACGTCCACCCCGTACAGCACATCGCCATTCGGGTCATGGGTTGTGAAATAGCCGTTACCCGTGATCTGGTCATAGGTGTGCTTGTCGCCGAAACGCCGGTAATCCACAACGATAGTAAGCGCCGCGGCCACCACCTTGTTGTTGTCTTCTATGCAGATCTGACCTTCGGGAAACCGGTTCAACTGAGCAGCAAACTGCTTGCGGGTCCAGGGGCCCATGGTGGGATAGACCTCATCCATGATTTCCTTGATGTCCGCGTAGTCCTCGTAACGCAGATTGCGCAGCTTGAGATGGTGCTCGTCGCCATCTTCCTGCTGTTCGCGCTGATCCTGGTTTTCACTCATAGCCGTTCATCTCTCCCGAATGCTTGCCGGTGGCTGAGCCCCAGACGCATGCGCCCGCCTGTCCGGCGGGCGCGCACGTGCGGAGCCGCCCAGTCTAAAGCTTAGCCAACGCCGCGGCGTAATCGGGTTCGTTGGCGATCTCGGACACCAGTTCGGTATGCGTCACCTTGCCCTGCTCGTCGATGACCACCACCGCCCGGGCAAGGAGTTTCCTGATCGGCCCGTCGATGATCTCCACACCATAGTCGCTGCCGAATTCCGGATGACGGAATGTGGAGGCGTTGACCACGTTCTCCAGCCCTTCTGCTCCACAGAAGCGGGACTGGGCGAACGGCAAATCGGCGGAAACGCAGAGCACAACGGCACCGGGCCGGTTGGACGCCTCCTGGTTGAATGTACGCACCGATTTTGCGCAGGTGGGCGTGTCGATGCTGGGAAAGATGTTCAGCACCACTTTCTTGCCCTTCAGTTCGGCCAGCGTGATATCGGCGAGATTGGTTCCGGTCAACGTGAAGGCCGGCGCCGACTGACCGACCGCCGGCAGATCGCCAATGGTATTCATATCCGTGCCGCGACGGGAAATGCGGGCCATGTAACTGTCTCCTCGGGTTTAGGGGTGTCTCGGCGCAAACGGTTTCAGAACCGACTCCATGCCTTACGGAAGCCCTCTTCCAGGTCCTTCCAGGCTGTCTCGGCCTTGACCCTGAACGCATCCCAGGTCTGTTCTCCGGACTGCTCCATCTCGCGGTACTGCTCGCGCGCACGGTCACGGCGGCGACGCAATTCCTGGAGTTGCTCATCGTACTCCACCTGCAGGTCAGCGCGGGCCTTGCGCGCCCTGGCCTCCAGCTTGGCCAGTTCGGCGTTCCATTCATCCAACTGGGCCTTGAACTTCTCCAGGTAGGCGTCGCGCTTGCTCATCGTCCGTTCCTCCGTTTCGGGGGTGCGCCACGTGTCAGCAACCCACAGGGTAATACTGCCTGAAAGGCGCGTCTCAGGAAATCGAGGCCAGGCGCTCGAGTTCCCGCAGTTCCTGCTCGGAAAAGCCCGCTTTCAACCGTGCCCCCACATTGAAAGGCCCCTTGAGACCTCCACGCATGTACTGTCGCAGCAGTTCGCGAAACAGCGCCTCCGGGGCCAGTCCGCGCTGCTCGCAGCAGTGGCGGAACCAGTGGGAGCCAATGGCCACATGGGCCTGTTCCTCCCGCAGGATCACTGCCAGGCAATCCACCGTGGCCTGATCCCCGGCGGCACGCAAGCGCTCCATCATGCCGGGGGTCACGTCCAGGCCGCGCGCTTCCAGCACGCGTGGAACCAGCGCCATGCGCACCATGACGTCGTGCGCAGTCTCCCGGCACATCTCCCACAAGCCGCTGTGGGCGGGGAAGTCGCCGTAATCGCAGCCGAGTTCCCACAGTCGGGCACGCAGCATGCGGAAATGGCTGGCCTCTTCGGCCGCCACGCGCAACCAGTCGGCGTAGTACCGGTCGGGCATGTTGCGGAAGCGGTAAACCGCGTCCAGCGCCAGGTTGATTGCGTTGAACTCGATATGGGCCACGGCATGGACCAGCGCCGCACGTCCGGCATCGGTGCCGAGTTTGCGCTGGACCAGTTCCCGGGGAGGCACCAGCAATGGTCGTTCGGGGCGACCCGGCTCGCCGATGGGCCCAGGGGCCGGCGCCGGCAGGCGCTCCAGCAACCCAGCATCCCAGGCCCGCCGCAGTGCGACCGCGAGACGGCATTTGGATTCCGGCTCGCGCTCGGCGATGGCCTCCGCGACCAGCAGGTAGACCGACCGGGTCAAGAGCCGCTCGCCTGGTCCGAGGATGCGCCGGGGCGATAGGCCATGAACACGTCCATGACATTGGTCCCGGTGGGTCCAGTCTGCAGCAGGTCACCGCTGGCTTCCAGGAAGGTACCGGCATCGGCCCGCCGCAAGCACTCTACCGGGTCCAGGCCGCCAGCGCGGCCACGTCTGCAGGTCTCGTGATCCACCAGCGCACCCGCGTCGCTGCCGGGGCCATCGGTGCCGTCGGTTCCCGCACACAGCAGCCAGGCGGGACCGCTACCTTCCAGCCGCAAGGCCGCTTGCAGCGCCAGCGCCTGTGCCCGGCCGCCACGCCCGGGACTGGGGGGAAGGCGCACCGTGGTCTCGCCGCCCCACACCTGCACCCCGACGGGGCCATCCAGCATCGAGCGGGAGATCATCTCCGCCGCCGCTGGCGTTTCCCCCTGCACGAGACCATCGTGCACCTGAACCGCGACGCCCCGCTCTCGCGCCGTGGCAGCCGCCGCCTCGCGGGCCATGCGGTTGTTGGCGATCACTTCCAGCGTGATGTTCCGGAACAGCTCCGGCTCCGGCGGCGGTGGCGCCACCGCCATCATTGCCCGTATGCCCGAAGGCAGGCCGGACGGCATCTCGCCGGGATTGCTGGGGGGGGCCAGCGGCCCGGAGCCAATCACGGCGGGGTTGTCTCCGGGCACATCGGAAATCAGCATGACCCGGCACGGCCGGCCTCGCAGGTGCGCGGCCAGGCGACCGCCCTTGATGACCGACACCGCCACGCGCACGCGATTGATCTGCGCGATGTCCAGGGGCTGACTGAGCAGCCAGCGATTCATCTCGGCAAGGTCGTCCTCCACAAAGCCCTCGGGCAACACATCCATCAGGCTGGATGCCCCGCCAGAGTACAACACCAGCAGCGGCTGTTCGTCGGGCAGCCGCTGCAGGAAATCCAGTACCGCACGCCCGGCGCGAAGGCTGCTGGCATCGGGCACGGGATGAGAGGCTTCCAGGCAATGGAGTCGAGGGTTGTCGCGACAGGCCGCAGAGAGATGGTCGTGCTTGGTCACCACCAGACCCTCCGTCACGTCTCCGCCCAGCACGTCCAGCGCACCCTCGGTCATGGCAGCCGCCGCCTTTCCGATGGCCAGCAGCGCAGTCGGCGAGTCCATGGGGCTGCGCTCCAGGGCCCTGCGCACAGCCGGGCGGCCGGCGACCGCATCCAGTGCTGCCGAGTACAGCGCGTTCAGCAGTTCACGGGGTTGCTCTGTCACGGTTCACCCCTGCAATGGTGAAAGATTCAGGATCGGGCCAGGGCCCGTTCCAGGTCCGTCTGCAGATCGGCCACATCCTCCAGCCCCACCGACAACCGGATCAAGCCCTCGGTGACGCCGCACGCTGCCCGCTGCTCCGGCGAAATACGGCCGTGCGTGGTGGTGGCGGGATGCGTGATGGTAGTCTTGGCATCACCCAGATTAGCGGTAATCGAAACCAGGCGTGTCGAATCGATCAGGCGCCAGGCACTTTCCCTGCCGCCCTCCACCTCGAAGGAAACGATGCCCCCGTAGCCGGTCTGCTGGCTGCTCGCCAGCGCATGCTGGGGATGCGCGGCCAGGCCGGGGTAGTTCACCTTGCGGACGCCGGGCTGATGCTGCAGCCAGTCAGCCAGCGCCATCGCGTTGTCCGAATGAACCCGCATCCGCAACCGCAGCGTCTCCAGCCCCTTTAGGAACACCCAGGCATTGAAGGGGCTCATAGTGGGGCCGGCCGTACGCAGGAAACCGAGGATCTCCTCGCCGACGGTCTTGCGGTCACCCACCACGGCCCCGCCCACACAACGGCCCTGCCCGTCCAGGTACTTGGTTGCGGAATGGATGACCAGATCGGCGCCCAGTTCCAGCGGGCGCTGGAGCACGGGTGTGCAGAAACAGTTGTCGACGATCAGCAGACAATCGTGCGCATGCGCCAGCTCGGCCAATCGGGCGATGTCCGCCACCTCCGTGAGCGGATTCGATGGCGTTTCCAGGAACAGAAAACGCGTTCGGGGCGTAATGGCCGCCTCCCAGGCCGTGTAGTCGGTGAGCGGCACGAAGCTGCTCTCGACCCCGAACTTCGGGAGGATATTGCTGAACAGCGAGGTCGTGGTACCGAACAAGCCGGCTGATGCCACCACATGGTCACCGGATCGCAGCAACGTCATGGCGGTGGCCAGAATGGCCGACATCCCGGACGCGGTGCCCACGCAGGCCTCGCCACCCTCGAGCGCGGCCAGCCGCTGTTCGAAGGCGCGCACAGTGGGATTGGTGAAGCGCGAGTAGATGTTGCCGTTCTCCTCGCCGGAAAACCGTGCAGCCGCCTGCGCCGCACTGTCGAAGGTGAAGCTGGAGGTCAGGAAAATCGGCTCCGACTGCTCCATCTCGTTGGTGCGGTGCTGTCCTGCCCGGACACCGCGGGTGCCCAGGCCGTATTCGTCATAGTCCTGCTGCGACATCTGGCTCCTCACCTGCGGGCATGAAAAAACCCGCTTCCGGCCAAAGCAAGAAAGCGGGTTCCTCTCTCGCTTTAGCTGCATTTATTAAGCGCTCGCAAGCTGAAGTTCAAATCAGCGCTATGCCGGAATCCTATTCCCTGCACCGGGCGCTGTCAAACCCGGCGCGGGCGGAGGCTGGGTGGTCGGTCTCGGACGTCAATCGGCGGGAGCCACCCGCAGTCCTGCCTCAGCTCCGGTCCAGCGTCTGGTAGAGATCGGTCACTTCGGAGACACCCCGCTCACGCCCGTCCTTGGCCTCGTCGGAACGCCGTCGGGCGAGGTCGTCGAGATAACCCTGACTGACGTCACCCGTGATGTACTTGCCATTGAAGCAGGAAGCATCGAAGGCGGTCAGCGACTTGTTGCCCTGCCAGACGGCCGCCATCAGGTCCTCCAGGTCCTGGTAGACCAGCCTGTCGGCTCCGATCATCGCCGCCACCTCCTCCTCAGTGCGGCCGTGGGCGATCAGTTCGCCGGGCGACGGCATGTCGATGCCGTAGACGTTGGGATAGCGGACGGCCGGCGCGGCGGAGGCGAAATACACGCGCTTGGCACCTTCGTCCCGGGCCATCTGGATGATCTGTTCACAGGTGGTGCCGCGCACGATGGAGTCGTCCACCAGCAGCACGTTCTTGCCCTTGAACTCCAGGCCGATGGGGTTCAGCTTCTGGCGCACGGATTTCCGGCGCTGGGCCTGGCCAGGCATGATGAAGGTGCGCCCGATGTAACGGTTCTTGATGAAGCCCTCGCGGTAGGTCACGCCCAGATGGTGTGCCATCTCCAGCGCCGAGGTGCGGCTGGTGTCCGGCACCGGGATGATCACGTCGATATCATGATCGGGCCAGGTGCGCTGGATCTTCTGCGCCAGCTTCTCGCCCATGCGCAGGCGCGCCTTGTAGACGGCCACGCCGTCGATGATGGAATCCGGCCGTGCCAGATAGACATACTCGAACAGGCAGGGAGCGTGACGGGCATTGTCGGCACACTGCCGGCTGTGCAACTGGCCGTCCAGGCTGATGAACACTGCCTCCCCCGGCGCCAGCTCGCGGGTCAGCGTGAAGCCCAGCGTATCCAGCGCAACGCTCTCGGAAGCCACCAGGTACTCGGTGCCGGTTTCCGTGCGCCGCTCGCCGAAACACACCGGGCGGATGCCGTGCGGGTCGCGGAAGGCCAGCACCCCGTAGCCGTTGATCATGGCCACCGCTGCGTAGCCGCCGCGACACCGGCGATGCACCTGAACCACGGCATCGAAGATATCCTCGACATCGATGCGCAACTTGCCGGGGCGGGCAAGCTCATGGGCAAACACGTTGAGCAGGATTTCCGAGTCCGACTCGGTATTGATATGGCGAAGATCCTCGACGAACAGTTCCCGCTTCAGTTCTTCCGCATTGGTCAGGTTACCGTTGTGGGCGAGGCTGATGCCGTAGGGGGAGTTCACGTAGAAGGGCTGCGCCTCGGCCGAGCTGGAACAGCCCGCGGTGGGATATCGCACGTGGCCGATGCCCACGTTACCCCGAAGCTGCACCATGTGCTCCTGCCGGAACACGTCCCGCACCAGGCCGTTGCTCTTGCGCAGACACAACCTGCCATGATCGTAGGTCATGATACCGGCGGCATCCTGCCCCCGATGTTGTAGCACCGTCAGGCCGTCGTACAGCGCCTGATTCACCGGGCCCTGGCCCACCATGCCGATAATGCCACACATAACGCGTCTGCCCTCAATGCCAAGCCGGGCATGGTCCGCCCGGAAAGATGTGCTGTAACGACCTACGACTGCTCGACGCCGTCACAGAACTCCTGCCAGTACTCTGGCGCAGGCTTCCCGGCTGCCTCTTCTTCCTCGCTGACCAGCGGCGCATAGACACTCATGCCCGTCAGCCAATCATCCACTCCGACCCGGCAGACCCAGGGCTGGATCTGCCGGACCATCATCGAGTCCTGCCACCAGGGTTCGCGCGGCAACGCCGTCAACCCGGCGGCGAGCATGATGACGGCCACCACGACCAGCCCGCGGGCCACGCCGAACAACACCCCGATGAAGCGGTCGGTGCCGCTGAGCCCGGTGCGGGTCACCAACTGGCCGGCCAGATAGTTGATCACGGCGCCGATGATCAGGGTCAGCACGAAGAGCGCGGCGAAGGCGGCCCCCAGCCGGATGGTCGGCGAGGCGATATAGTCCACCAGGAACATCGACAGGGGCTGGGAGAAGCGGATGCCCACCCAGAATGCCAGCACCCAGACCAGCAGCGAGAGCACCTCGCGCACGAAGCCGCGTACCAGGCTGATCAGTGCAGACAGGGCGATGACTGCGAGAATGGCGTAATCAAGCCAGTTCATCGGTTTCCGGAGTGATTATGGGCAGGCCGCTGGAACGAGCGCAGATGGTAGCAGACGGCACCCTTCCGGGAAACCGGCATGTCCAGGTAGCGACGCAGGCTATCATACGCCGCGGAACCCGCACTCAGGGATGGGAGACCACCAGGCCATCCAGGTTCTCCTCCTGTTGCAGCCGCTGGGCCAGCTCGCGACCCTCCTCCCGGTTCATGACGGGCCCCACCCGCAGGCGGTAGATGGCACCTTGCTCACGCTGCGCCTCGTCGACGAAGGCCGGAAACCCCTTGTCCCGCAACTGGTCCCGCAGCGCCATGGCATTATCCCTGCGGCTGAAGCTTCCCACCTGCACCGCATAGCCTTCCACCACCGAGCGGGAGGCTGGCTCCTGCGGTCGCTCCTCGTCCCGGGATTCCGCAGCGGTCGCGGGCGGCTCGGCGGGTGCTTCCCGCGCGGGAGGTTCGGCCTCCGCTTCCGGCTCGACATCGTCGGTGTCGGAATCGCTTGCGATTGTGGGCACGGGAATGCGATCCAGTGCCGGCGGCGGCCTGCCATCGGCAGCGGGCCGGCCGGGGCTGGCGGTCTGGGCATCCGGGCGCGGCGGGATCTCGGCGGGGACACTCAGTGTCCGGTTCTCCACCGGCCCGCGCAGGACCATGGGCAGGAAGATGATGGCGAGGGCCGCCACCACAATGGCTCCGATCAGCCGTTGTTTGTGCCGCTGTTGCATCAGGCTGCCACCGACCGGCTGCGATAGCGCAGCGCCTCTTCCACGGTACGAAACGAGCCGAAGACCACCAGTTGATCTCCCGGCCGCAACGCGGCATCGAGACGAGGGAGCAGTTGATCCACTGAACCGGTGTCCATCACGGCCTCCTTGCCCAGGTAATCCGCGACCTCGACCGCCGATCTGGCATCGTCATCGGGCAGATCCAGCAGGTACCAGCCATCGAAGCAGGCTCGCAGGGGGTCCACCACGGAGGCCAGTTCCTTGCGCGCCATCAGCGCGAACAGCGCCATGCGACGACCGGCGCATGGCGCCAACGTCAGGTTGGAGGCCAGCGTTGCCGCACTATCCGCATTGTGCGCCACATCCAGCAGCCAGTCCACGGCACCCGGCAGATGCTGCATGCGGCCGGCCAACCGGGTGGCGCCGATACCGCCACGGACCGCCGCAGGCGTCACCGGCAAGCGGTCGGACAACAAGCCCAACGCGCACAACACCCCGGCGGCATTGCCGTACTGCACCGCGCCGGTCAGGCCCGGCGGGGGAAGTCCGGGCAGATCCTGTATCGCATCCCGGTAGTCCCAACTGCCATCCGGATGGCGCTGGCAGTGGAAGCCGGCCCCGGGGCGGTACAGGACGGCACCGACGCTGGCCGCCGTCTCGTCAATGCTCTCCGGCATGTCGTCGGCGGCATACACGGCAGGGCGTCCTTCGCGGAATATACCGGCCTTTTCCCGCCCGATCTGCTGCAGATCGGTCCCCAGCCAATCGGCATGATCCAGCCCGATGGAAGTCACCAGGGCCACGCTGGCATCGACCACGTTCACCGCATCCAGCCTGCCGCCCAGCCCCACCTCCAGCACCAGCGCATCAAGGGCGGCACGCCTGAACAACCATAGCGCCGCCAGCGTGCCGAACTCGAAGTAACTCAGGGTATCGCCCCCGCGGGCGCAGTCCACGGCGTCGAACGCCTCGACCAGGGACCGGTCGTCCACCGGCTGGCCGTCGATACGAACGCGTTCGGAATAATGCAGCAGATGCGGCGAGGTGTAGCAGCCGGTACGATAGCCGGCCGCGCGCCAGATGGCTTCGGCGTAGGCCACTGCGGACCCCTTGCCGTTGGTACCGGCAACCGTGAGCACCGGGCAGACCGGCTTCAACAGATCCAGGGTCCGGGCCACGCGGTGGACGCGTTCCAACCCCAAGTCAATCGCCTTGGGGTGCAACGTCTCTTGCCACGCCAGCCAGTCATCCAACCGCTGAAACCGCATGCCGCGCTCCGGCGTCAGGCCTGCTCCAGGCGCTTGACCTGCAGCGAGGGCTGATGGGTCATGATGGCCAGAATCCCCCCCAGCCGCTCGCGCATGTCGCGGCGGTCCACGATCATGTCGATGGCGCCATGCTCCACCAGGAATTCGGCGCGCTGGAAGCCCTCCGGCAGGGTTTCACGCACCGTCTGCTCGATGACCCGCGGGCCGGCAAAGCCGATCAGCGCTCCGGGTTCGGCCACATTCACGTCGCCCAGCATTGCCAGACTGGCGGAAACGCCACCCATGGTGGGATCCGTGAGCACGGAGATGTACGGCACCCCTTCGTCCTTCAGGCGGCGCAGCACGGCACTGGTCTTGGCCATCTGCATCAGCGAGAACAGGGCTTCCTGCATGCGCGCCCCGCCGCTGGCGGAAAAACACACCAGCGGTATCCGCTCGGCCAGGGCGATATCGGCGGCGCGCACGAAACGTTCGCCCACCACCGACCCCATCGAGCCGCCCATGAAGTCGAATTCGAAAACGCACGCCACCAGCGGCATGCCGCCGACCGCACCCCGCATGGCCACTAGCGCATCGTCCTCGCCGGTGGCCTTGGTGGCCTGCGCCAGGCGGTCCTTGTACTTCTTGCTGTCACGGAACTTCAGCAGGTCCACCGGTTTGACGGTATCGCCGATCTCGGCCGTGGTGCCTTCATCCAGGAACGCATTCAGCCGTGCGCGGGCACCGATTCGCATGTGGTGCGAGCATTTCGGGCAGACCTCCTGGTTGCGCTCCACCTCCGGCCGATAGAGCACGGCGGCGCAACCCGGGCATTTGGTCCAGAGGCCTTCGGGGACGCTCCGGTTTTTGGCCTTTTCATCCGAATCCGTGCGAATTCGGGAAGGCATCAGCTTTTCGAACCAACTCATCGTTATTCAGTCCTGTCGCTATCAGGCGGTCTGCGGTGCGGCTTCGGCGTCCAGGGCCTTGCGCATGGAGCGCAGCAGGCCGGAGACTTCGCGCACCACCGCCTGGTGGTCATGCGCATGCGCTTCTATCTGCTTGACCAGCGCACTGCCCACCACCACGGCATCGGCAACGCGGCCCATGGCAGCTGCTTTCTCGGCGCTGTCGATACCGAATCCGACGCCGACCGGCAGGCCGGTCATGCTGTGGATGCGATTCACACGTTCGCCCACCGAGTCCATGTCCAACGTGCCGGAGCCGGTCACCCCTTTCAACGACACATAGTAGACAAAGCCACGGGCATGATCGCAGATCGTGCGCATGCGCTGCTCGGTGGTGGTGGGGGCCACCAGGAAGATCGGGTCCAGATCACTGTCGGCCAGGCAGCCGCTCAGTTCGCCCATTTCCTCCGGGGGCAGGTCCACGATCAGCACGCCGTCGACGCCCGCATCGGCTGCCGCCCGGGCGAAGCCCTGGTAGCCCATGATTTCCACCGGATTCATGTAGCCCATCAACACCACCGGCGTCTCGGCATCCTTCTCGCGGAACCGGGCCACCATCGCCAGCACGTCACGTATGCCGGTGCCGTGGGCCAGGGCCCGTTCGCAGGCCAGCTGAATGACCGGGCCGTCACCGATCGGGTCGGAGAACGGCACCCCCACCTCCACCACGTCGGCGCCGGCATCCACCAGCGCGTGCATCAGTGTGACGGTGAGATCGGGATGCGGATCCCCGGCAGTGATGTAGGGAATCAGTGCCCGTCGGCCATCCCGCTTGAGCTGGCGAAAGCGTTCTGCCAGGCGGCTCATAGTTCGATTCCTTCACGCGTGGCCACGGTGTTGATGTCCTTGTCGCCGCGGCCGGAGAGATTCACGATGATCCGTTTTCCAGGCCCCAGCTCGGCGGCCAGCTTTTCCGCGTAGGCCAGCGCATGGGCCGTTTCCAGCGCAGGGATGATGCCCTCGCTACGGGTCAGCTTGTGAAAGGCGTCCATGGCCTCGTCATCGGTCACCGAGACGTAGCAGGCGCGCCGGATGTCCTTGAGCCAGGAATGCTCCGGGCCGACGCCGGGATAATCCAGGCCGGCGGATACGGAATGCGTACCGATGATCTGCCCGTTCTCGTCTTCCATCAGGTAGGTGCGATTGCCGTGCAGCACGCCCGGCTTGCCGGCGCAGAGCGGCGCGGCGTGCTTGCCTGACTCGATGCCGAAGCCGCCGGCCTCGACACCGTACATGGCCACCTCGGCATCATTCAGGAACGGATGGAACAGCCCGATGGCATTGGAGCCGCCTCCCACGCAGGCCACAAGCGCATCCGGCAAGGCGCCGGTTTTCTCCAGTATCTGCTGGCGCGCTTCGCGGCCGATGATGGACTGGAAGTCACGCACCATCATCGGATAGGGATGGGGCCCCGCCACGGTGCCGATGATGTAGAAAGTGTCGTCCACGTTGGTCACCCAGTCGCGCATGGCCTCGTTCAGCGCGTCCTTCAGCGTCCGCGTACCGGAGGTCACCGGGACAACTTTCGCACCCAGCAGCCGCATGCGGTAGACGTTCGGCGCCTGACGCTGGATATCCTCGGCGCCCATGTACACCACGCACTCCAGCCCCAGCCGGGCGGCGATCGTAGCGCTTGCGACACCGTGCTGGCCGGCGCCGGTCTCGGCGATCAATCGCGTCTTGCCCATGCGCGAGGCCAGCAGGGCCTGGCCGATGGTGTTGTTGATCTTGTGCGCGCCGGTGTGATTGAGATCCTCTCGCTTCAGCCAGATCTCGGCGCCGCCCACCTTCTTCGTCCAGCGTTCGGCCAGATACAGCGGCGAGGGTCGGCCGACGAAATCCGCGCAATCACGGTCGAATTCGGCCAGGAAATCGGGGTCGTTACGGTAACGGAGGTACGCCTCGGTGAGTTCGGCCAGCGGCGCCATCAGCGTCTCGGGCACGAATCGCCCGCCGTAGGGCCCGAAATGTCCCTCGGCATCCGGGAACCGGGAATAGTCGACGGCGTCCTGCACAGCATTGCTATTGGACACGTTGCACCTCGTTGATGAATGTTGCCATGGCCCCGGCGTCCTTGATGCCGGGCGCGGACTCGACCCCGCTGCTGACATCCACACCCCAGGGCCGGTAGCGCCGGATGGCCTCGCCCACGTTGTCCGCCTTCAGGCCGCCGGCGATAATCAGCGGTCGGCCCAGATCGCCGGGGATCGCGCGCCAGTCGAAGACCTTGCCTGAACCGCCCGGCGCACCGGGCTCGTGGCTGTCGAGCAGGAACCCTGCTGCATGACGGTACCGCCGCGCGTAAGCCACCGGGCCGTCCTGACCGCCCATTGGTACGGCCTTGAGGTAGCGGCGGCCAAAGCCTTCGCAGAACTCCGGGGGTTCCTCGCCGTGGAACTGCAACAGATCCACTGGCACGCTCTCCAGCACCTGGCGAACCAGTTCCCTGTCCGGATTCAGGAACAGCGGCACCACACTGACGAACGGCGGCAACGCCGCCACGATGGCTGCCGCCTGCTCCAGCCCGACAGCCCTGCGACTACCCGCGTAGAATACCAGACCGACGGCATCCACCCCCAGCCGGCTGGCCTCCAGGGCATCCTCCACACGGGTCAGGCCACAGATCTTGACGCGAGTTCGCAACGATACCTACCTGGCGCTGAATGGGTGACTGAAAAGGACTCGATAGTAAGTAACATGGCCGGAATTGTCACGGTCAACCGCTGAACAGGGGCGGTCGCGGCGGCCTGGGAAGCCGGAATTCCTCGGGGTAGTGCGCGGCCACCAGATACAACCCGCCGGCAGGCGCGGTGACCCCGGCACTCGTCCGGTCGCGCGCCTGGAGCACGTCGGCAATCCACTCCGCGGGCTGCTCGCCCGAGCCAACCGCCATCAGCGCTCCGGCGATGTTCCGGACCATGTGGTGAAGAAACGCGTTGGCAGTGATATCCAGATAGACGAAATCCCCCTGCCGCCAGACCTGCACGCTGTTGACACAGCGCCTGGCATGCGCGGCCTGGCAGGCCACGGCCCGGAACGAACTGAAATCGTGTTCGCCTTCAAGCACCTGCGCAGCGAGGTGCATGACGTCCGCGTCCAGCGGCTTCCAGGTCCATGACACCAGGCCGCTCAGCGTTCCGGGCCTGACCGGCCGCTGCAGAATGGCATAGCGGTAGCTTCTGGCGGTGGCGCTGAAGCGGGCATTGAAGCAATCGGGCACTTCCTGGGCCCAGTGCACCGCAATATCGTCCGGCAGGCCGCTGGTGGCTCCAAGTCGCCAGCCGTGCGGCGTGCGCACGGCATGGGTATCAAAGTGCACCACCTGCCCCAGCGCGTGGACACCGGCATCGGTGCGGCCAGCGCAAACCACCGACACCGGATGGTCCGCCACCCGGCTCAGCGCCTGCTCCAGGTGCTGCTGGACGGAGGGGGCGTGCCGCTGGGTCTGCCAACCGGCATAGGCGCAGCCGTTGTATTCCACGCCAAGTGCTATCCGCATTCACTATTCCCCTGAAGGAAACGCTGAAGTGTTCACGCAACCGCGGCCGTGTGGATATTTCCGTGCTTCCTGAAACGCATCTGGCCGGGCTTAGCCCGGCCAGATGGTACATCGAACATCAGTGAACCGCAGCAGCCTGTCAGGCCTGCTCCATCAGTTCCTGTGCTTCGCGCTTCTGACTGTCGTCACCTTCCTCAAGGACTTCCTCCAGCAGGCTGCGTGCACCCTCGGAATCGCCCATGTCCAGATAGGCCTTGGCAAGATCCAGCTTGGTGCTGTTCTCGTCAGCCCCGCCGAACAGGTCATCGTCGTCATCGTCGGGCCGCCCCCCCCCGGCGGGCCCGCCCGCCGTG
>JAFIFV010000118.1 GCA_020831845.1 Ectothiorhodospiraceae bacterium
CGTACGCGCGAAACTCGCCGCCAAACTGCTCGCCCATCACCTTCGTCAGCGCCGCAGTCAGCGTCGTCTTGCCATGGTCCACGTGACCGATGGTGCCTACGTTCACGTGCGGCTTTGTACGCTCAAACTTACCCTTGGACATCGAGCCGATCTCCTCGTGCATCCCCTGAAAACCGCGCCGCGGCCACCACCTGTACAGCGGAGACCTCGCGAACACGATCACCAACCATGAATAATGGAGCCCATGCCCGGATTTGAACCGGGGACCTCTTCCTTACCAAGGAAGTGCTCTACCCCTGAGCTACATGGGCCCGTCACGCACGCAGCCCTGCGCCAGAGCAGGGCCGACTTACTATGGAGCGGGTGATGGGAATCGAACCCACATCATCAGCTTGGAAGGCTGAGGTTCTACCATTGAACTACACCCGCCTGGCTACCCAGACTGAGCGAGTAAGCCGCTCCGTACTTTGAAATCTGGTGGAGGGGGGAGGATTCGATCCTCCGAAGGCTGTGCCAGCAGATTTACAGTCTGCCCCCTTTGACCGCTCGGGAACCCCTCCGAATTTCAGAGCGCGATACTTTGCGGCAGAGCGGTGCGTCTGTCAACCGTTTCCCGGCGTGCGCCATCTGTTTCGATACCGTGCGTGGCGTGGCGCATTTCCATAGAATAGGAGGCAGGCCGGAAAAGCGATGATTCGCGGCCGTCACCCGACCAGCAATGCGGCCCGAGACGGGCGACGGACAGGGAACAGAACAGCGAGATGCCCCGGAAGAAACCCTACCTCTACCTCGTTGTTCTAATCCTTCTCGTTACCCCTCTGTTCTTCTTCGACACCTCGGGACTGGAGCGGCACGTTCCCAACGAGCTGTACGCGTTCGCCCACGTGGGGGTGTTCGCCCTGCTCGCGCTGGCATTGCTCCACATCCCGGTGCTGGCCCGCCGACACTTCGCCCTCCAGGCCACGGTGGCGCTGGCGGCGATCTTCCTGGTGGGCGGGGCAATCGAGTTGATCCAGCCACACTTCGGGCGGCAGGCCTCCTGGCGCGACCTCTGGCAGAACATGGTCGGCGCCGCGGCGGCCATCGCCATCATGGCCCCCAACCGCAGGTTGCTGCTGGCTCTGCTGCCAGCGGCAACCCTGCTGGTGGTCCTTGAATTGTACGGCCCGGCAGCCACGCTTTGGGACCGCCATGTGGCCCGGCAGCAATTTCCGATGCTGAGCGACTTCGAGACCCGGCACGAGCACCGGCGCTGGTCCAGCGGCACCGTGACCACCGAGATGGCCCGAGCCGGCTCCCGCTCACTGCGCCTGGACCTGCAACCCGGCCGGTACAGCGGCACCATGATGCGTCGCTCCTTCGGCGACTGGAGCGAATTCACCCATTTCCGCTTCAGCATCTACAACCCCGACATCCAGCCGCTCATCCTGACCGTCTCTATCCGGGATCACGCCCACTTCCAGCGCGGCGGGCTCTACAACGACCGTTTCAACCAGCGCTACACGCTGGAACGGGGATGGAACGACATCAGCATCCCCATCGAGACCATTCGCGCGGCGCCCCGCGAGCGGCAACTGGACGTCTCCGACCTGGCAGAAGTGGTGCTGTTCACGAGCAACCTGACCAGGCCTCGCGTGATCTATCTGGATCAGGTCATGCTGGACTGATGCATTGCAACCAACGCGGGGCACCGGATAATGCAGACGAAAGCATCTCCGCGGGACAATCAATCAAACAGGAATCCGATTTTATGACGCAAACCCCGATCCTGGTCACCGGCGGCGCCGGCTATATCGGCAGTCATGTGGTCAAGCAGCTTGGCCGGCGCGGCGAGCGCGTGGTGGTGCTGGATGACCTCAGTACCGGTTTCGCCAGCGCGGTAACACATGGAGAACTGGTGGAGGGCAGTACCGCAGACCAGAAACTGGTGAGCGAATTGCTGGAGAAACACGGCATCGACACTGTCATGCATTTCGCGGCGCATACCATCGTGCCGGAATCCGTGTCCAACCCGTTGAAGTACTACGGCAACAACACCTGCGCCACCCGAAACCTGCTGGCCTGCTGCCAGGAAGCCGGCGTGAAGCATTTCATTTTCTCGTCCACCGCGGCCGTCTACGGCATTCCGCAGGGGGGTGTCGCCCGGGAAGACTCGCCCAACGCCCCCATCAACCCCTATGGCACCTCCAAGCTCATGTCGGAGTGGATGCTTCGGGATCTGTCCGCTGCCTCGGAACTGCGGCATGTGGCGCTGCGCTATTTCAATGTGGCCGGCTGCGATCCCGAAGGTGAAATCGGCCAGTCCACCCGCAGGGCGACGCTGCTGGTGAAGGTGGCCTGCGAGGCAGCCGTGGGCAAGCGGCCGCACATTTCCATCTTCGGCACCGACTACGACACCCCTGACGGCACCGGAGTACGGGACTACATACATGTAGAAGACCTGGCAGCCGCGCACCTCAAGGCGCTGGACTATCTGCGGGACGGGGGAGAATCCACCACGCTGAACTGCGGATACGGCCACGGCTACAGCGTCCGGGAAGTGCTGGAGATGGTGGAAAAGGTCAACCGCAAACCGCTCACCATCCACGAGGAGCCCCGCCGTGCCGGCGACCCGCCCACCCTGGTGGCCGAAGCCAGGCGCATCCGCGACGTGCTGGGCTGGGAGCCCAGGCATGACAGCCTGGAAGAGATTGTGCGGACCTCGCTGGCGTGGGAGCGACACCTGATGGACAGCGGGAAAGGCTGAGGAGGCTCGGGTTTGTTGGGGTTCGCTCGCGCTCACCGCCAACCTACGCTCCAACTGACCAGGCGACACCAGGTGCCCGCTGACTGGCGGGAAACAGCGACGGCTGACGTGGTGCGCTTTTCGCAGTAGGGTTTGGTGGAGAAGGCGTTTTCCGGCCTGCGGCCGGATCGGTGGCAACCGCTGGCGCGGTTACCCCCCTACGCCCACGCGTTCGCTAACCAGGTAGGTTGGCGGTGAGCGGAGCGAACCCCAACATAGACTGTTCGCGGCCGCCCCACCCTGACGTCCCGGCACAAAGGAATGGAATCATGACCACGATCACGCCCGTCATACTCTCCGGCGGTTCCGGCACCCGCCTCTGGCCCCTGTCGCGGGAGCGCTATCCGAAGCAGTTGCTGCCGCTGATCGAATCGGATTCAACGCTGCTGCAACAGACCATGGAACGGCTGCGCGGCCTGGATGACATCCAACGTCCCATCGTGGTCTGCAACAACGAGCATCGATTCCTGGTGGCCGAACAACTGCGCGACAACGACTGGGGCACGCCGCAGATCATGCTGGAGCCGGTGGGCCGGAACACCGCCCCCGGCGTAGCGGTGGCCGCGTTGCAGGTGGCGCTGGACGACCCGTCCGCCATCATGCTGGTCATGCCGTCGGACCACCTCATCAAGGACACCGCCGCCTATCACCTGGCAGTGCGCACCGGCGCGCGCGCCGCCGCCGACGGCGCGCTGGTCACGTTCGGCATACGGCCGGCTTACCCGGAAACCGGTTACGGCTACATTCGCGCGGGCAAGCAGCTTGCTTCCTACAACGCGGTGGCGACGGTGGAACAGTTCGTTGAAAAGCCCGACCTGGCCACCGCGGAGCAATACCTGAAATCGGGCGACTACCTGTGGAACAGCGGCATCTTCATGTTCCGGGCGGATCGCTTCCTGGATGAGCTGAGGGAGCACGCGCCGGACATACTCAAGGCCTGTGAACAGGCCCTGGCCAAGGCAAAACCCGACCTGGACTTCCTGCGCCTGGACGCGGAAGCCTTTGCCGCCAGCCCCAGCGACTCCATCGACTACGCGGTCATGGAAAAAACCAGTCTCGCGGCCGTGGTCCCCATGGATGCCGGCTGGAGCGACCTCGGCTCCTGGTCCGCACTGCATGACGCCAGTCCGCAGTCCGAGAATGGCAACGTCACGCTCGGCGACGTGCTCATGCACAACAGCAGCGGATGCTACGTTCGCGCAGAGAGCCGGCTGGTGGCCACGCTGGGCATCAAGGACTGCATCGTGGTGGAAACCCCGGACGCGGTACTGGTAGCCGCCAAGGACCAGATCCAGGACGTGAAGAAGCTGGTGGAAAAACTCCGCGAGAGCGGGCGCGAGGAAGTGCTGAATCACCAGCGCGTGGAGCGTCCCTGGGGCAGTTACGAGGGCATTGCGCAGGCGGACCGTTTCCAGGTCAAGCGCATCATCGTCTCGCCCGGCCGCAGCCTGTCCCTGCAGATGCATCACCACCGCGCGGAGCACTGGATTGTGGTCAAGGGTACCGGCCGCGTGATCCGGGGCGAGGAAAGCTTCCTGATCGGCGAGGACGAGTCCACCTACATATCCCTGGGCACCGTCCACCGGCTGGAGAATCCCGGCGTGATCCCGCTGGAGCTCATCGAGGTCCAGACGGGCAGTTACCTGGGGGAAGACGACATCGTGCGCTTCGAGGATAACTACGGGCGGAGTTAGGCGCGTTCGTGCATGCCGCCTGTCCGACCTGCCGGCCGGATCGGTGGCAATCGCCTGCGGCGATTACCCCCCACGCCTGGCGACTGCCCCGCCGTAGGGGAGTAACCGCGCAGCGGTTGCTACCGTCGGGCATAAGCCCGAATATCCCGAGGGATTGGCTTTCCACGCCTGTCCGGCCTGCCGGCCGGATCGGTGGCAATCGCCTGCGGCGATTACCCCCCTACGCCTGGCGACTGCCCCCCTGTAGGGGAGTAACCGCGCAGCGGTTGCTACCGTCGGGCATAAGCCCGAATGTCCCGAGGGATTGGCTTCCCACCCCTGTCCGGCCTGCCGGCCGGATCGGTGGCAATCGCCTGGGGCGATTACCCCCCCACGCCTGGCGACTGCCCGCCGTAGGGGAGTAACCGCGCAGCGGTTGCTACCGTCGGGCGTACGCCCGAATATCCCGAGGGATTGGCTTTCCACCCCTGTCCGGCCTGCCGGCCGGATCGGTGGCAATCGCCTGCGGCGATTACCCCCCTACGCCTGGCGACTGCCCCCTGACGCGATGCCAGCGTTCCGGATTACGCCGGCGTGTGCCGCCGCGTTCTCCGCTATCTGGAGAGCACCGGAGCAACCCCGTTGGAACTCTTTGCGGTCCAGCGGAGTAATTACCCAATAGAACACGACATCATGCGCCCCGAGCACCCTCGGGAGCGCAGCCAGCCGGCGACAACGTTCGCTCCGGCGGCGTAGCCTATTGGCTACAGGTTTCCAAACCCTCCCACGAAGCACAGAATCCTCATGCCACGCGACAGCGCCAGCCGCCGGAGCGTGCGCAGGGGGGGCACCTGCCCGAATAATCCGATTCTCATTCCAGGCGTCTGTTCGCGCTGACGCAAGGGAGTTCCCGTGTACCGGACGCTTTCATCGGTACTGCGTGGCCGGCTGTGTGTGCTGGCCCTGATCACCTTCTGTGTGGTCACTCTCCCGGGCTGCATCAGCAGCGGCTCCGGTTCCTCCGGCGGCGGTGGCGGCAACGGTCACTCCACATCCATGCAGCCACCCGTGGGCAATGAATACATCACCCTGTCCTGGACGCCTCCGGCAACGCGCGTCGACGGGTCCAGCCTGTATCTCTATGAACTCGGGGGATATGAAGTGCACTACGGCACCACCGACGGCCGTTTTCGCATGAGCGTCTCCGTTCCAGGCCAGGACTCCTACGGGGCCACGATCAAGAACCTGCAAAGCGGCATTGCCTACTACTTCATGGTGCGGGTGTACGACGCGGAAGGCCGCTACAGCGGGTTTTCCCCTCAACGGATCATCACCATCCCGTAACCGCCCGCCCGACGCACGAGCCCGGAAGCGTGTCAGAACTTTTTACACTCATTCGCCGAGAATCATGAGAAAAAAGAAATAAGCACATAAAATTCAAAAACATAATATCCAGGCCCGATTCTTGCTTTAGTGTCGTCGAACCACAACACAACCTAAAGGATAGGGTAGATAACAATGCGCAAGCTCTCTCTGACACTGGGCACACTGATCGCGGCTTTCTCCCTGGCCATCTCGGCCCAGGCCTCCACGATCGACGTCAAGTACGATGGTTTCGTCAACGGCTCCAAGCAGGGCAATATCTCCGGACCGCGGAACGCCACGGTGAATGCCGGCCAGTTCCAGTTCAAGACCGGCCAGGACTGGAACGACTCCCTGGAAGCATTCTGCCTGGACGTGACCACGAACCTGATCACCAACAAGAACACGGTCGTCACCTACAACGTGGTCAGCGCCAACGACTACGCTCCGCTGGGGGGCGAACGCCTCGGCCTGGTGAGCAGCCTGTACAACAATCACGCGGGTGATCTGGGCTCCGCCAACAACGATGCTGCGTTCCAGCTGGCTCTGTGGTCCATTCTCTACCAGGACACCTCGCCGTCGTTCGGCTTCAGCAATTTCTCCTCCACTGTGATGCAGACCGCTGCCAGCTGGCTGGAGAACCTGACCGCCTGGACCGGCCCGAGCGAATACGACTTCTGGGTGCTCACCCCCGACTCGCACACGACCCAGACGCTGATTACCGTCACCCCGTCCACGCCGGTGCCGGAACCCGGCATGCTGGCGCTGCTGGGTGCCGGCCTGCTTCTGCTGGTGGCCGTGCGCCGCCGCAAGGCACAATAACAAACAACAACAACAACCAGGGCATCACACTGAACCCGGGCTTCACGCCCGGGTTTTTTATTGCTCTTAAGAAACAAGCAGTTGGACAAGACGTCTCGATGAAACATGAACTGGTTCACGTCTTTTCATAAAAACGTGACGCATTTCACACATGGTCCGCGAAGGAAGACACAGTACACATAGCCCCCCCTCCGTAGAGTTGACTTCACATTTTGGTCAACTCGCAGGGACGGTGTGGCTCACATGCTTTCCAACTTCGCAGCCCTCACAACCAACGCCTCCAAGCCTTTTTCGCTCGCACTGATCATTGCCGCCGCAGTGGCAATGGGCGGATGCGTCAGCGAGAGCAGCTCGAGTTCCGGAGGCTCCAGTAGCAGCGGATCCGGCAACCCGGTGTCCTCGCAGCCCAGCGACAGCAGCGGGCAGGTGCACCTGAGCTGGGTGGAGCCTTCCCAGCGCGAGAACGGGCACAAGCTTGAGCTGAGCGAGATCGACAGCTTCGAGGTGCACTACGGCCTGGTATCCGACGATTTCACCGAGATGACGGTGGTGCCTTATCCGGACGTTTCCGTGGCCATCAACAGCCTGGACGCGGGCCACTGGCGCTTCGCCGTACGCACGGTGGACACCGACGGTCGCAAGAGCCGCTTTTCCGATGAGAAGCGCATCCACATCAACTGATTCCGTACTCACCGCGACAAATCAAAAAAGCCCGGCGTGAATACGCCGGGCTTTTTCGTTCCAGCACATGGCTCAATTGGGCAGTTCCTCCAGCCGCTCCCTGGCGTCACTGGCCCAGCGGGCGTCGCCTTCGGAATCCAGCGCCCGCTGCAACTGGGTGCGGGCCTCCGAATGCTGGCCGGCTTCCGCCAGCGCGGCGCCGTAGTGATAGCGGATTTCCGCGTTGTCCGGCGCCTTGCTTGAGGCCTCGGACAACAGCTCCACCGCGCGCTGGGCGTTTCCTTCCTTGAGCTCAATCCAGCCCAGCGTATCCATCACCGCGGCATTATCCGGCGCCAGCTCATACGCTTCCCTGGCCGTGGGCAGGGCCCGGTCGTCCCCAATCTGGCTGTAGCCCCATGCCAGGTTGTTCTTCAGGGCCGCGTTCGGGCGCGCACTCATCTCCACCAGCCGCTCGTACTGCCGGACCATGCCAGCGTAGTCGCCCACCTGACCGTACCAGTCCGCCAGCGACAACCGCGCGGCCGCATCGTCGGGATTGTTTTCAATCCACGCCTCGATGGGAGCCCCGGCGTCCTCCATGCCCAGTTCGTGGCGGTGCGCCACCAGCGGGCCCAGTGCGTCGCGGCGGCCCTCGTCCACCGCACGCTGGTACGCCTCGGCGGCGGCCTCACTATCCCCACGGTCGGCATGGATGTGCCCTTCCAGCAGCGCACCTTCGCCGCGCCCGGCATCGTGCTCCTGCAGTTGCCGGGCGGTC
>JAFIFV010000120.1 GCA_020831845.1 Ectothiorhodospiraceae bacterium
GCGGGGGGGGGGGGGGGGGGGGTGGGGGACAAAAACCACCCCCCGGCGCCCCCCTGGGCCGCGGCGGCGCCCGCGGCCGCGCAGCTCAGGGGTACCAGAATCGACGTACTGGTCGAGATCGATGTCGGAGCCGGCCGCTGCGGCGTTGCCCCAGGCGAAGAAGCGGTTGCCTTGGCCCGTCGCGTGGCGGCAGCGCCTTCGCTGCGCTTTGCCGGTCTTCAGGCCTACCAGGGCAGCGCCCAGCATGTCCGGGACTACCATCGTCGCAAGGCGCTGATCGACACGGCGGTGAAGCGGACGGCAGGCACGGTGGAACAACTCGCCAGCGCCGGCCTGCCGCCGGATGTCATCACCGGCGCGGGAACCGGCACCTATGAGCTGGAAGCCGCCAGCAAGGTGTACACGGAGCTGCAGTGCGGCTCCTACGTATTCATGGACGCCGATTACCAGCGCGTTCGCCTTGCGGACGACCAGCCCATGGACACTTTCGAGAACAGCCTGTTCCTCTATTCCATGATCATGAGCAAGACGCGGCCGGGTCGTGCGGTATGCGACGCGGGGCTGAAGGCGCATAGCGTGGATTCCGGGCTGCCGGTGGTCCATGACTTGCCGGACGTCACCTACACCCAGGCATCCGACGAGCACGGTGTGCTGGATGACCCCGGGGACACCCTGAAGCTGGGTGACCGTTTGCGGCTGGTACCCGGTCATTGTGATCCCACCGTGAACCTGCACGACTGGCTGGTGGGGGTCCGTAATGGTCGTGTCGAATGCCTGTGGCCGGTCAGCGCCCGTGGCATGGTGCTCTAGCACTGTGCTTCCCGGAAGTGAGCCGCGCCCCTGGCGAGCACATGTAAATGGCAGGTTGCTCTGTTTTCAATAGCGTCTTGATCAGCATCAACCTCTCCTGCTTGCGCCGGTGCTATAGGTGTATCAGCACATGCCGACAGGGTGTGCGGGTTTGGTAGGAACCATACAACGAGGTGTCGCCATGGTGCAGCAGAAGAGTCTGGACGAGAGCCGGCAGGAAACCCCGGAAAAGCGCGCGTCGGCCGAGGTGGGCAGGCGTGGCCTGGGCGTGCAGAACGAATACGACCGCTGGTTCGAGGATCTGTTCTCCGGTCGCTGGTGGCAGGGTTTCCCGGAGCTGTCATTACGCGATCGCTGGGCGCAGCGCCAGCCCACGATACCGAAAGTGGATGTTGTGGATCAGGACAGGCAACTGGTGCTGCGGGCCGAGGTCCCCGGCATCGACCGCGACAACCTGGAGGTCTCCGTCACGGACAATCTGGTGACGATTCGCGGCCGGTCCCATCACGAGGAAGCTAAGGAAGAAGGTGCCTATTATCGCCGGGAAATCTCCCACGGAGCGTTCGAACGCACCATCCCGCTGCCCAGCGACGTGGATGCCGACAGGGCGAAGGCCAGTTTTCGGGACGGAATTCTGGAACTGACGCTGCCGAAGGTGAAGGAGGTCCGCCGGCGCCGGATTGCCGTGGAGTAGCGCGAGGCAACGGCTGCGGTTGAAACCTTGTTTCCCCGAAGCCGGTCCAGAACGCATTGGTGCGCCAAGCCCGGCAGGCTTGGTGCCGCCGTATGCCGGCGAAAGGGAAAGGTGAGCGAGCCTTGGAGGATAAGCTGCTGATGCCCACGCATGACTCCCCGGGTTCCGGCGGCTCGGCGCCAGAGCCGCTTCAGTTGTTTGTCCTCGATGACTGCCAGGTGTTTGGAGCCCGGCTCGGCGCCGCCCTGGGCGTGGAGCCGGTATCGTTGGAGCATCGCCTGTTCGAGGACGGCGAGTTCAAGCTTCGGCCGCTGGAGGAGGTGCGGGGCCGCGACGCTTTCGTGGTGCAGCGCCTGTCAGGGGCTGGGGACCTGAGCGTGAACGACAGGCTGGTGCGCCTGCTGTTCTTCATTGCCACGCTGCGTGACCAGGGGGTGGCCAGATGCACGGCGGTGGTGCCGTACCTGCCTTATGCGCGCAAGGATCAGCGCACCAAGCCACGCGACCCTCTGTCGCTGCGCTACCTGGCTCAGTTGTTCGAAGCGGTAGGCACCGACCGCATCATGGTCATGGACGTACACAACGTGGCGGCGTTCGAGAACGCATTTCGCTGCAACACCGTGCATGTGGAGGCACGCGACGCGTTTGCCGGATATATTCGCGAGCGGGTTGGCGAACGGCCGCTGGTAGTGGTGTCCCCCGACTCCGGAGGTGTGAAGCGTGCCAATGCCATGCGTCTGGCATTGCGGGAAGCCACAGGTTGCGATCCCGCATCGGCTTTCCTGGAGAAATATCGCACTGAAGGCGTGGTCTCCGGCGAGGCCCTGGTGGGGAGTGTGGATGGCTGCGTGGCCGTGATCGTGGACGACCTGATCGCTGGCGGCACCACCATGCGCCGCGCCGTACGAACCGTCATGCAACATGGCGCCACCGGTGCCATTGCGGTGGCTACCCATGGTGTGTTTGCGGACGAGGCCCCGGCGCTGCTGGATGAGCCAGGCCTTGAAACGGTGCTGGTGACCAACTCGGTCGCGTCGCCGCTACTGGCGTCGGGGCATGCCCGGCTTCAGGTGCTACCGGTGGAGCCGATGTTGGCCGCGGCCATTTCCTCGCTGCAAGGCTGAGATCAGCCGGAGGTTGCGCCATCCAGGCACATCAGGCCATGGCGCAGGTAGAATCGGGCGCGACGCTTCCAACTTGCCGCGTCGCCCATGCCGGTGACCAGGTGGCGGGCGCTGAGCACGGCCCACAGCAGCGACCGGCTGGCCTCGTAGAAGTGAGACAGGCCAGCGAAACCGGCATCCCCGGTACGCTCGCGGTAGCGTGCGAGAAAGCGTTCGCCAACCCAGCGGCTACCCAGCCGATCGCATTCCATGGTCAGGAATGCCAGCTCCTCCAGCGGGTCCGTCATCCGCAACTGCGGCTTGAACTCCAGTCTGTCGATGAAGACGGGTTCTGGGCCCAGATAGATGTGCTCGGGTCTCAGGTCGCCATGTCCGTCTATGGTCCAGCGGGTTTCCAGCAGGTCGGCATGATCTTGCTGCCATGTCTGTAGCCGCCCGCGCAGCGAATCCGCGATGCCCCGCTGCTCCATCAGGCTGTCGAGCTCGCTGCTCAGGGACTGCCACCGCTGTCGGCGTGCTTCCAGGTTACTGGCCGGCCACCGATTGCACGACTGGTAGTAGCTGATCAGCCGGCGGGCAGCCAGATCGATCTCGGACGCGTCCGGCCCGGGCCCGGATAGCTGGCCTTGCAGGCACTCGGTCTGGTCCAGCCGCCGCATGCGGACCAGATAGTCCACGGGGGCTCCTGCGCCATCCAGGGAGAGGGAACCATCTTCCGCCATGGTTAACATGGACAGCCCCAGGTAAACACCCGGCGCCAGTTCATTATTCAGTCGGATCTCCTCCTCGCAAGCGAGTCGGCGGCTTTCCAGTGAGGAGAGGTCGACCAGCGGATAACGCTGCGGCTTCTTCAGTTTGTAGGCCAGGTGGTCGGTCAGGAAAACGTGTGCGAAATGCGTCTCGATGACGGCCACCACACCCGTGCGCGCCGTGTGATTCCCAGGCTCCGCGAGGAAGGCAACCTTGGTGGCCAAAGACGGTTCTCTGCACGCGGGCGCCGGGGGGCCGGGAGCATTGGTCATGGGGTCACCGTATGAAGCATGAGCTTGTGTGCACGCCACAATACGCCCACCGCGTCTGTGACGGGTTGATTGATATCAACCCGCAGATCTCGGACGGTTGCAAGGGTGGACTTGGAGAACCGCCCCGTATCCCCTGTCGGTGTCGTGGGGGTGGCCGAGGCAAGTTTGAGCGAGATAGCGGAGGAGGCAGGACGTGGACGGTAAACGAACCTTCCTGCCTGGTGTTCACTCGGTCTGGCCCGATGGTACCAGCAGTGCCAGCACCTCTTCATCGGAGACCTGCGGGAAGCGTTCGAAGAACTGGCCGACCGCGAAGAAATCGTCACTGATCTCGACGCAGACCACGCGGTCTGCGGTGCTCTCCAGCCTCCGTATAACTGCAGGCGAAGCGACTCCCAGCGCCGCCACCAGCAGGCCGGGGCGGCGCAATCGGGTGACAGCCAGCGCGGCCTCCATGGTCGAGCCGGTGGCGCTGCCGTCATCCACAATGATGACCGAGCGGCCCCGAGGGTCCACGTTGCTGCAGACCTGGGAGTACCGCTCACGACGTTCTGCCAGCAGTGCACGTTGTGCCTCCGCAGCCGTTTCCACATAGGCTTTGCCAAAGTGCCGTTCCGCGGCCGGTGTGACGTGGCATCGGCCTGCTTCATCCACTGCTCCGATGGCGCACTCTGGCTGGCCGGGTGCTGGAATCTTCTTGACCAGCACCACATCCAGCTCTCCTTGCAACAGGTCGGCAAGCACCCTTCCCATGGGGACGCCGCCTCTCGGAATGGCCAGCACAAGCGGGTTGTGCCCCCGGAATTCCCGCAGCCGTTCGCCAAGCTGCAAGGCGGCATCGAAGCGATCACGAAACATGACAGAGCCCCCCACACCCGTTGCGTGCCGCAATTATGGTCGTGTTTCGGGGCGGCCGTAGCGTGGGCAATGAATCATCGACTGCTCAATGAGTTGACCGTGATCAATACGTCCCCCAAACCATTGTGATGTAATTGTTTTTCCTTATGTGAAACGTCGCCGGATTGATTGCGCGCCTCGTGTGGCACGGTGTCTGTTTGGCTATGCTGGAGGTTACGATGGACAAGGAAACCGCAACGGAGTCACTCGCGGAACCGCTACAAGCGCTAGGTCAGGACTGGTGCAATGGCTGCTTGTCGCTAACCCGTAGCCTGGCCGACGTCACAATGACGCCGCGGCAACGCTACGAGGCCGGTTGCGCCACAATGGAAAAGCTCACCCGTGACGTCCTCGCGCTGGAAGAACAGTGGGTGCGTGCCGTCGAGCAGTCCACACCATCCGTCGATGGGGGCGACGCCTCGAACCTACTGGCAATGGGTAACCATGTGGCCTGCGAGATGGTCGCCGAGGGCATCAGGATGCGGGAGCAGCTCTGGGAGATGGCCTTCAGGGAGCTTCGAAGTGCCGAGAACCTGATTCCGGACTCGAATGGGCTGGCGAATGCCAACCCCGATGCTTGGCAGGCGCTGTTCAACAGCTGGCTCGGCGAAGGGCGGAAGCAGGGCTGATTGGCGTCGCGAACTCTACGGGGGGAACAGGATGTCACGCACGAGTGTGCCACGCCAGGACGAGAATCCGCCGGACCCGCCCTCTCCACTGGACCGGTGGATCCGGGCGGTGGTGGGGCGTGCCACCATGGGCATCTCCCCGGCGGGCTTGCAGATCGCCTATCTGGACTGGGCGGTGCACTTGGCGAGTGCGCCGGGAAAGCAGGCACAGCTTGTCAGGAAAGTGCTGCGGAAAGCATCCAGGCTGTCCGCGTACTGCGGTTACGCCCATAGCGGCAAGGTTCCGCCCTGTATCGAGCCGCTGCCGCAGGACCGCCGTTTCCGCGCCGAGGAGTGGCAGGAATGGCCCTTCAATCTCGTCTACCAGTCATTTCTTCTGACCCAGCAGTGGTGGCACAACGCCACTACCGACGTTCGGGGCGTTACGCCCCATCATGAGGAAGTGGTCAATTTCGTCGGCCGACAGCTGCTCGACATGGTCTCGCCCAGCAATTTCCTGTACTCCAACCCGGAGATTCTGCGCCAGACCCTTGAGGAGGGCGGCGCCAACCTGTTTCGCGGTGCGGGCTATTTCTACGAGGATCTGCTGAAAACCCTTGGCGGGACAGCGTCCAAACCGGCTGATCGCTTCGTCCCGGGGGAGCAGGTGGCAGTCACTCCGGGCAAGGTGGTCTTCCGCAACCGGCTCATCGAGCTCATCCAGTACGAACCCGCCACGCCCGAGGTGCATCCGGAACCCATCCTGATTGTTCCCGCATGGATCATGAAGTACTACATCCTGGATCTCAGCCCGGAGAACTCCCTGGTCCGCTACCTGGTTGGGCAAGGGTTCACTGTCTTCATGATCTCCTGGAAGAACCCGGATCAGGGCGATCGCGACCTCACCCTGGACGACTACCGTCGTCTCGGCGTCATGGAAGCACTGGAGGCGATCAACGCCATCGTGCCCGACCGTGCCGTGCACGGCATGGGTTACTGCCTTGGCGGTACGCTGCTGATGCTGGCGGCCGCGGCCATGGCTCGCCGCCACGACGAGCGCTTGTGCAGCCTCACGCTGTTTGCCGCTCAGGCGGATTTTACCGAACCCGGGGAGTTGGGCCTGTTCATCGACGACAGCCAGGTGACGTTTCTTGAAGACATCATGTGGGAGACCGGCTATCTGGATGGCAGCCAGATGGCGGGCGCTTTTCAGCTACTGCGCTCCCAGGACCTGATCTGGTCGACCATGACTGCCCAGTACCTGAAAGGGCAACGCATACCGATGACCGACCTGATGGCCTGGAACACGGACGCCACCCGGCTGCCCTATCGCATGCACAGTGAGTACCTGCAACGACTCTATCTGGACAACGAGTTCGCGGGTGGAATGTTCGAGATTGACGACGATGTGGTGCACCTGTCGGATTTGAAGGTGCCGTTCTTCGTTGTGGGTACGGAGCGCGACCATGTGGCGCCCTGGCGGTCGGTTTACAAGATCAACCGCCTGGCCCGCGGCCCGGTCACATTCCTGTTGACCAGCGGTGGGCACAACGCCGGCATCGTAAGCCCGCTGGGGCATCCGCGCGCCAGGTATCGGGTCCATACCCGTCAGCCTGACGATCTGCTCCTGGGCGCCGACGATTACTACGAGCAGGAGCCCGTCATCCAGGGGTCCTGGTGGCCGGAGATGGCTGCGTGGCTGAAGGAGTATTCCGGCGAACCCTGCGAGCCGCCGGGTATGGGGGCATCTCAGCGCCGTTATCGCCCGCGCGAGGATGCGCCGGGCGCTTATGTGCATGGGAAGTGATTGCCGGAAGACTGCTTCCCGGGCGCGTCAGAGATTGCCCTTGTGCTGCCCACCATCCACCGAAAGGCATGCGCCGGTAACCCAACTGGCGCGGTCGGATGACAGAAATACAGCCACATCACCAACTTCCTCCGGCCGTCCCATGCGGCCCCAGGGGATGGCTTCCAGTGTGGACTGATAGCGTTCCGGGTTGTGCTTGCGTGCCTTGTCCCAGACACCGCCGGGAAACTCCACGGAACCGGGAGCGATGGTGTTGACCCGGATACGGTCCTTGGCCAGAGAAATCGCCAGGCTCTTGGAGTAACTGATGAGCGCCGCCTTGGTGGCGGAATAGGGCGCCGCGCCGCCTGCCTTCAGTGCCGCGATGGAGGAAATGAAGAGGATGTTTCCGCCGCCGGCTTCCCTCATCCAGGGGATGACACGCGTCGACGCCCGGACCGATGCCATCAGGTCGAGGCGGATGTTGTGGTCCCAGGCCTCCAGTTCATCGCCGCCTCCACCGAGCGCGGAAACGTTGTTCACCAGGATGTCGACGCCCCCCAGCCGCGTTCGGGCCTCTTCCAGAAATCCGTCCAGCGACTCTGCCTGTCCCACGTCGCAGGGGGCAGCGTAGGCGTTGACACCCAGACCGGTGATCTCCTGCTCTGTCGCCCGTAGCGCTTCGGCTCCCCGTGCGCAAATGGCAATGTCGACCCCTTCGGCAGCGAGGCCCAGGGCGATTGCCCGGCCGATCCCCTTGCTGCCGCCCGTGATCACGGCTCTTTTGCCCTTCAGTCCCAGATTCATGTCATGCCCTCGCGCCGCGCCAACACGCTTGGCGGTGAGTTGATTCGGGTCGCCACGGCCTTCGTGGCGGGCGGTTGATTCAATTGAAGGCCACCCGAGCGGTCTTGTTCGCGTGGTCCTGCCATTAGTGTGCCCCAGCCCCGGCTAATGGGATATACCCGCTGGCTCCGGCGGAGGATGGCGGTTGAACCAGCGCTTCCCTAGAAAAGCTGCCCCGGCAGCCAAAGGGCAATCTGCGGGAAAATCATGATCAGGCTAAGCCCCGCCAGCACAACCAGCACATACGGGAGTACGGACCGGTAGATATCCGATATCGACACACCAGCCGGCGCCACCCCCTTCAGATAGAACAGATTGAACCCGAAGGGTGGGGTCATGTAGCCGACCTCCATCATGATGACGAAGAGTATCCCGAACCAGATCGGGTCGATGCCGTACATGTTCACGATGGGCATGAACACCGGCAGGGTGATCAGCATGATGCCGATCGGATCGAGCACCATGCCCAGGAAGAACACGATGCCGAGCATCACGATCAGCGCGCCCCAGGCGCCGCCGGGGATGTGCCCGACCATGGAGATCACCAGTTCCTGGGCGCCCATGGCGTTGTACGCCGTGCTGAACAGGTGTGCACCGATGAAGATCCACATGATCATTGCCGAGATCTTCAGCGTGCGCACCAGCGACTCGTGCAACATGGTGAACGAGAACGAGCGGTGCACCAGGGACGAGATCAGTGCGCCCAGCACGCCGACGGCCGCGCCTTCGGTCGGCGTGGCGATTCCGCTTAGGATCGACCCCAGCACCATCACCACGATCATCACGGGCAGGAACACGGCCCGAACCGCGAGCAGTTTTTCCTTCCATGAACCGCGTTCCTCCCTCGGCAGCGCAGGGCCGAGCTCGGGCTGGATGAAGCAGCGGATACCGATGTAGAGCGAGACGAGCAGGGCGAGGAGCAGGCCGGGCATCACGCCGGCGGCAAACAGGGCGCCGACCGAAGTCCCGGTGTTCAGGGAATAGATGATCATGACCACGCTCGGCGGGATCAGGATCCCCAACCCGCCGCCGGCGTTGATGCAGCCCAGTGCCAGTTCCTTGTTGTAGCCCCGTTGCAACATGGCGGGCAGCGCCACCGCGCCCATGGCCACGATGGCCGCGCCGCTGACACCGACCATGGCCGCGAACAGCGTGCAGATCAGCACGGTGCCGATGGCCAGGCCCCCGCGCAGCCCGCCGGTCCACAGGTGCATCATGCGATACAGCGCCTGCGCGACACCGGTGCGTTCGAGGATCAGCGCCATGAGGATGAACAGCGGGATCGAGATCAGCGTGAAGCTGTTCATGGTGGTCCAGACGCGGCGACCCACCATGAAGAAGCCGTCCGGTCCCCAGATGAAGTACAGGAAGATCGCCGACAGCCCACCCAGCACGAACGCGAGCGGCGTTCCCAGGAAGACGAACAGCAGCAGGCAGCTGAAGAACAGGAGTGTCAGCAGCTCGATGCTCATAGGTATTCACTCTCTTCGTCGGCCTGTGCGCCGGCGAACCGCCTGGGGTCGATGACGATGGCAATGTCCTCGATCAGCTTGCATACCCCTTGCAGGAACAGCAGCGCGGCGCCCACCGGGACTGCCGCTCTCAGCGGCCATACCGGCGGGTTCCATGCCGAATGCGATCGCTCCCAGCGGCCCATCGCGTCCTCCGCCATCTGCCAGCCCTCCTTGAGCAGCACCAGCAGGAAAGCGAAGAAGAGCAGGGACGTGACGATGTCCACCATCGCCCGGGTGCGCGGCTTGAAACGGTCATAGAAGATGTCGACGTTCAGGTGCCCCCTGTGCACCAGCAGATAGCCGCCGGAGAGCATCACGTAGGCGCCGAACATCATCTGGGTCAGCTCCGTCGCCCAGATGGTCGGTGAGGAGAACACGTAACGGGCCACCATCTCGAACAGCAGCAGGGCGAAGATCACGAACGCCAGGTAGCTGATGAACCACCGTCCCAGGCGTTCGTTGAACCAGGTGATGCCTTGAATGAACGTGGTGAGGTAGCGCATCCCGACCTCGTATGTCGTGATCTGGCGATTGGAAACGCGGCAGGGGTGGGCCGGGGGGGGGGGGGGGGCCCGGATTGCCCGCGCCAACCGCAGCGGCTTATTCAGCGCGTCCCAGTACCGTCAGAAACTCTTCCAGCCGGCGCACTGCTTCGGCGGCGTTATCGCTTTTCTCCGCTTCCCTTGCGCGCAGCTCCCGGCCGACTTCCCACATGCGCTCCTGGATTTCCTCGGGAAGCTCGATGACGGTGACGCCCTGGGTTTCCGCCAGCTTCTTCAGCATCTCCACTTCCTGGTACTGGTATTGGTTGGTGCGGGCCCAGAAGTGCTCTTCCATGGTGTCGTGCACGATCTGCCGGATGTCCTCCGGCAGCGCTTCCATCGCCCTGTCGTTGATGATGAAGGCCTCCACGCCGCCGATCCCAAGGGCAGGGCGGACGTGGTATTTGGCCACCTCGTAGAGGCTCAAGGCATTTGCCTCCTGCGCGGCACCCCAGTGGGCCCCGTTGACCACGCCCGTGGACAGCGACTGGTAGACTTCCGTCCCCGGAATGAAGCTGGTGGCGGCGCCCACGTCGGAAATCAGGCGTTGCAGCAGACCGGCGGAACGGATTCGCAGGCCCCGGAACTCCCGCAGGGACTCAACCGGCTCCCGGAGCACCATCTCGGTGGGGTAGAGCTTCTCGGTGAAGTAGTAAATGTTATGTTCGGCAGCCTCCTCGCGGATGAGCTCCTCGAAGCCGAGGTGCTTCCAGAAGTAGACCGCTTCCCAGACTTCCGTGAACGCGCCCGGCACGGCAAAGGCCAGGCCGGCGGTGGGGATGTAGTCCATCACGTAGGCAGGGGACGTGTAGCCCATTTCGATCACGCCCCGGCGCACGGCGGGGAAGATCTCGGTCGCGTCCAGCAGCGAGCCGGCGGAATGCAGTTCGATCTGCAGCCGGCCGTCGGTGCGCTCCGCCAGCTTGTCTCTCATGGCCACGACGCTGTCCTGCCACGAGCCGCTGCCGGTGGGCAGGTGCGCCTGCAAGCGCCACTTGATCACTTCGTTGTTGTCACTCGCGGTCGCAGGGGCGGTTGTTGCCAGCGTCGCTGCCCCTACGGCCACGGCCATGAACGGTGCCAAAAGACAGGTAAACGATCTACGGGAAACCAACATGATCTACTCCTCCAGCTAGTTATCGTCACTAAATGCCCGTCGGCAGACGTCAGTGGTAGGCTGCCGACGAGAAACATGCTCTTGGTGATGCCGTGAGCAAGCTCCGGCGTTCATTGACTCCACTCGACGACGAGTTCCACCGGCAGCTCGGCCAGCGCTTTGGAGAGCGACGTCTTGAGTTGTTCGAGGTCCGAGCCACGGGCGGGTGTTACCAGTCTCGCCCGGAACGCCTTGTCTCCCTTGCCGGCGCTTTCCAGCCCGGCGATGTTCGTTTCGCCGTCCAGGGCGTCTATCAGCATCTGGAGCTTGTGTTTGGTCGCCTGGGTTCGCAGCGCGGGCTTGAAGATCTTGCCCACGCCGGTGACGGGAATTTCCTCCAGCGGGAAGACATGGCGGGGCCTGGCAGGCGGTTCGTGTATGCGTTCATGAATGAAGGCCTGCAGCTCCGTGACGTCAACGCGCCCGCCGGCGGCCGGAGAAACGAACACCACGGGCACTTCTCCGGCGTACTCGTCCGGCATGCCAACGGCCGCACTCAACCCCACCGAGGGGTGTGCGTTGGCCACTTCCTCGATGGAGGAAGGGTCGATGTTGTGGCCGCTACGGATAATGAGATCTTTTTCGCGACCGCTCAGGTACAGGTAGCCGTGCTCGTCCAGGTGCCCGAGATCGCCGGTCACCAGGGCACCGTCCGGGGTGAACGCCTCGTCGTTGTGACGGGAGTCCAGGTAACCGCCCACGATCTGGAAGCCCCGGACCGTGACCTCGCCCGTTTCCCCGGGGTTGCAGTGCTGCCATTCGCCGCTCGGGGCCCGCTTCCTGATCTCGATCTGCGAAAATGGGCAGCGCAACCCCGTGCTGCCGCGCACATGCCTGCCATGCAACGGGGTGGTGGCAATGGCAGCCACGCTCTCCGTCATGCCGTACTGCTCCAGCAGCGGAACGCGGACTTGTTGCTCGAAGCGGGCGGCGACCGCTGCCGGCAACGGCGCGCCGCCGGTCAGCACGAACCGCAGGGAGGAGAGGTCGCGGCCATCCACCGGCACATCGGCCATGGCACCGATGGATGTGGGAACCCCGCCGAGTACGGTGGCGCGATAACGCTCCACGAGGTGCCAGATGTCACTCACCACCCTGGGGTTGCGAAACCCGGCCGGAGTCAGCATGACGACGTGGCCGGCCGCGGCCAGGATCGAGAGCCCGACGGTGGAGGTTCCGCCGACGTGAAACAGGGGGAAGCCGTTCAGCACCACGTCCGTTTCCGACAGATAGAACATCTGTGCGAGCGACCAGGCGGCATGGATCTGGTTGAGATGGGTCTGTCGCACCAGTTTCGGCACCCCGGTCGTGCCGCCCGTATGGAACAGGGCGGCGATGTCGTCGCGGTCAGGCTCGTTGATGCCGACAAGCCGGTGGCCGGGATGCGAATCGATTTCGGCTTCAAGGCTCAGAAAGCGCCTGTCGATGCCTGCGGGAACGTCGCCGATAACGAGGATCGATTCGAGGAATGACGACAGCCGCCCGACTTCCTGTGCTTTTGCCCACAGCTCGGCGTCCACGTCCGGTCCCGGGCAGATCAGCACGCCGGCGTTCTCCGCCTTGAGCAGGGCGGAGATCACGTCGGCGGAAAGCAGGTAGTTGATGCAACTGGCCACACCGGCGGTCTGTGCTCCCCACAGCAGGCCGGGAACGCTGGCATGCGTCCGCGAGAGAATCGCCGCCGGCCGCCGGGCGGCGACGCCCAGCCGGGCGAGCAGGTTGGCCGCGCGGGTGATCTCCTGAAACAGTTCGGCGTGGGACCACGTTGCCGCAACGCCGTCCGGGTCGGTGGACGACAGGACCGTCAGTGCCGGGCGTTCTCCATGGAGTTCGGCGGTGGTCCGGAAAACGTCGTAGACGCTTCTGGCGGTGACCAGTTCATCGTAGGGCGACTGCTCCAGCAGCTCGATGTCGCGTTCAGTCCGGAGCTTGCGCGTGGCACGGGTGGTTCGCTTGTTTGGCATTCAGGCTTTCGTGGAACAAGGCCGGGTTCGCGGTAAACGCGGTGCCGGTTCCACTCCTCCTCTCCGGTCGCTTGTCGCTGTATTTCTCAAGATGCTCTGCCGGTGGCCGAGGCATCGGCCAGAGGACTGGAGCAGTCTCATTTGTGGTACCAGTGTTGGAGATTCGGAACAGCCAGGCAATGTGACAAAAACACAATATCGGTGGATAATTTTGTATTTGAAGTCATGGTCAGCCTGATAAAGAGGTCACGCCCGCACCCTGATGGGGACGGGGCGACGCTACTGGAGACGGAATGATGAATCAGGGCGGGAGGCGGGAAGCGACCGCTGGTGCGGCCGCATGACTGGTCTGGCCTGAGGCTGGCGCCTGAGCGCCTACTGCCCGGTGAAGGTGGGTTTCTGTTTCTCGCCGAAGGCTGCCAATCCCTCGGCGAGATCATTGCTCTCGGCATATTGCCTGAACGCCTCGATCTCGGCCTTGGCATCTTCCGCGGGAGTCTGCCGGCCGCCCCCTCCCAGGATTCTCTTGACATGAGCGAGGCCCAGAGGGCTGTGCCGGGCGATCCTTTCCGCGTGGGTGGCGGTGGCTTCCAGCAGTTGCTCGTCGGGCACCACCTGGTTGACCAGTCCCCAGGCTTCCAGTGTCTCTGCCGGGAAGTAGTCGGCGGAGTAGAACATCAGGTTGGCGCGGTTGGGCGCGATTTTTCGGGGCAGCCGCGCCGTGGCCCCGCCGGCGGGGATGATGCCGTAGCGGGCATGCCCATCGCCTATTCTGGCGGACGCGGCGGCGATCACGATGTCGCAGCAAAGCAGCAACTCCAGCCCTCCGGCGATGGCGTACCCGTTCACCGCGGCGATGACGGGCTTGGGCAGGGCCTCGATCCGGTTGAAGATTCGTTGGGCGTAGTCCAGCCTCTCGATCAATGTCTCCACGCCGTGTTCGGTCAGGTCTTCCCGGAAGCCGAGCAGGTCGCCGCCGGCGGAGAACGCGCGGCCGCTGCCGGTGATCACCACGCAACGCACATCGGCATCCGCTTCGAACCGGATGAACGCACGTTCGATCTGTTCAAGCAGTCCGCGCGAGAGCGCATTCATGTTCTCCGGGCTGTTCAGGACCAGCCACGCGACTGACGACTTCACCTCTACCCGCACGAGTTCCCCGGACATCACCGACTCCTGGTTGTTTGCGACGACTGTTGTCGGAGGCTAGCAATGGCAGGTGTTGCAAGCCATGTGTGGTACTCACAATTACCGGCGGCCATACTGTGACTTTCCCTGCTTAAACTCCGGGGCTTGTCCCGGCGATACCCCTTGATGAGTGACCGTATGCAACAGGAAACCCCCGCGGGCGAGCTTTATCTGAAAATGCTTGACCATCTGGATCGGGGCGATGGCCTGTCCGCGTTGTCGTCGATGCTGCTCGGCGTCGAGGCCCTGCCGTCCGCACATCCGCATCGGCCGTTCCTGCTCCAGTCCGCCCATCGGGCCATCGCCCTCTGCCAGCGCCTGGAGCAGTACCAGCAGAAGGAGCGTGCGCTGCGGGATGTGTTCGAGATCGCGCAGGGGCTTACGGAGCTGAAAGCCCTGGATTCCGTGCTGTTCGACATCGTCGAGCGGGCGAGGAAATTGCTGGGTAGCGATCTCGCCTGGCTGGCCGGGGAAGATGCGGGTAGCGTGCAGGTGCTTGCCATCGATGGCGCCAACACGGAGGCGGTCAAGCATATGCATGGCCCCGCAACATCCGGTATTGCCGGCTACGTGGCGGGCACCCGGTCCGCGTTTACCACCCAGGATTATCTGAACGACTCCCACTTCCGGCATGAACCCGGCATCGATGCCGCGATCCGCGAGGAAGGTCTGCAATCCGTCATCGCGGTTCCGATTCTCTCGGAGTCCGCCGTTATCGGTGTCGTGATCGTGGGTGACCGTTATCGGCGCTCTTACCAGCCCTGGGAAGTCTCGATCCTGGCCACCTTCGCCGCCCATGCCTCGGTAGCTATCCGAAACGCCCGAACCTTTGAACTCAAGCAGCAGGCGTTGCGAGAGTCGGAGCACGCCAACAAGCAGCTCGAGGAAAAGATTTCCGAACTGCAATTGGGCGCGGAAGCGCATGACCGGCTTTCCCGGCAGCTTGCCCAGGGCGGTAGCCTGCAGGACATGCTGGACGTGGTCTCCGACATACTGGGCGAGCCCACCAGGTTCCTTGATCCCGCAGGCGTGGAATTGTGCGGGGCGACACCCCCCGGCCGTACGGGGACTGGTAGCCGTTACGGGGCAGATGACAAATCGCGAGCCTTTCGCCAGGTGATGGGGGCTTCCGAGCGCAGCCGACTGATTGGCCGGTCCGTGCCCGTGGAGGAGCCGGCCACGGTCGGGGACCGGGTGATGGCGGTATCGAGTGGGGATGATCATCTGGGGGCGCTGCTGGTGGAGGCTGATCAGCCGCTGGGCGAAAACGAAATCCTCATTTTCGAACGCTGTTCCACGGCCATGGGGGTGCTGACGCTGTTGGCCGAACGCCGCTCCGTCTCGGCCCGTCAGGATGCCGATCTGACCCTGCGTGCACTGCTTGATGAGAGCCGTAACCACCGCACCGATCTCGACGAACGGGCCAGGCGCCACGGCCTGGATACGCGTCGCCCGATGCTGCTTGTGGTCGGGGAACTGGAACGGGCGAAACTCGGCTACGTGGTACGCAGAGTGGGCGACCGGCTCCGCCACGCTCCTCACATGGTCAGCGAACTGGACGGCCTGATCGTCGCCCTGATCAACCGGGATGAGGTGCACCCGCTCAAGGAAGAACTCGAAACCGCGATATTCAGGGAGTTGAAAGCCGAGGGGGTCGCGTCGATTTCACCGCCGCTGGAAAACGCCGCTTCCCTGCCCAGGGCTTTTGAATCCGCGAAAAAGGTGCTTTCGCTCACGCGCAAGATGGGCCGCCGCAATTGCCTTGTCTACGAGCCGGAGCTGTCCATGTACGCCATCCTGTTCCAGGAGCACAGCGCTGAGGACCTGGCCCGCCTGCTGGATGCGACCATCGGGCCGATGCTTGCCTACGACAAGCGCCGGGGAGCCCGGCTGACCGAGACGCTGCTGACATTCCTGGATCATGGTCAGAATGCCCGGGCAACCGCGAGAGAACTCGGCGTGCACGTCAACACCATTCACAGTCGTCTGGAAACCATCCAGCAGGTCATGGGCGAATGGGACAGCAGTGGCCGCACCGCCGACCTGCACATGGCGCTGCGGCTTCGCAGCCTGCTCGGCTACTAGCGCGACGTCTGTCAGGAGGATCGTGAATTTTGGTAACGATACACACCCAGGGGGCGGTAATGACTGGGCGCGCGCGTAACGGTGAGCCCTCTGCGGCTAGTCGCCTATTATCTTGGTGTGGCGGGAGGGCTGCTGCTAGCTTTCTGCCGGGGTAGCTAACTCAGCACCTATCGCAGGTGCTTTGTTGACAATTTGTTAGTCCTCACATTGCGCCTACGCTACGTTGACGAGCGCTCAAGCCCAATAGCTCCCCTCTGGCCTTCCTTGCGAAAACCTGCGTAAAGTCTAGGGACGCACTTTATGGCAATAACGAGAATCCGGCCTTTCGGGAGCAACGCGTGCCGGGCAGCACAGAACACACTTCAAATTTCAGTTTTCTGGTGGAACACGACGCCCTGTTCGTGGAGCTGGCCGATGCCGCCGAGCGGGCTTTTGCCAGCGATCCCAACACCACCCTGATCAAACTCCGCCAACTGGGTGAGGCGCTGGCCCAGCATCTCGCCGCCCTTTCTGGTATCGAACTGGACGAACAGACCAGCCAGGCCGAACTCCTTTACCGGCTGAACCGCGAACTGCGGCTGGAACCCCAGATCCGGGAGCTGTTTCACGTCCTGCGCGTTGAAGGCAACAAGGCCACCCACCAGTTCCGCACCCAACACAAGGAAGCGATGGATGGCCTGAAGGTCGCCCGGGCGCTGGCCATCTGGTTTCATCGTTCCTTCGGGAAGGGCGGTGCCAGCTTCAAACCAGGCCCTTTTGTGCCCCCGGCGGATCCCAGCGCCCAGTTGCGACAGCTCCAGAGCGATATCGAAAAACTCCGCCACGATCTGCAGCAGGCCAACATGGCGCTGGAAAGCAGTCAGCAGCTCAGCCAGCTGATCGAGCAGGAAAAAGCCGAGTACGAGACGCTGGCACTGGCCATGGATGAAGAATCCCGGGCGCTGGCCAAGCAAGCCCGTCAGCACGAACATGCTCTGGCCCAGCAGCAACATGCCTACGAAGGCAGAATCCGGGTCCTGCAACAGCAGCTCAAGGAGCAAGGAGAGCTGGGCGTCAAGCAGCAACGCCAGAAGGTTGAGAAGCAAACCAAAGCCGCGACCGACACCTTGGCTCTGAACGAAGAGCTCACTCGTATCCTGATTGATCAGCAGTTAAATGAGGCAGGCTGGGAGGCAGACAGTCAGGAAATCACCTACAAAAAGGGCGCCAGGCCCGAGAAAGGCGTCAACCGTGCCATCGCCGAATGGCCCACCAGCCACAACGGCGAAAAGGGCTGGGCCGATTACGTGCTGTTTGCCGGGCTTACCCCCATTGCCGTCGTGGAAGCCAAAAAAGAGAACACCAACGTGGCCGGCAAAATCCGCCAGGCCGAACGCTACAGCAAGGGCTTCAGGGTAGAAGCCCCGTTAGTGGCTGCCTGGGAACTCACGGCCAGAACCGTCGCCTGGCCCGCCGATGAAAGCGGCCATTACATGGTGCCCTTCGTCTATTCCTGCAACGGCCGTCCCTACGTGCCTCAACTGGCAGAACAATCCGGGACCTGGTTCCGGGACGTGCGCGAACCCGGCAACCTGCACCGGGCTCTGCCGCAGTTCCACACTCCCGGCGGTCTGCTGGATCTGCTGGCGCGGGACAAGGAAAACGCCGAGAAGCTGTTGCGAGAGGAACCTTTCGGCTACCTGAAACTGCGTGATTACCAGCAAGAGGCCATCAAGGCCACCGAGCACGCCCTGGCGCGCAAAGCGCGCACCGCACTCCTGGCCATGGCCACCGGCACCGGCAAAACCCGCACCATCATCGGCTTGATGTACCGTTTTCTGAAAAGCGAGCGTTTCCATCGCATTCTGTTTCTGGTGGACCGCACCGCCCTGGGTCGTCAGGCGCTGGATATGTTCAACGAAGCCCCGCTGGAACAGAACCAGAGTCTCAGCAAGATCTACAACGTCGCCGAGCTGGGCGATATGGCCGCCGAAGCAGAAACACGGGTACAGGTCGCCACAGTGCAGGCCATGGTAAAGCGCATCTTCATGAGCGATACGCCCCCGCCTATCGATCAGTTCGATTGCATCATCATCGACGAGGCCCACCGGGGCTACACGCTGGATCAGGAAATGACCGAAGGCGAGCTGGCCACGCGGGACTCCAGCCAGTACATCTCCAGCTACCGTCGGGTGCTGGACTATTTCGACGCGGTGAAAATCGGCCTCACCGCCACCCCGGCCAAACACACCAGCGAGATCTTCGGCAAGCCCGTCTACACCTACTCCTACCGGGAAGCCGTAGCGGACGACTGGCTGATCGACCATGAACCACCCATCCGCTACGAAACCCTGCTGACCCAGAAAGGCATCCACTTCGAAAAGGGCAGACCGGTGGAGGTGATCAACACCCAGACCGGCGAGGTGGATACCACCGAACTGGAGGATGAACTGAACTTCGAGGTTGAAACCTTCAACCGCCGGGTCATCACCGAAAACTTCAACCGGGTCATCTGCGAACAACTGGTGCATGAGCTGGACCCGTTCGGCGACGAGAAAACCATGATCTTCTGCGCCACCGACCTGCATGCCGATATGGTCAAGCGCCTACTGGATAATGCTTTCAAAGACCTCTACAACGGCAGCTACAACGAAGCCGCCGTGGCCAAGATCACGGGGCAGAGCGACAAGGTCGAACAGCTCATCCGGCGCTACAAGAACGAGCGCTACCCCAGCATTGCCATTACCGTGGACCTGCTCACCACCGGCATTGACGTCCCTCCCATCTGCCATCTCGTATTCATGCGTCGGGTGCGCTCACGCATCCTGTATGAGCAGATGATCGGCCGTGCCACCCGCCGCTGCGATGAAATCGGCAAGACTGTGTTCCGCATCTACGACCCGGTGGATATCTACGCGGCCCTGCAGGACGTGAACACCATGAAGCCCTTGGTGAAAGACCCCAATATCACCCTGGAGCAACTGGTGGACGAACTCACAGACGACGAGCAACTGGAAAAGGCTCTCGCGAGCACAGGCGAGCAACAGGGCGAGAGCCAGGCGGACGTGGTGCTCAGCCAGCTCAGTCAGAAACTTATGCGGATACTGCGCAAGGCTGACAACAAGGCGGAGAACCGCCCTGCCCTGAAACAGAAGCTGGACGAACTGCGTCAGAGTTGGGGCGTGGAGCCCAGATCCCTGCATCAGCACCTTCGCAAACTGGGTCCGCGCCAGGCCTCGGAATTCATCAAACAGCACAGCGGCCTGCTCAGCCAGCTGGCTGAGGTCAAAGCGTTGGTCGGCAGCGAATACATGCCGGTGATTTCCGACCACGAAGACGAGGTCCGTGAACGCACCCAGAGCTATGGCCCCCATGTTCGGCCGGAAGATTATCTGGATGCCTTCAATCGGTTCATCAAGGAGCAACTCAACCAGTCCGCCGCGTTGGCGGTTGTCGTCACCAAGCCCCGTGACCTTACCCGGAAGCAGCTACGGGAAGTGAAACTGCTGCTGGACAATCACGGCTACTCCGAAGCCCGCCTGCAAAGCGCCGTACGTCATCAGACCAGCAAGGATGTCGCCGCCAGCATCATCGGCTACATCCGCCGCGCTGCCCTGGGTGAACCACTGATTCCCTTCGAGCAGCGGGTCACCGAGGCCATGGGCCGCATCTACACCCAACACAGATGGACCCCCACCCAGCGCAAATGGCTGGAACGCCTGGCCAAGCAACTGGTGCACGAAGTCATCATAGACCGGGAGTTCGTCAATAATCGCTTTGCCGACGACGGCGGCGCGAAGCAGATGGACAAGATACTGGGCGAGCAGCTTGATACCGTACTCGAAGAGTTGAATGAGGCGATGTGGCCGGAGCGGAGCGCATAGATTTTGCCGTTATCTATACGTTTGAATCTTCATATGCAAAAGAAAGTGCCGTTTTCTTTGCATATGCCCTCAGACATGTATAGATTTTCTGTTTTTCTATACATGAGCTGAGAAAGGGACGTCCCGTGCTGCCAACGCTGCCCCTCGCATCCCCAGAGCAGTGGGAAACCCGCACCGTGCTGAAGAAGGCAGCAGAGGCGCACCGTTACCTGGCCGAGCTCAAAGGCGTCGCCGCGACCATTCCCAACGAAGAAATCCTGATCAACACACTGACCTTGCAGGAAGCCCGGCACAGCTCCGAGATTGAGAACATCATCACCACGCAGGATGACCTCTATCGCGCCGTGGTTGCGGACGATGCCAGCGTATCGCCAGAAACCAAAGAGGTTCAGGACTATGCCACGGCCTTGCGGGCCGGGTTCCGCAGCGTCCGGCAATCCCGGTTGATTCGCCTGAACGACATCTTGCTTATCCAGCAAACCCTGGAGAAGAACCGCGCTGGCCTGCGCAAGCTCCCTGGGACTGCCCTGAGAAATCAGGCGACGGGCGAAGTCGTTTATGAGCCACCCCAGTCCGCCAGGGAAATCGAGGACCTGATGGACAACCTGGTGGCCTACATCAATGATGACGAGCTGTGTGATGCCGACCCGCTGGTCAAAATGGCCATCATTCATCACCAGTTCGAAAGCATCCACCCGTTCTACGATGGCAACGGCAGAACCGGCCGCATCATCAACATGCTCTACCTGGTGGCCAAGGGTCTGCTTGATCTGCCCGTGCTTCACCTCAGCCGCTACCTGATCCAGACCAAAGCCGGTTACTACCAGGAGCTGCAGGCCGTGCGCGACACCGGCAACTGGGAGCCCTGGCTGCTCTACATGCTGGAGGGTGTCAGCCAGACCGCCCGGCAAACCATCGACCTGATCGGCCAGATCCGTGAACTGATGCAGCACACGAAACACCGGATGCGTGATGAATGCCCGAAAATCTACAGTCAAGAATTGCTGAACAACCTGTTCAACCACCCGTACACCAAAATCGAATTCGTGATGGAGGATCTGGCCGTCAGCCGCATCACCGCAGCCAAGTATCTGGATGAACTGGTCGGCATCGGCCTACTGGAAAAAACCAAAGTCGGCCGGAGCAACTTCTACATTAACTCACCGCTGATGGCGCTCTTCCTTGAGCGCGCCTGAACCAACCCGGAATCGCCCATGACCAACAATGCCATCGTCCAAAAACTCTGGAACCTCTGCGACGTCCTGCGGGACGATGGCATCAACTACTCGGACTACGTCACCGAACTGGTGCTGCTGCTGTTCATCAAGATGGTGCACGAGAACACCGAAGCCGGCGTGCTCAAGGAACACCCGTTGCCCGAGGGTTGCCGCTGGACCGACCTGAACGGCAAATCCGGCATCAACCTGCTGGACGACTACAAGCGCATCCTGCTCAGCCTCTCCACCGGCCGGGACGGCACCGGCCGGCTGGTCCACGCCGACCCGCTGATCAGCGCCATCTACGCCGATGCGCAAACCCGCTTGCGGGAACCACGCCATTTGGAACAGATGATCAAGACGCTGGACCAGATCGACTGGTTCAGCGCCCAGAAAGACGGCCTGGGGGACCTGTACGAAGGCTTGCTGGAAAAGAACGCCAACGAAACCAAATCCGGAGCCGGCCAGTACTTCACCCCCCGTGCCCTGATCAACACCATGGTGCGCTGCCTGAAACCCCAGCCGGGGGAACGCATCCAGGACCCGGCAGCAGGGACGGCAGGCTTTCTGATCTCCGCCCATGAGTACATCAAAAGCCAGACCGACGACCTGTACGACCTCAGTACCGAACAGAAAGCCTTCCAGGCCACCCACGCCTACGTGGGCATCGAACTGGTCCCCGGCACCCGCCGCCTGGCCCTGATGAACTGCCTGCTGCACGGCATGGAAGGGGATGCCGAGGGTGTCGTCCACCTGGGCAACGCCCTCGGCCAGGCCGGCGCAGGCCTGGAAAAGGCCGACGTGATTCTCGCCAACCCGCCCTTCGGCACCAGCAAAGGCGGCGACGCCAGCATCACCAGGGACGACCTTACCTACAAGACCAGCAACAAACAGTTGGCCTTCCTGCAGCATATCTACCGCAATCTCAAACCTGGCGGCCGCGCCGCCGTGGTGCTGCCGGACAACGTGCTGTTCGAAGCCGGCGTCGGCACCGACGTGCGCCGGGACCTGATGCACAAGTGCAATCTGCACACCATCCTGCGCTTGCCCACCGGCATCTTCTATGCCCAGGGGGTGAAGACCAACGTTCTGTTCTTCACCAAAGGCAGCGCCACGGACAAACACCAGGAAGAGAACTGCACCGAACAGGTCTGGGTCTACGACCTGCGCACCAACATGCCCAGCTTCGGTAAACGCACGCCCTTTGGTGAGCAACATTTGAAGCCGTTTGAAACCGTGTACGGCGACGACCCCACCGGCACCAGCGAACGCAAGGAAGGCGAGTACAGCTTCCACGCCGAAGCCATCGAACTCCCCGAGCACAGCGAAGAGAACGAAGGCGTCGACCCACGCTTAGCCCACAGTCGCTGGCGCAGCTTCAGCCGCCCGTGGATTGCCGAACACAAGGGCGACTCGCTGGATATCTCCTGGCTGAAAGACAGCGGCAGCGTGGATGCGGCCAACTTGCCGGAGCCGAGTGTGCTGGCGGGCGAGGCGATGGGGGAGCTGGTACAGGCGTTGGGGGAACTGGATGCGTTGATGCGAGAATTGGGAGCTGAGGAGGAGGCTGATGGGTCGCGAATGCTTTTGAATGAAGTTCTGGGTGAGGTTAAGTAATGGTCCAACGTGAACTTCCCCCGGAATGGCTTCATATCCAATTAGGCGAGGTTGTGTCATACGGCAAAACCCGGAAGTGCGTTCTCGAAGATGTCATCGACGACACCTGGGTTCTAGAACTTGAAGACATTGAGAAGGAAAGCTCCAAGATACTAAGTCGCAAAACCGCCAAAGACCGACCATTTAAAAGTACGAAAAATCGCTTTGAAGAGGGGAATGTCCTCTACGGTAAGCTGCGCCCCTATCTAAGCAAAGTTGTTGTTGCGGATACTGCCGGTGTCTGCAGCACTGAGATCGTCCCTCTGGATGCAGAGCCGTTCGCTCTCAACCGTTACCTGTTCCACTGGCTCAAGACCCGAAACTTTCTGAATTATGTCAACGAGGTTAGTTATGGCGTAAATATGCCCCGACTAGGTACCAAGGATGGAGTCGCCGCCCCGTTCGTGCTGGCACCCCTCGCCGAACAAAAAGTCATCGCCGACAAACTCGACACCCTGCTGGCCCAAGTGGAAAACACCAAAGCCCGCCTCGAACGCATCCCGCAAATCCTCAAACGTTTCCGCCAGTCTGTACTAGCCGCAGCGGTCAGTGGGAGGTTGACGGAGGACTTTAACGCTGACGATTGGGATTATTATCAAACCATTGACTTAGAAATTGCAAAAGACAAGAAACTCGCAAAGATCGCCCCACCCACTAAAGATGAAATAGCTCTCGCCAGCGAGCTTTTTGAAAGCCCAGATTGGTCCGGCTGGAAGCTCTATGCTCTTGATCAGCTTGTTGAGAGCGCCAGAGGAATTCCTTACGGAATTATTCAAACTGGTGAGGATCAAGAAGAAGGTATACCTACAATTCGATGCGGAGACGTGAAGCCTCTTCACATAGAAACCTTATTTCTAAAAAAAGTGCTGCCTATGATAGAGGAAAAGCACATCAAAACACGCCTCAATGGGGGTGAAGTAGTTCTTGCGATTCGGGGAACTGTAGGAAATGCCGCGGTTATTCCTGAAAAGCTAGCTGTTCAGCCGCTCAATATCAGCAGGGAAGTTGCGATGGTCCCGGTCAGAAATAGTATCTCACCTGAGTATGTCGCGTTACTTCTCCAATCCCCCGGTGGCTACAGAGCATTGGCAGAAAAAACCAAAGGGGTAGCCCAAAGAGGAATAAATCTGGCAGATGTAAAACGGCTGGTCACACCACTACCCACGAAAAGCGAGCAAACCGAAATCGTCCGCCGAGTAGACCAACTCTTCGCCCACGCCGACCGCATCGAAAAACAGGTCAATAATGGCCTGACCCGCGTCAACAACCTCACTCAATCCATCCTGGCCAAGGCCTTCCGCGGCGAACTCACCGAGCAATGGCGCAAGGACAACCCGGCGCTGATCAGCGGCGAGAACAGTGCCGAGGCGTTGCTGGAGAGGATCAAAAGCGAGCGGGCGGCGATGAATCCGGGAGCACGGAGACGGAAGAGAACCATGGCCTGATTTGCTGAGCTTTCGCAGAGTCGGCGTCACCTGTCACGGAAATCATGCCGGGCACACGGTGGAGCCCCGGAGCATTTGCTGAATCGAATCCCGGTTCGAATAGATCAGTCACCTCCCCAGAAAACCGATCTGGTGAAAACGGAGTTGAGCTCATGCTAGATATCCACACGAAGCGCGTCTACGAAATACCGGATCCTGATGACGGCCTGCGCGTGCTTGTGGATCGGGTCTGGCCTCGGGGCATGCGGAAGGATCAGGTGCAGGCCGATGCCTGGGTGAAGGATCTGGCGCCGAGTACCGGGCTTCGCAAGTGGTTCGGGCATGACCGCGAGCGGTGGGGCGCCTTCCGGGACGACTATTTCAAGGAGCTCGACGCGCAGCGGGAAGCAGTGTCGGGGATCCTGGGCGAAGCGCGGCAAGCGGGAAAACTCACCCTGCTGTTTGCAGCCCGCGACCCCCAATGCAACCATGCCGTGGCATTGCAGGAATATTTGCGGCAGTTCGTGTCGGATGACTGAGAAGATGGCGCGCCCGGCAGGATTCGAACCTGCGACCTTCGGCTTCGGAGGCCGACACTCTATCCAGCTGAGCTACGGGCGCTTGGTGGTCAGGGGCGAGAGTCTAACGCTTGTGGGCGGATTCGTCCATGCCGTGAGCGAGTCCCAATGTCCGTGAAAACGACGCCCTAGCGCGGTGGTGGCTCCGGCTCCGGCGGGATTCGCCCCCTCTCGCGCTGTTGTGCTGTGCGATTGGCGTAGCGCGCAGGGTCTCCCTCCGCTTGTGTGCCCACGGCTTCCTTGATGATGGGCAGGTAGGC
>JAFIFV010000126.1 GCA_020831845.1 Ectothiorhodospiraceae bacterium
TTTCGCCCGTGGCGGTGTCGCAAGCCACCACAGGTAGAACCACTACCTGCGGCGCCTTGCTCCTGGCCACGAACGAAAACCGGTCTCGAGCGCGACAGCCTGAATGGTTCAGCGCTTCCTTAAGCGGTTCCCGGACAGCAATGCTTCGCCTGCTACCTTCTTAAACCATTGATGTCCGCTATGTCCAGAACGTAACGTATTTTGTGGAAGGCAGCATTCACCAGCGTGACTCTTGCAGCGCTTCCTTTACACTGGGACCTCGGTTCTGCCAGTGGCCAGCTTCCCCGGAGGGATTGCGGGATGTTCGATTTCATTCAGTACAAGGTCTCCGACGTGATGGTCGGGAATCCGGTGACAGTGAACGCCAGCGCGACCGTGACCGAGGCGCAGTCGTTGTTCCAACAGCACGGCTTCAACGGGCTGCCGGTGGTGGACGCGGAGGGACGACTCACCGGACTGGTCACCAAGCTGGACATATTGAGGGCATTTACACTGCGGCCGGATGCGATGATCCCGCGTTACGAGGAGATCATGCAGTTGCCCGTGTCCCGGATCATGATCTCCGCGCCGGTGTCGGTGACCCCGGAAACGCCATTGACGCGGGTGCTGCAGCGTCTGGTGGACATGGGGGTGAAAAGCCTGCCAGTGGTGAGCGATGGCCAGCTGGTGGGCGTGGTGGCGCGGGAAGACGTGCTGCACGCCCTGCAGAAGGCGACTAGCGGCACCTGAGGCAATACCATCCCCACCCCTGGTTCTCGCGCCGGCCTAGCGCCGGCGCTTGCGTTTCTGCGTTTCAAGGTCTATTGTCGACAAAAATATTTCTTATAATGACATAATAGTTTCATTAAACGATGGAGGAGGCGGATGAACCTGATCCAGGCGCTTCGCAGGGCCTGCCAGCTTCGCGGCAGCGGTACGGCCGTTATCGATGCGCGAGGCACACTCGACTGGCGCACGTTTACAGACCGCGTCGGTCGGCTTGCAGCCGGGCTGCAGTCGCTGGGTGTCGGCCGGGGCGATCGCGTGGCGGTTCTGGCCCAGAGCAGTGGGCGTTACATCGAGTGCTACTTCGGGCCGCTATGGCTCGGGGCCGCGGTGGTTCCCGTCAACTCCCGGTTCTCCCTGGAAGAGGTGGCCTTCCTGCTGAAGGATTCCGGTGCCAGGGTGCTGGTGGTGGACGACGCCTTTCGCGAGATGGCCCAGGCGCTGAGAGGACAGTGCCCGGCGCTCGAGCACATCGTGTACGCCGATGACGGCCCGTTGCCAACGGGCATGGTGAGCTACGAGGCCCTGCTGGCCGCCAAGGAGAGCGTTCCCGAGGTGGTGGAGGGGGCCGATCACATGGCCGGGCTGTTCTACACTGGCGGAACCACCGGCCGACCCAAGGGCGTGATGCTGTCCCATACCAATATCCACGCCAATGCCCTGAATACCATCGCCCATATGCACTTCGACGAGGAGACGGTGCATCTGCTGGCCGGCCCCTTGTTCCACGTGGCCACCGGCGCGCGGGTCTACGGCATGGCCATCGCCGCGGGCTGCGTGGTGGTGCTGCCGCGCTTCGACAGCCGGGAAGTCATCGCCGCCATCGAACGACACCGGGTCACCGCAGCCAACTTCGTGCCCACCATGAGCCGCATGCTGCTGGATGAGCCGGCGCTGGGTCAGGCGGATCTGAGCAGCCTGCGCGTCCTCACCACCGGCGCCGCGCCCACCACGGACGTGCTGAAGCAGGAGCTGATGCGTCGCTTTCCGCGGGCGGACCTTGTGGAGCTCTACGGCATGACCGAGCTGTCCCCCGGTGCCACCTTCATTCGCCACAGCCTGACCGGCCCCAAGGCGGCCAAGGTCATGTCCGGCGGGCGGGCGGTGTTCACCGCCGAGGTGCGTATCGTGGATCCGGAGGATCGCGAGCTGCCCCGTGGCGACGTGGGGGAGATCGTGGTTCGCGGACCGATGGTGATGATGGGCTACTGGAATCTGCCTGAACTCAGCGCCGAGACGCTCCGCGGCGGCTGGATGCATACCGGCGACACCGGCTACATGGACGAGGATGGCTACGTGTTTCTGGTGGACCGCATCAAGGACATGATCATCAGCGGTGGCGAGAACGTCTATTCGGTGGAAGTGGAAAACGTCATCAGCCAGTACCCGGGTATCCATCAATGCGCGGTGATCGGTGTCCCGGACGATCTCTGGGGAGAGCGGGTGCACGCCATCGTCGTGCCGGCAGCCGGGCAGGCGCTCGATCCTGATGCACTGATCGCCCATTGTCGGCAGAAGATTGCCGCCTACAAGTGTCCCCGCACCGTGGAGATTCGGCAGGAAGGCTTGCCGTTGAGTCCGGTGGGGAAAGTGTTGAAAAACGAACTGCGCGCCCAGGCGCGCCGCCAGAACTGATCCGGAGGCCCCATGGATTTTGAACTCAGTGCCGACCAGCGTGCCCTGCAGGAAGCGGCGCGCCGCTTCGCCCAGACCGAACTGCCCGAGCTGGCCCGGGAACTGGAGCGCGACAACAAGCCCGTTTCCCACGAATGGCTGAAGCGCTACGCCGAGCAGGGTTTTCTCGGCATCAACCTGCCCGCGGAACTGGGCGGGATGGGCTTGAGCAACCTGGACGCCATCATCGTCCTCGAGGAATTCGTGAAAGTGTCCTGCGCGGTTGCCTTCCCGGTTTTCGAGAGCGTGGCCGGCCCCATCCATGCCATCGCCCGCAATGCCGACAAGGCCCTGGCCGAGAAGCTCTGTCGCCAGGTCTGTGCCGGCGAGACCGTGGTGGCGGTCAGCATGTCCGAACCGAATGCCGGCAGCGCGCTCACCGACCTGACCACCCGGGCCCGAATCGAAGGCGACGAGATCATCATCAACGGCCAGAAACGCTGGTGCAGTGGCGGCGGCCATGCCGACGGCTACCTGCTGTACTGCCGCTTGTCCGACGAGCCCGGGGCCAAGGGCGTTGGCGCGGTCTATGTGGAAGCGGACCGCGCCGGCCTCAGTTTCGGTCCCGGCGAGGAGCTGATGGGCTTCCGCGGCATCCCCAGCGCGGACATCTACCTGGACAACGTCCGGGTGCCGAAAGGCAACCTGGTGGTGCCCGCCGGCGGGTTCCGTCGTCTGATGGAAGCATTCGACCTGGAGCGCTGCGGCAACGCCACCATGAGCCTGGGGCTGGCCGCCGCCTCGCTGGACCAGGTGCTGGCTTACGTAGACGAACGCAAGCAGTTCGGCAAGCCCATTGCCGATTTCCAGGCCGTGCAGCTACGCCTGGCGGACATGGCCATGCGGGTGGAGGCGGCGCGGCTGCTCATCTGGCGGGCAGTGTCCCGCAGCGATGAGGAAGGCCTGCCGTCGCTGGCCGATGCCAGCATCGCCAAGTGCTTCGCCAACGAGATCACGCGGGATGTCTGCGGCAACGCCGTGCAGTTGATGGGCGGATATGGCTACCACAAGGAATACGGTGCCGAGCAGCGTTTCCGTGATGCCTGGGGCTGGGGGATTGCCGGTGGCACCATCGATATCCAGAAGGTGAACATCGCCGCTGCGCTGGTGGGTCGGCGTTTCAACCAGCGGGGATGATGCCATGGCCGGTGAGACCTTGAACGGGAACGGCCCTGCACCGCTCCAGGGTGTGCGGGTGCTGGATCTGTCCCGCGTGCTGGCCGGGCCCTGGTCAACCCAGTGTCTGGCGGATCTGGGCGCCGAGGTGCTGAAGATCGAGAACCCGGGAATCGGTGACGAAACCCGGGCCTGGGGGCCGCCCTACATGGGAGGCCACGCCGCCTACTACACCTGTGCCAACCGCTCCAAGGCCAGCCTGTGCCTGGACCTGCGCAGGGAAGAGGATCTGCGGCGGGTACGGGAGCTGGTCGCCGTGGCGGATGTCCTGGTGGAGAACTTCCGCCATGGCACGATGGAGCGTTTCGGCCTTGGCTACGAGCAACTGGCGGAGGTGAATCCGCGCCTGATCTATTGCGCCATCTCCGGTTACGGCCGCACAGGCCCCAATGCCGAGCGGGCGGGCTACGACTATGTGATCCAGGCCGAAAGCGGCCTGATGTCCATCACCGGCTTCCCCGACGGTCCTCCGACGAAGGTGGGGGTGGCCGTTTCCGACCTGTTCGGCGGTCTGTATGCCACGCAAAGCATCCTGGCCGCGCTGTATCAGCGGCAGACCACCGGCAGGGGGCAGTTCCTCGATGTGGCGTTGTTCGACTGCCAGCTGGCAGCGCTGGCCAACGTCGCTGCCAACGCGCTTGCCACCAATGCGGCGCCCAAGCGATACGGCAATGGCCACCCGAACGTGGTGCCCTACGAAGTGGTCGAGGCCGCGGATGGTCCGTTCGTCCTGGCCATTGGCAACGACCGGCAGTTCCGGGTGCTCTGCGAGCAGGTGCTGGACGCGCCGCAGCTGGCTGCGGACCCGGATTTCCGCACCAATGCCGGCCGCGCGGAGCACCGGGACCGGCTGATGCCGGAATTGCGTCGCCGCTTCGCGGAGCAGCCCCGTGAACACTGGGTCGCCACTCTGGGCGCCAATGGCTTGCCCGCTGGGGAACTGCGCTCGGTGGATGAGGCGCTGCGTTCCGGTCAGGCGGAAGCGCGCCAACTCGTCCAGGACGTGGAAGGGGCCCCGGAGCCGCTACAGGTGGTACGCTACCCCGTCCGGGTCCAGGGTGCCCGCAGGGTGCCCGGCGTTCCCCCGGGGCTGGGAGAGGGGGGAGACGTGTTGGCATCGGAGTGGTTGAAGCAGCGTGACTAGCGAACAACGGCAACGGACGGTCGCCAAGGGCCGGCAAGGCGAATCGGCACCTGCCGGCACGCTGGCGCGCGGGCTCAGCATATTGCATGCCATGCTGGAGGCGCCGCAACCCATGACGCTGGTGGATATCGCCGCCTTCACACGGCTGGACCAGAGCACGGCCTTGCGCCTGCTGCGCACGCTGGAAGAGCAGGGCTACGTGATCCGGATCGGCAAGCGTTACGCAGCCTCGCCGCTGGCCATGCAGCCCCTGCCGCTGATGCACCCCTTGCAGCAGTTCCGTCGGGAAGCACAACCGGTGCTGGCCGACCTGGCCTCGCGCCTGCAGGAAACCGTCGTCCTGGTCCTGTTCATGGGACTGGAGCGCATGGTGGTGGACATTGCCCAGTCGCCGGGGTCGCTGACTCCGTACTACGACAACTGGCTGCACGGGCCGGTCCACGCCTCCGGCGCAGGCAAGGCGCTGCTGCTGGGTTCGTCCGCGGAGCGGCGCGATGAGCTGCTGGGCCGGGAACCGTATCAGGCCGCTACACCACAAACCCTGACCACGCGGGCTGCCCTGGATGAAGACCTGGCTGAGGCCCGGGAGCGCGGCTTTGTCATCTCCCGGGACGAGCACTACCAGGATCTCACCGCCGTATCCGCGCTGATCCCCACCTGGAAGGACCAGCCCATTGGCTGCCTGGCGGTGACGGGTTATTCCCGCAGCTTCGACCAGCAGCGGCTGGCCGACGTGGGCGAAGAACTGTCCCGAACCGCCCGCTTGCTCCTCTACCAGGCCCCCAGCCTGCGATCCCTGGGCCACTTCGTCGGCGCATAGCGGACCAGGACTGGTGCGCAATCCTGCGGCTTGCACACCCTACACCGGAAGAATCGTAGGGTGCTCAGAGCGCAGCGATGCGCACCATCAGGCTTCCGGGTGCCAGGCCTGGCCGCCGTTGGCGTTCGCCAGCGCCGTTCCACGACTACCTGGGAAGCAGGCCCAGGTTTTCGGCGGTGCTGATCAAGTCGAATGGTCTATGGAGATCCTGAATAGACTCCAACGCCTGCCGCTCGTCTGCTGGAATGGAAAGGTATTCCGCCTCGTTCTCGATTTCCTGCATATAGGAATCGACAACCAGATACGCGCTGCTGCCCCCGTCGCGGTCATTGAACCCGGGGGCGAGGCCTGCTTCCTCCATGAGGTGAGATGCCAGCAAGAAGTCCATTGCGGAGTCCCTCGTGCAGGCGTTGTCGGCCTTCACGAAGAAATAGGGCAGGGCTAGCCGAAGCGAATCCTGACTGATGCCCGCACCCTCGAACGCGTCGCGCTGCAAAGTGCTCCGCTGTGATTCACAAGATTCGACGGAACGTTCCAGAGTAATCACCGCTTCCGCCATCCTTTTCTTCAGTAGCTCAGCCTGACGTGACCCCGGGGCAATTGACTCCCCGTTTGCCACCAGTGGCAACGCCATCCCGATGGACAGCGATACGGCCACCAGGGCAGCTTTACTGTATTCGGCAACCATTATGCACAGCTCTCCAGAATTGTCGTTGCTTCGGATCTGATGCGTGAGCGAAGACTTCTTGGGCAGCAACCAGCTCGATTCTGTTTCGTTGGACGTCAGGGATGGCGTGCATCGCTTCAGCAAACGTTGTCCAGTCTTGTGTTGCAACATTGTAGGAAGTAACCAACGCGTTGTTCCCAGCAAATATAGTGACGATAACTCCACCCGCCATGGCCCCGGCCAACGCGTTGGAAAGTTGCTCGATTTTTCGGATGCGCGCGATAGCCTTGCGACTTCTTTCGCTAAATTCCAGTCCATCGATTGTCGGACAGTCCATGTCGTGGTCGCTCCAGTGTTTCCTTAAAGGCGGCGATTAGTGCGTATATCGAAGCCTGTGGCATTCGGAGGCATAGGTAATCCTTTATCATTGAAGGGAGTGTATCGAAGTTCCACGGCGGAGAAACTCAGCACCAGCATTTCGACAGGGCGAGCTGTACCGTAGGCCGTTGCCAGGACTTGATAGCAAGACACGTAGGCGTCCCGCAGTCTGTACTCTGCAAAGGTCGCTGCGCCACCGCCTTCCCCGGTTTTCGTCAGGTGCAGAATGGCGTCTTTGGCCTGCCCGCAGCAGGCTTCAAGGATCAGGTAGGGGCTAGCTGAATCCGTGCGCCGCAGCAAGGTGAGTGTCGTGAACTCGGCGTTGGCCGACTCGCGGTCATTCCTGGTGGAACTGTGGGACGTAATTCTTCGTAGGGTTCCCCACGACAGCGTCTCGCAGTCGATCCAGCATTCATGATCAAGATCTGCAGACTCACCACGGATTTCGCCATACTGCAGGTGTATAGACATGACATTTCCTTGTCACTGATTCAAATCCCTTGAGCAGGAAAGGCATGCGGGGTGGCCTGACAAGCCCTCAGGCATGTTTCCATCACGCTGTCGCGACAGCCGTCTAGAATTCTGTTGCCCTTGGGGGAGGACGTCAAGTCATACGAATCGAGCGCCGGAACTCACAGGTCAACTCCATAACCGCGCAAACTTTAGGTGTAGGGTGTGCACAACAACGTAGTGCGCACCGTCATCCGGCCTGGACTGGTGCGCAATACTTGCGGCTTGCACACCCTACACCTGATTGATCAGAGCCCTATTCCACCGCACCAGCCTGGGCCGTGCTCGTAGGGTGCTCAGAGCGTAGCGATGCGCACCACCCGGGTGTCAGGCCTGCCCGCCGCTCGCATTCTGCAATTCCTGCGCCCCCTGGGCGCCACCGCTTTCAGGCACCTGCTCGCCGCTGCGGTCGGAAATGGCTTCGAACTGCGCCGCCACCTGGTCGGCGGCATCGGGCCCGAGGCCGATATAACGGCCCTTGGTCAGCGTAATATGCGCCCGCTCGAACGAGCCGGCCCCGGCGGCCAGAATGACCCGCGTCGGTGCTTCTTCCGAACACAGGAAGACAACGCCGGGCGAGACGTTCTCCGGTCCCATCTTCTTCAGGATCTCCTCAGGCAGGATACCCTGGGTCATCTGCGTGGCCGCGGTGGGGGCAAGACTGTTCACGCGGATATCGAATTTCGCGCCCTCCAGGCTCAGCGTCTGCATCAGTCCCACCAGCGCCATCTTGGCGGCGCCGTAGTTGGACTGCCCGAAATTGCCGTACAGGCCGGAGGAGGATGTGGTCATGACGATGCGGCCGTACTGCTGCTCGCGCATGATGTCCCACACCGCCTTGCTGCAGTTCACGGCGCCCATCAGGTGGACATCAAGCACCAGGCGGAAATCCTCCAGCGACATCTTGGCGAAGGTCTTGTCCCGGAGGATGCCGGCGTTGTTCACCAGAATGTCCACCCGGCCCCACTGTTTCATGACCTGAGACACCATGTCGGTGACCGCTTCGAAATCGGTAACCGACGCGCCATGCGCCATGGCCTCGCCCCCCGCAGCCCGGATCTCCTCCGCGACTTTCTCTGCTGCCTCGGACGGCTTCCCGTCCGCGCCACCGAGATCGTTCACCATCACCTTCGCGCCGCGCTCCGCCAGCGCCAGCGCATGACAACGCCCTAGCCCACCCCCGGCCCCGGTCACAATCGCCATGCGCCCATCCAGCCTGATCGCCATATTGTTCGCTCCTAGTGGTTGGTCAGCGGCTATTGCGCCGGGAACGGGGCCGCCCGTCAAGTACGGGGGTAAATAGAGGAGCGGGGGGAGTTATCGTGCCGGCTACATCTACCGCCAGGAATTCATAAGGGTTGGTTGGGGTGAGCAAAGCGAACCCCAACATTGTCATCCCCTCGGTGTCCGGCACGCTATCCGATTCCCTTGGTCTGAATTCGGCGCCGATTTGATCACGTACATATGGTGGGGTGTTTGGGGGGGGGGTGTGGGGTTGGTTTTTTTTACCCCCAACCTACGCTCGCTATTCGGAAACGTAGGCAGCGTGGTTGGTTCAGATTGAAGTGCAGTTGTCCGGACGAATGGTTGCGGCCAAGTCAGAGGTGCACGTCCAGCGCCCGTTGACGTCCCGTGACAAGCGAATTAACCCATTATGGACAGCATAGTGTGCAGGTTCGCCATTCAGTCCGAACGTGTATTCGATTTGCCAACTTCCGTCACCGGAACTGACGTTATTGGACACTGCGGATATGTCTCCATATGCAGATCCATTCCATCCAATGGAGCTATCGGGCGCAGTGACTGCGGCGAGGTCTAGCCGTCCTGTTCGGCCCTCTGCGATAATGATTTCAACGCCGGTTCTTAGCGCTGAAACCTCGGCGAGTGCGGAATTGGCGTGACTCCTGGCTACATAGTTCTGATATAGGGGAAGGGCAAGAGCAGCGGTTATTCCGATAATCGCTACTACGATCATCAATTCTATAAGAGAGAATCCATTCAGCTGTTTATTCATGGTTGGCCGCTTTTCCGATTGATGCCATTGATTTCAGCAAGATCCAGGCCAAAAAAAAGGTTCATCGCGCTTTGCCGGGAAACGCGGCCTTGATCTTGAGGAAGAAGTAGTCGGTGTCCCGGTAGCCGAAGGCCATGCGCTTGATGACTTTGATACGGTTGCTCGTCCCTTCGAGCACGCTGGTGTTCAGCCGGTATAGGGCGCTGGCAACGATGCCCTCGAGATAGGGGTGCAGGCGCCTTGCGAAGGTCATCAGCGGCTTAAGGCCGCTGTCGATGGCCATCTGAAACCACTCTTTCCAACGCTTTCGCGCTTCGCCCTCGCTCGGCGCGTACCACAGCTCCTTGAGTTGGCTCTTGAGCAGGTAGACGGTGGTCAGCGGTGCGTTGAGGGCGAGCAACTCGTCGAGCTTGACGCTCTGCTCCTTCGAGAGAGTGTCGCGGTTGCGCAGCAGCAGCCAGCGGCTGCGCTTAATCACCCGCCGCCCGGCGCGATCTTCGCGCAGCTGATTGGCCTGATCGACCCGCACTCGATCGATGACCTCGCGGCCGAACTTGGCGACCACATGGAAGAGATCGTAGACGATGCGGGCGTTCGGACAGTGGAGTTGGGCCTCCAGGTCCATCGCTGTGTTCATGTCCATGGCGACGGCCTCGATTCTCCGACAGACGTCCTTGCCCAACCACTCGAAGAACGGGCGCACCGCCGCGCGTGATCGTCCCTCGCCGATCCACAGCACCTGCTGAGTGTCGGCGCAAATCGCCACGGTGGCATAGCGGTGGTCCTTGAACAGCGCAAACTCGTCCATGATCAGGCGCCGAACACGGGCCAAGTCCGGCCCCTTGACCTCGCGCGAGAGGCGCTCACGGTCAATCGTCTTCACCGTGTGCCAATGCAGGCCGAGAAGCTCGGCAACCTGCTTGATCGGCAATAGGCGTACCAGCGCCTCCACATAGCTGACCATCCCTTGTGTCAGTTGTCGGCGCCCGTACAGCCATCGGATCTGCTCACGGCGTGTCCCGCAGCTCAGGCAGCGAACCCGACGCACCGGCACCTCGAGCCAGACCCGGTAGTCGAAAAGGTCTCGCTCGCGCACGCGGCGCCAACTCACATCGTGGATCAGCAGAGTGCTCTGTCCGCAGCCGCTACAGAACGGCGCCTGCGAAGACTTGGGCGTTAGGCGAAGGCAGAGGGTGCGGGCGTCGAGCTGCTCATAACGCTCCCGCTCGAACCCTTCCCAGAACAGATCAAGCAGACTAGCATCCATGGTGACGGCGGTGGTTGTTCGGTTGTTGTTTTGGCGAACATAACCATAGCGGCTTCCGCCGCCGTCATCCCCTCTTTCCCGCTAATCTGCGATGAACCAAAAAAAAGGGCCAGCATTGCTGGCCCTTTTCGATGATCTGAAGCTAGCTGTTAGGCTTCTTCACAACTCCCCGGCAGATAGGATTCCTTCCATCCCGCCGGCCGGTTGTCGATTTCGCAGGACCAGTTGCCGTTGGCATCGCGCTCGAGCTCAATGGTTGCACCATTGATGGCGGAGCTAGCATTGCCATCCAGCGTCATGATGATGGTGCCCGTCCCATCCGTCGCGATCGTGCCGGTGGGAGTGCCGTTTGCGAGATTAGATTGTGTGTAACCGATGGCCAACAGATCATCTGCATCGGTCATATCAGTGTCACGGCCCCGAGCCAGGCGTTCTTCGATAGCGGTCCGATAACCGTTAAACTCACTGTAGCCTGTAGACATCTGAGAACGAGCTACGTAGTCCTGATACTGCGGAATGGCAATGGCAGCCAGAATGCCGATGATCGCCACCACGATCATCAGTTCGATCAGCGTAAAACCCTTTTGAGCCTTCATGGAGTTTCTCCTTGCAGATCCATCGTTGTCGTCCCTAACCCTTCGTCGCTGAAAGGCGCGGTGACGGTCTTTACCACTTCACTTGAGAACTGAACAGAAGCTGTTGCATCCGCGTTCTTGATAAGACCATGAGCACGGTTCGTGCCAACTGTCAGCCGGTGACGACGTTACTAGGGGGGGCGGGATTTGCGTGTGATCCAGTTCACATTGTGGTGTCTTGGTATGGACCACTGACGTCATGTGACACTCAAATCATGTGACGTTTTTTGTCAGTTCCCGGTCATTCCATGCCCAGCTTTTTCAGCTTGTAGCGCATGGCGCGGAAGCTGATGCCCAGCAACTGCGCGGCGGCCGTCTTGTTGTTGTTGGTTTTCTCCAGCGCCTTGGTGACCACGCTGCGCTCGATGTCTTCCAGGTAGTCTTCCAGCATGAAGTCATCGGACGGCTCGGGGAGGGGGATGTCGCCGTTGCCGGCGTGCACGGGCTCGTGCTGGGGAAGCTGGAGGTCGTCGCGGCTGATCACGTCGCCGTCGCAGAGCGTCAGCGCCCGCTCAAGGATGTTCTCCAGTTCGCGGATGTTGCCCGGGAATGGATAGGTGAGCAGGGCCGTTATTGCGTCCTTGGCCAGCGTGATGGAGCCATCGCCGTCGGTGAGGCGCTCGAGGATATGCTGCGCCAGCATCGGGATGTCGTCCTGGCGTTCGCGCAGGCTGGGGACCGGCAGTTGGATGACGTTGATGCGGTAGAACAGGTCCTGCCGGAATTCGCCTTTCTCCACCAGCCCGGCCAGGTCCTTGTGCGTCGCGGACAATATGCGTACATCCACCGGGATCTCCTGCTGGCTGCCCACTGGCCGCACCGCGCGCTCCTGGATGGCGCGCAGCAGTTTCACCTGCATGTGCTGGGGCAGTTCGGCCACCTCGTCCAGGAACAGTGTGCCGCCATCGGCGGCCTGGAACAGGCCTTCCTTGTTGCTGGTGGCGCCGGTGAAGCTGCCTTTGATGTGGCCGAAGAATTCGCTTTCCATCAGCTCGGTGGGGATGGCGCCACAGTTGATGGGCACGAAGGGCTTGCTGGCGCGGCCGCCTTTCTCGTGGATGGTTCGAGCCACCAGTTCCTTGCCGCTGCCGGACTCGCCACTGATGTAGACCGGCGCCTGGCTGCGTGCCAGTTTGACGATGGTGCCGCGAATGCGTTGCATGGCGATGGACTCACCCAGCAGCGTGCGCCGCGAGCGGCGGTCCGCCAGCTTGCCCCGGGTCAGCGTCAGCGCGCTGTCCACCAGCTTGCGCAGCATCTTCAGGTCGACGGGTTTGGGGACGAAATCAAACGCACCGGCCTTCAGCGACTGCACGGCGGCGTCCATGCTGCCGTAGGCCGTGATCACGGCCACCGGCAGCTCCGGATGCTTGCGCTGGATATGCTCCACCAGCTCCAGGCCGTTGCGGCCGGGCAACTGCATGTCGGTCAGGCAGAGGTTGAAGGCATGCTCCTGAAGCAGCCGCTCGGCTTCGTCCACGGTGCCTGCGCGTTCCGAGGCAATATCCATCCGCTCCAGTGTCAGGCAGATGAGTTCACAAATGTCCGGTTCGTCGTCCACGACGAGCGCACGTGCTTGATTAGTCATGCCATTCCCTGATCGCTGCATAGCCGACGGGTCGGTGTATGGAAAGTCAGGCGTTCACCGCCGTGCCGGTAATCCGGAAGCAGGCCCCCTTGTCGGAGGAGTCCCTGAGGCTCAGGCGTGCCTGGTTGCTTTCGCACAACTCCCGGCAGAGGTAGAGCCCGAGCCCCGTCCCCTGTCGGGACGTGGTGAAGAACGGCTCGAAAAGCTGGTCTGCCTTTCCTTGCGGAATGCCGGGACCGTTGTCCTTGATATCCAGCCAGACATTGCCCGCCACGTCGGTTCCGGCGGAGAAGCTTACCATGGGCTGCCCGGCCACTGGCTGGGCGTGCATGGCCGCGTTCCCCACCAGATTGCCGACAACCTGATCCAGATGACCGGCGTCGAAACGTATTTTCAGATCGGATGGTACCGAAGACAGCTCCAGATTTATGTGCTGTAGTTCGCGCTGCATTTTCAGGCTCTCGATGAACTGTTCCAGCCAGGGTTTCAGCGGAATAACCTCTCGCCGCGGCTGCTCGCGGCGGGACAGGCCCAGCACGCTCTCGATGATGCCGTTCAGGCGCTGCCCCTGCTGTTGCACGATCGTCAGCAGCCGCTGGTCGGCCGGAGGCAGCTCCGATTCCTCCAGCAGTTGCGCGGCGTGCATCATGGCCGACAAGGGGTTGCGGATCTCATGGGCGATGTTCGCCGACAGCCGCCCCAGCGAGACCAGTTTGACCTGCTGCACCCGCGCCTTGAGCTCGGCCAGGTCCTCCAGGAAGATCAGTACGCCGCCGCGGCGGCCTGAACCCAGCGTCAGGATGCGGGCCTGTACCTCGTCGCCATCCCGCACCAGCGATAGCGGGGGCAGCCAGGTATCCCCCTGCACGCGCCAGCGGCGCACGTGGTCGGCCAGCGCGGGCGTCAGTTTCTGAAGAGGCGGGTCGGTCTGCTGCCCGGGCTTGCCCAGGTGTTCCCAGGCAGCGTTGTTCATCAGCCGAACCCGGTCCTGTTCGTCCAGCACCAGCACGCCGTCCTGCAGGCGCTGGACGATATGGCGGTTCAGGGCTTCCTGGTTGGCCAGGTCCACCCCGCGTTTCTCTGCCAACGCCTCGCTGGTGCGAATGCGCTTGGCCATTACGTTGCCGGTCAGGCTGATGATGAACAGCACCATGCCCAGCAGGCCGATGGGCGTGTAGCTGATGGAGATGACTTCGGGGCGCAGGGTATGCAGCCAGTGCTGGAACAGCAGCCCGATGGTGCCCACGGCGGCGAACAGCAGCGCAAGGCGGGTGGGGACCAGTGTGGCGCCGCCGGCGACGGCCACGACCATCAGTGCGCCCAGGGCGGCATTTTCCGGCCCGGCGGCATAGATCAGCGCCGCCAGCACCACGGTATCCACCAGTGTATGGACGCAGGCCTGGAGCATCACGTAGCCCTCAAGCTGAAGGGCGACCAGCAAGGCCACGAGCGAGAATGCGAAATAGCCCATGGAGAGCTGCAGAAACAGGCCGGGCTGAACGATGCCGATCAGCAGTCCTTCAAGTCCGCTGGTGATGCTGCCCAGGATGAGCATGGACACCAGCAGCCGGTAGACCGAGAGCATGCGCAACGGCCGCAGTTGTTGGGGCTTGTCCTGACTTTGGGCAAGGGACGGGTTCGCTGACAGTTCCACTCTGGTCCCAACCTGTTCCGTGGGTTTTCGATGTACCCAATGTATACGGGGGCAGGGGCCAAGCAAAGCCGGATTACCCCCTGGAGACATGCCCTGGCGCGCGCGTGGACCCCGTACGGAAGCGCACTTTGATTTGGTCATGTGTTTGCGGGACAATCAGCGCTCCATTTTCTCGGGAGGTCGGGCACAGATGAATCTTCACGAATACCAATCCAAGCAACTGTTCTCCGAATACCAGATCCCCATCCCGGAGGGTGATGTGGCCGACTCGGCGGATGCGGCGGTCGCTGCGGCGAAGAAGCTCGGTGGCTCGGTCTGGGTTGTGAAGGCACAGGTGCATGCCGGCGGTCGGGGCAAGGCAGGTGGCGTCAAGGTCTGCAAGAGCCTGGACGAAGTCCACAGCTATACCGACTCCATCCTGGGTCAGCGCCTGGTTACCCACCAGACGGACGACAAGGGCCTGCCGATCAACAGCGTGATGGTGGAACAGGGCCTGGACATCAAGGCCGAACTCTACCTGGGGGCGGTGGTGGACCGCGCCTCCAAGCGCATTGTGTTCATGGCCTCCTCCGCCGGCGGCATGGACATCGAGGAAGTGGCCGAGAAGACCCCGGAGAAGATCATCAACGTTGCGGTGAACCCGGTGGCCGGGCTGCAGCCCTACCAGTGCCGCCAGGTGGCTTTCGCACTGGGCCTGGAAGGCAAGCAGGTGGCGCAGCTCACCAAGATCATGACCGGCCTCTATCAGCTGTTCCTGGACGCCGACCTCAGCCTGATCGAGATCAACCCGCTGATCGTCACCGGTGACGGCCAGTTGTTGGCGCTGGACGCCAAGCTGAACGTGGACGACAACGCCATTGAAGTAGGACGCCAGAAGCGCGTTCGCGAAATGCGCGATACCTCGCAGGAAGACGAGACCGAGGTGGAAGCGGCCAAGCACAACCTCAACTACATCACGCTGGACGGCAACATCGGCTGCATGGTGAATGGCGCCGGCCTGGCCATGGCCACCATGGACGTGGTCAAGCTGAACGGCGGCCAGCCGGCCAACTTCCTGGACGTGGGCGGCGGCACCAATGCCGAGCGTGTGGCCGCGGCGTTCAAGCTGATTCTGTCCAGCCCCTCGGTGAAAGGCATTCTGGTGAATATCTTCGGCGGTATTGTCCGCTGTGACATGATCGCCGAGGGCATCATCAGCGCGGTCAAGGAGGTGGGCGTGAACGTGCCCGTGGTGGTGCGCCTGGAAGGCACCAATGTGGACGAGGGCAAGGCGCTGCTGCAGGACAGCGGTCTGGACCTGATCGCCGCGGACGACCTGTCCGATGCGGCGAAGAAGATGGTTGCCGCTGTCGCCTAGCGCTGGCTCTCCACTACCACCACCGAATTCGACTGCGAGGTTCTACAAATGAGTATTCTGGTCAGCAAGGACACCAAGGTTATCGTCCAGGGCTTCACCGGCAAGCAGGGCACCTTCCACGCCGAACAGGCGATTGCCTACGGCACCAATCTGGTGGGCGGCGTGACCCCGGGCCGCGGCGGCGAGAAGCATCTGGACCGGCCTGTGTTCAACACCTGCCGCGAAGCGGTGGAAGCCACCGGCGCCGACGCCACCATGATCTACGTGCCGGGCGCCTTTGCGGCCGATGCCATCCTGGAAGCGGCCGATGCCGGCATCAAGGTGATCGCCTGCATTACCGAGGGCATCCCGGTGCTGGATATGCTGAAGGTGAAGGCCGCGCTGGATTACTATCCCGGTGTCCGCCTGATTGGCCCCAACTGTCCGGGCGTCATTACTCCCGGCGAGTGCAAGATCGGCATCATGCCGGGCCATATCCACAATGCCGGCAAGATCGGCATCGTCTCCCGCTCCGGCACCCTCACCTACGAGGCGGTGAAGCAGACCTCCGACGCAGGCCTGGGGCAAAGCACCTGTGTCGGCATCGGCGGCGACCCGATCCAGGGCATGTCCTTCGTCGACGTGCTTACCCTGTTCAAGGACGACCCGCAGACCGAAGGTATCGTCATGGTGGGTGAGATCGGCGGCACCGCCGAGGAAGAGGCAGCCGAGTACATCAAGGCCAACATCAAGAAGCCGGTGGTGGCCTACATTGCGGGTGTCACGGCTCCTCCCGGCAAGCGCATGGGCCATGCCGGCGCCATCATCAGCGGCGGCAAGGGCACGGCCGACGACAAGTTCGCCGCCTTGGAGTCCGCGGGCGTGAAAACCGTACGTTCGCCCGCCGAGATCGGTGAAACCATGAAGGGCCTGCTGGCCTGATCGCCTTCGTCGTCCGGCCGGCACCCACCGGCCAGACAGGGTGATGCACACGCTCCACCACACCTTGGTAACCCCGGACTCCCCCATGAGTGAACGTCTCCGTCTGGTCATGGCCCAGCTCGACATGCGGGTTGGGGACGTTGCCGGCAACGCCCGGCAGGTGATGCAGGCGGCTGTGCGTGCGCGGGACGAGATGGGGGCGGACCTCATCGTGTTCCCCGAACTCAGTCTGACCGGCTATCCGCCGGAAGATCTGCTATACCGCGACGACTTCATCCGCAGCATCGGCAATGCCCTGGCGCAGGTTCGGGACGGGGTCACCGGCATCACCATCGTCGTGGGGTTCCCTCACCGGGAAAACGGTCGCTTGTACAATTCCGCCGCGGTGTTCCAGGACGGCGCCATCCTCGGCATCTACCACAAGCACCACCTGGCCAACGTCAGCGTGTTCGACGACAAGCGCTATTTCGAGTCCGGGCACAGTCCGCTGGTGTTCCACGTCGGCCCGCATCGGGTCGGGGTGAGCATCTGCGAGGACCTCTGGCACCCCGGCCCCGTGCGCTGGGCGGCGGATGAAGGCGCTCAGGCCATCATCAACATCAATGCCTCGCCGTTTCACCAGGGCAAGCCGGCGGAGCGCGAGGCAGTGGTCAAGGCGCGTCTCAGGGAAGCGGCGCTGCCGGTGGTCTACGTCAACCTGGTGGGCGGGCAGGACGAGGTCGTCTACGACGGCTTCTCCACGGTCTACGATGCCGAAGGCCAACTCGCGGCCCGTGCGCCGGCCTTTCAGGAAGGCCTCTTCCCGGTGGAGCTGGAACAGCATAATGGTCGCCTGCGGCCGGTGCGCGGCGACATAGCCCCCCTGCCGCCGGACGACGAACTGGTTTACCAGGCCGTCGTGCGCGGCACGCGGGATTATGTGAACAAGAACGGCTTCCCTGGCGTGGTGCTGGGGCTTTCCGGCGGGCTGGATTCCGCCCTGTGCGCTGCGGTTGCCGTGGACGCGCTGGGCGCCGAACGGGTTCAGGCGGTAATGATGCCGTCCCGTTACACCTCACGGGAGAGCCTGGAGGATGCGGAAGAATGCGCCCGCCTGCTGGGCATCGAGTATCGCAGCCTGTCCATCGAGGGTGCGTTCTCGGCGTTGCTGGAGGAACTGGCGCCCGCTTTCGCGGGCAAGCCGGCGGACACCACCGAGGAGAACATGCAGTCCCGCGCGCGCGGACTGATGCTGATGGCTCTGTCCAACAAACATGGCCACATGGTGCTCACCACTGGCAACAAGAGTGAATACGCGGTGGGTTACGCCACCCTGTATGGCGATATGTGCGGTGGGTTCGCTCCCATCAAGGACGTCTACAAGACCGTGGCCTACCGTCTGGCCGAACTGCGCAACCGTCACGGGCTGGTTATCCCGGAGCGCATTATCACCAAACCACCCACGGCGGAACTGCGACCGGACCAGAAAGACGAGGACTCGCTGCCCCCGTATCCCGACTTGGACGACATACTGGACCAGTACGTGGACCGGGACCGTTCCGTCCCTGAGATTGTCGCCGCGGGTCATGACGAGGCCATCGTGCGGCAGGTGGTTGGTCTGCTCCACCGGAACGAGTACAAGCGGCGCCAGGCGGCCCCCGGGGTGAAGATCACCCACAAGGCGTTCGGCCGTGAACGGCGCTACCCGATCACCTCCGGCTACCGCCCGTGGGTGGCCGAATCCGACCGTTCCTGAACAGCGCTCAACGCTACTCGCCCTTCAGGAAGCATTTGCTGGACGGCACAGTGGCTCATGGTTCCGGCTTTCCCCCGGTGCGAGAGGTGTTCCTCGCCCGGCTCCGGGTTTCAGCCCATTGACAGGGCTGTGAATCGGGGTAGTGTCTGGTGTCTGAATTCGTGTCTGCCTGAGGATTCCATGAAAAAAATCGAAGCCGTAATCAAGCCTTTCAAGCTGGATGATGTGCGCGAAGCCCTGTCGGATATCGGCGTTACCGGGATGACGGTCACCGAGGTCAAGGGCTTCGGCCGCCAGAAGGGGCACACGGAACTGTATCGCGGCGCCGAATACGTGGTGGTTTTCCTGCCCAAGATGAAGGTGGAACTCGTGGTGGCGGACGATGACGTCGAGCGCTGCACCGATGCCATCGTCAATGCTGCGAAGACCGGCAAGATCGGCGACGGCAAGATCTTTGTCACTGCCGTGGAACGCGTGCTGCGCATCCGCACCGGCGAAGAGAACGAAGACGCGATCTGACCCGAATTCCGTGAGTATTGCACGAGAGTAGGTTGGGGTAAGCGCAAGCGAACCCCGACATTCCGTGGTCATGAGCGTGCTACACCACAACCCGGATCCTGCGGAAACGGTGTCCTACCCCGCTTCACCCCTCAACTGTTCGAACAGCCCCGGCCGCAGCGAGGGGTGGTCCGGGAAGTTCTCCTGGATCACCCGGAGCACGTCCTCCCGCAGGTCTTCCAACTGCAGCTCCTGGTAGGCTTCCGCCAGTACGCCCAGTGCCTCTTCCACCGCAGGTGTCCCCTGGAAATTCTGGATGACGCCCACCGCCCGCTGGCTTGCGGCCACATAGGCGCCGCGACGCATGTAGTAGTCGGCCACGTGCATTTCGTAATAAGCCAGATTATTGCGCAGCTGCGCCATGCGGTTGCGGGCATCGTCGGCATACTGGCTTTCCGGGAAGCGCTCGGCCAGCTCGGCGAAATCGGCGAACGCCTGGCGCGCCGGCTCCGGATCCCGTGTGCGACGGTCGATGCGGAAGGTCCGTGTCAGGAAGTCATTGCCCCGTTCCAGGTTGGCACGGCCCCGCATATACAGGGCATAGGCCACGTTGGGGTCCTGCGGATTCAGGCGCATGAAGCGGTCGGCGGCGGCAATGGACGATCCCATCTCCCAGCCGCGATAGTAGGCGTAGATCAGGTCCAGCTGCGCCTGCCGGAAATAGGCGCCGAACGGATAGCGTGCCTGCAGGTCCTCCAGGCGCTCCGCGGCGCCGATGTAGTCGCCGCGGCGAAGCAGACGCTGGGCCTCCGCATACATTTCCTCCGCCGTCTGTTCTCCGCGCGTGCTTGCCAGCGGGTCGTCCGGATCGAACGCCGGTCCTCGGGAGGAGGAGCAGCCCACCAGCAGGGCCAGCGACAGAATCAGGGCAATAGGCACACGCAACAGCATCATGGCGTCTCTGGAAAGAAAAACAGGCAGCTATTGTAGGCAATACGGGCGTCGAAACCCAAAGCCGAAACCGCTTTTTGTGCAAATTGGCGTCGAGGCAGTACACTCCGAACTATTCAAATGACCCCCGCAGCTCTCCATGTGCGCAGGCGCAAGGCAGGCGAACGGCAAGCCGCGGCACGCACATACGCGAGAAAGTCTGGCATGACCGAAGTCATCGAACATCAGCTGATCATCCCGCAGGATGCCGCCGGTCAACGGCTAGACCAGGCCTTGGCGACAATGTTCCCCGATTATTCCCGCTCCCGCCTGCAGCAGTGGGTGAAATCCGGGGAAATCATGGTGGATGGCAAGCAGTGGAAACCCAAGGACAAGGTGGCTGGCGGGGAAAATGTGCTCGTCCGAGCGCTGCAGGAGCCGGAGGTCTTTCTTGAGCCCCAGGCCATGGACCTGGATGTGGTGCACGAGGATGCCCAACTGCTGGTGCTGAACAAGCCCGTGGGGCTGGTTGTGCATCCGGGGGCGGGAAACCCCGACAGCACCCTGCAGAATGCGCTACTCCATCGCTACCCGGCCCTGGAAGCCATCCCCCGGTGCGGCATCGTGCATCGCATCGACAAGGAAACCTCGGGCCTGCTGGTGGTCGCGCTCACCCTGAAAGCGCACAAGTCGCTGGTGGACCAGTTGCAGGCGAAAACCATGGGCCGGGAATACGATGCCCTGGTCAGCGGCGTGTTCACCGCAGGTGGCACCATCGACGCGCCGATCGGCCGGCACAACCGGGACCGCAAGCGCATGGCGGTGACGGAGGGAGGCAAGCCCGCTGTCACCCATTACCGGATCCAGGAGCGTTTCAGCGCACATACGCTGTTGCGGGTGCATCTGGAAACCGGGCGTACGCACCAGATACGCGTGCACATGGCACATATCCATCATCCGCTCCTGGGGGATCCCGTCTACGGTGGGCGTCCCAAGCTGCCCAAGGGGGCGGATGACGCGCTGCGGGCGGTGCTGGGCGGCATGCGTCGGCAGGCACTGCACGCGGCGCGCCTGTCGTTGGTTCACCCTGAAACGGGTGAAGCCTGTGCCTGGGAGGTGCGGCGGCCCGACGATATGGAGCAGGTGCTGGAAGCCCTGCGGAAACACGAACGAAGGATGGCCTCATGAATCACTCCTGGCTGATTCCCGATTGGCCTGCTCCGGCGAACGTCAGGGCTGTCAGCACCACCCGTCAGGGCGGCGTGAGCAAGCCACCGTTCGATAGCCTCAACCTGGGCGCGGCGGTCCCTGACGAACCTGACCTGGTGCGGCAGAATCGTGTGCTGCTGCAGCGGCAGGCCGGGATGCCCTGCGCGCCGAGGTGGCTGAAGCAAGTCCACGGCACCCGGGTGGTGGCTGCCCATCTGCTGGACGATCTCACCGAGGCGGATGCCAGTTGGACGGATATGCCCGGCGTGCCCTGTGCCGTGCTGACGGCGGATTGCCTGCCGGTGCTGTTCTGTGACCGCGCCGGAACGCGCGTGGCGGTATCCCACGCAGGCTGGCGCGGGCTGGCGGCTGGCGTGCTGGAAGCAACCGTCAACGCCCTCGATGTGGAGCCGGCGGAGTTGCTGGCCTGGTTGGGACCGGCAATCGGCCCTGAGGCATTCGAGGTGGGGGACGAGGTGCGGCAGCGCTTCCTGGGGCTGGATCCAGGGGCATCCGCGGCCTTCAGGCCTTCGCCGCAGGGACGCTGGCTGGCCGACCTCTATCGTCTGGCGCGCCGTCGCCTGAACGGGCTGGGTGTGAAGGACGTGCGTGGCGGCGGCCTCTGTACCTACACGGATGCCGACCGATTCTTTTCCTACCGCAGGGACGGCGAGACCGGCCGTATGGCCACGGCGATCTGGCTGGAGCGCACCGAATGAAACCGCAGGTTCGGACAAGCGCTCCGCCCAAAGCATCGTAGGGTGTGCACCGCAAAGCGGTGCGCACCAATCCCCCTGTGCCCCTCAGCAGCGCTTCACTTCCCGATGGAGCGGCACGCATTATTGTTCCTGTGACTTGCCGTCGTTCCTCTCCGCCCCCATCTACGCTTGCAGATATCCACAGTTTTCTAAGGACGCGTGAACCATGCGAATGGATCGACTGACCACCAAGTTTCAGATGGCCATCCAGGATGCCCACAGCCTGGCCCTGGGGCGTGACCATCAGTTCATCGAGCCGGCCCACCTGATGGTGGCGCTGCTGGATCAGGAGAACGGCAGCGTGCGCCACCTGCTGAACCAGGCCGGCGTCAACGTCAACCAGTTCCGCAGTGAGCTGGGCCGCGCGCTGGACCGCTTGCCGACCGTGGAAGGTACCGGCGGCGACGTCCAGTTGTCGAACGATCTGGGCCGCTTGCTGAACCTCACCGACAAGCTGGCGCAGAAGCGCAAGGACCAGTACATCTCCAGCGAGTTGTTCGCGCTGGCGGCGCTGGAAGACAAGGGCACCGTCGGTGATGCCCTGCGCAAGACCGGCGGCAGCAAGGAGGCGCTGGAGAAAGCCATCGAAGGCATGCGGGGCGGCGATACCGTGAGCGACCCCAATGCCGAGGACCAGCGCCAGGCGCTGGAGAAATTCACCATCGATCTCACCGAGCGGGCCGAGCAGGGCAAGCTGGACCCGGTCATCGGTCGTGATGACGAGATCCGCCGCACCATTCAGGTATTGCAGCGGCGCACCAAGAACAACCCGGTGCTGATCGGCGAACCGGGCGTGGGCAAGACCGCCATCGCCGAGGGCCTGGCGCAGCGCATCGTCAATGGCGAGGTGCCGGAAGGCCTCAAGCACAGGCGGCTGCTGTCGCTGGATATGGGCGCACTGATCGCCGGTGCGAAGTTCCGCGGCGAGTTCGAGGAGCGCCTGAAGGGCGTGCTGAACGACCTGGCCAAGCAGGAAGGGCAGGTCATCCTGTTCATCGACGAGATCCACACCATCGTCGGTGCCGGCAAGGCCGAAGGCTCGATGGATGCAGGCAACATGCTGAAGCCGGCACTGGCCCGTGGCGAACTGCACTGCATCGGCGCCACCACGCTGGACGAGTACCGCAAGTACATCGAAAAGGACGCCGCCCTGGAGCGCCGCTTCCAGAAGGTGTTGGTGGACGAGCCCAGCGTGGAGGACACCATCGCCATCCTGCGCGGGCTGAAGGAGCGCTACGAGGTTCACCACGGCGTGGAAATCACAGACCCGGCCATCGTCGCCGCGGCCACGTTGTCGCACCGCTACATCACCGACCGGCAGTTGCCGGACAAGGCCATCGACCTGGTGGACGAGGCCGCCAGCCGCATCCGCATGGAAATCGATTCCAAGCCGGAGGAAATGGACCGCCTCGAGCGCCGGCTGATCCAGCTCAAGATCGAGCGCGAGGCGCTGAACAAGGAAACCGACGAGGCCTCCCGCAAGCGCCTGGCCGCGCTGGAAGAGGAAATCGGCAAGCTGGAGACGGAATTCCGTGATCTGGAAGAGATCTGGAATTCCGAGAAGGCAGCCGTGGAAGGCACGCACACCATCAAGGAACAGCTGGAGCGCGCGCGCCAGGAACTGGAAACGGCCCGCCGTGCCGGCGACCTGGGCCGCATGTCCGAGCTGCAGTACGGCCGCATTCCGGAGCTGGAGCGCCAGCTGGATATGGCCTCGCAGGCGGAAATGCACGACATGAAACTGTTGCGCAACAGCGTCTCGGACGAGGAGATTGCCGAGGTCGTCTCCAAGTGGACCGGTATCCCGGTATCCAAGATGCTGGAAGGCGAACGCGACAAGCTGCTGCGCATGGAAGAGGGCATCGGCCAGCGCGTGATCGGTCAGAAAGAGGCGGTCTCGGCGGTGTCAAACGCCATCCGCCGTTCCCGCGCAGGTTTGTCCGACCCGAACCGGCCCAATGGCTCGTTCCTGTTCCTGGGGCCCACAGGTGTGGGCAAGACCGAACTGTGCAAGGCACTGGCGGCCTTCCTTTTCGACACCGAGGAAGCCATGGTGCGCATCGACATGTCCGAGTTCATGGAAAAGCACGCCGTGGCGAGGCTGGTGGGCGCGCCTCCGGGTTACGTGGGTTACGAGGAGGGCGGTTATCTCACCGAAGCGGTCCGCCGCAAGCCTTATTCCGTGATCCTGCTGGACGAGGTGGAAAAAGCGCACCCGGACGTGTTCAACATCCTGCTGCAGGTGCTGGATGACGGCCGCCTGACAGACAGCCACGGACGCACGGTGGATTTCCGCAACACGGTGATCGTGATGACCTCCAACCTGGGGTCGGACGTGATCCAGCAGATGGCGGGAGAGGAGAACTACGATGTCATGAAGTCCTCGGTGATGGAGATCGTGGGCCAGCACTCCCGCCCCGAGTTCATCAACCGCGTGGATGATGTGGTGGTGTTCCATCCGCTGGGCAAGGAGCAGATCACCAGTATCGCCCGTATCCAGACGGCGTATCTGTCCAGGCGCCTGCAGGAGCGGGACATGGCCATCGAGTTCACCGACGCGGCGCTGGAGAAACTCTCCGAGGCGGGCTTCGACCCCGTCTACGGGGCCCGGCCGCTGAAGCGGGTGATCCAGTCGCAGGTGGAGAACAGCCTGGCGCAGGAAATCCTGCAGGGCCACTTCGGCCCCGGCGATCTGGTGCGTGTGGACGTGGAGGACGACAAGTTCGTCTACGAGCGCCGGCAAAAGGACGTGGAGGTGGCTTGAGGATGGGTGGAATGGTGGGGCCCCCCCGCGGCGGGGGGGCCCCCCCCCCCGGCCCCGCGGCGGGGGGGGGCGCCCCCCCCGGGGGGGGGCCCACCCCCCCCCCCCCCCCCCGGGCCCCCCCCCCCCCCCCCCCCCCCCCCCCGCCCCCCCCCCGCCCCCCGCGCCCCCCCGTGCCAGGTGAGTTCGTCCCTCTGATAGGCCTCTTGGTAGGCG
>JAFIFV010000128.1 GCA_020831845.1 Ectothiorhodospiraceae bacterium
GCCCGCTAACACTACCGCCCGTAGCTGCCCGCACGCGGCGAAGGGCCGTTGGAGCAAGGGGGGGGTCAGCCCGTGGGAGGTTCTGAGTGTTTCCTGTGCTGCCTCGTCGAGGGGCAGGGGTTTCGCCGATGCTGGAACTTCCCGGGTCCGGGATGCGTAGGTGGTATGGGAGCCGGATTATCCGGCCATACATCGCAGACGTGAAACCGACCCTTCAAGGAGGTCCAGACATGTCGCAGGACAAGCCGAAGAACCAGGGCGAGGGCGACAGGGAGTCAGCCAACAAGTACATCAAGGACACCAGGGATTTCGTTGAATCCGGCAAGGTGGACGAGGCTGCCGAGCGCGCCAAGGACCAGGATCCCGCCGAAGCCAGGGCCGCCGAGAAGGCTGGCAGGGAGCGCGCCAAGGAGCTCGATCCGGCAGTGCATCGCGAGCACGACAAACCCACGAGGTAAGGCACGGGATGACGTCGCGCGGAGCGTTAACGCCATGTGGACTCTTCCGTGTCTTCCCAGGGAAGCGGTTTCCTAATCCCCGCCGGGCAGGATGTAGGCTGTCTGCTCCATGCCCGGACGGGTATCGTCCATCAGCTTGAAGGTATTCCAGCCGATGCGGATCTCGTCGTTGGGCTGAAGCTGGACGCGCTCAACCTTGCTGCCGTTCACCAGTGTGCCGTTGGTGCTGTTCAGGTCCTGCAGGAAGTAGTCGTATATCCCCTCCAGGTAATTGTTCGGTATGCGTTCCACGCGCGCATGGTGGCTGCTCACCGCCAGGTCATCGATGCGGACCTGATTATCAGCGGCCCGCCCGATCAGCGTTTTCGGTGTGTTCAGTTCGAAGTGCTGGACGACCACGCCGTCCACGATCAAAGCCAGTGTTGCCACGTTGATTGCTCCATTAGTACAGACGGCGCACCAGCGCCACGGTGATATTGTCCGGGCCGCCGGCGGCGTTCGCGGCGGCAATCAGGGAAGTCGCCGTGGTCGCCAGGGTCGCTTGATCTCTCAGGATTTCCGCAATCTCCCCGTCGGGAATCGCGTTGCTGAGCCCGTCGCTGCATAGCAGATAGAGGTCCCCGGGCAGGCTGCGGTGCCTTGCCACCACGGGCTCCGGCTCGTCCTCCAGCCCCAGGCCCGCAGTCAGCACATGGCGGTATGGGCTGCGAGCCAGATCCTCCGGCCGATAGGTGCCCTCGTCCAGCATCGCCTGGGCAACGGTATGGTCGGTGGTGAGCTGGGTCAGTCGCGTGTCCCTGAGGCGGTAGGCACGGGAGTCCCCCAGATGCGCGACGGCCACGCTGCTGCCGGTCGCCAGCAGGGCCACCATGGTGGTTGCCATGCGAGCATGTGATGGGGTGCGGATTTGCTCTGATCGCACGGCCCGGTTTGCGTCCAGCACCATCTGCCGCAGCCACTCCACGGGGCGACGTCCCGGGAGCCCCGCATCAGCCGCGAGCGCGGTACGATCAAGCGCCGAGCGGCTTGCGTGGTCGCCACCCGGATGGCCGCCCATACCGTCCGCCACCATGGCCAGCGCGCGCGATGCGGAGCTTCCCAGCCAGACATCGCCGCAATCCTCGTTGCGTGTTCGCACGCGCCCGATATCCGTGCAGACGCAGGCTTCGAAGCGTTTCGTGCTCATCCCTGCAACCTCGCACGCCGCAATGCCTCCGCCATTTCCGCCGCACGTGGGTAGCGTTCTTCCGGTGCCTTCCGCAAGGCGCGGTTGACGATGCGCGTGGCACTTGAGGGAAGGTCGGCGCGGATGGATTTCAGGCTGCGCTGGCGGCCCTGGCTGATCTGGTGGGCCAACGCCGCCAGTGAATCACCCTCGAAGGGGAAGCAACCCGTCAGCAACTGATACATGCTCACCCCCAGCGCGAACACGTCCGCTCGCCCGTCTACCCGCTTGCCGGCAATCTGCTCCGGCGCCATGTAGGCAGGACTGCCCAGCAGGGCGCCGGTGCGTGTCCGGCTGGAGTCCATCACCCTGGCGACGCCGAAGTCGGTAATCATCACGCGCTGCATCCGGGAATCGTAGATCATGTTGGCCGGCTTCATGTCGCGGTGGATGACGCCCTGCTCATGGGCGTAGTCCAGTGCCTCGGCCGCCTGCGCCATAAGCTCGAATACTGTTTCCACGGGCAGCAGGGTCCCGCTTTCGGTGTAACGACTCAGGGGCTCGCCGGCTGCGAAGTCCATGGCGATGTAGGCAAGGCTGCCGTCTTCACCGGCATCATGCACCGTGACGATTCCGGGATGGTTCAGGCGGCCCGCTGCCTCCGCCTCGCGGATGAAGCGCTCCTTGAGGTTATCCTTCTCCGCAGGGTCGAGCCCGGACAGGTCCATGGCCTTGACGGCCACCTGGCGATTGATTCTGGGATCCGTGGCCAGGTAGACCACACCCATGCCGCCCCTGCCGAGTTCCCGCTCCACCCGGTAGCGGCCAACGTCTGGCAGTTCCAGTCCGCCGCCCGGCATGATCAGCGTCGCGTTCATGCCGCCGCTGGCCGAGGTCTGACCGGACACGTTCTCCAGAATTTCCAGTCGCTGCCTGACGTCCCGATATCGTGTCCGTCGCCGATGCAGGGATCGGAGCACTTCCGCTGCGGCCGGATACTGACGGCGCTTCTCATGGCTCAGGGCCACGCGATAAAGCAGATCCAGCAGTGGCTCGCATGTGCCGTTGCGGGCCACCGTGCGCGCAGCCATGGCGGGGTCGCCTCGTTCCAGTTGCTGTTCCGCCAGTGCCAGCCGGGTCTCCTCCAGTTCCTCCCGCTCCGAGCGCTGTCGCTGGCCGCGAAGCAGCGAGGGGAGAAACAGCGCGTGGCCGAGTCCCAGATAACCAGCCGTGGCCCCCAGCCACAACCATTCGTTCCGGGCGAGGAACACACCGAATTGGGCCATGGCGATCAGCAATAGCAGAAACACCGACAAGACCAGGCCCGGGAATAGACGCAGTGTCGGAAGTAGCAGGGCCAGATGCAGAGCCACCAGCAGTGTCGCTGTGGCGGTGGCCGCCCCGCCCCAGTCCGGCGGCAGGCTGACCCGGCCGTTCAGGCTGCTGGCGACGACGGCCGCGGATTCACGCAGTGCCGGCTCACCGGCCAGGCCGACCAGCACGATTCTGTCAGCCAGCGGCTCTACCTCCGGGCTCTCCAGCAAAGTCTCCAGGGGCACCACGGACAGTGCCGGCATGCGCCCGCTGGCCTGTGACCAGTAGGGGTACCAGTGCCTGTGCGTCCCGGTCATTGATTTGGCAGCGCCGCTCAGGGCCAGTTCGAATCCCGCGGCCTGCGCGTTCGCGGAGGTCGTCCAGTGGGCGGGATAGGCGGCACCACGGTGTCGCGGTGTTGGCTCGAATCCGCCGGTGACTGAGAACGCCGGCGTTTGGTAGGGGGAGCCGAGCGATTCCAGCAACTGTCGGGGTCCCCACGGCGCGGCGTTCGCCGCCGTGGGTGTGGCGCTGGTACTGGAGGGGTAGCCGATCACGGCGCCCGCCAGTTGCAACTCGCGAACCGCTTCCGGGGCGGTGAGATCCAGCGTGGCTGCCAGTTCCGCACTCGGCAATATGCCCACCGCGGTGGCGCCTTCTTCCAGCAAACGGCGATTGGCGGTTTGTAGCAGTTCCAGCAGGGAGCCAATCTGCAGCGGTGCCGTTACCGCATCCCGGGGCAGTGTGGCCAGGATCGGGAGCTGAACGGATTGCGGAGCCCCATGCAGCGTCTGGGCCGCCCTGAAGGTCAGCGCGTCCAAGGTGTCCGTGCCCGGCACTGCCCAAGGGGCGATGGCCAGGAGCACCCCCACGGCCAGCAGGGCCATGCGCAGGCTGGCTAGCTGTTCGATGATGGTCCGCACCTGCGTCCTTTCTCATTCTTGTTCGGGCGAAAGCCCGTTTGGTTTAACCAAAGTGTGCAGAAAGCCACAAATGGAAACTGTGACGCAGGCCACTGGGTGAGAGGGGCAGACGGGAAGGGGCCGGTCAGTTGTTGGTACGCTCCTGGTTTGGCACGGCGTCCTCCCCCCAGAGAAAGGTGGGCAACACGGAGCGGCGTCCCGCGGTTACTTCCGTCACTTCGTGCAGGTGGGTTCCGGAGAAGACGATGCCGCCGCCAGCCGGTGGACGGTAACGGAATGGCCCGAATTCCGGAAAGGTCAGGCAACCACCTTCGTAGTCGTCATTGAGGTTCACCGATAGCGCGAAGCGGCGATGCCGGGTTTGCGCTGAAATGTTGTCGCGGTGCCGCCGGAAGTAACCGCCTTCGCCGGCGTCGTAGGAAACGATCTTGAAGCCTTCGAATCGGGTTGCCCGGTAATGGAAGGCCCTGGCGATCGATGGAATGATCCGGTCCAGGAGCACGTCCCTTAGGGCGGTGCTTATCGGCATGGCTGTGGCGCTGGCTATACAGCCGGGCCTTTTCGTGGACGCGGCACCGGTACAGGCGGATCTTGCCCCGGTTGCGGAGCGGGAGGAATCGGCGGTCACGCCGGTAGCACTGTCGGATGTTCCTGCGCGGATTACCGAGATGATACCCAGCAATCCGCTGAAGGCCGGCATGGACCAGAACATGATGCAGGTGGTGGTGTTTGCCATCCTGATCGGTGTCGCCCTGGTCAGTCTGCCCGGGCAACGCCAGCGGTCCCTGCTGGAGTTGCTCGGTTCGGTACAAGAAATCACCATGGTGGTCGTGCGCTGGGCGATGCTGCTGGCGCCGTTCGCGGTGTTCGGCCTGCTGGCGCAGATCACGACCCGGCTGGGGCTGGACGCATTGCTGGGCATGGGCCTTTACGTGCTCACCGTGGTTCTGGGGCCGGCGCTGGTGATCTACCGGCTGTTCACCGGTGGCAGCGTGCGGTTCTTCATGCGTGCCGCCAGGGACGCACAACTGCTGGCGTTCTCCACCTCCAGTTCGGCGGCGGTCATGCCGCTGACCATGCAGACCGCCGAGGCCCGGCTGGGTGTCAGCCAGGCCACCGCAAGGTTCGTCATCCCGCTGGGGACCACGATCAACATGGCGGGCACGGCGCTCTACCAGATGGTGGCAACACTGTTCCTGGCACAGGTCTTCGGCGTCGATATCGGTCTGGCCGGACTGCTGCTGATTGTCTTCCTGGCGGTGGGGGCATCCATCGGATCACCGGGCACGCCGGGTATCGGGATCGTCATCCTCGCCATGTTGCTGGGCACCGTCGGCATTCCTGCGGCGGGTATCGCGCTGATCATCGGTGTGGACCGCATACTGGACATGTGCAGGACCATGATCAACGTCACCGGGGATCTGGTGGCGGCGACGGTGCTGGATAGAAAGGTTGAGGCCTCTATCGGTGCCGAACCGGAAGGCGCTTCATGACACTATCTTTCGGTGAGGTTTCTGATATAGTGCCCGCGTTGATGCACTCCGGTCGGCATCATGCGTTCGTGCTTTCCACCCTGCGGGGCCTGCCCGAATCCACTATCGATTTCATGCCTGGACCGGGCCCGGACGGGTTTTGTTACCTGCTGCGGGTAGGCCATCCAGAGATAATCCCAATACATGTCTTTTAATGATCTCGGCCTTTCGGCCGCGCTGGTTCGTGCCGTTAACGAACAGGGCTACCACACTCCTACTCCGATCCAGTCTCAGGCCATCCCCGCCGTTCTCGGCGGCGGTGACGTCATGGCGGCCGCCCAGACGGGCACCGGCAAGACCGCCGGATTCACATTGCCGCTGCTGGAGCGCCTGATGCGCTCCAGGCCCGAGAAGGGCCGTCCGGTGCGCGCACTGGTGTTGACGCCGACACGCGAATTGACCGCCCAGGTCCAGGAGAGCGTGACCACCTATGGTGCTCATCTGCCGTTGAAGTCCACTGTGATCTTCGGTGGCGTCGGCATGCAGCCGCAGGTGGAGCGCTTGCGTCGCGGGGTCGACATTCTCGTGGCCACGCCGGGCCGTCTGCTGGACCATATCCGTCAGCGCACCGTCGACCTTTCCCGCGTCGAAATACTGGTGCTGGACGAGGCCGACCGCATGCTGGACATGGGCTTCATCCACGATATCCGGCGGGTGCTGGCGGTATTGCCGAAGCAGCGTCAGACGCTGCTGTTCTCAGCCACGTTCTCCGACGAAATCCGCGCTCTGGTGAAGGGCATGCTGGTCAGCCCGACCTTGGTCGAGGTTGCCCGGCGCAACACGACGGCGGAGAAAGTGAACCAGACCGTCCATCCGGTGGGCCGCGACAACAAGCGTGCCCTGCTGAGCAGTCTGATTCGCGACGGCGGCTGGAAACAGGTGCTGGTGTTCACTCGGACCAAGCACGGCGCGGACCGGCTGGCGCGTCACCTGGAAAGCGATGGCCTCTCGGCCTCCGCTATCCATGGCAGAAAGAGCCAGGCCGCCCGGACCCGTGCGTTGTCGGACTTCAAGAAGGGCGGTGTCCGAGTGCTTGTGGCCACTGATATCGCCGCTCGTGGGCTGGATATTGATCAGCTCCCCTACGTGGTGAATTTCGAACTGCCCAATGTGCCGGAGGATTACGTCCACCGGATAGGCCGCACTGGCAGGGCAGGGAATGGCGGGCAGGCGGTGTCGCTGGTCTGCGTGGACGAGTTCAAGCTGCTCAAGGATATCGAGGGCCTGCTCAAGAAGCCGTTGCAGCAGCAGGTCGTCGCTGGCTTCGAGCCCGACCCCACGGAAAAGCCGCAACCGCTGTTCAAGAAGCCGGCCCCTCGCCAGGGCGGTAAAGGCCAACGCGGGCAGGGTCAGCCGCGGTCGCAGGGCCAGGGCCGTTCCGGCCAGGCGAGACAGCGCGCGAACTGATCTGCTGCATAGGGAGGCGGTGTCCCGTCGGGACGCCGCCTCGCTACGAGTATTCCCCCAGCAAGTCCCGAATCGCGGGCGCCATGCGGCGCGTCGCGGCTTCTCCTTCCGGTATGGCATCCTGTGCACGGTCGAATTCCAGCAGTCCGATATGGGCCAGCCGGGGCGAAATCAGAATGTCCGGAGGGTCCCCAGCCATGCGGCTGCGGGTGATCCTGTCCTGCATGATATTGATGGAATTGGCGGTCACCTGCATCAGGCCCGGCATGCCCGGCGTCCCCAGCGGGGGCAGCTTCAGCCAGGACGCGCCGTGTCGCAATCCGCCCGCCAGACGGTCCATCCAGTTCGGGTCGGCGCTGCGTTCGTCGCCGTCATCCACGGGTTGCTTGATCGGCTTGCGCCGATTGTGGCGCCCGAGAATGTCGCCGTTCAGCGTCACCGCGATCACGCGGTCGGCGCCCATGGCGCGGCATAGCGAGATCGGCACCGGGTTCACCAGGCCGCCGTCCACCAGCCAGCGCCCCTGATGGTGCACCGGTGTGAAGATTCCCGGCAGCGAGATGGAGGCACGAATGGCTTCGGCCACCGAGCCCTCCCTCAGCCACACTTCCAGCCCAGTTTCCAGCTCCGTGGCGATGGCGCCGAAGGGCAGGCCGAGATCCTCGAACTGCGCATCGCCGAAATGTTCACGGAAAGTGGCCACCAGGCGCCGGCCCTCGAAGAACCCGCCGCCGGAGAAGCGCAGATCCATGTAGCCGAGTATGTCGCGCCGGCTCAGCTTCAGCACCCACTGCTCGAATCCTTCCAGTGCCCCCAGCGCATGGACGGCGCCAACGATGGCGCCCACGGACGTGCCGGCGATGATGTTCGGTCTGATATTCATCTCCGCCAGCGCCTTGATCACGCCGACGTGGGCCCAGCCCCGCGCCGATCCGCCGCCCAGCGCCAGGCCGACAGTGGGTTCGCGCCGATCTTCCATGCTCACGGTCCGGTTCTCCCCCGTTTCATCCAAGCATATCCCAGGCTGCCCATCGAAGCGTGCATATTGCAGTGCAATATAAGCGTATGTCACTGTAGCGACGATACGCACTTGACCGGTTGGGCGTCCATCTCGGGCGTGAACCGCGGAGCAGGGAGGGAAACAGGTGGTAGCGCGAGAATGTGCCCGTAGTCTGGATCTGGCACTGCAGGGAGGCGGGTCGCACGGCGCCTTTACCTGGGGCGTGCTGGACCGCTTGCTGGAACAGGATGACGTCGACTTCGGAGGTGTCAGCGGAACCAGCGCCGGCGCCATGAATGCCGTGGTGCTCGCCACCGGATGGGCCCGTGGCGGCCGGGAGGGCGCGCGGGAAGCCCTGCGGGAATTCTGGCTTGACGTTGGCCGCGCTGCCGAGGGTCCGCTGCCGGGCACCAGTGCCTCGCAGATGCTTTTCGGCCATATGGCACCGTCCTTCGTGCCGTTCTACCGCTTCTTCGATGCGGTCTCCCGGTTCATCTCGCCGTATCAATCCAACCCGCTCAACCTCAATCCGTTGCGTGACCTGGTGGCAAGGCATGCGGATTTCGCCGCCATTGCCGGTCTGGAGGATCTGCGCGTGTTCGTATGCGCCACCAACGTGCATACCGGTCAGCAACGCGTCTTCCGCAATCATGAGGTGTCCTGCGACGTGGTGCTGGCCTCCGCGTGCCTGCCGTTGCTGTTCCACGCCGTGGAGATTGATGGTGACGCCTACTGGGACGGCGGCTACAGCAGTAATCCGGCGCTGTTGCCGCTGATCAAGGAATGCCGGCAAGGTGATCTGATGCTGGTGCAGATCAACCCGCTGACGCGGGCTGAAACGCCGCGCAGCGCGGACAAGATCGTGGATCGTATCAGCGAGATCAGCTTCAACAACAGCCTGCACCAGGAGCTGCGCACGGTAGCGCTGATCAAGCGTTTGCTGGACGAGGAAGAAGCCTCCGGCCACAGCTACACCGGCGAGCTGTTCCGCAAGATCCACGGCTTGAATCTGCACCGCATCGAGGGCGCAAAGGAAATGAGTGGTTTCGAGACCATCACGCGACTCACCGCCAGGGTACAGTTCCTGGAACAGTTGCACGACATCGGCTACCGCTGTGCAGACGGTTGGCTGGAAGAGCATTCTGTGGACATCGGCCGCCGCTCCACCCTCGATCTGGCCGGCGAATACGGCGAATTCATTCAAGGGGCATAGCGGATGGGGACGCTCGGTATCGTCATCGCTCTGCTGACGCTGATTCTCCTTGCCTACCGGGGCTACAGCGTCATCGTGCTGGCGCCGCTGGCGGCCTTGCTGGCGGTTGTGCTGCAGTTCGACGCACCGATTCTGGCCAGCTACACCCAGGTCTTCATGACCGCCACCGGCCGCTTCATCGCGCAGTTCTTCCCGTTGTTCCTCCTGGGAGCCCTGTTTGGTCGTTTCATGGAGGACTCGGGGGCTGCGCAGGCCATCGCCCGACAACTGACGCAATGGCTGGGGCCGCCCAACGCCGTGCTGGCCATCGTACTGGCCTGCGCTGCGCTGACTTACGGTGGCGTCTCACTGTTCGTGGTGGCGTTTGCGGTGTTTCCGATCGCCGCCGCCATGTTCCGGGAAGCGAACATTCCCCGCCGTCTGATACCCGCCACCATCGCCTTGGGCGCGTTCACGTTCACGATGACTGCGTTGCCGGGCACGCCTGCGATCCAGAATGCCATCCCCATGCCGCATTTCGGCACCACGCCGTTCGCCGCGCCGGGCCTGGGCGTGATCGCGGGATTGATCATGTTCGGCCTCGGCATGGGCTGGCTGCTGTTCCGTACCCGCCAGGCAGCCCGGACGGGAGAGGGCTACGGTGAGGCTCCGGCCGAGCAGCAGGCAGGCGACAGGAAGGAGATCAGGGAATACGCCCAGAGCGAAGGCTACGACGTCATGGAAATCGACGAGCCGGACAATGGGGAAGCGCCTCCCGCCATGGGGCTGACGCTGGCGCTATCGCCCATCGTGCTCGTGGTTGTACTGAACTACGTTCTTTCCACCCTCGTATTCCCGGCGATGGAAGCGGATTACCTGGCCTTGCCGCAGTACGGGGCCACCAGCATCGATTCCGTGGCCGGTATCTGGGCGATTATCTGCGCGCTCACCGCGGCAAACCTCTATCTGATCGCTATCAGCGGACGCCTGCGGTCCGGATTCAGAAAGAGCCTGGACAATGGTGCCAATGCGGCGGTTGCGCCGATTCTGAATACTGCCTCGCTGGTCGGTTTCGGCGCCGTTGTGGCCACGCTCTCCGGCTTTGTGGTGGTGCGCGATACGGTGCTCGGCCTGTCACCGGATAATCCGCTGATCTCGCTGGCGGTGGCGGTCAACGTACTGGCGGGCATCACGGGGTCCGCCTCCGGCGGCATGAGCATTGCGCTGGACGTGCTGGGGCAGACCTACCTCGAGATGGCGCGGGACCTGGGAATGAATCCGGAGCTGCTGCACCGGGTGACCGCCATTGCCACCGGCGGCCTGGATGCCCTGCCACATAACGGCGCGGTCATCACGCTGCTGTCCATCTGCGGCTTGTCGCACCGCCAGTCCTATGGCGATATCGCGGTGGTGGCGGTGTTGTGCCCCATCGTGGCGCTGGTTGCCGTGATCGTACTGGGCTCGGTCTTCGGCTCCTTCTGAAGCGGGGTGTACGCGATGTCCGGTCATGTGATCGAGATTCACTACTGTACGCAATGCCGTTGGCTGCTGCGCTCCGCGTGGATGGCGCAGGAACTGCTGACCACCTTCGAGGTGGAGATTGGCGAACTTGTGCTGCGGCCTGGAAGCGGCGGCGTGTTCGAGGTACGCGCCGATGGCGAACTGATCTGGTCACGCAAGCAGGAAGGCCGCTTTCCCGACATCACCGAGCTGAAGCGGCGGGTAAGGGACGTGGTAGCACCGGACCGCTCGCTGGGCCATACGGACGGCAGGAAACCGGAACAGCCCTGATCCTGGAGGGCACAATGGAATCGCGGTCTGTTGACAATACCCGGCAAATAGATAGTGTACTGATTAATTGGCTGGTCGGCGGGCGCGGTGGCTGGTGTGTCTGAGATGACGTGAGGGTGACAGGGCACGGTGACGGGTGGCATCTTACGGGGGGCCGGAAAACTGCGTTACAGGATGTGGTTTCCGGCTTCCCGCGCAGCTTACAGAAAGGTTCAGCATGCCACGGCCCTCCAAATCCAATGTCGCTGCCGCTCAGGAAGAGCGTCTGAAGAACATCCACGACACACTGGCGCACCGACCCGGCTTCCTGATCCGGCGTCTGCACCAGATTCATATCGCGCTGTTTCTCGAGGAGTGTGCAGAGTTCAAGGTGACCCCGGTGCAGTACAGCATCATGACCGCTCTGCGCGACAGCGAGTTGGATCAGCGCACGATCGCCAACAGTGTCGGCATCGATCGTGCCACCACCGCGGAGGTTCTTCGCCGCCTGGAGAAGAGCGGCTGGCTGCGGCGGCGGCGTAGTCCGGAGGACGGCCGGCGACGGATTGCCAGCCTGTCAGACGAGGGGCGGGCGTTGCTGGATAACATGGACTGCAAGGCGCAGCGGGCCCATGAGCGTACCGTGGAGCCCTTGCGCAAGCGTGAGCGGGAGCGTTTTCTCGCCTATCTCGCGCGCTTGGTGGATGCGAACAACGAATACGGCCGGGCGCCGATGGATCTGAGCGAAACACGCTGAGAGCATCCCGCCAGCCACCATGCGGATCAAGAGGATCGGCCGGTGGCTGCGTGGTGTCGGGTCTGACAACGGATTTCCCCGACACGAGGATAATGGCGTGAGCGATCAACAGGGCGGTTTATCCACATCCCAGGTCTCCACGAGGAACGCAGCCCGACGACTGGCCGAGGCCCGCCTCCAGTGGTTTGCGACCGTGCAGGCGCGAGAGTTCCTTGACCTTGGTCCGGATGAGCTGCTCCATGCAGGGCCTCCCTTCCACGACATCGTCGACATTCCCGCCCCGATTCTGAACGCGGCGTGCGCTGCCTTGATGTTCGAAGGTCGGACCGACGATCCCGGTCGCGCCCGCGCCATGCTGCTTGCAGGCGATGTCGGGCTGCGCTCTGCCCAGGATAGCGGTACCGTTTCCCCACTGGCGGCGGTGGTGTCCCCATCCATGTGGCTGCATGCGGTACGGGACGCCGGTAGCGGCGAAGCACTGGCCTGTGCCCCGCTGAGCGAAGGCACCGGTCCGGCGCAGCGTTTCGGCCTGCTGAGCCCCGAAGTCGTGAAGCGGTTGGTGCTGGTGCACGGCGAGATCGGTCCGGGCATGGCGCGTGTGGATGTGTCTTCGCTGGACCTGTTCGAACTGGCCGCCGAAGGCCTGGCTTCCGGTGATGAACTGCACGCCCGGGTGGGGGTCGGCTCGGAACTGCTGGCAAAGCGCCTCCAGCAGTTGGGCCTGTCCGGTGAGGCGGGGGCTTTCATGCATGCCAATCCGCAGAGTTTTCTGAACCTGTGGATGGCTGCCTGCCGCTGCATGCTGTCCGCTGCCGCCCTGGAGCGGGATGGAGATCTGCTGGTGGCTGCCGGTGGCAACGGTCTGGAGTTCGGCATCCAGCGGTCCGGCTCCCCGGGGCAGTGGCAAACGGCACCCGCTTCGCCACCGGTGGGGCCGGCACTGGCAGCGGAGCATGCGAACAGGCCTCGCTTGCCGGCCATCGGCGATAGCGCGGTGATCGATGCGGTTGGCTTCGGTGCCCTGGCGCTTGATGCCGCTCCGGCCTTTGCCGAGTTGCTGGACCCCATTGTCGTGGATGAAATCCGCCAGGCCGCCTCCCGCCTGTTGGTAGCGCCACATGCCCGGTTGCGCCGGCATGTGGGACTCGATGCTTCCAGGGTTTCCCCAGGCCAGTTGCCCGGCGTTTGCCTGGCCGCTCTGGATGCCACCGGCGAGGTGGGCATCGTGGGCCGTGGCATCGCGCTGCATCCAGCCTCCCTCTACGACTGAGCTTTCCTTAGGAAGCCTGACAGCTGCCCATTCATGCAATGCAGCGCATGGATCGTGGTGGATGCCCTCTGCGGAGGTGGTTCCTCCGCTGCTGACTTTTATCCCCACCGAGCAGCGGACACCGCGCGAATACCAGGCGCATGATCTTGGTGCACCAAACTCATACTGCGCAGTGTACTGAGTAATTTTGGTGCGCAAAAAATCATCATCGTTTTTATAAGGCACAGTAATAAAAGAAATTTATTTTCTGGCCTGGAAAGTGCAATAAATTTCCGGAGACCGCGATCTCGACACTGCGCCAGTGACAGGGCGATGGATGCACCCATCCGATGTGGTCCCTGGGCGGCTTGTTGTATTCCGAGACGAGGAAATGGTCATGGCTTTTCAGAACTCGAAAGAATCAAGGTGTTCGACCTTCGGTCAGCGCTGCAATGCAGGGCTCCTCCAGGGAGTTGGGCTGGCGGCGGCAGCCCTGGCTTTGCTGGTTGCAGCGGTGCCCATGGCCGCTGCGCAGGAGACCATCCGGATCGGCGCGCCGCTGGCGCTCACCGGTGGCCTGGCGGACGAGGGCATGAAGCAGCAGTTGGTCTACCGCATGTGGGCGGAAAAGGTGAACGCCGCGGGTGGTATCGAGGTGAACGGCAGGAGCCACCAGGTGGAAATCGTCGAATACGATTATCAGAGCGATGGCCCCCGTGCCGGGCAGCTCGCCGAACGCCTCGCCACGCGGGATCGTGTACACCTGATCATGGCCCCGTTCGGCTCCGGTCATACCGTGATTGCCGGGACTGTCGGAGAGCGCTATCGCGTGCCTACTGTTGCCTGCGTTGCCGGCGCAGAGTCGGTTTTTTCCACCGGCAACCGCTATTTGTTCGGAACGATTTCTCCCAACGGCAATATAACCGAGACAGTCGTTCAGTATCTGGTTGACAGCTACCCCGATCTCCGGCGCGTGGCGATTCTGGGGCGCGACGACGTTTTCCCCAAGTCCATGGCTGAATCAACCGCGGAGTCGGCCAAGGCGGCCGGTCTCGAGGTCGTCTACAACGCCTTGTATTCGGTGGGGACGATGGATCACTCCTCGTCCATGACCTCCATTCGAAGGGCCGAGCCGGATTGGATCTACATCACCGGTTATAGCCAGGACCTTATTCTCGCGCGTCGCCAGATGGAAGACCTCGGCCTTACCGCACCGGTAGTCACCATGGTTACCGGACCTGCGATGAAAGAATTTACCGAGGGGCTTGGTGGTCTGGCGAACGGCGTGACTTCTTCCACCTGGTGGCATCACTCCGCGACCTACGAGGGGTTGGGCGTTTGGCCCACCACGGCCTCGTTCTACGAGGATTTCCTCGCAGCAAGCGGCGGGGAGGATCCGGATTACGTCCATGGGGCCTGCGGAGGCGCCCTGTCGATGCTGGAAGAGGTGCTTCCACGGGCAGGGTCCCTGGACGGGGAGGCCATAAGGGACGCTTTGGCCGAAACCAGCATAGAAACATTCTACGGACCCATTGATATTGGCGAAAACGGGATGAACCAGGCAAGGGACCTTCCCATTATCCAGGTCCAGAACGGCTCTGTGGTCGTCCTTTACCCTGAAGTTATTGCGACAGGTTCGCTCCAGATCCTGGAAGAATAGATCGGTCGATACGGGTCATTCGCTTTTTTTGATCAGTTATCGGAGGAGGTTTGTTGTGGGTAACTACTTGAGTGGTTCACAGGTCGCGCATTTCAAGAGGGAAGGTTACCTGGCCCCTCTGGACGCCTTGGAGCCTGAAGAAGCAGATTCGTGTCTGGAGCAGCTTCAGGAAATCGAAAACCTGCTTGGGGAAGATCCTCAGAAATATCTGAAAATCAAGGCCCATCTGGCAGCCCCATGGATTCTGAAGCTGGCTTGCAACCCATCGATTCTGGACGCTGTCGAGTCATTGATTGGACCAGATATTCTCCTGTTCGGTTCTTCGCTTTTCGCCAAGCGCGAGCATGACAGTCGCTTCGTGTCCTGGCATCAGGACTCTGCATATTATGGCTTGCATCCCCACAAGGAAGTGACTGCCTGGGTTGCATTGACGGATGCAACGCGTGAGAACGGTTGTCTGCGCGTCATTCCTGGCTCTCATCTGGAGGCCGACCAGGAGCACGACGAGACCTACGACCCCCAGAATCTTCTGGCCAGGGGGCAGACCATCAAGGGTATCGACGACTCGGCTTCCGTTCACATGGAGCTGCGTCGCGGTCAGTTCTCGCTTCACCACGAGCGCACGGTGCACGGGTCCGAGGGCAACAGCACAGACCAGCGACGAATCGGGATCGCCTTCTTCTACATGCCTGCCAAGGTGCAATCCACGCTTGGCCGCAGGACCGCGCATCTGGTTCGCGGTTCGGACCACTATGGGCATTGGGATGATGATCCGGTGCCCACCGCTGTTCTTGAGCCGGAGTGTGTGGATTTCTTGAAAGAGATCTGGCGGCGTTATCAGGATAAAAGCGTTTCTCAGGCTGCTAGAAAAAAGTGATTGGTTGTCGTTTGAAAAGTGTCATTTGTCTAATAATTTTCTGTAAGGAGTAGGTCATGAGTGACTATAATTCCACGAAACTTTCGATGGGCCGATCTCAAGTTGGAAGGGCTGGATTTCTGAATGGAATTCTACCGGCCATTTTCCTGGCGGTCGCAGTGACGGCAGTGCCCATGGCCGCTGCGCAGGAAACCATTCGCATTGGTGCGCCGCTGGCGCTCACCGGTGGGCTGGCGGACGAGGGCATGAAGCAGCAGCTGGTTTACGGCATGTGGGCGGAAAAGGTCAACGCCGCCGGCGGTATCGAGGTGAACGGCACCAGCTACCAGGTGGAAATCGTCGAATACGATTATCAGAGCGATGGTCCCCGGGCGGGGCAGCTCGCCGAACGCCTTGCCACGCGGGATCGTGTGCACGTGATCATGGCCCCGTTTGGCTCCGGTCACACGGTTATCACCGGCACCGTGGGCGAGCGCTACCGCGTGCCTACCATCGCCTGTGTGGCATCCTCGGAATCGGTGTTCTCCAACAACAACCCCTACCTGTTCGGAACCCTCTCGCCGAATGCGAACATGACCGAGGTGATGGCCCGCTACCTCAAGGAGCAGTATCCGGACCTCAATTCGGTGGCGATTCTGGGTCGGGACGACGTCTTCCCCAAATCCATGGCCGAGGCCACGGCGACCGCAGCGGAGCAAGCCGGCCTGGAGGTGGTGTACCGGGAGCTTTATTCGGTGGGCACCATGGACCATTCCTCCTCGCTGACCTCGATTCGTCGGGCAAGCCCGGACTGGATCTACGTTACCGGCTATACCCAGGACCTGATCCTGGCCAGGCGGCAGATGGCCGATCTGGGCGTGACCGCGCCCATCATCACCATGGTGACCGGGCCCGCGTACGAGGAGTTCACCGAGGGCCTGGGCTCGCTGGCGGAGAACGTCACCTCGTCCAGCTGGTGGCATCACTCCACCACCTATGAGGGTTACGGCATCTGGCCCACCACGGCGGACTTCTACGCGGACTTCCTGAAAGCGAGCGGTGGCTCCAACCCCGATTACATCCACGGTTCCTGCGCAGGCTCTCTGGCCATGCTGGAGGAGGTACTGCCCCGCGCTGGTTCGCTGGATGGCGAAGCGATCCGCGATGCGCTGGCGGCCACCGACATCATGACCTTCTATGGCTCCATCCGCTTCGGCGAGAACGGCATGAACGAAGCCCGCGACCTGCCCATCATCCAGGTTCAGAACGGCGAGATCGTCGTGCTCGCGCCTGACTCGATCAAGAGCGGTGATCTGGAACTGATTTCCAGGTAAGCACCAGCCGTGGCCGCCACTCCTGCCTGGCGTGGCGGCCGGTTTCGTCTTCGCAGAGGTCTAGGCGCATGGACATTGGTCAGATTCTGGTCAACGGCCTGGTGCTGGGCGCGCTGTACGCGTGCCTGGCGGTGGGCTTCTCCCTGGTCTGGGGAGTACTCAACGTCATCAACATGCTGCACGGTTCGTTCATCGTGCTGGGCGGCTATCTCACCTTCTTTGCCTGGCACAGCTTCGGTATCCATCCGCTGGTCAGCCTGCCGTTTGTGGCGCTGCTCCTGTTCGGTATCGGCTACCTGGTGCAGTACCTGTTCGTGAACAAGGTGGTCACCGCGCCGGTGCTCACCACGCTGACGCTCACGTTCGGCCTGGACATGATCCTCTACAACATCATGACGGTGTTCTTCTCGGCCACGCCGCGCCGCGTGACGCTGGATCTCGGGACGCTGTCCTTCTTCGGCATCACCATGCCGGTGGACCGTCTGTTCGGCATGGCACTGGCGCTGGCACTGACCGGGCTGCTCTACTACGTGATGCGCAAATCGCGCATCGGCCGGGCCATCGTCGCGGTTCGGATGGACCGTGCGGCAGCGACCCTGATGGGTATCCGTGTCAACCACATCTATGCGATCACCTTCGGTGTCGGCGCGTTGATGGCCGGCGCCGCGGGGGCCATTTTCGCCATGGTCTTCCCCATCACCACCAATCTCACCGGCATGTACATCGGCAAGGCCTTCGTGGTCTGCGTCATCGGCGGGCTTGGCTCCGTGCCCGGTGCCCTGGTGGGTGGTCTGGCCCTGGGCCTGATCGAGAGCATTTCGGGACACTTCTTCGGCCCGCAGCATTCACTGACGGTCGGCTTCCTCGTGATGCTGTTCATCCTGCTGGTGAAGCCCACCGGCCTGGTCGGGAAAAGGGGGTACGAATGATCACCCGCACCGGATTGATCCTGTTTGCCATCTGGGTGGTGATACTGGCCACCACGCCCTTGCATGCGGACAACTACATCGTACGAACGGCGATCATGATCTCCATGTACAGCGTGCTGGCGCTGTCCTGGAACTTCATCGGCGGCTTTACCGGCTACCCGTCGTTCGCCACCGTGGCCTTCTTCGGCCTCGGTGCCTATGTGGGCGCCATCGCCCAGCGCAACGGGGTACCGATGGTGGTTGCCTGGATGCTTGCCACCATCGTCGTCGGCGCCTTCGCCGCGGCGCTGGGCTCCATCCTGCTTCGGCTGAAAGGCCACTATTTCGCCATTGGCTCCATCGCCGTGGTGGAAGTCTGTCGCCTGGTGATTTCCTCCTGGCGCAGCGTGACCGGTGGCGGCGACGGCCTGAATATTCCGCTGTTGCGCTGGTCGCCGGATGACGTCGCCATCTTCTTCCTGATGGTCATGCTGGTGCTGATGATCATCGTGTTCGCGCTGAACGCGTTCGTGTCGCGGCACCGCCTGGGTTTCGGGCTGCACTGCATACGCCAGAACGAGGATGCCGCCGACATGGTGGGCATCAACACCACGCTGTACAAGGTCATCGCGTTCACGCTGTCGGCGCTGTTTGTTGGCACGGCCGGAGCGGCCTACGCCTCGTGGGTGGGGTACATCGATCCCACCGACTCGTTCAGCATCCTGATGACGGTGAAGGTCCCGGTCATGGTGCTGCTTGGCGGCGCCGGCACGGTACTGGGGCCGGTGATCGGTGCGGCCTCCTTCGTGGTGCTGGAGGAAATCTTCTGGTCCAACTTCCTGGACTGGAACCGCGCGATCCTGGGCATGGTGATCGTGTTCCTGATCTTCTTCCTGCCGGGGGGGCTTCTGCGAGTGTCCTTCAGGAAGGTACGGGATCGCCTCAAGGGGCGTGAGGGGGTGGCGACATGAGCGAGGAAATCCTGCGACTGGAATCGCTCTCCAAGAGCTTTGGCGGCATCAGGGCGGTGAACGATGTCTCGCTCAGCCTGAAGAAGGGCGAGATCGTCGGCTTGATCGGGCCCAACGGCGCCGGCAAGACCACGCTGGTGAACGTGATCACGGGCGTGCATCCGGCCGATGCCGGTACGGTGCACTTCATGGGCGAGAACGTCACCCGCCAGCGTCCCTATCAGGCGGCCCGCCGGGGGCTGTGCAGAACCTTCCAGATCGTGCAGCCGTTTCCGGAAAACAGCGTGCTGGACAACGTCGCGGCCGGAGCGGTATTCGGGGGCGCCGTTCCCAGCCTGAAGCAGGCGCGGGAGCGGGCCATGGATCTGCTGGAGTTTGTGGGGTTGCAGGATGTGGCGTCGCAGCCCGCGTCGGCACTGACGTTGCCCAACCGCAAGAGGCTGGAGCTGGCCAAGAGCCTGGCCATGAAGCCCAAGGTACTGATGCTGGACGAGGTCAACGCAGGGCTGAGTTCGGGCGAGATCGATGGCGCGCTGGACCTGATCCGGCGCATTGCCGAGCAGGGTGTCACCATCCTCATCATCGAGCACCTGATGAAAGTGGTTCTGGGCGTGTCCGAGCGCATCGTGGTGCTGGACCGCGGCGCCGTGATTGCCGAGGGGCCGCCGATGGAGGTGGTGAAGGACGAGCGGGTCATCGAAGCCTACCTGGGCAGCAAGTACGCCCAGCGCCTGAAGGAGAAAACCCATGGATAAACCCTTGCTGGAAATCACCGGGCTTGCCTCCGGTTACGGCGACGTCCAGGTGCTGTGGTCCATCGATCTGGACGTGAAGGACGGCGAGATCGCCTGTATCGTCGGTTCCAACGGTGCCGGCAAGACCACGCTGCTGCGGACCATCTCCGGGTTGGTGCAGCAGAGCCGCGGGCAGATCCTCTTCGACGGTCAGGACATCACCGGCGTCGGCCCCAACAAGGTGCTGCAATCCGGAATCGCGCACGTTCCCGAGGGGCGGCGCCTGTTCAAGGGGCTGACCGTGCGTGACAACCTGCTGCTCGGCGCCTACCTGCGTCACGACCGCGTGGAGATCCAGCAGGATCTGGATTACATCTTCGACCTGTTCCCGATCCTGAAGGAGCGCGCAACACAGGACGCCACCACGCTGTCGGGCGGCGAACAGCAGATGTGTGCCATCGGCCGCGGCATCATGTCACGCCCGAAGCTGCTGATGATCGACGAGTTGTCGCTGGGGCTGGCGCCCGCGCTGGTCGACCGTCTGGCGGATGCGCTGGTGGAGATCAACCGGCGTGGCCAGACCATCCTGCTGGTGGAACAGGATGTGATGGCGGCCTTCGAACTGGCGAGCAGGGCATTCGTCATCGAGACCGGCCGTATCGCCACTTCGGGCACCACAGCGGCGCTATCCGACGACCCGAAGATCCAGCAGGCCTACCTGGGGATCTAGGATGTCTTGGAGGGGCGACACCCTGGAAGGAGAACGTGTGCGCCCCGGAGCCGACCGGGGCGCGCTACAGTTGTTCCGGGCGCTCAGCCCGCCGCCCGCATCGGCTCCACAACCACCGGGCTGTCCACGTCGAAGCGCTTGCCTTCGCGCAGCGAGAACACCGGGAAGAACGCCTCGCTGGCGATCTCCTTGTTGCCGCTGTTGTCGCCGAGTTCGAAGCGGCCCTTCAGCAGGTCCAGTACCGCGATATCCGCGACGTGGCCGGGCGTCAGCCCGCCGGTCTCGCCCTTGATTCCCAGCATTTCCGCCGGGTTGCTGGTGACGGTGGCGATGATGTCCGGGACGGACATGCCCAGCGCCCGTAGCTCGGTCATGGCATGGGTCAGGCAGAAGCGCACCTTGCCGAAGAAGGGGTTGTCCTCCTTGCTGTCGTTACCCGCCTCGCCGACGTGGGTGTTATAGCCGTGCATATCGGCGCCCAGGGTGTAGGGGAAGATGCCCGCCTGGATGACCTTGTGCGCCATCTCGAAGCTGAAATGCGAGCCGTGACCCACGTCCACCCGCAGGCCGCGGTCCAGACCGGCCTGGATAATGGGATGGACTTCACCGGTCTTGGTGGAAATGAATCCGCCAGGGTGGCGGGTGAACGGGTGCGCCAGGATGTCGCCGGGCTGCATGATGGGCAGCAATTCCTCGATCACGCTGTCCGGATCCACCACACCCTTCTCGTTTTCCGGCCACAGCTGCCCCAGATGGATATACAGCGGCACCTCGATGCCGCGGGCGATATCCCGGGCCTTCTTGATGACCTCCATGCCCCAGCGGGATTTGCCGCCGATCTCGGCATGGGCCTTGATGCCCTTGACCATGTCGCGGTTCTGCAGGCCGATCTCGATGGTGCGCTTCACGTCCACGTCTTCCGGGCCGTAAAGCTGCGGGTAGTAGTGGCCCTCCAGTCCGCCCACCAGGTAGGCGGACAGGAAGCAGAGCACCCGGCTGTGCGATTGCTCTGCGACGTAATGGCGGAAGCCGGGCAGCGTCATCAGGCTGGGGCCGCCCTGGTCCACCAGGGTGGAAACGCCGGCCCTGACTCCGCAGATGTCGGCATTCAGGCCGAACCGACCCGTGACGTGCTGATAGATGTGCGCATGCGTATCGATCATCCCGCCAGTCACCAGCTTGCCGCTGACGTCCAGGACTTCCGCCCCGGCATCTGCCGGCAGTTGTGGCTCCAGTGCGGCGATGCGTCCTGCCCGGATACCGATGTCGGCGATGCTGTCATGGCCGATTGCGGGGTCGATGACACGGCCGCCGCGCAATATCAGATCGAAATGGGGAGACACCATGTTGTCCTTTCTCCTGTGGCTGGATTCCGGCCCTCGCAAGGCTCGCCGGATCGCGACTAGCCAAAGTCGCGCATGAGGGATAGACTGGATGAAAATGAGCAGCACACTGACTAATTTTGATGGTACGCATATTGCGTTGATGTGTCCAATACCGATCACGGGCCTGCAATAAGCTGCCTGCGGTCCAGTCGCAATTCGCGGGGGCGCCGATGACATCTGATTCGAACGAACGAGACGGCAGGACTGTGCGCCAACGGGGAGTCGGAGCGCCCGTGCGGCGCAAGGAAGACGACCGCTACATGCGTGGGCGGGGCGAGTTCGTGGGCGACATCCGGCTGGCGGGCATGCAGGAGGTCGCCTTTCTGCGTAGCCCCGTGGCCCACGCCCGGCTGCAGGCCATTCACAAGCCGGAGGGCGGGGAAGGCAGCGTATTCATCGCCGCCGATCTCGACGGCGTCAAGGCAATCCGGGCGGTCTCCGCGCTGCCGGGATTCAAGATCTCCGAGCAACCGGTGCTGGCCGCGGACAAGCTGCGCATCGTCGGCGAGCTGATGGCTGCCTGTGTCGCGCCGAACCGCGCTGCGGCTGAAGATCTGGCTGACAGTATCGAGTACGAGCTGGAAGAGCTTCCGGCGGTGCACGACATGCTGCAGGCGCTCCAGGATGGTGCGCCGCTGGTCCACGAGGAGTGGGGCGACAACATCTTCCAGCAGACCTTCGTGGATGGCGATATCGAGTCAGTGCGCGAACGCGCGGCCGTGCGTGTGGAGCGGGAGTACCGCACCTCGCGGCAGTCCATGGCACCGATGGAGGGGCGCGGTGTGGTCGCGGTCTGGGACCGGCGCCTGGAGCAGTTGCTGGTCTACACCTCCACGCAGATGCCGCACATTGTTCGTACCGGCCTGAGCGAATGTCTGGGCCTGGCCCACGAACAGGTGCGCGTTGTGGCCCCTGATGTGGGCGGCGGGTTCGGCTACAAGGGAATACTGCTGCCGGAAGAGGTCTGCGTATGCTGGCTGGCGATGAAGCTGGGGCGGCCGATGCGTTGGTTGGAGGACCGACGGGAGCAGCTTTCCGCCAACGCCAACTGCCGCGAGCATCACTACCGTGTCACCGCCTATGCCGACGAACGCGGGCGCCTGTTGGCGCTGGATGCGGACGCGGTGGTGGATGCCGGCGCCTATTCCGCCTATCCGTTCTCGGCCTGCCTCGAAGCCGCCCAGGTGGCCAGCATTCTCCCCGGCCCCTATGACTTCCAGGCCTACCGTTGCCGCGCCACGTCCGCGGCCACCAACAAGCCGCCGATACTCCCCTACCGTGGGGTGGCGCGCACCGGCGTTTGCTTCGCCATGGAACTGACCCTGGATGCCATTGCCCGGGAGGTGGGCCGCGAGCCTTCCGATATACGCCTGGAATGCCTGGTGCCGCCCTCGGCCATGCCGTTCGACAACATCACCAACAAGCATTTCGACAGCGGTGATTATCCGGAATGCCTGCGACGCGCGGTGAAGGCCATTGGCCTTCCGGAAGTGCGCAAACGGCAGCAGTCCGCGGAAGCGGACGGCCGGTTGATCGGTGTGGGTGTTTCCATCTTCTGTGAACAGGCGGCCCACGGTACGTCGGTATACGCCGGCTGGGGGATTCCGATGGTGCCGGGCCACGAACAGGCGGTGGCCCGGCTGACGCCGGACGGCGCGCTGGAACTCCGTGTGGGCATCCATTCCCATGGTCAGGGCCTTGAAACCACGCTGGCCCAGGTGGGGGAGGAGATTCTCGGCATCGACATCGAACGCATCCGCGTGATCCACGGTGATACTGCATTGACGCCGTACTCCACCGGCACCTGGGGTTCCCGTTGCATGGTGATGGCCGGAGGCGCGGTCGCGGAGGCCTGCAAGCAACTGCGCGGCCGTATCGCCGTGATCGGCGCTTTCCTGCTCGGCGTGGAGGCTGCGGAGGTGGTGATCGAGGACGCCCGTGTCGTCGCACAGGATGGCCGCAGCGTCAGCCTCGACGAGGTGGGGCGCACCTGGTATCTGCGGCCGCAGGCCCTGCCGGATGACGTGAACCCCGGCGGCCTGGAAGTGACGGTGGGGTACAAGGCGCTGCGGGACAGCGGCACCTTCAGTTACGCGGCACATGCCGCGGTGGTGGCGGTGGATCCGCGTCTGGGTACGGTGGAAATCCTGGATTATGTGGTGGTGGAAGACGGCGGCGTGCTGGTCAATCCGATGATTGTCGATGGTCAGGTCTACGGCGGCGTGGCCCAGGGTATCGGTACGGCCTTGTACGAGGAGATGCCGTACGACCACAACGGCCAGCCGCTGGCGTCGACGCTGGCGGACTACCTGCTGCCGGGCGCCACCGAAATCCCGGACGTGCAGATCGAGCATATGGAAACCCCGTCCCCTTACACAGCCTTCGGCCAGAAGGGCATCGGGGAGGGGGGCGCCATCGGTCCGCCCGCCGCCATCGCCAATGCGGTCAACGATGCCTTGCGGCCGTTGGGCGCGGAGGTCTGCGAGGTGCCCATTACGCCGAGGCGGTTGCTGCGGGCCATCGAAGCGGCTCGTGCTTCGGCGCCCGTGGACTCGGCTACGGCGGTGGAGGCCGTGTCATGAAACCGTGTGCCTTCGACTACGAACATATCGACGAACTTTCCCGCGCCTGCGCGGAACTCCAGGGCGGCAATGCAAGGCTGGTGGCCGGGGCGCAATCCCTGGGGCCCATGCTGAACCTGCGCCTGGCGCGTCCGGCGGCGCTGCTGGACATTTCCCGATTGCCGGAGCTGCGCGGCTTTGCCGAGAGCGATGATGGTCTGCTGGTCGGTGCCGCCGTGACCCATGCGGAAATCGAGGACGGGCTGCTGCCCGATGTGACGCGCGGTGTGCTGCCGCGGGTGGCGCGTGGAATCGCCTATCGCGCGGTACGCAACCGGGGCACCATCGGCGGCAGCCTGGCGCATGCGGACCCTGCGGCGGACTGGGTGTCCTGCCTGAGTGCGCTGGGCGGCGAGGTGGTACTGGTGGGGGTGGACGGTGGACGCCGGATGCGCGTCCGTGACTTCGTGGTCGGCGCCTTCCACACCGCGCTGAGGGCTGGCGAGCTGGTGGCAGCGGTGCGAGTGCCGCGGTTGGCTCCGGGCAGCCGCTTCGGTTATTTCAAGGCTTGCCGCAAGACCGGAGAACTGGCGCATGCCATCGGTGCCGTGTTCGTGGATTCGGAGGGCGGCACAGAGCGCGTGGTGATGGGAGCGACCGGCGGTCGGCCGGTGGTGCTTGAAGGCGAGGGTGCGATGGCCGGCACCGGCTGGGAAGAGGCGCTGGAAACCTCCGCTCCCGGTCTCGATGAACTGGATCGTCGCCTGCACCTGGAAACCCTGCGGCGCGCGTGCGAGCTGAGCGAGACGCTATGAAAACCCTGAACCTGACAGTCAACGGCAAGGGCACATCGGCCGCGGTGGAGCCGCGCACCCATCTGGCGGACTTCCTGCGCGAGGATTGCCTGCTTACCGGTACCCACCTCGGTTGCGAGCACGGTGTGTGCGGTGCCTGCACCGTGCTCAAGGACGGCCGGCCCGTGCGGTCCTGCCTGACCTACGCCGTCAGTTGCGAAGGCGCCAGCGTTCAATCCATCGAAGGGCTGGATGATGACCCCCTGATGGTGCGCCTGCGTGACTCCTTCTCTGCCGAACACGCGCTGCAATGCGGCTATTGCACGCCCGGGATGCTGGTGACCGCACGGGACATCGTCCAGCGCTTCGCCGGACAGTCTCTGAGCGATGCCCGGCTGCGCCAGGAGCTGAGCGGCAACCTCTGCCGCTGCACCGGTTACACCGGCATCGTGAAGGCCATCCAGCGTGTTTTGCGACAACCCGAGGAGCTGCCGATAGCCTCGGCTCCGGCCTCAACGCTCACGGCGCTGCAGATGGATCACTACACCCGCTTGCCGCTGGAGGAGGGCGCGATGGCAGGGCCTGCCGCTGCCGCCAGCAGCAGCGATGGAGACGGTCGCCGTATCGAAGCGGCTTTCGAACTGGACCACCCATCGGAAGCCGTGTGGCGCGCGCTAAGGGACGATATCCAGGGCACGGTGGCATGTATGCCGGGCCTGGAACTGCGCAGCGTGTCCGAGACAGGAGAAGTGGACGGGGTGTTTCATGTCGGCATGGGGCCGATCTCGGCGCGCATTGCCGGTGAAGGCCGCGTGGTGTTCGATGACGCGGCATGCAGTGGTCGCGTCGAAGGCGCGGGGAAGGACGGCGGCTCCGGCTCGCGGGCGAGGGGGTCCGTCACCTTTACCGTGCAGGATGCCGGACACGGGCGTTCCAGCATGGGCATCGTCATGGCCTTCGAACTCACCGGGGCGCTGGCCCAGTTCAGCCGCGGCAGCCTGGTGCAGGACATCGTCCGCCTGCTGATCGAACAGTTCCGGGTTAATCTCGATGCCCGGCTTCGCGGCGAGGAAGCCCCGTCGGGCAAGGCGCTGAATCCGCTTTCCCTGCTCTGGCTCTCTCTGCGCAGCCGCTTCCGATCCTGGTTCGGCAAGGGCTGAACCATCTCTCGATCAACCTTTTGGTTGACTTTTTCTCTTCGTGCGTTTTATATAAACCATATGGTTCAACAAAACGCCGTTGCCCTTGATCGATTGTTCCACGCGCTGGCGGATCCCACCCGCAGGGCGATGCTCTATCGTCTGGCGGAAGGGGAACATCGCATCGGTGATCTTGCTGCGCCGTTTGCCATGTCCCTGGCCGGCGCTTCCAAGCATGTCCGGGTACTGGAGAAGGCGGGGCTGGTGCACCGGCGCATCCAGGGGCGGGCACACTATTGCCGGCTGGAGCCCGCGCCGTTGACGGCCGCACAGGAGTGGCTGCGCTTCTACGAAGCCTATTGGACCGACCGTCTCCATGCCCTGGAACTGGCACTGGCAGTGAAAGACCAGCCGACGGGAGCCGCGCAGGATGACCGTGAACGATAGCCCCGCGAATCCGGAACAACCCGGCCAGCTGTTGGAGCCGGGAGTGATCCGATTCGAGCGCCTGCTGCCCGGGCCGATCGAGCGGGTCTGGGCGTTTCTCACCGAATCCGGCAAGCGGGCCCGCTGGTTGGCCGCTGGCGAGATGGCACCCCGGGTCGGTACTGAGGTGATGCTGGAGTTCCGTCATGTCGAATTGTCCCCGGAAACGGTTCCCACGCCGCTGCGCTATCGCGACATGGACCAGGGGTGCACCACCCGCCACACCATAACCCGCTATGAACCTCCCCATGTACTGGCGATGACCTGGGGCGGCGGCAGCGAGCCCTTGTCGGAGGTGACGTTCGAACTCCGCGCCGAGGGGAAGGGACAGGTGCGCCTGGTCCTCACGCATCGCCGTCTGGCCGGTGACAGCCTGCAGGATGTCGGCTGCGGCTGGCACGCGCATCTGGGTGTTCTGCGCGCCGTGCTTTCCGGGGTACCGCCGGAATCGTTCTGGATCCTGCACCAGCGCGCGGAAAGGGTTTATGCACCTCTCAAATAAGAGCCTGTTCAAGGGGAGATCCGATGGACCACGTTAGTCAGGCGTTGCCGCCCGTTGTCTCCGAAGAGGAATGGCGGGCTGCGCTGGAACAACAGCTGCTCCGGGAGAAAGCGCATACCCGCGCCCGGGATGCCCTGAACGCCCAGCGGCGCCGTCTTCCGATGATGGCCATCAGCAAGCAGTATCGTTTCCATGGCCCCGACGGCGAGGCGAGCCTCCTGGATCTGTTCCAGGGGCGGCGGCAACTTATCATCTATCACTTCATGTTCGGCCCCGATTGGAAGGCCGGTTGCGACGGTTGCTCCTGGGTCGTTGACGCAATGACGCATCCGGCACACCTGAACGCCAGGGATACCTCCATCGCGCTGGTGTCACGGGCGCCCCTGGAAAAACTGGAGCACTACAAGGCTCGTATGGGCTGGACGCACCCCGACTGGTACTCATCGCTGGATAGCGATTTCAACCAGGACATGGGAGTCAGCACCGGAGACCGTAATGCGCCCGGCACCGATCGGGGCGAGCGACATGGCGTCAGCGTGTTTCTGCGCGACGGCGAGTACGTCTACCGGACGTATTTCACCGGCCGGCGTGGCGTGGAATATCTGGGCAGCCTGTGGACCTACCTGGACCTGACTCCGTACGGTCGGCAGGAATTCTGGGAAGATTCCCCGGACGGCTGGCCACAGGGTGAGCCCTATGTCTGGAATCGCCGTCACGACGAGTACGGGGTCTGATGATCAGCGCGGCTGCGGCTCGAACATCAACGTGAACACGTAGCGCCCATCCTCGCTATCGTGGATCACCTCCAACGGGGTGGGGTCGCGCATCGGCATCCAGGTACGGTCGGAAAACCGCACGCGGTTGACCTGCGGGCCCTGGATGAAGCTGTCCGGCTTGTCGGCCACTTCCACCCGCTGACTGCCGCGGGATTCCGCCACTTCAATCTGGCTCTCCACTTCCAGCCGCGGAGAAGCGTTGTCGGAGCGCCGGACCGTGATCTGCAGGCCGACCCGGCTCTGGCCGGCTGCCGCGGTCACCCTCTCGGTATGGCCTTCGCGCAACAGCATGTCCCCGCTGGCCAGGACGTTGCGCTGTCCTTCCTTGATACTGATCACTTCGTAGAACACCGGGTGGGCGTGGACGAATTGCTGTGCCGGAAGGCTGACGGGCAGCAACAGAAACAGCAGCAGGGAAAGGGTACGCATGGCTATGGTCCTCTGGGCGCTTTTCGCGGGCGCGCTTGTCTACTCCTGATCATAGCCGGGCAGCGAGCCTGGAACCAGTCGCCGCTCAGCGTACCCGGGAACCGGACTCCACGCGTATGACTCGCCCCTGTTCCAGGATGACGATGCGCTGCAACTGCCCGGGACCGAATTCGTACAGCCATTCCTCACGGGCGGGAGCCACCTCGCCGCGACCGAATCTCCCTCCATGGACGAAGGTGGGCGGCTGCAGGGTCTGCTGGGCGGTGGGCTCGCCGCACTTGCCCAGCAGTTCCATGCGGTTCATGCCGCGACGCAGGTCGATGGCGCGGCAACCGCTGCCGGGAAATGTGTTGTAGCCGTAACCGCCCGAACGTATGGCCTGTACACGACCGTCCCGGATATCCACCATCCGGATCAGTTGATTGGGCCCCTGATTGTAGTACCAGCGCTCAATCCGGCTCCACAGCGAGCCGTCCGGCGCCACGGCGTAGTTCAGGGTCTCGCGCAGGTCCGGCTCGCCGCACTGGCGTTCCACGTCCCAGGTGCGGTCACCGGTCTGGACCAGGCCATTGCCGCAACGCAATCTCGCATCGGCGGGTATGGCCATCAGCAGCGTCAGCAGCAATACCACGAGCGCGGTAGGCATGGCGTGTCTCTCTCCTGGCATCAGCGTCTCCATAGGGAAGCACTGAAGCATTCACGTTGTCGCGCTCGAGTCCTGTTTTCGTTCGTGGCCAGGAGCAAGACGCCGCAGGTAGTGGTTCTACCTGTGGTGGCTTGCGACACCGCCACGGGCGAAAACCGGCTGAGCCCCAAGGGGTTACGGTCAGCTATTTCGCGCTGCGTTGTTGTGGCGCTTGGCCGTG
>JAFIFV010000037.1 GCA_020831845.1 Ectothiorhodospiraceae bacterium
TGCGGCCGCCTTCGACCTGCTTGAGCGTCTGGACAATCTGGCTCTCTGTAAACCTGCTCTTGCGCATCTGGGCCTCCTTGGGCTTAGTTTGCCCGGAGACCTCTAGTTTGCAATGGACCAATTTTCAGGGAAGGCGACACAACTGTTTGGTACCCAAAAGTCGCCAGGGGCTGGTCAATATCAAGAAAATTCAGCTTCCGATACCAACAGTTTCCCCATCAATATCTCAACGTGAGACTCACTGACCTTATCTTCGACGAACGAGGCGAGAAGCGAGATCAAAGAGTCTACGGTAGCACGCGCGTTCAAGTTGGTGGACCGTTCGGAATTCCTACGGACGTGGCGGAGCGACTGATCAATGATCTTCCGGATTTCGAGGAACACGAATTCGCTGGGCTTAGAGGTTAGTACTAGCTGGCCATCGGATCGGGAGCCGTACACGAGGAGTGATCCCGCTTTATGCTCTCAAGCTCCAAGTGACACCGCGGTGTTTTCGCGACGCAACGCTCCTCAGGTGGAGTCAAGCAACTAACTGGACTGATTGATAATGTGGCGATTGATCGTGTTCGTCGGCTTGTTCGCCGCAACGTTTCTGGGTGTATCGATAATCAGAGACAGTCTCTCGCCCAGCGCCCTTGATCAGTTGGAAAATAAGCTGAAGGGAGCGGACTGGGAAGATTGCGCGGTCGCCGCATCAAGGAAACACGATTCACTACTTGAACTGAAAGTAACCGCAGACGGGCTGTCAGTTACCACTGAAATCTATAAGGAATCGCTTCGAAGAGAATCCCCGGAAAACAACGGGAACGAGTTTCTGGCCGACTCTTTGAACCAACGACAGGACGGGAGCCACTACGCCACGTTCACGAGTCTCGCAATCATCAGCGCGCAACCACATGGCTATCTGCTCCGCGCCAAGACTTGTGAGTTGGCTGATCATGGGCAAAGGGGCGAGGTGCCATCCTGTGCGCTGCCGATGCGGGAAATAGAGTGTCGCTCGCGTATTCGATGATTATTTCAGCACTTCCTTAACCGGTATTTCGCCCCAGTTCCCAGCGCCAGCCTTTTTCATCCAGCGCCTGCTGCAATTCTCTCGCTGCCTGCGCCACCTCCGCCACGGGGCCACGGAGGCCGAGCTCCAGTTCGAAGTTTGGCGGACACCAGCGCGGCAGGCAGGAGATTTTCAGGGTGGGAAAGCGTTCCGTGAATACTTCCAGCGTCGGCGTCATCTCGCTCTCGCGGACATCGAACACGGTCATCGTTGTCTCGGTGCGACTGCCACGGGCATGCAGATGGGCATAGAGGTGGTCCAGCACCCACTCGATCATCGGCCAGGCCATGTTGGGAAAGCCCGGAACGAAGTGGTGATGACGGAGGCTGAAGCCCGGTATGCGATTCACCGGATTCGGGATGATCCGGGCCCCCTGTGGAAACTCCACCATGCGGATACGCTGGGGAGAGCCGCCCGGTCCGAACTGGGCTTCCAGTTCCCGCAGCCCCTCGGGATGCGCCTCCACCGTCACACCGGCAGCCTCGGCAGCGCACTGGCGGGTGCGATCGTCCGGCGTCCCGCCAATGCCGCCGAAACTGAACACCACGTCGTTGGTACCCAGCGTTTCCCGGAAGGAACGGGTCAACCGCTCCGGGTCGTCACCCAGGTAGCGCACCCAGGCGAGTTCCAGCCCACGCGCATCCAGTAATTCGATGACTCTGGCCAGATGCCGGTCCTGGCGTTTTCCGGACAGGAGTTCATCGCCGATGATGACGGCGCCGAAGCCGTCAGGCTGAAAATCAGTGGGCACGGATCGCGGTCCTTTATTCAGTCCTCGGCCAACAGGCCGGGTAATTCGGCCACGGAACGAATCTCGTAGTAATCCACCCGGGGCAGATGATCGGGCCAGGGCATGCCCGGACGGTTCAGCCAGACGGCGCGCATGCCGAACTGCGCCGCACCAAGCACGTCGGTTTCCGGATCATCCCCCACATGGGCGGTCTGGTGTGGTGCCAGCCCCAGGCTGTCCACCGCTGCCTGGAACATCCGCGGCGACGGCTTCAGGGCACCGACATGGGCAGCGGAGATGGTGGCGCGGAAATAGTGTCCCACACCGATCGTGGTGACATCGGCGTTACCGTTGGTGAGCGCCACCATTGGAAAACGGCTGCGGAGCTGCTTCAGGGTGGGGTGCGTCTCCTCGAACAGCTGGACACGGTTCCGCCCCTCCAGAAACACCGCCAGCGCCTGCTCCGCCGCTTCCGGCCCATAACCACAGGCCTCGGTGGCCAGACGCAGTGTGCGCAGGCGCAGTTCGCCCAGGTTGTGAACGATATCCGGTTGCTCTCTCAGCACCTGCTTTCTGAAATGCAGCATGGCCTCGCGATCGAAGCGCTCCGTTACCAGCGGGTAGTTCTCGCGGAAGAACGCTGCCATCCCCGCCTCGGCGCGCTCGATCACCTGATCCAGCGACCACAGCGTCTCGTCCAGATCGAAACTGAGCGCCCGGACAGGTTGCAGGCTCATGACTGCGAATCCTGTTCCAGCCTGCGCCAGAGACAGGTATCCCCGGCGGCCTTGTCCAGACGGTCCAGCCAGGCCTGATGGGCTTCGGTTTCCGCCGTGGTCGGGCTCACCACGCGCAGGCTCGGCCGGTCGGCGGGCAGACGCCGCGGCCCCTTCACCCGCGGCCCTCCACCGCTGTCCTCCGATTCCTCGCTGCCCAGCGACAGCGCGCCCTGGCCCCCGGTCATGGCGAGATAGACATCGGCGAGAATCTCGGCGTCCAGCAGAGCGCCGTGGAGTTCGCGGTGACCGTTGTCGATGTCGTAGCGCTTGCAAAGCGCATCCAGACTGTTGCGCTGCCCGGGGTGCATGCCGCGGGCCATCACCAGCGTGTCGGTGATGGTGCAGATGTCCGCGACCGGAGGCAGCCCGCGATCGAGCAACTGGAACTCGTAGTTCATGAAGCCCACGTCAAACGGTGCATTGTGAATGACCAGATCGGCACCGCGCAGAAAATCCAGCAGCTCATCGGCAATGTCATGGAACCGGGGTTTTCCCCGCAGGAATTCGTCCGTGATGCCGTGCACTTCCATAGCCCCCGGGTCCACTTCCCGGTCCGGCTGGATGTAGTGATGGAAGGTGCGCCCGGTCTTGCGCCGGTTGACCACTTCCAGGCAACCGATCTCGATGATCCTGTGGCCCTGGCTGGTCTCCAGGCCGGTGGTTTCGGTGTCCAGTACAATCTGCCGCATGCTGCCGCTGACTCCTCGCCTCAAACTGCCATCTGATCGATGCCCCGGTTGGCCAGAGCGTCTGCCTGCTCGTTACCCTCGTGCCCGCTATGACCCTTCACCCAGCGCCATTCTACCTGATGACGCTGCACCTGCGCGTCCAGTTCCTGCCACAGATCCGCGTTCTTCACCGGTTTGCGGGAGGCGGTTTTCCAGCCACGACGCTTCCAGTTCGGCAGCCACTCGGTCATGCCCTTGCGCACATATTCCGAATCGGTGGTGATGACGACCGAGCAAGGGCGCTTCAAGGCCTCCAGCCCGCGTATCGCAGCCAGCAGTTCCATCCTATTATTGGTGGTCAACGGCTCGCCTCCGCACAGGCTCTTCTCGTGCCCGTTCCATCGGAGCAGCACGCCCCAGCCGCCCGGACCCGGATTGCCGCGACAGGCGCCGTCACTGAAGATTTCCACGCGCTTCATGGCAGTATCGATTGACCCTTTCTGAGGAGACGGTAGCATTGGCCAGCATGATACACGTCAAACCGGTACCAGCGTTCAACGACAACTACATCTGGCTGCTGCATCGCGACGGCGACAAACGCTGCGTGGTGGTGGACCCGGGCGATGCCAGACCTGTGCTCCAGGCCCTGGACGAGCAGGGGCTGGCACTGGATGTCATCCTCATCACCCACCACCATCCGGACCACACCGGCGGGCTGGGCGCGCTGCTTGAACACCGTGACGTCCCGGTTTACGGGCCGGCATCGGAGGCGATCCGGGGTGTATCACACCCCTTGCGGGAAGGCGACACGATTTTCCTGGACGCCCTCGACCTGGAACTGGGCGTACTGGATGTCCCGGGCCACACGGCCGGACACATCGCGTTCTACGGCGACAACATGCTGTTCTGCGGCGACACGCTTTTCGCCGGCGGCTGCGGCCGCCTGTTCGAGGGGACGCCCGCGCAGATGCATCATTCGCTGGAAAAGCTGGCGGCGCTCCCGGAAAGCACACGCGTCTACTGTGCCCACGAGTACACCCTGGCCAACCTGCGGTTTGCCCTCAAGGTGGACCCTGACAACGCCGCGCTGCAGGAACGGCTTCGGCTGGTGGAACACCAGCGCGATTCCGGGGAATGCACGCTTCCTTCGACACTGGAACAGGAACTGAAAACCAACCCGTTCCTCCGGTCGGGCGACATAAACGTGAAGCAGCGCGCAGAATCCAAGACGGGACATCGGTTGAATGGTCCGGTGGATGTATTTGCCGCGGTCCGGGCATGGAAGGACGCGGGATAATAAGACGCCAGTAACACGCCGGCAGGATGTCGGCTCGCCGGGGCAACGCAGCGCTTGCACAGGATCCGGCCGGACGCTCCCACGCGTCCTGATGCACTATTTCGAGCGGGGGGCCCAGCGGGCCAGTACCTTGAAGATCCATTCGCCCCGGAGGTCGGGCGCGATTTTTTGCGTATTCGAAAATCGTACGACAGCCGGAGGGAGCCAGAATCTTGACTTTCAGGAACTTGCTGCTGATAGCGGTTTCATGCGCCGGCCTGAGCGCCTGCGCCCAGCTTCCTCTGGGGAGCGATACGGATGAACGCGACGAGCAGACGGGCAAGACCAAGCCCGCCGCGCTCTGGCCCGAGCATCTGGAAGCCCCCCGGGCGTTGACGGCAGAGGCACCGCCCGCAGTTGCCGTCGAGCCGTCCCCCTACCCCGATGATCTGTGGGCCCGCATGCGACATGGCTTCGGCATGGAAGCAATGGTCAACGAGCGGGTCGCGTCGGAACTCGCCTACTACAGCAGGCATCCGCGCTACATGGACCGTGTTGCCGAACGCGCCACGCCATACCTTTATCACATCGTTTCCGAACTTGAAGTGCGCGACATGCCCGCGGAACTGGCACTGCTTCCCATCGTTGAGAGCGCCTACCAGCCCTTTGCCTATTCGCACGGGCGTGCCGCAGGGATCTGGCAGTTCATTCCCGGCACCGGCCGGCACTTTGGTCTGAAACAGACCTGGTGGTATGACGGACGACGCGACATCATCGCTTCCACTGAAGCGGCCCTGACCTACCTGGAACGGCTGCACAACATGTTCGACGGCGACTGGGAACTGGCCCTGGCCTCCTATAACGCGGGCGAAGGCACGGTGATGCGGGCGATCCGCCGCAATGCGCAGGCGGGCAAGCCAACCGATTACTGGAACCTGCCGTTGCCGAGGGAGACTCGCAACTACGTACCGCGCCTACTCGCGCTGCGGGCGCTGATCGAGGATCCGCAGCAGTTCAATATCGAACTGGCGAGCATTCCGGACGAGCCCTATCTGGGCGTGGTGGACGCAGGCTCGCAGATTGACCTGGCCCTGGCTGCCGAGCTGGCCGATCTGGAACTGGATGAATTCTATCTGCTGAACCCCGGCTTCAACCGCTGGGCCACCGACCCGGAAGGCCCGCACACGCTGGCGCTGCCGCTGGACCGCATCGAAACCTTCGAGGCACGCCTTGCCGAGGTACCTGCCGATGAACGTGTGCGCTTCCAGCGGCACCAGGTACAGTCCGGCGAGACACTGAGCCAGATTGCCCGACGCTACGGCACCACCGTCTCGGCGCTGCAGGAAACCAACAATCTGAATGGTCACGTGATCCGGGCCGGTTCGCACCTGCTGGTCCCGACCTCCAGCCGGCCGGCAGAGCAGTACGCGTTGAGCGCGGACCAGCGCCTGCAGCAGACACAGAACCGCCAGCGCAACGGTCAGCGCATCCAGCACACCGTGCAGCGCGGCGACACGTTCTGGGGGCTGTCGCGGCGGTATGGCGTTGAAGTGCGCCAACTGGCGCAGTGGAACAGCATGGCTCCCGGGGACACGCTGCGCCCGGGGCAGGAACTGGTGCTCTGGGTAGCGGCGAGCGGCGCCACCCAGCCAGCCAGCGGTTCGCAGATGATGCAGCGGGTGAACTATACCGTCCGCCAGGGCGATTCCCTGTACCGGATCGCCCAGCGCTTCCGTGTCTCGGTCAACGACCTGCGTCGCTGGAACAACCTGCCGGAAGGTCGTCATCTGCAGCCGGGCCAGCGGCTGACCCTGCACGTGGACGTTCGCGCCCAGAGCGGGAGCATCTAGCGCCGCGGCGCCCATCCATGGTGGCTGACAGCGCCGCCATGAATGGGGGCCGCCCGGGTACGGCTTCGATTACTTGCCGCCGTGCTCGGGCAGCGTGATGTTCAACTCCAGGATGTCGTAGTCACCTTCCTTGTCCAACTGGATATGGACGGCATCCTGGTCCACCTCCACGTATTTGCGAATAACTTCCAGCAGCTCCTCCTGCAGCGCGGGCAGGTAATCGGGGCCACTCCGCGTAGCCCGTTCCCGGGCAACCAGTATCTGCAAACGCTCCTTGGCAACCTGAGCGGTCTGCTTGCGCTGGGAGCGGAAATATCCAAGCAGGTTCATGTGTCAGCTCCCGAAAAGACGGCCGAACAACCCCTTCTTCTGGGCTTCCAGAAAACGGTGCGGGCGCTCCTCGCCCAGGAACCGGGCCACGGCATCCTGATAGGCCTGCCCTGCATCCGTCCCCTCTTCCAGGATCACCGGCACCCCGGCGTTGGAGGCGTTCAGCACCGCCTTGGATTCGGGGATGACGCCCAGCAGGTCAATGCCGAGGATCTCGCGCACGTCGTCCAGCCCGAGCATCTCGCCCTGCTGCACCCGCTCCGGCGAGTAGCGGGTCAGCAACAGGTGCTCGTGCACCGGTTCCATGCCCTGCTCGGCCCGCTTGCTCTTGCTGGAGAGTATGCCCAGCACGCGATCGGAATCCCGCACCGAGGACACTTCCGGATTGGTCACGACGATGGCGGCATCCGCGTGATACATGGCCATCAGCGCGCCGCGTTCAATGCCCGCAGGGGAATCGCAGACGATAAAGTCGAATTCCTTGGACAGATCGCCCAGTACGCGCTCCACCCCCTCGTCGGTCAGCGCATCCTTGTCCCTGGTCTGGGACGCCGCCAGGATGTACAGGTCACTGACCCGCTTGTCCTTGATCAACGCCTGATTCAGCGTCGCTTCCTGGTTGATGACGTTCACGAAGTCATAAACCACCCGGCGCTCGCAACCCATGATCAGGTCCAGATTGCGCAGGCCGACGTCGAAATCCACAACCACCGTCCGATGTCCGGCCTTTGCCAGCCCTGTCGCCAGCGCCGCACTGGTCGTGGTCTTGCCCACGCCCCCTTTGCCGGAGGTGACCACAACGATCTTTGCCACTGTCGCGTCCTCCAAGATGTTCTCGCCTTACCGCCTCACGGCGGCGCCTTGCCTCGACCCACGCCCGGAAACCACGGCCGCGGGAACTGTTCAGTGTTCTCTCACAGCCTGCGTATGTGCAGGCTGTCCTCCACCAGGCTGACCTGGACCGGACGCCCGAGCAGGCCCTCGTCGAACTGCTCGCTGACACTGTATGTGCCCGCCACCGAGACCAGTTCCGCCCGGAAGCCCTGGCAGAAGATCCGCGCATTGGCGTCACCGCGGACGCCGGCGAGTGCCCGGCCGTACAATGTGCCGTAGACGTGTATATGCCCATCCGCCAGCAGTTCGGCTCCGGGGCTGACGGATGACAGTATGATGAGATCGCCCCCCCGTGCATAGAGCTGTTGTCCGGAGCGGACCGGCTGGGTGACCACCAGGCTTGGGGAACCGTCGGCAGACGGCGCCGGCTGGACATCGGCGGCTTCCTCGCGCTTGCGCCCCCCGTTGCCGGCTGTGTCCGCCCCACCGCTGAAAACGCCCAGACCAGCGGTTTCTGCGGCCTGGGACCAGCGCTCGTCACCACCCCGGATGCCGACCGGCAGAAACTCCCGCGCCCGCAGCAGCCCGACCAGGCCGGCCAGATCCAGGTACAGATCGGTATCAGCCACGGCCTCGACATCCAGCACCACGGGCAAATGGCGGAAGAAATCAGGGGCTTCCTGCATCTTGCGGTCCAGCGCTTCGGCCAGGACTTCTACGGAGGGGTTCAGTAAGCGGAGCATCGTCAGGGTCATCATGCGCCCCTTGAGCTCCAGTGCCGGCTTGTTGCTCGATGATTGACTCATCCCTGCCTTTGCATGTTGTGTTGCGGGCGGGCTTGCCCGACGTCGAACGCCGGGCGGTACCGCGAGTGCGGCGAATGCGCCTTTATAGCGCGCAGGGGGCAGCGGTTCAAGGCGTCGCCCGTCAGCGACGATGCCTGATCGCGTCAGAGGGGCGCGGCATCGTCGCTGACGGACGCAGGTTCAACCGCCGGCGAGCAGCTTGTTCACCCGCTTTACATAGGCTGCGGGGTCGTCAAGTTGTCCGCCTTCCATCAGCAGGGACTGCTCGTAGAGCACATGCGCCCATTCGCTGGTCTCGGTATCGTCCTGCACCCCCTGCAGACGTTTCACCAGCGCGTGATCCGTATTGATCTCCAGGCGGGGCTTGCCGGTGGGGAATGGATCACCGGCCGCTCTCAGCATGCGCTGCATGCTGAGAGCGAACTCCTGCTCGCCCACCACCAGACAGGCCGGCGAGTCAGTCAGCCGGCGGCTGACGCGAACGGTATCCACACGGCCTTCCAGCGCCTTTTTCAGGCGCTCCACCAGCGGCTTCAGCGCTTCCTCGACCTGCTCCTGCTCTTCCTTGCTCTCGTCGCCGGCCCCCAGCTTGTCCAGATTCAGCTCGCCCTTGGCGGCAGAAACCAGCGCTTTGCCGTCAAATTCATTCAGGTAGGACACCAGCCATTCGTCCACCGGGTCGCCGAGCAGCAGCACTTCCACGCCGTGCTTGCGGAACACTTCCAGGTGCGGGCTGTTGCGCGCCGCGGTAAAGCTGTCGGCAGTCACGTAGTAGATCGCTTCCTGCCCGTCCTTCATGCGACCGATGTAGTCGGCCAGCGAAACAGATTCCTCGGACTGGTCGCTGTGTGTGGAAGCAAAGCGCAACAGCTTGCCGATGCGCTCGCGGTTGCCGAAGTCCTCGGCCGGGCCCTCCTTCAGCACACGACCGAAGGTTTTCCAGAATTCGGCGTAGCTTTCCGGCTGCTCCGAGGCAAGCTTGTCGAGCTGGTCGAGCACGCGCTTGACGCTGGCGGCCCGGATGCGATCGATCTGCCGGTTGTGCTGGAGGATTTCGCGGGACACATTCAGCGGCAGATCGTCGGAGTCGATCACGCCGCGAATGAAGCGCAGGTACCGTGGCATCAGCTGGTCGGCATCGTCCATGATGAACACGCGCTTGACGTAGAGCTTCACGCCATGCCCACTCTCCCGGTCCCAGAGGTCGAACGGCGCGCGCTTGGGAATGTAAAGCAGCGAGGTGTAGCTCTGGTTGCCCTCCACCTTGTTGTGCATCCAGGCCAGCGGCCCCTCGAAGTCATGGGCGACGTGCTTGTAGAACTCCTCGTACTGCTCGTCGCTGATCTCGCTTTTCGGCCGCATCCAGAGCGCGCTGGCCTTGTTGACGGTCTCCTCACCAGCCGCCTCGCCCTCTTCACCGGACTGCTCTGCCGGCATGCGGATGGGCAGATCGATGTGGTCCGAATAGGTACGGATGATCTGGCGCAGTCGGTATCCATCCAGGAATTCGTCTGCATCCTCCTTCAGGTGCAGCGTGACGGTGGTACCGCGGCCGGGTTGTTCGACGGTTTCGATCACGTACTGACCATCGCCGGTGGATTCCCACCGCACGCCGGTTTCCGCCGCTTCGCCCGCCTTGCGCGTGTCCACCACGACGCGATCGGCGACGATGAACGCCGAGTAGAATCCCACACCGAACTGACCGATCAGGCGCGAATCCCTGGCCTGATCTCCGGAAAGATTCTGCAGGAACTGCCTGGTTCCGGATCGCGCGATGGTGCCCAGGTTCTCCTGCACCTCCTCCCGGCTCATGCCCACGCCGTTGTCGGCCACGGTGATGGTCCGGGCATCCTTGTCAAAGGAAACACGGATGGCCAACTCCCCGTCGCCTTCCAGCAGGCCCTCGTCCTGCAGCGCCTGGAAACGCAGCTTGTCGGCGGCATCGGAGGCATTGGAAATCAGCTCGCGCAGGAAAATCTCGCGATTGCTGTAGAGCGAATGGATCATCAGATCCAGTAACTGGCGAACCTCGGTCTGGAACTCCCGGGTTTCCTTCTGTGCAGCAACAGTCATCGTGCATGCTCCGTTCTTCTCGTAACTGGGAAAAACCGGCTGGCGCCTGGCGCAACGCCGTTTGCGGCCCGCGGCATTATGCGTTCATGGATGCTTCAGTGAATGGGAACAGCCGGCGGGGATTTCAAGGGAAAGACTTCCATTGCGCCGCTATTGCCGTCCGCGCGGCGACAACGCACTATGTTGCTGGAGGAAATGCGCCCGATCCTTGTTCCGGCAATGCCGGTCCGGCCATTGAACATCAGCCATGCCGAGGGGGGTACGTGGATCTGTCGACGGTGATGCTGATCATCCTGCTGGAAGCCATCATCCTTTCTCTGGCCGCGGTGGGCGTCATCACGTGGTGGCTGGCGCGCCGATCCAGACAGGCACAGAAGGCAACCACCGACTCCGGCGCCGTCACCGAAGAACTGACGCTGCCCGAGGATCTCCACGCCCAGACCCGGAAGTATCTCAACGATGAACTGGAACGCACCCGGGCACTTCGGCTCGGGCCCGGCAGTCAGCTACCGGTGGCGCCGGAAGTCATGGAAGTGCGCATAATCGCCCTGGAGGCGGAACTGCGTGCGCTGGACGTAGCAAACCAGCCGGATGCGGCCTGGCGCACGCTTGCCGAGGAGCTGGCGCCGCTGACCGCGGCGCTGAACAATACCGAAAACAAACCGTCCGACCCGCCCGGCTCAACAGGCGGCTAGAACAGATCCGGGGTGGTAAGCGGGTCCATGGCCTCGCGCCCGCTCTTGAGTTCCCGCGCGGTGATCCACTCGCCGGTCACCATCTGCTTGTAACCCATGCCGGGGCCCACCATGGGATAGACGCTGGCGTCGCCGTCGATCATCACTTCCAGGAACGCGGGCCCCTTGAACTCGACGAACGCCTTCAGCGCCGCCGCCACATCGGCCTTGTCGGTAACCCGCCTGGCAAACTCGAAACCATCGGACTCGGCGGCCTTGATGAAATCCTTCCTGTGCAGCGTCTTGTCCGTACCGGAGAAGTTCTCGTTGAAGTACAGGCGCTGCCATTGTCGCACCATGCCATCGCCCTGGTTGTTCAGCAACAACACCTTCACCGGCAGGTTGTAGTTGGTAACGGTTTCCAGCTCGCCGAGGTTCATTCGAATGCTGCCGTCGCCATCGATATCCACGACGATACGATCCGGGCAGGCGAACTGTGCGCCGATGGCGGCGGGCAGCCCGAAGCCCATGGTCCCCATGCTTCCCGACGTCAGCCACAGGCGGGGCTCCCGGAAATCGCAGTACTGGGCCGCCCACATCTGGTGCTGGCCGACGCCGGTGCTGACAATCGCCCGGCCATCGGTGAGCCGGCTGAGTTCTTCCACCACGTAGTGCGGCTGGATCAGCTCCGACTCACGATCGTAATTCATCGGGTGATTGCGGCGCAGTTGCTGCACATGCTTTACCCAGGGGGCGAAATCCTTGTCGAACTCGGACTTCTTGCCGTAGTTGATCAACTGCCGCAGGCTGCGGCCGGCCTCGCCCACGTGCGCCCATTCCACCAGCCGCACCTTGCCGATCTCGGCGGCATCAATGTCGATATGCGCCACATGCTCGGCCAGCGGCGCGAACTCCTCCACCTTGCCGGCCACACGGTCGTCGAAACGCGAACCCACGGCGATCAGGAAGTCGCAGTCCTCCACCGCATAGTTCGCATAGGCCGTCCCATGCATCCCCAGCATGTGCAGGCACAATTCGTCCTTGGTATCCAGGGCGCCCAGCCCCATCAGCGTGGTCACCACCGGCACGTTGAACGTCCGAGCGAACTCGGTGACCTCCTTGGAGGCGTTGCCGTTGATGGCTCCGCCGCCAACGTACAGCAAGGGCCGGTTGGAATGCTCCAGCAACTCGAAGAACTGGCGGCACTTGCGCTCTGACAGCTTGGCCGATTTCAGGGAGTCCATGCGCTGCCGGTAGCCGCGGATCTCCAGCAGCCCCTCGCCCAGGAACTCCCCGACCCAGTTCTGCATATCCTTGGGCACATCCACCACCACCGGGCCGGGCCGGCCGGAACGCGCCACCTCGAAAGCAGTCCGGATGGTTGCCTCCAGCTGCTCCGGCTTGGTGACCAGAAACACGTGCTTGGCGCAGCTACCCATGATGTTGACGATCGGCGCTTCCTGGAACGCATCGGTCCCCATCGCCCCGGTCGGCACCTGGCCGGTGATGGCCACCACCGGGGTCGAGTCCGCCATGCAATCGCGAATCGGAGTGACGGTATTGGTTGCGCCCGGGCCGGAGGTGACCAGGAACACCCCGACCTTGCCGCTGGCGCGGGCATAGCCGGCTGCCATGAAGCCCGCGCCCTGTTCGTTGGCGGGCACGACAAGCCGCATCGGATCTTCCTCGCCCTCGCCCCGGTGGGACTGGTTGTAGCGGAAGATGGCGTCATAAGTCGGCAGAATCGCACCCCCGCTGTACCCGAAGACGGTGTCGACGCCTTCATCGGCCAGCACCTGAATGATCATCTCGGCACCACTCATGGTATTGCCGGCTTCGGGGTGTCGCTTTCCTTTCTGTCTACTCATGGATACCAGTGCCAGTTGATAATGGGCGCTCTCGCCGGAGGCGGAGCCCGTGATGACGAATGCGGTATGCTTGGCGGTTTGCCCGGCCCCGTTCGCACACAGGGGTCAAGACCCCAACCCTGCGACGGGTAGCCGTACACTATAAAGGGCCGGCTAACCGCCAGACAAGCCTTTCAGGCGGCGGCTGGTCCGGCGGATGCGACGCGAGGTCCTGCCTGGCTCAGTCGCTTTCGCCGTCGAAGCGCAGCGCGGCGGAATTGATGCAGTAACGGAGCCCGGTGGGCTCTGGGCCATCCGGAAACACATGCCCCATGTGAGCACCGCATTGGCTGCAGAGCACTTCCTCCCGCCGCATCCCCAGACTGAGATCCTGCTCCACCTCCAGCGCGTCCGGCGACAGCGGTTCCCAGAAACTGGGCCAGCCGGAACCGGAATCGTACTTGGTGTCGGACGCGAACAGGGTCTGTCCGCAACAGATGCAGGAAAACGTGCCCCGCCCCTTGAAGTTGTTGTACTTGCCGGTAAACGGCGGCTCGGTCCCTTTCTGCCGGGTGATACGGTACTGTTCCGGCGACAGCTCCCTGCGCCATTCCTCGTCCGTTTTGCGAACCCTGCCCATTTTGACCTCCGAGACATCGTTCACACTGTCTGCTGGCCGAGACAGCTCGGCCCCGATGAGTATACTGGCACGCTCCCGGCCGACTGGATACCAACAGAACAGCGACGGCCCGCGAACCCGCGAACAACAAAGCACGGCGTCCAGCTGGAAGGATAGTCTGCATGACGATACGCCCAATACAGAACCCGGTCCGCCTGGCAGAGGACGAGATCAACAAGGCGCTGGAACAGGCCGCTGCGGCCATCGACGCGTACGAGCAGGACCACGACGACGTTCCTCCCTGGGAAGCCTGTCGCACCCACCTGGAGGAAGTGCGCGGCGCCGTCATGATGCTGGACATCCAGGGCGCGGTGGTGCTGTGCAACGAGTGCCTCGGTCTGATAGATGCTCTGGAATCGGGCACCAGCCTGTCCCGGGAACAGGGCCTGGACCTGTTGATGTACGGGCTGCTGCTGCTGCCGCGTTACCTGAGCAGGGTTGCCGAGCAGCGACGGGAGCTGCCGGACACGCTGTTGCCGACATTGAATGCGCTGCGCGGCCTGCGGCGGTCCTTCCCCCTGCCGGAATTCCATTTCGCCGCCTTCAACCGTGTTGATCCCTCTCTGCCTCAACTGTCGGCCCCGGACAGCACGGTGGCGGAGAATATGGACGAGACGGGCCGGCGGCTGCGCCTCATGTTGCAGATCGGCCTGCTGGGCCTGTTCCGCAGCCCCGATTCCCAGGTTCACGCCAAGCAGGTGCACCGGGCGCTGGTACGCATGGGCGAAGCCTTCGGGAACACCGCCTGTGGTCGCTGGATGAGGCTGGCCGCAAAGGCTTTCCATCCGTTGGTGGAACAGCGCATGACCGCTGACATCTCCATGCGGCTGCTGCTCTCCCGCATTGATCTGCACGCCCGCGCCTGCATGCTGCAGGGGCGGGAAGGCCTGGACACACGGCCACCGGAGCTGGTCAGCCGCGGCCTGCTGTACTACACCATGCGCGGCAGCGAACATGATGAGACGCTGGCCGAGCTGCGCGAGCAACTGGGCCTGTCCGTGGGCGTGGCCCCGCCGGCACTGGTGGAGCATGAACGCGAGGCCATGGCGGCGCCGGACCAGTCCGTGATGGAAGCTGTCACGAAAGCCGTCCGGGACGACCTGGACCGGCTCAAGGACATGATCGAGTCGCTCAGCCGGCTTAGCAGCATTACTTCCTCCGAGCGCAAGGAGCTTGCCGCGCAGTTGTCCGACATGGCGGGGACGCTGACCGTGCTCGGCCTGTCCGAGCTGGCGGCGCTGCTGAAGCGCGAACAGACCAAACTGCACTCGTTGAGCGAGAATGCCGGCGGCGAACGCCTGGCGGAGATTCTGACCCACGCGGCGGAAACGCTCACCGAAGTGGAGGAGCAGATCTATACCCTGTCCCGGCCGGGCGGGAGGGGCAGCCGTCCCGGCAAGCCCCGTCGGCTGATGGAAGCCGAACAGCAGGCACTGACCGAAAGCCTGAAAAACCTTCAGCGCATCCACAGGGCGCTGGAGTACCTGAACGGCGACCTGGACGAGGGCGAGGACCTGGGCCTGATGGCTCAGCCTGTAGCCGAAATCGCCGGCACGCTGCGCATTCTTGGCCGGGACGAGGCCGCGGCGCTCATGATCCGTTGCGACAGCCAGCTGAAACAGTTCGCGGCCCACCCCCGGGAATTGGACAAGATCGACGCCCTGGCCGACGCCCTCGCAGCGATTGAATGGTTTCTGGAAGGGCTGCTGGAGGGGCTGGACCAGGGCGAGGAAGCGCTGGACCTGGCACGGGAGGCGTTGAAGGCGCTGGAAACACGGCACCGACGGGCCTGAGCTGCCGCCAACCCAGTCACTCGCCTGACTGCCCCTTCCGATAGCGTATGGGGCGGCGCGGAAGTACAATGGCGACCCCTTTCCCAGAGCCGTGCCAGCCGGCCAACGAAGGAACCGCCATGAGTGAAATCATCCTCATCAACGTCTCCGGCCAGGACAAACGGGGCCTGACGTCCTCGCTGATGGGCATTCTGGCCGAGTACAACGTGGGCATACTGGATATCGGCCAGGCCATGATCCACGACACACTGTCCCTGGGGATGCTGGTGAAGGTTCCAGACCAGGCCAAGCTCTCGCCGGTGCTCAAGGACGTCCTGTTCCACATCCATCACCTGGGCATGCAGGTGCGCTTCACGCCGATCAGCGAGGAACAGTACGAGGAATGGGTGCGCGGAGCGGGCAAGCCCCGCTATATCTTCACCCTGCTTGGCCGCCGCATCGAAGCCGACCACATCGCCCGGGTCGCGGCGGTGATCACCGAGAACGATCTGAACATCGAGGACATCGTCCGCCTGTCCGGGCGGGAACCGCTGTACAAGAACAGCGGCCAGCAGAGCCGTGCCTGCATCGAACTCACCGTCCGCGGCCAGCCGGTGGATCTGGACGCCATGAAGCAGCGCTTTCTGGAGATTTCCCAACAACTGGATATCGACATCGCCTTCCAGGAGGACAGCGTCTACCGGCGGAACCGTCGCCTGGTGGTGTTCGACATGGACTCCACGCTGATCCAGCAGGAGGTCATCGACGAGCTGGCCAAGCAGGCCGGCGTCGGCGAAGAGGTGAGCCAGGTCACCGAGGCCGCCATGCAGGGCGAGATCGACTTCCGCGAAAGCCTGCGACGGCGGGTGAGTCTGCTGGAGGGGCTGGATGCCTCGGTGCTGGAAACCGTGGCGAGGAACCTCTCCCTCAGCGAAGGGGCGGAACGCCTGATCCGCACCCTGAAGGCCTTCGGCTACAAGACGGCCATCATTTCCGGCGGCTTCAGCTACTTCGGCCGTTACCTGCAGCAGAAACTGGGCGTGGACGATGTCCATGCCAACGAGTTGGAGATCCGCGACGGCAAGGTGACCGGCAAGGTGCTGGGGCCGATCGTGGACGGCGAGCGCAAGGCATTGCTGTTGCGCGAGATCGCCGAGCGAGAAGGCCTGCGCCTGGAACAGACCATTGCCGTGGGGGACGGTGCCAACGACCTGCCCATGCTGCGCCTGGCCGGCCTCGGCATCGCCTATCGCGCCAAGCCGCTGGTCAAGCGCAATGCCCGCCAGTCGCTGAGCACGCTGGGCCTGGACGGCATTCTCTACCTGATCGGCATCAAGGACGCCGACACGGTGGAGGAAATCAGCCGCGACCAGGCCTGAGCCGAATCGTCAGCAAAAAACCCCGCCGGGGTAGCCTACAGCGGGGTTTTTCTTTCATCTGTCCGCAAAAGAGCCTGAACGGGGCCACCGACGCGGTGCGGCTTTTGGCCGCCCGGGTCGATTGCCGCCAAAGGCCCTTTTAGACCTTTTCCTTGATCCGCGCGGCCTTGCCCTGACGGTCGCGCAGGTAGTAAAGCTTGGCACGGCGAACGTCGCCGCGACGCTTCACGGTGATGCTCTCGATCAGCGGGCTGTAGGTCTGGAACACGCGCTCCACACCCTCGCCATGGGAAACCTTGCGCACCGTGAAGGCGGAGTCCAGCCCACGGTTGCGCTTGGCAATCACCACACCCTCGAAGGCCTGCAGGCGCTCCCGGTTACCTTCGCGGACGCGGACCTGCACCGTGACGGTATCGCCCGCAGCGAATGCCGGAATCTCACGGCCGACGGCCTCCATCTGTTCCTTGTTCAGTTCGTCGATGATGTTGCTCATGCCTCTATCCCCTGCCCGTGTCCACCGGAGACGTCCGGTGGGATCGGTGTTCCTCAATGAATTCATTCAGCAACCGTCGACTGTCGTCGTCCAGTTGCGACTGCTCCAGCAGGTCCGGCCGACGCAACCAGGTGCGACCCAGCGCCTGCTTCCGGCGCCACCGGGCTATCGCCTGGTGATCGCCTCCCAGCAGAACCGGCGGCACACACATACCGCCGATCTCTTCGGGACGGGTGAAATGGGGGTAATCCAGCAACCCGTCCGTAAATGAATCTTCCTGCGCCGAATCGGCGTGGCCCAGTGCCCCCGGCAGCAGTCTCGCCACAGCGTCGACCACGGTCATGGCCGGCAGTTCACCGCCACTCAGCACGTAATCGCCAACGGAGAGCTCTTCGTCGACTTCCGTGGACACCAGCCGCTCGTCGATGCCTTCATACCGGCCGCACAGCAGGATCAGGCGCTTCCGTGTGGCCAGCTCCCGGACCAGTGCCTGGTCCAGGCGCCTGCCCTGAGGGCTCAGGTAGATCACCCGGGCACCGTCGCTGCACGCCCGCCTGGCCCGCCGGATAGTGGTGCGCAACGGCTCGACCTTCATCACCATGCCGGGGCCGCCACCGTAGGCCCGATCGTCCACCGTACGATGCCTGTCCTCGGCATCGTCGCGGGGATTCCAGCTCACCAGCTCAAGCAGCCCCTGCTCGACGGCGCGCCCGGTAACGCCCCAGCGGCCAACCGCGGCCACCAGATCCGGGAACAACGTGATCACGTCGATCCGCATGGGGCCTCCGGCGGTCGGTTAGTCCGCATATCTCACCACCGCTCTACTGCGGCCGCCGATCCGCCCGCTGGACGGGGCAAGCTCGCTGCGGAAGGCGGCGGGATACGCAGGCTAGAATTCCGGATCCCAGTCCACCTCCAGGAGGCCGGAGGCCAGATCCACCCGGGTCACGAACTCGCCGACCACCATCGGGATCAGTCGCTCCCGGTCTCCCCGCACCACCAGCACGTCGTTGGCGCCGGTCTGGATCAGATGATCCACATGACCCAGTTCCACTCCGTCCACCGTGCAGACCCGAAGACCTTCGAGATCCGCCCAGTAGTATTCACCTTCCGACAAGGGCGGCAGCGCGTCGCGCTCGAGCGCGATTTCCCTGCCCTGCAGCGCTTCGGCCTGCTCGCGGGACTCCATGTCTTTCAGCCGCGCCACCACCGACTTGCCCTGCTTCCGTCCGCTCGCCAGTTCCACCTCGGCCCAGCCTTCCGGGCCGCTGAGCAACCAGCGCGGATACGTCAGTATGTTCTCGCGCGGGTCGGTGAATGACTGGATCCGCACCCAGCCCTTCACGCCATGGGGCGCTCCAATGCGCCCCATGATAACCAGCCGGGACTGGTCGACCACGCCGCTACCCGGCAGCACGAAGCCCGTATCAGGCTTCGGCGGCAGGCTGCGCCTTGCGCGCCTGCTTGATCAACTGTTCCACGCGCTCGGAGGGCTGCGCACCCTGGCTCAGCCAGTGGTCCACGCGCTCCAGATCCAGGCGCAGCGGCTCGTTCTTGTCCTGACCGCCCGGCACCGGGTTGAAAAAGCCCAGTTTTTCGATGAAACGGCCATCGCGGGCGTTGCGGCTGTCGGTAACAACCACCTGATAGAACGGGCGTTTCTTGGCGCCACCACGTGCGAGACGAATGGTAACCATCGTGTTGAATATCCCCTGACGGTGTCCGGAAAGCGGCTTTCCGCTGATTCGGTGAACCGCGCATTGTACTGAAAAAAGCCCAAATGTGAAGCATGGCTTTCAGGAACGCAGATACTCCTCGGCCATGCCGGCCAGCTCCTCCAGGCAGTCCTCGATGGAGCGACCGCTGGTTTCCAGCATCGCGTTGGCGGTGCGGTAGTATGGTTCACGCTCTGCCAGAATCCGTCGCAGGTCTTCCATCGCCTCTTCGTTGTCGCCCGCCATGGGGCGCAGGTCACCCTGCGAGATAACCCGGGACATATGGTCTTCCGGCACCGCCCGCACCCACACGGTGTGATAGCTGGCTCGCAGCAGTTGGAAGGTCTCCGGCTCGGAAACCAGGCTGCCGCCTGCTTCCACCACCGCCAGCGGATGGCTGTCGATGACCCGCTGAAGGGCCTGCCGCTCCAGCCGGCGATAGGCCTTCTGGCCGCCCAGCGAGAACAGCTCGCCAAGCTCCATGCCGCCCATCCGCTCGACCATCTCGCCAAGGCGGATGAACGGCACGTTGAAGCGGGCAGCGAGGCGCGCGCCCAGCGTCGACTTGCCGGCGCCGCGCAGCCCGATCAGGGCGATGCCCCGGCATGGGCCCTGGTGGCGCGAGAAATGCTTGCTGAGCAGTTCGTAGGCCTCCTGCTCCTGGTCCGGGGACAAGCGCTGCAGCATTTCCACCAGCGGCGTCAACCGCAACCCCGGTTCGCTGCGCCCCGGGAGCAGCTCGCGGAAGTCCACATCCATGGCGTAGGCAATACGCAGCAACACGGCGATGGAGGGGTTGGCCGCACCGCTCTCCAGTTGCGCCAGGTAGCGTTCAGAGATATCCGAATGCCGCGAGAGATCCTTGCGCGTCATGCCGCGCCGCGCACGCAAAGCCCGCACGCGCTCACTGACCAGCGCGAGCTGGCGATCGATATCCTCGCTCCATTCCCGTTCCGGCCTCGCAGCCCCGCTGGCTGACCTTGCCATGTTGTTTGCTCCCGCCTGTCCCGACGCAGTCCGCACGGCGTGCAAGTGTAGGGAAACGCGCCGCAGGACGCTACAGGCCGATATGGGTCTGCAGCAGCTCCGGCTGTTTCCTCAGCGATTCACTGGGGCCGTCGAACACCAGTTCGCCCTTGACCATGATCATGCTGCGATCACAGAGATCGATCAGCACATTGACGTTCTTGTCCACCACCAGCGTGGCAATGCCCGTTTCCTTGATACCGCGGATCACCGTCCAGATCTCCTTGCGGATCAGGGGCGCCAGCCCCTCGGTGGCCTCGTCCAGGATCAGCAGTTCCGGGTTGGTCATCAAGGCACGGCCGATAGCCAGCATCTGCTGCTCACCGCCGGAGAGATTGGCGGACATGTGGTTGATGCGCTCGGCGATCCGCGGGAAAACCGACAGTACCCTGTCCAGGTCCCAGTCGCGGCGGCCGTCCGGACCCGGCCGCGCCGCCATCACCAGGCTTTCCCGCACCGACAGGTTGGGGAACATGCCGCGCCCCTCCGGCACGTAGCCGATACCCTGGCGGATGATGGCGTGGGTTTCCGCTCGCGTCATATCCTGGCCCATGATGCGCACGGTGCCACTGCGCGGCCGTGTCAGACCAAGGATGGACCGCAGGGTCGTGGTCTTGCCCATGCCGTTGCGGCCCATCAGGCAAACCGTTTCACCCCGCTGCACGGTCAGGTTCACGCCATGCAGCACATGGGAATCGCCGTAGTAGGTGTGCAGTTCCGATGCCTCGACGATGCGCTCGCCGGTGGTCGCAGTCTGTGGTGCCATCGGTTCCGTCATCTGTTCCCGCGGGACTGCCATCAGTATGCCTCCTCTCCGTCGCCCAGGTAGGCCTCCTGCACCGCCGGGTCGCTGCGGACCTGATCCAGCGGCCCGCTGGCCAGCACCTCGCCATTGACCATGACCGTCAGCGTGTCGGCAATACTGAACACAGCGTCCATATCGTGCTCCACCAGGACCAGCGGATAATCCGTGGTCAGGCGCCTCAGCAGGCTCACCAGCCGATGGGATTCCTCCTGGCCCATGCCGGCCATGGGTTCGTCGAGCACCAGGAAATCGGGTTCGGTGGCCAGCACCATGCCGATCTCCAACTGCCGCTGCTCACCATGACTGATCGCGCTGGCCGGTGTGTCGGCACGATGACTGAGGCCGCACAGCTCGAGCCCCTTCTCCGCCAGAGTCCGGACCCGCTGATACCGGCTGGCGGGCAGAAAGAAGCGGAAGGAATTGCCGAGCCTGGACTGCGCGGCCAGCCAGCAGTTCTCCCGGCAGGTGAAGCTGGGAAAGATATTGGTGCGCTGAAAGCTGCGGCCGATGCCGATCTGGGAGATGCGGTTCGGCGGCATGCCGGTAATATCCCGCCCGCGGAACAGGATCTGGCCTTCCGACGGCGGCAGGTGACCGGTGAGCATGTTCACCATGGTGCTCTTGCCGGCCCCGTTCGGGCCGATGATGGCATGCACCTCGCGCTGCCCCACGGTGATCGAAACGTCCTTGACGGCGGTGAGCCCGCCGAAGCGCTTGGTGAGGTGATCGGTACGCAGAACCGTATCAGTCATGTTTCACCTCCATAGGACGCCCCGCCGCAGTCTCCTCGCGCTGCACCTTTTGCGAGGGTCGGCGCTCCAGCTTGTCGGCCACCCACATCACCCCGCCGGCAATGCCCTTGGGCAGCACCAGCACCATCAGAATGACCACCACCCCCATGGGCAGCTCCCAGTATCGCGTCATGCTGGAGAACCAGTAGTGCAGCCCCTCGAAGGCGAACGCACCCAGTATGGGCCCCCACAAGGTTCCGAGACCACCCAGGATGACCATGATCAACACCTCCGCCGAGAGGTGCCAGTTCACCTGGCTGGGATCGATGAACTGATACTGGGTGGCCGACAGCACGCCCGCGAACCCCGCCAGCGTACCGCCGATGACAAAGGCCACCAGCTTGTAGTAGAGGGGGTTGTAGCCCATGGCGCGCACGCGCTCCTCGTTCTCCTTGATGCCGAACAGTACGCGACCGAAAGGCGCCCGCAGCATGGTGCGCAACAGCAGATAGACCAGCAGCAGGGAAACCAGGGTGACGTAGAACAGCGTGACACGGTCGCTGAGATTCAGCAGCTCCCGGCCGAACAACTCCACGGTCGGAGCACCGAACAGGTAGGTGCCGTCCGAGCCGCCGGCGAAGTCGGAATCGTGGAAGATGTAGTAGATCATCTGCGAGAAGGCGATGGTGGCCATGATGAAGAAGATGCCGTGGGTACGGATGATCAGCACCCCCATCACCAGCGCCGCCAGGGCGGCGGCGAGCACCGCGGCAGGCAGCAGGATCCAGATGCTGCCGGCATCCCATTCCGGAGCCACCATGACCATGGTGTAGCCAGCCAGCCCGAAGAAGGCGGCATGGGCGATACTGACCATGCCGGTGACCCCCACCAGCAGATCCAGGCTCACTGCCATGATGGCCAGGATCATCACCGAAGTGAGCTTCTGCAGCCAGTAGTCATAGCGATCTCCCACCAGCATTTCACCGAACACCGGGTAGAAGGCCAGCAGCACCGTCAGGGCCAGCAGGAAAACTTGTACCGAACGTGGCAAGGATCTCATTGCATCGATTCTCCCGGGCCCTCAGGCGAACAGGCCGCGCGGTTTCCAGAGCAGCACGGCGGCCATCAGCGCGTAGACCGCGGCGCCGGCGAACTGCGGTACCAGTACGGTGCCCCAGGTGTACACCAGGCCCACCATCAGTGCGCCCAGGAAGGCACCCTTGATCGAGCCAAGGCCCCCGATCACCACCACCACGAAGCAGATAATGAGGATGCTGTTGCCCATGCCGGGGTACACCGAGCTGATCGGCGCCGCAATCATGCCGGCGAAGGCGGTGAGCCCTGCCCCGGCGGCAAACACCAGCGTGTACACCCATCGGATATTGATGCCCAGCGCTGAAACCATTTCGCGGTTGCTGGCGCCCCCGCGCACGATCATGCCCAGGCGGGTTTTCTGGATCAGCAGGAACATGCCGACAGCGATCGCCAGGCAGACTCCGGAGACGAACAGCCGGTAGGTGGGGTACGCCAGGTTCTCGGTCAGCATGATGCCGCCGCGCAGCGCATCCGGTATGGGCACGCCGTGCACGTCGTTACCCCAGATGATGCTCTGCATGGCATCGAAGATCAGGATCAGCCCGAAGGTCAGCAGCACCTGGTCCAGGTGATCCCGGTCGTACAGCCGCTGGATCAGAAAGCGCTCGATCACGATACCCAGCACAATCGCGATGGGCAGACCCAACAGGATCGACAGGAACAGGTTCCCGGTGTACGAGGAGATCCAGAACGCCAGGTACGCACCAACCATGTACAAGGAACCATGCGCGAGATTGATGATGTGCATGATCCCGAAGATCAGCGTGAGACCGCTGGCAATCAGGAACAACAGCAGACCATATTGAACGCCGTTCATGGTCTGGATCAGGAATAGCGACAGATCCATGGGCTCACCAGCCGCCGAAGCGAATCGTTAGAATGCGTGAAACGGGTAGGTAAAGCGCCCACCCTGCCGGCACGCCGGCAGGGTGGGCCACGTCACGCTAGTTGACGTCTCTCATGGCGCAGCCGGTGCCCGGATCCTCCAGCATCTCGTAGGCTGTGCCGATGACGACATTCTCGCCGTTCTGCACTTCGCGGAGATACATGTTCTGGATCGGATTGTGCGAGCGCGACATGGTTATCGGCCCGCGCGGACTGCTCAACTCGACATTGCGCATGGCGTGGATCAGATCATCCCGGGACTTGGTTCCCGCCTGATTGACACCTTCGATCAGCAATTTCGCGGCATCGTAGCCCTGTACGGCGTAGATATCGGGATACTTGCCGTATTCATCGTGGAACGCCTGGCGGAATGCCTGATTCTCTTCGGTATCCAGCGCTTCGGAGTAGTGCAGCGCGCTCAGCACCCCCTCGGCAGCTTCACCCTGCGCCTGCAGCGTGCCTTCGGTAATGAACCCGGCGCCGATCAGCGGCACCCGATCCTTGAGGCCGGCGGCCGCATAATCGCGCACGAACTGCACGGCACCACCGCCGGCAAAGAACACGTACACCGCATCAGGCTGCATGGAGGCGATCTCGGTGAGCTGGGCCTGGAATTCCACTTCCGGGAACGGCACGTAGAATTCGCGGGTCACCGTGCCGCCCAGTTCCTCGAAGGCTTCCTTGAAACCGGCAACCGACTCCTGTCCGGCGCCGTAACGCCAGGCCATGGTCACCACGTTGCGGTAGCCGCGCTCATAGGCCGCATGCCCCATGGCGTAACCGGGTTGCCAGTTGGAGAACGACGTGCGGAAGATGTTGGGTCCGCAGAGCTGGCGGGTGGCGGCATCCAGACCGGCATTGGGAATGATCAGGATAGTGCCCTGCTGGCGGGCCACCCGCACCATGGCCATGGCCACGCCGGAGTGCACCGTTCCCACGACCACGTCCACGTTCTCCCCGGAGACCAGTTGCTGCATGTTGCGGGTGGCCCGACCGGCATTGGATTCGTCGTCCAGGGTGACGATCTCGACGTCGTAATCGCCGATCTTGCCTCCGTTTTCCTTCAGCGCCAGATTGAAGCCATCGGTGATCATTTCGCCGAGCTGCGCGAACGTCCCCGAATACGGCAGCATGTAACCGATCTTGATGGTATCGGCAGCCGCCTGGCTCAGCGGTAGCATGGTGGCCGCAGCCATGCTGGCGCCGACCGCCAGCTTGCGCACAAACGCGCCGGGATGCTTGAAGACGGACATGGGATCTCCTCCGTACGACTCTTCTGTTGTGTTATCCGAAGCGCTCCGGCAAGCCCTCTTTCTATTGGACGGCGAGGGTTTTCTGCACGGGCACCAATGAATTATAATTCATTATCATTGAGATTAAAGCGAAATCTCCTCAGCAGCACAAGGCATTATATTTCTTCTCTCCCTGCCGACGCACCCCCCTGCCCGTTAGCGGTTCCAGAATACACGCAAACGGCCAGCCGGCACCGCTGGCAACACCTGATCAACGCTACAAACGACTGGGTTATTCAGAAACCCACTGAAACGAATAACCATAATAAAATTCCTGAATATCAGCCGGCCACCGCCCCGCTCAGCGCTGCGCAGGCATCCACATAGCGCTGGATGATCTGCCGACGCTCCTCCGGCCATGGCAGCGAACGCATGCGGGTGCCGTCATTGGTGGAGTGCACGCACACATAGCGCCCCTCGAACACGGGCACACCGTCAGAGCGGCTGCCCACGGTCCGGAATGTCAGTGACGATGTCCCCAGCTTCTCCACCAGCACCATGACTTCCAGCACGTCACCCGGCATCAGCGAACTGCTGATATCCATGCTCACATGCACGAAGGGTGTGCCAACCTGGTGGTCACGGTTCATGACCACCCAGTCCACGCCGTAGACCTCGCGAAACCAGACATCAAGCGCGCACAACCCCCAGTCCGGGAAGTTGGCGGTGTATGCGATGCGCGCGGCATCGGTATCCGCCCAGGCGATACGCCGCCGGTAGACTAGTGGCGGCCCCATCACCACATCGTTCAGCTCAGTAGGTTTCGACATGGAAGCGACCGCTTTCCCGCATCGTCGAGGCCAGCACGGTCCAGTCCAGGCCGTGCTCGCTGCAAATGGCCTCCAGCGCCTCCTTGACGCCGTCCTCCATGCCCTTCAGTCCGCAGATGTACAGATAGGTGTTCTCATCCGGCAGCAACGCCGCCACATCCGTGCTGCGCAGGCGCATGCGGTCCTGCACGTATTCCCTGGGCTGTTCAGGGACCCTTGAGAACGCCAGGTTTATGTCGATAAAACGCTCGGGCAGCTTGCGCAGAGGGCCAAAATACGGCAGCTCCTGCGGGGTGCGGGCGCCGAAGAACAGCATCAGCTTTCCGGGCGCATCCGCCATGCGCCGGCGCCGGCGCTCGGTCATCGCCCGGAACGGCGCCGAACCGGTGCCGGTGCAGACCATGATGATGTTGGCCTCGGGATGATTGGGCATCAGGAAGGTGTTGCCGAACGGGCCTGTCACCTTGACCTCATCGCCCTTCTGGAGATCGCAGATATAGTTGGAGGCCACCCCCGGAAAACGCTGGCCGTCCGCCTCGGTGATCTCCCGTTTGACGGTCAGAGCCACGTTGTTGTGGTTCGGCCGTTCGCCGTCCCTGGGGCTTGCTACGGAGTACAGCCGCACATGATGCGGCCGACCCCTGGCATCCTCGCCGGGAGGAATGATGCCGATACTCTGCCCTTCCAGCACCGGGAACGCCTGACTGCCGAAATCCAGCACCACATGATGGATGTCCGAACCCGCCTGGCTTTCGGTGATGCGATAGTTGCCCACCACACGGGCCACGGCCGGCGCGTCCCGCGTGTAAACGTTGATGTAGGGGTGGGCCGCGGAAGGCGGCGGCACAGCCTTGCCGCCCTGCCCCGCCCTGGCACGCTGCAGGATCTCGTCCACTTCGTCGGGATCGGAACCGGACCTGACACCACCGGCATCGTTGGCCGCGTCGCCGCTGGCTTCCGCCAGTTCCTCGTCGGTGTACTCGGCCTCCTCGGGCAGTTCGTCCCACTCGAACTGCTCTTCAATCCCGTAGGCGGCTTTCACCATGCGCCAGCTGTCGATGGCCCCGGTCGGGCACGGGGAGATGCAGTCCATGCAGTAGTTGCAGATATCCGGGTCCACGACGTAGTTGTCTTCGTTGTGGGTCACCGCATCGATCGGACAGGTCTCCTCGCAGGTGTTGCAACGGATGCACACCTCGGGATCAATCAGATGCTGGCGTTTCAGGGCCATGGATCCTCCACGCAGCCGGGGCTGCTACGGTACGGCGAACCCGGGCCGGCCAGACCCGGGTTCTGTTCGGTCACACTCAGGATGCGATACGCACGAACTCGAAGTCGCCGGGCTTGCTGTCGATGGCAACCTTCGGCGCCGCAATCCAGCCGGCGTACTCGCCGGGCTCGGTCACCGCTTTCATCAACGAGTGCACATAGGTCTCATCATCCGAACTGGGCAGCCATTCGTCCTTGCGCTGCTCCCAGGCGGCATCGTCCAGGATATCGCCCTTGGGGGTGGCGTGGACGTCGGAGAACTGGCCCATCTGCCGATTGAAGGCGATGTGCGGGATCTCCAGGGTGAACTCGATGCCGGCCTTCTCGATGACCTTGTTCCAGCGCTTCACGCCAGCGGCGCAGTCCTTCACGTAGTCGTCACGCAAGCGGGCATTGAGCGCGTTCAGCGCCGGCTCCTCCACCCAACGGAACTCGCCATCCACCAGCTTCAGTACCGGATACACCGAATCGTGCAACTGGTGGTCGTCGTCGATCTTCTCTTCCTTGTAGCGGCCCTTCAGGCCCATGGTGTAGGCGTTGGCGGCGTTGGTGGACATCTCGGAACCGAACAGATCGGCCGACACGCTGAAATGGAAATTCATGTACTTCTGGATGGTGGGCAGGTCGATCACGCCCATCTCGCGAATCCGGTTCACGTCATGCGGATCTGTGATGCCGGCTTCGTTCATCGCGTCCACCGTGCGCTGCACCACGCGCATCACCCCGGACTCGCCCACGAACATGTGGTGCGCTTCCTCGGTGAGCATGAAGCGGCAGGTGCGCGAGAGCGGGTCGAAGCCGCTCTGCGCCAGCGACTCCAGTTGGAACTTGCCGTCGCGGTCGGTGAAGAAGGTGAACATGAAGAACGCCAGCCAGTGCGGGGTATCCTCGTTGAATGCGCCCAGCACGCGGGGCTTGTCCTCGTCGCCGGAGCGCCGCTGCAGCAGCGCCTCCGCCTCCTCGCGACCGTCCCGGCCGAAGTAGGCGTGCAGCAGGTAGACCATGGCCCAGAGATGACGGCCTTCCTCGACGTTGACCTGAAACAGGTTGCGCATGTCGTAGAGCGAAGGCGCGGTTTTGCCCAGGTGACGCTGCTGCTCCACGGACGCCGGTTCGGTGTCACCCTGGATGGAAATCAGTCGCCGCAGCGGCGCGCGGTATTCGCCGGGCACCTCCTGCCACGCCGGCTCGCCCTTGTGGCGTCCGAAGCCCACGGTGCGACCTTCTTCGGCGGGGGCCAGGAAGATCCCCCAGCGGTAGTCCGGCATCTTCACAAAGCCGAAATTGGCCCAACCCTTGGGGTCCACGCTGACCGCGGTACGCAGATACACCTGCGAGGCCTGGAAACCGTCCGGCCCCATGCTCATCCACCAGTCGATGTATCCCGGATGCCACTTCTCCAGCGCGCGTTGCAGGCGACGGTCGCCGGACAGGTTCACGTTGTTCGGAATCAGCTCGTCGTAGTTGATCTGCTGCATGACTTCAAACCCTCTCGTGATTGAATTCGGCCCGTTCGCCGGTACCGTACAGACGCAGCGCACCGCGTTCGGCGACAGCGTTCGGCCGCTGGAAGATCCAGTTCTGCCAGGCGGTCAGGCGGCCGAAGATCTTGGTTTCCATGGTTTCGGGTCCGGCGAAGCGCAGATTGGCCTCCATGCCGGTCAGGGAATCCGGGGAGAAGCTGGCCCGTTCCTCCAGCGCCAGGCGCACCTCGTCTTCCCAGTCGATGTCGTCCGGTGCGTACGTCACCAGGCCGGCATCCAGGGCAGCCTGGGCGTCGAGCGGCTTGCCCACCAGCGCCTGCGCCTTCTCGACACTGTCCGGCTCGCCCAGGAACCGGGTCTGCAGCCGGGTCAGGCCGTTACTCATGGGTAGCGGACCGAAACTGGAGGCGGTCAGCGTCAACGTCGCGGGCGGCGCATCCGGGTCCTCGTCCTCGAACACCCCGTCAAGCATGTAGCTGCGATCGGCGGCAAATACCAGCTCCGCGAGGAAGCCGGCGAAACAGCTGCGTGGCGTGACCTGCGTGTAGAGGGTGCGGGAGGTCAGGTCCACCCGCTTCAGCGTCCGCTTCCAGTACAGCATGATCTCGCGAGCCAGCCAGTGGTCGGCGTGGTCGTGCAGGAAGCGGTCGTAACCGACGACGGTTTCCGGATCACCCTCGCTGCGAAACACGATGGTCCCCAGGGTCGCCTCGTTCGTGCGCAGGTGCAGGATGGCATCATCCAGCTCCCGGCACAGCGCCAGTGCCCAGAAGCGGTCGCCCTGGGCTTCCATGCCGGCAATGTCGCCCGGCGCTGCGTCCGTCGGCGCACGCAGCGTGACGGTGGCAATGCGCTTCTGCCGGTTCAGCTCCACGGTCACGTGGCTGTAGCGCACCGTATCCTCGGCGATCTGCCGCTGGAGCGGCGACAGCTTGACCCCCGTCGCATCGGAGGGGCGATCGGATTCGGCAGCCATCTCCGCTGCGCGCTCCCTGACCCGGTCCAGGAATCGGGACGTGGGCACGCACTCGTCCACCAGACGCCAGTCAACCGCCCGCTGGCCGCGCACCCCTTCCTCGGTGCTGCAGAATACATCCGCAAGGTCACGACGCACCTTGCGCTTGTCCACCACGCGGGTGAGCCCACCGGTCCCGGGCAGCACCGCGAGCAGGGGAACCTCGGGCAGCGAAACAGTGGAGGACCCATCATCGGCCAGTACGATGTAGTCCGTGGCCAGCGCCAGCTCGTAACCGCCGCCGGCCGCGGTACCGTTGATCGCGCAGAGATACTTCTGGCTGGAGCAGTCGGTGGCGTCCTCGATGGAATTGCGGGTCTCATTGGTGAACTTGCAGAAGTTCACCTTGTGGCCGTGCGTGGCGCCACCCAGCATGCGGATGTTGGCGCCGGCGCAGAAGATCTTCTCCTTCGCAGAGCACACCACCACCGACTTCACCTCGGGGTGCTCGAACCGCAGGCGCTGGATGGCGTCGTTCAGCTCGATGTCCACACCCAGGTCGTAGGAGTTGAGCTTGAGCTCGTAGCCATCGAACAGCGTTCCGGTTTCGCTGACATCCAGTCGTAGCCAGGCCGTCTCTCCCTCAACCTGCAGTTTCCAGTGCCGGTACTGGTCCGGGCTTGTCTGAAAGTCAATCATCTCCTAGATCCTCGCCACAAAGTTGCATTATTATTCAATGATGCTTGGCATTATAATGCAACATCTCGAAATAACAAGCGCTGCCTTTGCACTATAAGTCAGTCAGGCCAGTTGCCGGCCGGAACCAGATAGGGAAAAGCAGCGGCGTCTCCGTCGCCAGCCGTCAAACGCCCGGCGAGGTAGCGGCGATTGGCCTCCACCCAGCCGGCCAAATCCAGACCGGGCACGGGCGCTGGCGCTTCCTGCAGCGCCGTGCGGGCATGATCCCTCGCCATGGCGGTGAGCCGCTCCACCGCCCGTGGCATCCCCATGCGCAGCTTCAGATGGGCATTGGCCACCTGGATCAGCGCCTGCAGCGCCAGGCCACCCGCCCCTCGTCGGCCGGTGCCATGCCAGAGCGCTTCCCAGGCTTCGTGGCATTCCCACCAGTAGCCGTGGTTGAAGAGGTCGCAACCGTAGGCATAACAGCGCTCCCTGCCTGCCCTGTCGCGGACATCGACCAGGTCACCAACACCGCCATGGCCGGCGGGATCGGTCAAGGGATGCGGATCGACGCCCGGCAGGTATGGGTAGGCGGGAAACGGCAAGGCGGTGAGGCGCGGCGCCGACAGCACAGGCCGCGCGGGCGCCGGCCGCCGGATTTCAGACGAGCGCGCGGTCACGTTCCAGCACCTCGCTGACGAAGGCGGCTATCTGCTTTCGCAGGGCATCCGGCTGGTCTCGGTGCATGCCATGGCCGCAGTCGGCCAGCAACCGGCGTTGAACCGGCCCACCGAGCTGGCGGCAGATGGCATCCACCTGCGCCACCGTGCCGTACTCGTCCTGCTCTCCCTGCATCACCAGGGCGGGGACCCGGACGCCGGGCAGAAACTCCTCGATGTTCCAATGCCAGAAATCCGGGTCCAGCCAGGCGCGATTCCAGCCCCAGAAAGCGCAGTCCACGTTAGCGCCGTGGTAGCGCGCCAGCCGGTCGCGCAGGCCCTGCTCCCGGTAGGCATCGCGGGCGGCGCGAATGCTGTCGACGCAGACCTGTTCATTGAACACATGGGCGGCCAGCGTGACCACGGCGCGCACGCGCGGGTCGGACACCGCACCGGCGTTGATCAATGCAATGGAGCCGCCGTCGCTGTGCCCAATCAGTATGGCCCGCTGGATGCCGGCGGCATCCAGTACTGCCGGCAGGACATCCCGCCCTTCTTCATGCATGTAGGTGAGCGGCCTCGGCACGTCGACGGGATCCGAGCGACCGTAGCCAAGGCGGCTGTATGCCATGACACCCAGCCCGGTCTCCGCGGCCAGCCGCTCAGGAAAATCCCGCCAGAGTTCCACGCAGCCCAGCCCCTCGTGCAGGAGAACCAGGGTGGGAGCGAGCTCCGGGGCCGGGCCGTGCCAGACATACTCCAGCCGCCCTGCCGGCACCTGCAGCTGTCCGGAACGGGTCACGCCTCGTCGTCCTGCTGGCGGAGCTTGAAACGCTGTACCTTGCCGGTGGCCGTCTTCGGTAGCGCATCGATGAACTCGATCCAGCGGGGATATTTCCACGGCGCGACCCGGCTCTTGACGAACTGCTGCAACTCCTCGCACAAGGCATCACTGGGCTGTATGCCATCCTTGAGCACCACATAGGCCTTGGGCTTGATCAGGTCGTCGGAATCGGCGTGGGAAATCACCGCGGCCTCCAGCACCGACTCGTGCTCGATCAGCGTGGACTCCACCTCGAACGGGGACACCCAGTTGCCGCTGACCTTCAGCATGTCATCGGAGCGGCCGCAGTAGTGATACACACCCTCTGCATCCTGGAAGTACTTGTCACCGGTGCGGGTCCACGGCCCCATGAATGTGTTCAGGCTTTTCTGGCGCTGATTCCAGTAGCCGTCCGCCGCAGTGGGACCACTGATCAGCAACTCGCCAACCTCGCCCTGCGGCACCGGATTATCGTTCTCGTCCACCAGGCGTGCGCTGTAGCCGGGCACCGGAGTCCCCGAGGAGCCGTAGTGGACGTTGCCGGGACGGTTGCTGAGAAAGATATGCAGCATCTCGGTGGAGCCCACACCGTCCAGGATCTCGGCGCCGAAGCGCTGCTCCCAGCGCTTGCCCACCTCGGCGGGCAGGGCCTCGCCGGCCGAGATGCAGCGGCGCAGCCTGCCGGAGCCTGTCTCGCGCCCATGGCCAGGATCCGCCAGCACCGCCGCGTACAGCGTGGGCACACCGCAGAAGATGGTGGGCTGCTGTTCGTGCATGACCCGCATCACGGCGGCAGGCGTGGGCCTCTCAGCCATCAGTACGGCGGTGGCCCCGACCCCGAAGGGGAAACTCATGCCGTTGCCCAGGCCGTAGGCGAAGAACAACTTGGCGGCGGAGAAGATGACATCGTCCTCACGGATATCCAGCACCTGCCGACCATAGAGCTCTGCCGTGCAGCGCAGATGGCTATGCAGGTGCCGCACTCCCTTGGGGTTGCCGGTGGAGCCCGATGAATACAGCCAGAAAGCGACGTCATCGCAGGTGGTGGGGGCAGCGTCGAACGTGTTCGAGGCCACCTGCATCAGGGCCGACAGCGACTGATGCCCGTGGTGTTCATCGCCGTCAATGATCACGTGACGCAGTGCCGGCAGCCTGTCCAGCAGCGGCTCCACCTTGTCGTAGACGGCACTGCTGACGAGCAATGCCTTGGCCCGGCTGTCACCGAGGATGTGCCGATAGTTTTCGGTGGTCAGCAGGGTGTTGATCGGAATGGGAACGATCCCGGCCTTGATCGCGCCCCAGAACACCGAGGGGAAAGCCACAGTGTCCAGCATGAGCATGGCGACGCGGTCTTCCTGGGCGAGCCCGAGGCCGCTTAGCGCATTCGCCACCCGGTTGGCGTTCTCTGCCAGTTGGGCATAGGTATGGCTGCCGGCATCATCGATGACGGCGGTTTTCCCACCCCGCCCCTGGGCGAGGTGGGAATCGATGAAGTCGGTGGCGGCGTTGTACTCGCGCGGAAACTCCAGACTCGGCGCCGGGACCTTCGGCACGCTGGGCGCAGCGGCATTCATTATGGACTCCTCCCGTTATGCGGCTAGCGACGCCGAGTCCCAATGGAACGCGGCATCACTGCGTTCTATTGCTTACGCGTGAACTCGATCTGCCCTTCGGGCAGCAGGTAAAGAACCAGGGCCTCTCCCTCGCTAACGGTCGGGTAATGCGCGCTGTCCGGCGGATAGACGTGCCAGCCGGCAGCATGTCCGTCGAACAGGGCGTTGCCGTCGGTGGGCATGATCAGATCGATCTCACCGGTGGGGTGCCTGTGGTGGGGGCCGGCGCAATCCCGCATGCGGACCACGTCGACGCTGAAACCATGCGTTTCCGGCCCAGGCTTGATCACCCTGCCGAACTGGATGCCACCGGCTTCCCGGTCACACATCCAGCCACTTTCAATGGCGGCGTGGCAGGCGGATTCAATGGCGCGGAACACATCGCTGTCCGGCGGATAGCGACGATTGAGCTCCTCGCCCAGGGATGCATCCAGCGGCTTGCCGGCTATCTCGCCGGTGACCCGGGAAATCAGTTCACGAAACGCCTCGATCTGCATAGGTGATCCTCCCCGCTGACCGGCAGCGCTCTGTGGGCGGCGCTTTTCCGGTGTTGATCTTCGCAAAGGCAGTGAATGATAGTGCATTAATTATGGAGTATATACGCATCTGCATGGAAAAAAATAGCATAAACGCCCCACAAAAATGAACTAAAGTTCCTTGCCACTTGCCTGCCTGCCCTTGCGTGACCACAAAAAAACCCGACTGGCGGACGCCAGCCGGGTTCAGACCGGACATCGGCAACCGACTACATTGGGAAGCCGCCCGGGGGCATGCCACCCGGCGGGAGTCCACCGCGGCCACCCAGCTGACGCATCATCTTCTTCATGCCGCCCTTCTGGAACTGTTTCATCATTTTCTGCATCTGCTTGAACTGCTTCAGCAGCCGGTTCACGTCCTGTACCTGGGTACCGGAGCCGGCGGCGATCCGCCGTTTGCGGGAACCACTGATGACGTCGGGCTTGCGCCGCTCCAACGGCGTCATGGAGTTGATGATGGCCACCAGCCGCGCAACCTCCTTGTCGTTGACCTGGCCTTTCACCTTTTCCGACATCTGCCCCATGCCCGGCAGCTTGTCCATCAGGCTGCCGATGCCGCCCATCTTCCCGAGCTGACCCATCTGCTGACGGAAATCCTCCAGGTCGAAGCCCTTGCCGCTCTTCAGTTTGCGGTTGAGCTTCTCCGCCTCGTCGCGATCGACCCCACGTTCGACCTCTTCCACCAGGCTGAGCACATCGCCCATGCCGAGAATGCGCGAAGCGACACGCTCGGGATGAAAGGGCTCCAGTGCCTTGGTCTTCTCGCCGACGCCCAGGAACTTGATCGGTTTGCCGGTCACGTGCCGGATGGACAATGCCGCCCCGCCACGGGCGTCGCCGTCGGTCTTGGTCAGGATCACGCCGGTGAGGGGCAGGGCTTCGTCAAAGGCCTTGGCGGTATTCACCGCATCCTGCCCGGTCATGCTGTCGACCACGAACAGGGTTTCCACCGGGTTCAGCGCCTGGTGCAGATCCTGCACCTCGGCCATCATCGCCTCGTCCACGTGCAGCCGGCCGGCGGTATCCACCAGCAGCACGTCATGGAACTGCCGGCGGGCATGCTCCAGCGCGGCAGCGGCGATGGCAACGGGTTTCTGGTCGCCGGAAGACGGGAAGAAATCCACTTCCACTTCGGCGGCCAGCGTACGCAGCTGATCGATGGCCGCCGGACGGTAGACGTCACAACTCACCACCAGCACTTTCTTTTTGTCCCGCTCGCGCAGGAAGCGGGCGAGCTTGGCGACGCTGGTGGTCTTGCCCGCACCCTGCAGGCCGGCCACCATGACCACAGCCGGCGGGCGCGCGGAGAGGTCCAGACCATCATTGGTCTCGCCCATGACCCGGATCAGCTCGTCCTTGACGATTTTCACGAACGCCTGGCCCGGCGTCAGGCTGCGCTTGACCTCCTCGCCCAGCGCACGCTCCTTGACGTCCTTGACGAACTCGCGCACCACTGGCAACGCAACGTCCGCCTCCAGCAGCGCCATGCGCACTTCGCGCAGCGTCTCCTGCAGGTTTTCCTCGGTCAGCCGGCCCTGGCCCCGCAGCCGCTTCATCACGCCGTCCAGGCGCTCACTCAGATTACTGAACATGCCTATAACCTCTCACCCGGCCCGGCCGGCCATGAACCAACGATCGCCGGACCATACCCAGGTTCTTGAAATCCTTCCGCAACGCGCGGGAAACATATCGCCGCGACCAATGGCGGGATAAGAACATCCGCGCTGGACGAATTCAAGGAGCGCGTGCATGTTCGCGCTTCCGGAGCATGGAACATGCCGGACTTTGCCGCCGCCGCCTTCTGTGACATCATCAAATGTCTGATCCCCCCGGGCCTCCCCAGGGAAAGCTGATCCGATTGCACGGCCCGCCCGAACCGGACTCGGTCGCGGCCGGGAGCGAACCGCCCTGCTTCCACCTTTACTCTAGAGTGCCATGGAGCATCTTGGTCTGATCGTCATCACTATCGTGCTGTACCTGCTGGCGGCGGGCAGTTTCTCGGCACGACTGCTCACCACCGAGAACAGCGATGCCAGCCTGCTGCGCCCGGCGGCCATGACCATGGGCGCCCTGGCCGCGCTGATGCACGCCGTGCTGCTCTATGGCCAGGTGCTGGGCGGCCCACAACTGGATCTCGGATTCTTCAACGCCGGTTCCCTGATGGCCTGGCTGATGGTGCTGCTGGTCCTGTTGTCCGCGGTGCGCAAACCGGTAGAGAACCTGGCCGTGCTGATCCTCCCGATCGGCGCCGTGGCGTTGTTCCTGGCGGCCGTGCTGGGCACACCCGGCGCCACCAGAAGCCCCACGACGGCGGGCTCCGAAACCCATATCCTGGCGTCGGTCCTTGCCTACAGCGTGCTCAGCGTTGCGGCCTTGCAGGCACTGCTGGTGGCCTTCCAGGACCACCAGTTGCGAAACCGCCACCCCACCGGCCTGGTGCGGCTGATGCCGCCGCTGCGGATCATGGAGGACATGCTGTTCCAGATGCTGTGGGTGGGCTTCGCATTGCTGAGCCTGTCACTGCTCACGGGCTTCGTGTTCCTGGAGAACATCTTCGCCCAGCACCTGGTGCACAAGACCATACTGTCCGTGGTGGCCTGGCTGGTCTTCGCCACCCTGCTGTTCGGTCGCTGGCGCTTCGGCTGGCGAGGCCGTATCGCCATCCGTTGGACCCTGGGTGGCTTCATCGCCTTGATGCTGGCGTATTTCGGCACCAAGCTGGTACTGGAACTCATCTTGCAAAGGTAGGCTGAAACCGCCGTGCCCGACAGCACCGCTCCGGACTTCCGCCCGTGAACGAGATTCCCCTAAGCGCCCTGTTCATCATACTGGGCCTGCTGATCGTTCTCTCTGGATTCTTTTCCAGTTCCGAGACGGCGCTGATGACGCTGAATCGCTACCGGCTGCGTCATCTGGCGAAGGCGGGGCACCGCTCGGCGCGGCTCGCGGCGCGGCTTCTGGAGCGCCCCGACCGGCTCATTGGCGTCATCCTGCTCGGCAACAACTTCGTCAACATCCTGGCGGCGTCGCTGGCCACGGTCATCGCGCTGCGGCTCTATGGCGAAGGGGCCATCGGCGCCGCATCGCTGCTGCTGACACTGGTGATCCTGATCTTCGCCGAGGTAGCCCCCAAGACCTTCGCGGCGTTGCATCCGGAACGGCTGGCTTTTCCCTTTTCCTGGCCCCTGGCCGGGCTGCTCAAGGTTCTCTACCCGATCGTCTGGATGACCAACGGCATCGCCAACCAGCTGCTGAAGCTCACCGGCGTCGATATCGAGCATCGCGGTGCGGAGAGTCTGAGCCGGGAGGAACTGCGCACGGTGGTCAACGAAGCGGGCTCGATGATACCCCGCCGCCACCAGAAGATGCTGCTGAACATCCTGGATCTGGAAAAAGCCACCGTGGAAGACATCATGGTGCCGCGCAGCGAGATCGTAGGCATCGATCTTGAGGACAGCTGGGAGGATATTGTCAGTCAGCTGGGCAACAGCCAGCACACCCGCATCCCGATCTACCGTGGCAGCATCGACGATGTCCTGGGCGTGCTCCACATGCGCAAGGTCATACCGGACCTGATCAAGGGCAAGCTGGACCGCGAACAACTGGAAGCACGGATGAAAGCGCCCTATTTCGTCCCGGAAGGCACCCGCCTGCACACGCAGTTAATGAATTTCCAGCGCAGCAAGCGGCGTATCGGCATGGTGGTGGACGAATACGGGGACATCATGGGCCTGGTGACGCTGGAGGACATCCTGGAGGAAATCGTCGGCGAGTTCACCACCGACCCGGCGGCGGGGTCGCGTCACCTCCGCCCACAGGAAGACGGCAGCTATCTGGCCCAGGGGGGCATCAGCGTGCGGGAGCTGAACCGGGTGCTGGACTGGCGGCTGCCTACGGATGGCCCCAAGACCCTGAACGGCCTGGTGCTGGAGCATCTCCAGGCCATCCCGGAACCCGGCACCAGCGTGAAGATACACGGCTATCCGGTCACCATCGTGCAGACCCAGGACAACAAGGTGAAGACCGCTGAAATCCGGCCCACTCCCCGCGGCAAGCAGCGCAAGGTATCCTGAGCCGACCCGCTATGCCCGGCGCCAGGAGGTTCCCTGCGGGCCGTCCTCGATGACGACGCCCTGCTCCTGCAGTTGATCCCGGATGGCGTCCGCCCTGGCGAACTCCCTCGCCTGGCGCGCCTGCCGTCGCTCCTCCAGCAACGCCTCGATCCGCTCCGCCGAAGGGCCGGCGCTGGCGGCATCCGCACCATCGCCGCGCAGATAGGTTTCCGGATCCGTCTGCAGCAGGCCAAGCACCCCACCGAGTTCGCGCAACAGCTTTGCCAGCGCTGCAGCGCGCTCGGGCACGGCGTCCCGGCAACGGTTGATTTCCCGTGCCAGGTCGAACAGCACCGCGATCGCCACCGGCGTGTTGAAATCGTCGTCCATGGCGGCGTGGAAGCGCTGGCGGTAGTCATCCGCTTCCGGCACATCCATCTTGCCGGAGGCATCCAGACCACGCAGCGCCAGATACAGCCGTTCCGCGGCTCCGGTGGCCTGCTCCAGCGCATCCACCGAGTAGTTCAACGGGCTGCGATATTGGCTGGACAGCAGGAAATGCCGCACCGCCTCGGGGCGATACTGCGCCAGGATGTCCCGCACGGTGAAGAAGTTGCCCAGCGACTTGGACATTTTCTCGTCGTCGATGCGCACGTGGCCGTTGTGCATCCAGACGTTCACGTAGGGATGCCCGGTCGCCCCCTCGCTCTGGGCGATTTCGTTTTCATGGTGGGGAAACTGCAGGTCCAGCCCGCCGCCGTGGATGTCGAAGTGCTCTCCCAGCTCCCGGGTGGACATGGCGGAGCATTCGATATGCCAGCCGGGGCGACCGTCACCCCAGGGCGAAGGCCAGCTTGGCTCGCCCTGCTTGGCGCGCTTCCAGAGCACGAAGTCGCCGGGATGGCGCTTGGCCTCCTCGACTTCCACGCGCGCTCCCGCGCGCAGATCCTCCAGCCGCTTGCCGGAGAGCTTGCCGTAATCCGGAAAACCGGCCACGTGGAAGTACACGTCGCCGTTGTCGCCCTGGTAGGCCAGCCCCTTGTCGAACAGGCGCTGGATAAGCTGCTGCATGTCGTCAATGGCCTGGGTGGCCCGGGGCTCGGCATCCGGCGGCAGCACACCCAGCGCTTCGGAGTCCTCGTGCATGGCCTGGATGAAGCGTGCGGTCAGCGCGTCGGGGCTGATGTCCATCTCCCGGGCACGATTGATGATCTTGTCGTCCACATCGGTGATGTTTCGCACATAGGTCACCGTATAGCCGCTGTGCCGCAGATAGCGGGAAACCACGTCGAAGACCACCAGCGCGCGGGCGTGCCCCAGGTGACAATAGTCGTAGACCGTCATGCCGCAAACGTACATGCGGACCTTGCCCGGCTCGATCGGCCGGAACACTTCCTTCTGGCGGGTCAGACTATTGTAGATTTCCAGCATCGAACAGCTCCCTGGGGCAGGCTCTCAGGCGCGACATGGTAGCGGAATTTGAATGAAACGCTGAATCATAGATGATGCCATGCCCGGCAAGCCCTGGTGGAAGCACCGGGGCCGGGCTCCGTCACTTTGCACACTCCGCCGCCGGCCGTATATGCTTCCGACAGCAGTCAGTCAACAGGGCCCTCCGATGAAACCCGTACTGTTCATCTCCGATCTTCATCTGGACACCAGCCGTCCGGCCATCGTGCAATTGTTCATGCAGTTCCTCCAGCACCGCGCCAGCCGGGCGGAGGCGCTCTACATCCTGGGCGATTTCTTCGAAGCCTGGATCGGCGACGATGCGGTGCCGTCGGACCATCCCGTGATCGCAACCCTCCGACAGTTCACCGCAACCGGCGTACCGCTGTACGTGATGCGCGGAAACCGGGACTTCCTGCTGGGCACAGCCTTCGAGGAGATGACCGGCGCCCGGCTGCTGCCGGATCCCACCGTAATCACGCTGGGCGATGAACCGGTGCTGCTGATGCACGGAGACAGCCTGTGTATCGACGACACCGAATATCAGCAATTCCGCGCCATGGTGCACAACCCCGAATGGCAGAAACAGTTCCTCGCCCGCAGCATCGAGGAACGCCTGGCGCTGGCCAGGCAGGCGCGTGAGGAAAGCAGCAGCCGCAACAGCCAGCTCATGCAGGGGCAGGAGCAGATCATGGACGTCAACCAGGGCGCGGTGGAATCGACGATGCGGGAACATGGCGTGACGCGGCTGATTCATGGCCATACGCACCGGCCGAATGTGCACCGGTTTCCGCTGAAAGGGCAGCAGGCCACGCGCATCGTGCTGGGGGACTGGTACGATCAGGGAAGCGTGCTGGAGTATCGGGACGGGGCATACGATCTGCAGGAGATCCCCCTGAATCAATCGTGATTTCCGGTGCTACCCATCGTTGATCAGCACCATTTCATCGAATTTACCAGGCGATATTGGGCACCATCCGAATGGGAAGCGACAGCGTTACAGCCGCTCCCCCGATACACGGAGGTTGCCATGCTCGATCTGCGTCATTCAGAAGACCGCGGCGCCAGCCGCTTCGACTGGCTGGACAGCCGGCACAGGGCCCAGGCCACGGAAACGGCCAAGCTGGTGTTTTCCAGCCTGCCGTAACGGGCCACCCTACGAATAGCATCGGCGGAGTCAGCCGCCGACGCGTTTTTTCAGCTGTTGCGCGAAGCGCTCCTCCCAGTCCTCGGCCGCGTCCTGTGGCCAGGGTCCGAGCTCGTACCAGCGTCGGGCAAGTTCGTGCAGGTACTGGTCGTCATCAACGGAGTCGGCCTGGTGGCGCAAGGATGCGCTGAGACGCTCCACCTGCAACTGCATGCGCAAATCTCGATCCTGCGGCGGGGACTCTGCCCCCGCCAGCAACTCAAGCTGAACACAGAGGCGTCGCCGCTGTTCCCCGGCCTGTTGCAGCTCTTCCTGCGAAAAGGCGCCTCCCTGATGCAGCAGATCGCTCGCACGTTGCCAGCGCGCATGTAGCGGAGCAAGCGCCTCGAACGCCGCGTTCAGCCAACCGGGGTCCGTCGCCTCCTGCTCGGGCCTTCCTCCCTGCTGCACCGCCACCTCCAGCAGACGCACCTCCCTCGCGGCTTGCTGGAGAATCTCGATCCGTTCCATCCAGATGCGCTCCTGCTGACGCATCAGCGCCCCGTTGAGAGCGGATTCGGCCGCACTGAAGGACTTCTGCAAGGCCTTGCGCACCGCCCCCGGATACGCCGAGAAATCCCTTCGCAACTGCCCCCGCAAGGACTCCAGCTCCTGCGGATCCGTCATCTCCGCCGCCGCCTGCTCCATGCGCCGGCACAAGGCTTCGGCCTGGTCGACCTCTTCCTGCCGCCGCTCATCAACGGCGGCATGCTGCTTGCGCAGCGCCTGGAACACCTGGTCACAGGCAGCGCGCAGCTCACGATGGCGGCGATGCTCCTCCCCCGCCGGCAGCGGCGGCAATTCCCGCCACTGTGCCTGGAGCTCCCGTGCCCGACCCGCCGCCGCGGCGGCATTCTCCTGCTGGGCAAGGCTGCGTGCTTCATCCAGCAGCCGCTTCTTCGCGTCCCGCACGTCGTGCCGATGGCCGCCCAACGCCGCACCAAGGCGATCCATGGCCTTCCGGAAACGCCGCTTGACCGCGCGGGACGCCTGCGGGTCCACCGGACTGGCCTGCCGCCATTCCTGCTTGGCGGTAGCGTGAATACGCTCCAGATCCGGTAGCGCCATGCTTTCCAGGTCGCTGTTGCTCAGGAATTCCTCCAGTTGCCGACATATCCGCTCGCGTTCCTGCAGATGCCGCTGGCGTTCCTGGCGCTGACTCTCGATCCACTCCCTGCAATGCTCGAAGGCGGCATCGGCCGCCTGCTGGAAACGCTCCCACAGGGCGCGGGTTTCCTTGGAGTCGGAGCCTCCCAGTTCCTTCCATTCGCGGCGCAGGCCCTGAATGGCCTCCAACTGCTCTTCCGGCGACAGCGGCTCTGCACCAAGTTGATCCATGCGCTCGCACAGCGCTTCCTGCTTCGGGAGCACAGCGAAACGGCGCCAGTCCTGCAGTTCCTGCACGCGTGCGGACAGGGGCCGCAGCCTCTCTTCCACCTCATGGCGCTCGCGCCCCGGGAGGCCCTCGGCCTTGTGCCGGAGACGGTTCAGCAAGCGGCGTGCACGACGCAGATCGCCATCCTGCAGCGCGTGCTCCACTTCGGGTAGCATCGCCTGCACCGCCTGGCGGATCGGGTGCAATCGAGCGTCATCATCCCGGCGCGGCTCACGTCGGGGCTCGGGGGCCTGCACCTGATCACTTCCCCCGCGCGCCCTTGCCTGCTGCAGCAGTGCGGGCTCCGGCAACCGGGTTCGCCAGGGCAACTGCTGCAACTGCTCGGCGAGATGCCTGGCGTGCGACGGATTGGCCTGCTCCTTCGGGTCATCCAGCGCTTCCAGCATGGCCGCCACACTGCCCTGATGAGCAAACCAGGCCAGCATATCCTCGGCCCAGTACGCCAGTTCCTGTCGTGCAGCCTGCACGTCGGTTCGCAAGTCGGTGGCGACCGCCTGGTCCTCCGGCAGCGCCGGGGCGTTGTCGAGTTGGTGCCGGACCCGCTCCACGGTGTCCGCATCCGGGTGCACGATACTGGCTCTCAGAGTCTGCAAGGCTTCCAGCTCGGAGCGCCAGGGCTGCTCGAGTTCATGCAGGTTCTGCCGGCGCTCCAATGCTGCTTCCAGTGCCCGTTCGAAACGCAGGCGAGCCTGCCCCGGCGCCTCCGCCGGCAAGCCCTGCCAGCGGTTGCGTAGACGGTTCACGGCCGCCTCCAGCTTATCCAGCGCCTCCTCAGCCAACGCCTCGGCCTCGACACAAAGCTGTTCGTGAGCTGTGCGGGCGGCAGCGGCCTCCGCTTCCGCCCGCTCCAGCGTGTCCAGCCGGTGTCTGGCGTCACGGGCGACCCTGGCGTCCTTCCCTCGGCACTCACGCCAGACCCGCTCCAGGGAATCACGGCTCTCGAGCCGACCGACCGCTCGCTGCCGCACCCGCGCAATGCGGTCATGGACGGCCACCTCCTCCAGCAGCCGCTCGCCTACCGCGCGTTCGACGGCGGCAAGCCGGATATCCATCTCGCGGCCGTTGCGCGCGAGATAGGCCATCAGCACCGAGTCGGAAGATGCGGAAATGGCAGCCAAACGACGCTCCAGCGGAAGTCCCTCGGCACCGGCGGCGAGCAGCTCACGCAGGCGCTGGTCGTCGCGCTCCGCTCCCGCGAGCAGCGCATCCAGTTCCGCAAGCGGACTGCGCGGGGCCCCGGGCCGCTTCGCCGACGACGGGTTTCCGCCCGCGTCCTTCCTTCTCTTGAGTATGCGTTTGAGAATCATGGCGTCCGCCTGAATGGTATCGGGCACCGAATCATGGGAGATTGGCTTTCCTTATCATCTCACCATGTTAGAGCAAAGTGCCGAGGCTGCAGAAAGTAATGTACTGCCGGCAGCCCGGAAAGCGGCGAACATCCACGGAAGAACAATGGATTCAGGGGTGCGCAGCCAGCAGTTCCGGAGCGTGGATGCCGAACCCCTGCGCGTAGTCCACACCCAGCTCACGCAGTGCTTCCAGGCTCATTCTGTCCTCCACGAATTCGGCAACCGTCCGGATACCCATGGTATGGCCAACCCGGTTGATGCAGTCGACCATGCTGCGGTTGATCGCGTCGCTGCCGAGGTTGCGGACGAACTGGCCGTCGATCTTCAGGTAGTCCACGGCCAGCGTACGCAGGTAGCCGAACGAGGACAGGCCGCTGCCGAAATCGTCCAGGGCGAAGCTGCAGCCCTGGCGGCGCAGCGTGGCCATGAAATCCGCGGCCCGGTCCAGATGGCGGATGACCGCGGTTTCCGTGATCTCGAAACACAGCCTGGCAGGGTCCACCCCGCTGCGTTCGATCTCGTCGAGGATGTGCTGCAGCATGGCCGGGTCGTTGAGGGACTGGCCGGACAGATTGATGGAGAACAGGTCGATACCGGTCAGCCCCGGATGCAGCCCGGCGATGGCTTCCATGGCCAGGCTGACAATCACGCCGTCCACCGCGGGCATCATGTTGAAACTCTCGGCGGCGGGCAGAAAATCACCGGGCGCCACCAGCACTCCGTCCGGCAGTTCCAGGCTGGCCAGGAGCTCCGCCTTGACCGGCAGGCGGCTGTTGATCGCCTGGATTCGCTGCACGCGAAGCCGGAACCGGCGCTGGTCTATGGCGCTCTGCACCTGGGCGACCCAGGCCACCTGCCCGTAGCGGCGCTCCAGCATGGCGTCGTTTGGCGCCGCCACGTGCACGCAGTTCCTGCCCAAGTCCTTGGCCACGGAGCAGGCCGCGTCTGCCGCCGCCATGGTTTCCGCCACCGTTCGCCCGGCGTCCACCGCGACCAGGCCGATCCCGGCTCCCTGGCTGAAAACACGGTCCGCCCAGGCGAAGCGAAAACTCGCCAGTTCCCTCAGTAACGTCTGGGCCACGGATTCCGCCTTCTGCAGATCACAACCGCGAAGCAGGAGTGCGAATTCGTCTCCGCTCATGCGGGCCACCACGTCGACCTCGCGAACTCGGCTCTGTAGCAACCCTCCGACCTGGCGCAGCATCTCGTCACCCGCCCTGTGGCCACAACTGTCGTTGATGAGCTTGAACTGGTCCAGGTCCAGATGCAGCACCGCGTAATCGATGCGCTGTCGGCGCGAGACCTCGTGGGCGTCTCGCAAGCGGTTTTCGAACTCCCGCCGGTTAAGAAGACCGGTGAGTTCGTCATACCTGCTCTGGTAGGAGATGGCATTGGCCATGCCGCGCAACTCCGTGACATCCCGCAGCACCATAACCACGCCCTGAGACGCACCCCTGTCACCCTGGATGGAGGCGCCGCTGAACTGTATCGAGGAGCAGCGACCGCTGCCCTGGGCCTGCAAGGCCAGGTCCTTCTCCCAGCGCATGGGGCGGCCGGTCTGCAGGCATTGCGCAAGCAGTCGCTCGGCGATATCGCTGCCTTCCTCCCCCCGAAGCGCCAGCACCTCACCCACGCTGGAGCCGACAATCTCCGTCCTCGCACGCCCCATCAACTGTGCGGCAATCGAGTTGGCGTACTTGATGCGGCCGGTGGCATCCACGGTGAGGACGCCATCGCCGATGGATTCCAGCGTGGCCTGAACGCGCGCCTTCTCCACCCGCAGACGCCGGATGCTCTCGCGCAGGCGGCGACTCACATCCAGCGCATGCTGCCAGATACGGCCCGACCGGATGGCCGCGGACATCAGGATGACGCAGGCCAGCAGCAGCGGGATCGCCAGCGACCAGTGCACCCGAGCGTCCAGAAGGATCCAGCCGATGGGGATGAGTTGCAGCGGCACGGCGTGCGCGACATAAGCCGGCAGGTAGACCCCCATGGAGGTGATCCCCCCGAGGGACAACAGCCCCAGAATCATGCCCGCGCAGAGGAAATCCAAGGTGTGCCCGGTGTGGCTTGCGATCAGTAGCAGCGGCAGCCAGGCCAGCGCCTGCACGAACCCGCCCGCGGCCGCAACTCTGCCCCAGACGATCAGGGCCCGACCCTCGGGCCGACTGCGACGAACGTGAACGACGGTAGCGAGGCGAATCACCGCGACCAGGGCAAGCAGCAGCCCCCAGGCCAACACCCACCCCGGTGGTGCTCCGCGAAGCAGAAAGACGAACGCTGTCACCAGGCCCACCAGCAGCGAGGTGATCATGCCGCGATGAATATAGCGATAGAGCGTTTCCAGGTGCACGGTCACGGACTGGCGATGCGAAGATCGCCGGTAAGGCCAATGCAATATCATGTCCCCGCTGTCGGCATCCACGGTTGCCGACTGTTCCACCCTGGAACTCATACCCTCTCCGATGCCCCCACCCGCGATGTGGCTCGGGAGCGTCCGGCGATGCCCATAATTCAGGGGCGACGCTTCTTGTTATTGGAACCCGGCCCGTGTGGCAGGCGCAGGCAATTTCATGCGTATGCGGTATGAGACGTGTGATTCAGGACTGGAAACATCGACTGGATCACAAAACAGCTATTCGGAGAGGAGGGGCGGAGCGGATACCCCCGGCACAACCATCGCAGTGCCGGGGGAAGCCGGACTATTTGCGCTTGAGGGCGGCCGCCACTTTCAGCCGCAGGGCATTGAGCTTGATGAAGCCTTCGGCATCCTTCTGGTTGTAGGCGCCGGCGTCGTCCTCGAACGTGGCGATGCGGGCATCGAACAGGCTGTTGGTCTCGGACTTGCGGCCCACGACCGACACCGCGCCCTTGTAGAGCTTCAGCCGCACCACCCCGTTGACCACCTGCTGGGTCTGGTCGATCAGTGCCTGCATGGCCAGCCGCTCCGGGCTGAACCAGTAGCCGTTGTAGATCAGCTTGGCGTAGCGCGGCATCAGCTCGTCCTTCAGATGGCCCGCTTCTCGATCCAGCGTGATGGACTCGATGCCACGGTGGGCCTTGAGAAGAATAGTGCCGCCCGGCGTTTCGTAGCAGCCGCGGGACTTCATGCCCACGTAACGGTTCTCCACCACATCAAGCCGGCCAATGCCGTTGTCGCCGCCGAGTTTGTTCAGCCGCGCCAGCAGGGCGGCGGGCGCCATGGTTTCACCGTCGATGGAAACACAGTCGCCCTGCTGGAAACCCAACTCGATGTAGGTCGGCTTGTCCGGCGCCTGCTCCGGGTTGACCGTCCAGCGCCACATGTCCTCCTCGGCCTCGGCCCAGGGGTCCTCCAGAATGCCGCCTTCATAGGAGATGTGCAGCAGGTTGGCATCCATGGAATACGGAGAGCCGCCCTTCTTCTTCCCTTCGATGGGAATGCCGCGCTTCTCGGCGTAGGCCAGCAGCTTCTCCCGTGACAGCAGATCCCATTCGCGCCAAGGCGCGATCACCTTGATTCCGGGTTCCAGTCCGTAGTAACCCAGTTCGAAGCGGACCTGGTCGTTACCCTTGCCGGTGGCGCCGTGGGAAACGGCATCGGCACCGGTCTGGCGGGCAATCTCCACCTGGCGCTTGGCAATCAGCGGCCGGGCGATGGAGGTGCCCAGCAGATATTCTCCTTCATAGATGGCGTTGGCGCGGAACATCGGGAACACGAAATCGCGCACGAACTCCTCGCGCAGATCCTCGATGAAGATTTCCTTCACGCCGAGGGATTGCGCCTTGGCGCGCGCCGGCTCCAGTTCCTCTCCCTGTCCCAGGTCGGCCGTGAAAGTCACCACCTCGCAACCGTAGGTGTCTTTCAGCCATTCCAGAATGACCGAGGTATCCAGGCCGCCGGAATAGGCCAGCACGACTTTCTTCACGTCACTCATTGCAGCAGCGCCCTCATGCTAAGCGGTGGTGTGGAGAAACGGCGTGCACTGGCCCGCCGGAGGGGCGACACCGTTTCCCGGGAAAATAACCGGCAATGATCGACCTTGAGGCGAACAAGTGCAAGGGAAGCGCGCGCCGCGGCACAAGGTTCGCATTTCCCTTGCGTCAGACCCGCGGCTGGAGGAGGCTTCCTTGAGGAAGCACTGCATCGGCAAGCCTGATAGACTCGCGTAACAAAACTCGAAAATGCTGCATCGCGCAGCCAGGCAGCGTCGCGAACAACCACACGGGAGGACATTCATGCCCCAGCAAGCCAAGGCCGTTATCTGCCGCGAGTGGAACCAGCCGGTGACGGTGGAAGAAATCCGGGTGGATGACCCGAAACGCAACGAAGTCATGGTGCGCATGCACGCCTGCGGCGTTTGCCACAGCGACCTGTCCGCCACCACCGGCGTGATTGCCCTGCCGCCTCCCCTGGTACTGGGACATGAAGGCGCGGGGGAAGTGGTCGCCGTCGGCGAAGGGGTCACGGAGTTCGCCGTGGGCGATCGCGTCATCAGCTCCTTCGTCAGCATGTGCGGCCAGTGCGGCTCCTGCCAGTCAGGCCGCCCGGTGCTGTGCGATACCGCATCCAAGGCGCTGTGGACCCTGCCCGATGGCACGCTGCGCACCACGGACGGAGATGGCAAGCCGCTGAACATCTTCTCCGGCTGCGGGGTCATGGCGGAATACGCCACGCTGCATGTAAACAACGTGGTCAAGGTCACTGAAGACGTGCCGCTGGATCGCGCGGCGCTGGTCGGCTGCGCGGTAATGACCGGGGTTGGCGCCGTCTTCAACACGGCCGACATGCAGCCGGGTTCCACCGCCGCCGTGTTCGGGGTGGGCGGCGTAGGGCTGAACGCCATCCAGGGCTGCCGCATCGCCGGCGCCCGCCAGATCATCGCGGTGGACATGTCGGAGGCAAAGCTGGCCACGGCAAAGGAATTCGGTGCCACCCATACCGTATTGGCCGACGAAACCGCCGCCAAGGCCATCCGCAAGATGAGCGGCGGCGGGGTTGATTACGCCTTCGAGTGCGTCGGCCGCGGCAGCGTGGTGGAGACAGCCTTCGCGAGCCTCGGCAAGGGCGGCCTGGCGGTGATCGTCGGCGTTGCCCCGCGGGAGGACAAGACCTCCGTGCGGACCCTGGCGTTACCGGCCGAGGAAAAAGGCCTCAAGGGCAGCTGGTTCGGCTCGGCGCGCCCCCGCCACGACTTCCCCAGGCTGTTCGGACTGTATGCCTCGGGGGCGCTGAAACTGGACGAACTGGTCACCCACCGCTACGGCATTGAGGAAGCCCCCCAGGCCTTCGAGGACCTGGAAGCGGGCAAGAACGCGCGCGGCGTGATCGTCTTCGACGCCATGCAGGGCTGACGCCCCGCAATCAACGCGCAGGGGCAACCTTTTCAAAGGCGTCCGCGCCTTTCCGGAAGGCTTCCGGAACAGGCGCCGGACGTCGCTCCTCGGCATCGGTGAACACGTAGATCATCTTGCCGGTGATCAGGTGCTCCGGGCCGCGGTGGATCTCGCCCCGGAATTCCATGCTGGACCGACCGAACCGGGCGATACGCACACCGATATCCAGCACGTCGTCGTAACGCGCGGAAGCATGGTAGTCGAGCTCCGCATGCGCCACGAACAAGTCATCGCCATTCACGCCCAACGCTTCTGTGGAATGCTCTCGCAGCGCCCTGAAATACTCCGTCAGCGCCACGTCGAGGAAGGTCAGATAATGCGCGTTGAAGACGACGCCCTGCATGTCGGCCTCGGCCCAGCGGACCCTCAGGGTATGGATGAATCGGAAATCCTCACGCGCCATCGTACCGGTCTCCTCGTCTCGTTGTTGAACTTGCCGGAGCAGGAGTTTACGCACCCTGCCGCCCCTTTTGCCATGCTCGCGTTGGGCTGGCCGGTCCCGGGCCAGTACACTACGGGGCTGGCAGAACACACAGACGGGGGGAAACACGCATGCTGTACCAACTGGATGAACGCCGGGTCGAGACGCGAGGAGACTGCTTCATTGCTCACAACGCGACGGTGATCGGTTCAGTGGAGCTGGGGACGAACGTCAGCGTGTGGTTCAACGTCGTCATCCGCGGCGACACCGACCGGATCGTCATCGGGGAGAACAGCAACATCCAGGACGGATCGGTACTGCATACCGACCCCGGGCTGGTACTGGATATCGGCCGGAACGTGACCGTGGGCCACAAGGTGATGCTGCATGGCTGCACCATTGGCGACAACAGCCTGATCGGCATCAATGCGGTGATCCTCAACCGCGCGGTGATCGGGAAGAACTGCCTGATCGGCGCCAACACGCTGATACCGGAAGGCAAGCAGATACCGGACGGATCACTGGTCATGGGCTCCCCCGGGAAAGTGGTGCGACAGCTTTCCGACGAGGAAATCCGCATGCTGGCGCACTCCGCCGAACACTACGTGGAAAACGGCCGTCGTTATCGCACCGGGCTACAGCCGCAGCAGGACTGAATCTGCCTGCTGCGCCGCATCAAATTGCCAGACAGGGTATACTCCGCAGCCCACCACCAACCAGGGGACAACGCAGTTCATGGACCGATTGACCATCACCCGCCCGGACGACTGGCACCTTCACGTCAGAGACGGCGATGTGCTGGGCGATGTCGTGCCTTTTACCGCGGCGCGATTCCGGAGGGCGATCATCATGCCTAATCTGACGCCGCCGGTAACCCGAACGGCCGAGGCACGAGCCTATCGCAACCGGATCCTGGCAGCCGCCCCCTCATCCAGCGGATTCCAGCCGCTGATGACGCTGTATCTCACGGACAACACACCGCCCGAGGCGATTCACGAGGCATCCGAAAGCGGAATCGTGTTTGGCGTGAAGCTGTACCCGGCGGGCGCCACCACCAACTCCGACGCCGGCGTAACCGATCTGGCCCACTGCACCGAGACGCTGGCGGCCATGGAGGAAACCGGCCTGCCGCTGCTGATCCATGGCGAAGTCACCCATCACAGCGTGGATATCTTCGACCGCGAGACGCGCTTCATCGATGAACGGCTGGCGCCGCTGGTGGAGAGACACCCACGCCTGAAGGTGGTTTTCGAACATATCACCACCGCCGCCGCCGTGGATTTCGTGCTGCAGGCCCCCGAGCGGGTCGGGGCCACGATCACCCCGCAACACCTGCTGTACAATCGCAACCATATGCTGGTGGGTGGAATCCGGCCCCATTACTACTGCCTGCCTATCCTCAAGCGGGAGAATGATCGGGAACGACTGCTGGAAGCGGCCACATCGGGCAATCCGAAGTTCTTCCTCGGCACAGACAGCGCCCCCCACGCCCAGGGCGCCAAGGAAGCGCCTTGCGGTTGCGCCGGCTGCTTCTCCGCCTGCGCAGCGCTGGAATTCTATGCGGAAGCCTTCGAGTCCGCAGGCCGACTTGATAGGCTGGAGGCCTTCGCCAGCCATCATGGACCCGACTTCTACGGTTTGCCGCGCAATCGGGATACCGTCACCTTGATCCGGCAGGACTGGGAACTGCCGGCGGACTACCGCTTCGGCAAGCAACGCATCGTCCCCTTGCGGGCGGGTGAGACCTTGCACTGGAAACTGGCCGGCTGACCTTCGGGATGACGATGCAAGACGACAATTATCTGGATGACGAGAAGTTCAACGCCTCGGGCGAGGAAAGCCGTTCCAGCGCGATAGCGCGCCGGTTCCGCAGCTTTCTGCCGGTGGTAGTAGACGTGGAAACCGGCGGGCTGAACCACCAGACGGACGCCCTGTTGCAGATTGCCGCCGTCATCCTGCGCATGGACGACAGCGGTCGACTGGTGCGCGGCGACACCCATACCTGTCACGTGAAACCGTTCGAAGGCGCCAACATCGACCCCAAGTCGCTGGAAATCAACGGTATCGACCCGGACCACCCTCTGCGCATCGCCTACAGCGAACAGGACGCGCTAGGGCGGGTCTTCAAACCCATCCGACAGGAGATCCGCGATACCGGCTGCACCCGGGCCATCCTGGTCGGACACAACGCCACCTTCGACCTGAACTTTCTCAATTCTGCTGTTGCCCGGGCCGGCATCCGTCGCAATCCGTTTCACCCTTTCGGCAGCTTTGACACCGCCACGCTGGCCGGCCTGGCCTACGGCCAGACTGTGCTGGCGAAGGCGCTACGCGCCGCCGGCATGGGCTGGGACGGGGAGTCGGCGCACTCGGCGATCTACGACGCCGAAAAAACCGCCGACCTGTTCTGCGAGATCGTCAATCAGTGGGACAAGAACATCGGCATCCCCGGCTGAGCATAGACATCCAATGGTCACCCCCGGACAAGAAAAAAGGGCGGTGTCCACCGCCCTTTTTTCTTGTCCGGGGGTGACCCGGTCTCAGGCCTGCTTGGCAGTCACCGCATCCTTGACCAACGTCTGCAGCTCGCCGGACTCGTACATCTCCAGGATAATGTCGCAGCCGCCCACCAGCTCACCGTTGACGTACAGCTGCGGGATTGTCGGCCAGTTGCCGAACTCCTTGACGCCCTGCCGAATGCGCTCGTCCTCCAGTACATTGACATAGGCGAATTCCACCTCGCACCCGGCCAGCGCCTGCGACGACCGCATGGAAAAACCACACTGCGGAAACTGGGGCGTCCCCTTCATGAACAGGATCACCGGATGGGCTTCCACCTGTTCCTTGATCGCCTGCTGAATCTCATCCATCAAAACAACCCTCTTGCACGCTGGCGCCCTCTGCGCCGTTCATGTGCCTATAGTCTACCGCGTCCGTCAAATGCAGCACAGGGCGCTTGAAACACGCGGCCCGCGACGCCATACAGAAAGGTTGGGACAGGGCGAGCCGTTGCCGCGGCGCTTCATATTGCATGCGCAGCAAGCACTGTTAGACTCATGGGGCACTTGTCCCCGGAGTGCCGCGCGGTGCGCGACACCCACCCCGAATCTGTCCGGCACGCCCGCCCGGCAGAGCCGTAGACACAGATCAACGCTTTTGAGCACGAGACCAAGGAGTGCAGCATGAAGCACGAACTACCTGAACTGCCCTATGCGAAGAATGCACTGGAGCCCCACATCTCCGCCGAGACCCTGGAGTTCCACCATGGCAAGCACCACAAGGCCTATGTGGACAAGCTCAACGACCTGATCCCCGGCACCGAGTACGAAAACCTGTCGCTGGAGGACATCATCAAGAAGGCATCCGGCGGACTGTTCAACCAGGCTGCCCAGGTCTGGAACCACACCTTCTACTGGCACTGCCTGAGCCCCAATGGCGGCGGCGAACCCAGCGGCGAACTGGCAGACGCCATCAAACGCGACTTCGGCTCCGTGGACGGCTTCAAGAAGGAATTCACCGACAAGACCATCGCCAATTTCGGTTCCGGCTGGGGCTGGCTGGTGAAGAACAAGTCCGACGGCAAGCTCTCCATCGTGGAGACCGACGACGCCAAGACACCGGTCACCGACGACAGCGTGGTGCCGCTGCTCACCTGCGACATCTGGGAGCACGCCTACTACATCGACTACCGGAACGCCCGCCCCAAGTACATGGAAGCGTTCTGGAACCTGGTGAACTGGGACTTCGTGGCCGAGAACCTGAAAAAGGCCTGAGCCGACCCAAGAGGCTTTTCCTTCCCAGCCCCCGCAGCGCAAGCTCCGGGGGCTTTTTCGTCTCCAGCCATTTCATGTCTTGCAAAAAACAGACAGATCTGTATAGTTCATCCCGTGCACTATACAGATCTGTCTGTTTAAATCTTGAAGATAAATGGAGATTCAACAATGAAAGCCAAGCTCGCCGTTGCTGCAGTTCTGATGATGGTTTCCTCGCAAGCCGCCTTTGCCACACCCTCCGCGCAGGAGCGCGTGCAGGAAGATGTCTGGGCGGCCGGTATCGAGCCGCGCCCGATGTCCGGCACCCGATTCGTGCGCACCTCTTACGCGGAGCCTGCCAACCAGGCCGAGGCGGACGCCATTGCATGGGGCCTGATTGCGCCGCGCGTGGATACGGTGACGCCGGTACGCGTGGTGCACCAGCCCGCGCCGCAGGTCACCCCAACCCGCGAGTTCGCTGATGTCTGGCTGGGCCTGGAGCCCATGAAGCTGAGCTTCCGCAGCGAGGCAGCCGGCGAACCGGTGAAGCAGGTGAACTGACGCCGTCCGGGCGAATGGCCGGTCACTGCGACGCCAGTTGCCGGCCCCCGCCCGCCACCGTATAATTTCCGCTTTCCGGCAGCCCCGCCACGGTGCTGCCGTTTTGTTTTCGGGAGATCGGTGGTATGCAGCAAGCTCTGATGCGGACTTACGGTCGGCTTCCCGTCAGTTTCGAACGGGGTGAAGGCGCCTGGCTGTGGGACGAACACGGCAACCGTTATCTGGACGCGTTGAGCGGGATCGCAGTGTGCGGTCTGGGACATGCCCACCCTGCCGTGACGCGCGCCATTCAGGAGCAGGCGGCCCGGCTGCTGCACACCTCCAACCTCTACGGCATTCCCCTGCAAGAGCGCCTGGCCGGTGATCTATGCCGTCTCAGCGGTATGGAACGGGTGTTCTTCTGCAATTCCGGAGCAGAAGCCAACGAGACGGCCATCAAGCTCGCCCGCCTGTGGGGTCATTCCCGGGGCGTGGACGTGCCGACCATTCTGGTGATGGAGAATGCCTTCCACGGCCGCACCATGGCGGCACTCACCGCTACGGGCAACCGCAAGGCCCAACAGGGTTTCGAGCCGCTGGTGGAAGGCTTCCTGCGCATTCCCTTCGACGATCTGGACGCCGTGGACCTCGCAGCACGGGAACACGGCAATATCGTGGCCGTGCTGGTGGAGCCGGTGCAGGGGGAAGGCGGTATCCGTGTTCCTGCGCCGGGCTATCTGCAGGGCCTGCGTGAGCGCTGCGACGCCAATGGCTGGCTGCTGATGCTGGATGAAGTCCAGACCGGGATAGCCCGCACCGGCGCATGGTTCGCGTTCCAGCATGAGAACCTTGTCCCGGACGTCATGAGCCTGGCCAAGGGGCTGGGAAACGGCGTTCCCATCGGCGCCTGCCTCGCCCGTGGCGCCGCGGCGGAGTTGATGCAGCCCGGCAGCCACGGCACCACCTTTGGCGGCAACCCGCTGGCCACTCGTGCGGCGCAGGCGGTGGTGGATACGGTGGATCGCTATGCACTGCCCCATCGGGCAGCCGAACTGGGCGAGCGCATACGGGCCGGCTTTCGCCAACGGCTGGAAGGTGTCCAGGGTGTCCGGGACATTCGTGGCAAGGGTCTGATGCTGGGCATTGAACTGGATCGTCCTTGTGGTGAACTGGTGAAGCAGGCCCTGGCCGCCCGCGTGCTGATCAACGTCACCGCCGAGCGCGTGATCCGGCTGCTTCCGCCCCTGATTCTCAGCGACGCGGAGGCCGATGACCTGGTTGACCGTGTCGCCACGCTGATCAGCGATTTTCTTGGCCGCTCCCCGGGACCAGGGGAAGCCGGCGGCTCCTGAAGCACACGATGACTGAGGTACGTGCCATGCGTCCCCGCCATTTCCTGACCCTGAACGATCTCGACCGCAACGAACTGGATTTCGTGCTGCGCCGGGCCGGCGAACTCAAACGCCTGCAGCACCAGGGTGTGCCGCACGAGAGCCTGCGCGGCAAGGTGCTGGGCATGGTGTTCGAGAAATCCTCCACCCGCACACGCGTTTCCTTCGAAGCCGGCATGGCGCAATTGGGCGGCAACGCCATTTTTCTTTCACCGCGTGACAGCCAGCTGGGCCGGGGCGAACCGGTGGAGGACACCGCCCGCGTGCTCTCCCGCATGCTGGACGTGGTGATGATCCGCACCTTCGCCCACGAGACACTGGAGCGCTTCGCCGCCTATTCGCAGGTGCCGGTCATCAACGGCCTCTCGGATGACCATCATCCGTGCCAGCTGCTGGCGGACATCCAGGCTTTCCAGGAGCACCGGGGCGGCCTCGCCGGACGCACTGTTGCCTGGGTAGGCGACGGCAACAACATGTGCAATTCGTACATGGAAGCCGCGGGCATCTTCGATTTCCAGCTCAACGTCGCCTGCCCGGAAGGCTTCGACCCGGACCAGACGCTGCTCCAGGCCAACACGGAACGTGTCCGCATAGTCCGTGACCCCCGGGAAGCCGTTGCCGGCGCCAGCCTGGTCACCACCGACGTCTGGGCCAGCATGGGCCAGGAAGAGGAGCAGGCAGAGCGGGAGCGCGCCTTTGCCGGCTACCAGGTGACGCGGGAGCTGATGAATCTGGCCGCCGACGATGCCGTGTTCCTGCACTGCCTGCCGGCGCACCGGGGCGAGGAGGTCGCCGCCGACGTCATCGACGGAGAACAGAGCATCGTCTGGGACCAGGCGGAGAATCGCCTGCACGCCCAGAAGGCTCTGCTGGAGTTCCTGCTTCTGGCCGAGACCTCGCCCAGGACGCTGCAGGCCTGAACCCCGCCAGGGGCCACCTGTCTGAGACTGCGAACATGGTAGGCGATCGCTCCGACGACATCTTGCTGGAACTGCGCCGCGTGGACCTCGACATGGAGGGGACACCGGTGGCGCGCGCCCTGAGTTTCCGCGTGCGTCGGGGGCAACTGGTCTGCCTGCTGGGCCCCAGCGGTTGCGGCAAGACCACCACCCTGCGCTCCATTGCCGGCTTCCACCCGGTGGCCAGCGGCGAGATCGAACTGGACGGGCGTGTCGTGTCCCAGCCCGGCTATATGCTGCCGCCCGAGAAGCGCGGCCTGGGCATGGTCTTCCAGGACCATTCCCTGTTCCCCCACCTGACGGTGGAACAGAACATCTGCTTCGGGCTGAAGCGCATGAGCGCCGCAGCAAAACACCGTCGGGCCGAGGAGCTGCTGGACCTGGTGAGCCTTGCAGGGCTGGGCGATCGTTATCCCGACGAACTGTCCGGCGGCCAGCAGCAGCGGGTGGCACTGGCACGGGCGCTGGCTCCGAAACCGGCCCTGGTGCTGATGGACGAACCGTTCTCCAGCCTGGATGTGGATCTGCGCGAGCGACTGGCCGCCGAGGTGCACGAAATCTTCCAGGCCGAGGGCGTTACCGCGGTACTGGTCACCCACGATCAGCGCGAAGCCTTCGCCATGGCCGACCAGGTGGGCGTCATGCGCCATGGCCAGATCGTCCAGTGGGACACCCCATACAACCTCTACCATGAGCCCGTGGACCGATTCGTCGCGGATTTCATCGGCCAGGGCCGTTTCCTGCGCGCCCGGCTGATGGACCATGAAACCCTGGAGACCGAACTGGGAATCATCCAGGGCAACCGCTCCTATGGCTGGCCCACCGGCACCGAAGTGGACCTGCTGTTGCGACCGGACGACGTCCAGCCCGACCCCGAATCCAGCCTCACCGGAAAAGTCGTGAAAAAGGCATTTACCGGTGCCGAGACGCTGTACACCCTGGAGCTGGAAACCGGCACGCGCATCCTGTCCCTGTTCCCCAGTCACCATGATCACGAGATCGGCGAGGTGGTGGGCATCCGTATCGACGCCCAGCACCTGGTGGCCTTTCAGCGGGACGTGACGGAGCCGGCCAAGGCATCACGCCCGCTGCCTTCATGAAGTCTCTGGCCACGGGCAACCCACGGTGAGCAACCTGGCGCTGATCACCGCCACACTGGCTCCGGTGTTCGCGTTGATCGCTATCGGCGCGCTGCTGCGCCGCGCGGAATTTCCGGAAGCGAACTTCTGGCCGCAGCTGGAACAACTCACCTACTACATCCTGTTCCCAGCCCTGCTTGTGAGCACCCTGGCAACCGCGGAGGTGGATGCGGCGCGCATCGGACCAATGGCGGCCGCCATCGTTGCCAGCCTGCTCAGTATCACCGTTGTCCTGCTCGGCCTGCGCCCGGCGCTGCCGGTGGATGGGCCGGCTTTTACCTCGGTCTACCAGGGCGGCATCCGGTTCAACACCTACCTCGGGGTTGCCATCGCCTTTGGCGTATTCGGAGCGCCGGGCATTGCCGTGGCGGCGCTGATCATGGCGCTGAAGATCCCGCTGATCAACCTGCTATGCGTCGGCATGCTCGCCTGGCTGGCGGGCGGCCAGGTTTCCATCGCGGGAATACTGAAGAGTCTTGCGAAGAACCCGCTGATCCTGGCGTGTGTGACCGGCGTGCTGCTGAACCTGAGCGGCGTAGGTCTGCCGCTGGGCAGCGGCAGACTGCTGGACATTCTGGGCGCGGCCGCACTGCCGCTTGGGCTGATGACCGTCGGCGCCGGGCTCAGCCTGCGCACCACCGGCACGCAGGCCGCGGCGATTGCCGCAAGCTCGATTGCAAAGCTGCTGATACTGCCGCTGCTCGCCTGGGGCTGGGCTGCGGCCCTGGGACTGGACCGGCTGGAGACAGTGTTGCTGGTGATCTTCGCCGCGCTGCCCACTGCGCCGGCCGGCTACATCCTTGCGCGCCAGATGGGCGGGGATCACCGGCTGCTGGCAACCCTGCTGACCTTCCAGACGGCATTCGCTACCTTGATGCTACCACTGTGGTTGCTCCTGCTTGGAGCCGGCGGCCCCGGCTGAGGGGGCACGTCATCCAATGGCACGGCGCTTGCTCGCAGAGAAGTCCAAGCTCTCTTCAGCAGCAAAGATGGACAAGTCGATGGCCCGAGATATCACCGCCTCGCTACTGGACTCCTTGCCGCCACAAGGACAGGATCATCCAGCCTCCAAGGCACTCCAGGATTCCCGCTCCCTGGGACCAGGTGAACGTTACCATTCGGAAACCACCTCGCCCCCCGTCTCCAAGCTGGAGCAGACCGCGGCGGGCGATCCAGCCGCCGAGCTGGCACTGGGCAATCGCTACAGGCGCGGTGAGGGCGTTGCCGTGAACCCGGTTGCCGCCTGGAATCACTACGTGACCGCTGCCCGCGGCGGCAACCTGGAAGCGATGACCAATATCGGCGTAATGTACGATCAAGGGCAGACGGTGGCCCCGAATCCGGAAAAGGCCTGCAGCTGCTATCGCTATGCGGCGGAACGCGGCTTCGCCGTGGCCCAGTACAACCTGGGCATCATGTACGCCAGGGGCATTGGCGTGGGCCTTGATGAGGAGCTGGCTCTGCACTGGTTCGGTGCTGCGGCGGCCCAGGGATACGCACCGGCCATCGAGGCCCGCGACTGGCTGGCCGCGCAGCGGGCATCAGTCTGAGTCGCGGTTGCCGATCGCCAGCTTGCGCATCTTCTCCCACAGGTTCTTGCGACTGATGCCGAGGCTGCGGGCGGTGGCCGTGATCTGGCCACCGTGACGAGCCAGTGCCTGCCGGATGTGTTCATACTCTCGGGCCCGCAGGTAATCGGCTAGAGCCTCCTCGCCCACCGCATTGGGGGGCGTGGTGAGTTCGTCGAACAGGTCTTCAGGTTCGAGCACCGGCGTATCCGACAGAAGCAGCGCCCGCTGCAAACAATGCTCCAGCTCCCGCACATTGCCTGGCCAGTCCTGTTTCAGCAGGGCACGCTCCGCAGCGTGTGACAGTCGGCGCGGTACGCTGCCCTCCTCAGCCCGCGCCTCAAGAAGGTTGCGCGCAAACCAGAGTATGTCCTCCGGGCGTTCGCGCAGCGGTGGAATTCGGATCTGAACCGTATTGATGCGGTAGTAGAGATCCTCGCGGAAGCTCCCTGCCGCCACGAGCGCGCGCAGGTCCCGGTGTGTTGCGGATACCAGGGTGAAATCCAGTGGAATGCTCTGCTCGCTACCCAGCCTGGTGACCTGCTTTTCCTGGATGGCACGCAGCAGCCGTACCTGCATGGACAGTGGCATGTCACCTATCTCGTCCAGAAACAGCACGCCCCCATCGGCCTGCTCGAAGACCCCGCGCCGACTGCGCTGCGCCCCAGTGAACGCGCCCCGTTCGTGCCCGAACAGCTCGGCCTCCAGCAGGCTTTCCGGCAAGGCACCACAGTTGACGGCCACGAAGGGCCGGGAGCCACCCCCCGCCCGGTGGAAATACCGGGCGGCGAGTTCCTTGCCCACGCCTGAACCGCCCACGAGCAGCACACCGGCGTCGGCCCTGGCCAGGCGGGCCAGCTGTTGCTCCACGCGCCGCATGACGGGAGAGATGCCAAGAACTCCGCTTTCCGAAGGCTCCTCGCCACCAGCTGCCCGAACGCCCGCCCGAGTCAGTTCCTCTACCTTGCTGACCAGTTCGTCCAGATCGAAAGGCTTGACCACGTAATCGGCTGCACCGGCCTTGAGCAGCTGCACCGCCGTGGCAATGGATCCATAGCCGGTAATGAAGATCACCGGCGGCAGAGTGAAATCCTGCGCCTTCCGGCAGCGCTGAAACAGCCGGTCCCCTGGTTCGTCGGGCAAGCGGATGTCGCTCAGTAGCAGGACATAGCTGTTCTGCCGCAGCGCCCGCTCCGCATCCCCGGCACGCCGGAACCAATCCACCCGAAAACCTTCCATCTGGAAGCGATCGCGCAACGACTCGCCCATGATGGCGTCATCCTCCAGAAGGAGGATCGCCGGCGAGCTCACGTGCCCCCCCCACCGAAACGAAGCGGTAGCCGCACCGTGAAGCAGGTCTCAGTGACGTCACTCCTCACGTCGATTTGCCCCTCCATCTGCTGAACGATCTGGTAGCTTACCCACAGGCCAAGCCCGGTGCCCTCGCCGCTGGCCTCGCCCGGGGAAAACGGCTCGAACAGCTGCTCCATCTGCTGCGCGGAGATATGTCGACCATCGTTGCAGACACTGACCAGCAGCGCACCCGCCTCGGCCGTCACGCGGATACGAACCCGGCCCCCCTCCCCCGCGGCCTCCACCGCGTTCAGTGCCAGATTCATGAGCACCTGCCGCACCGGTGTGGATGGCAACGGCAGGGTACGCCGAACCTCCACCGCCCAGTCCACCATCACTCCCCGGCTGCTCGTATCGCTGCGGACGAGGGTTTCCACATCCGCCAGGTCTTCGGGGCTCAGATCGTGGCTCTGCAGGCGCGCCTCAACGAGAAGAGCCGCAACGATGTCCCGGATCTGATTCAGGCCCCGGTCGAGCAGGGACAGCGTCCGCTCGGTCGCCGGGTCGGAAGCGCCGCGACGCCGATGATTGGACAGTGCGTTGAGCATGCCTCCCAATGGATTGTTGATCTCGTGCGCGATGCCAGCCGTGAGTCGGCCGAGGGCGGCTAGCCGATCCGCCCGGACCATCTGCCCTTCCAGGCTCTCCTTCTCGGCGAGTTGGCCGAGCATCTGGTGAAAATGCACCCGCAAACGGTTGATTTCATCCCCTCCTGCCGGAGCGGCGGGTTCCAGCGATTCACGCAAGCGATTGGGATGCTCGGAACCGATGCGGTCCATCAGCGCCGCCAGTTCCTGCAGCGGACGGGCCACGCGGAGCCCCATCCACCAGCCCACCGGCAGCATCAGCAACAGGATCAGCGCTGTGATCAACGCCACCTGGCCCAAGGCACCGCCAAAGCGGTCCAGAAATGCCGGTCGCCTGTACTCCAGCAACACAGTCCCGATCAGGCTGCCATCCACCAGTACCGGCGCAAGCACCAGCAGGCTGTCCGAGTCGATCCAGAGGTGCGTGGTTTCCGGCTGCGTACCGTCATCCCGCCAGGCGGGAAGCCCGGCATAGCGCGCGTCAACCTCCGACGGCCTGCTCAAGACGCGAAAGCGGGTCGGCACGGTCGAGGCGAAGACCCTCTCCGTTCCATCGATGACCGTCACTACATCCGGCCGCAGGGCTTCATCCAGCGCCACGTCGGTAGGGCTCCGGATGGTGTCCCAGACGGACCAGAGATCGTCGCGCAGCATGGCGGCCGAAACGCCCTTGGCCAGGACCCGGCCCAGGCTTTCGCCGCTGTGCAGCATCTCCCGGTCAATCTGGCGGTAGCTGTAGCCGAGCAGGGTCAGCGTGATGATCACCACCGTGGTCAAGATCACCAGGGAGATGTTCAGCGGAACCTTGACCCGATAACTGAGCGCCTCGAGCATGGTCTGCGTGCCTCCCTCCGCCTACTGCACCACCTCCCGGCTGAGGCGGCGGATGGAATCATAGAGTTCCGGCTCGACCTGCTGGAAGCCGTCCAGGTTCAGCGCCTCCAGCAGCTGGCGACCACGCTCCGACTCATCCATGGACAACAGCACCTCGAGCACCGCCTGTCGCGTAGCCGGATCCGCGGCAGGCGTGGCCACCACCGGCGGAAAGCCGAAGGCGTCAGAGCGGTTGACGATCCGCGTTCTGCCTGTCAGTTCCGGCTCGACCCGGGCAAGTGTTTCCCACACATAACCGTCGACAGCTCCCCCTTCCGCCAGTCCATGAGCCACGGCCTCGATAACGCGCCGATGACCCCAGGTGTAGAAGGTCCGCTCGAAGTGCCGCTCTGCACTGGTCGCGTGCCGACGCAGCACTGCCTCCGGATAGAGCCAGCCCGAATTCGAGTTGGGATCCGAGAAAGCAAAAATCCCGCCTTCCAGATCCATCAGATCCCGCGTCTCGGTATCAGATGCCGGGACGATGAGGTAGGACTGGTAGCGCGGCGCCCCCTTAAAGACCGGAGCCGCCAGCAGATCCAGTGCGCCCTCGTTGCGCACGTACGGAAATCCGCAGAGCCAGGCGAAGTCCACCTGCCCGCGCAAGGCCAGGTCAACGATTTCGCCGTAACTGTTGCGCCGCAGGAACTGCACCTCCCGCCCCAACTCCTGTTCCAGATACCGGCGCCAACTCTCGAGAAAGCGAAGTTGATCTTCGAGTATCACTGGTGTGAGGCCGATACGGATCGGACGTTCATCGGCGTGCAAATTGCCGACGATAATCAGCCCGACGAATAGAAACACCATTATTTGCAGCAGCCTGGACAGCCGTCGCCAGACCCCGCATGCGTTACCAGACGGTAACTTGCCTGCACGCCTGTTGTTACCAACTCGTAACTTCATCTGACCCTCGAAACCGCCGTGGCTCCTGCCCTCACCACTCAGGCGCCTGATGGCCCCGTTCTTGCTCAACCCGTTTGCACGAGTTTCGACCTCGTGTCGAGCAGAAGAACCGGTTGCCAGACAATGATGCCAGAGAAGCGCAGCGGCAAGCCGGGGCTGGAGGAGAGATATCAGGTCGTTCATCCGTCCGAGCCTCGCTTGCGCATAGACATTTCGGCCTGCCTGCCGGCAAGAAGTCCGCTTGCCGATTGTACGGCATGTGCCGACGCCTGCCCCGCTTCCGTGCTCACAGGCACCGCGCAAGGCCCGCAGTTGAATGGCGACTGCCTTGGTTGCGGCCGGTGTGCAGCCCGCTGTCCCACCGATGCCCTGCGGGTGCGCGGCTTCCCGGATCTGCCACTGCCGGATGAAGCAAGCCCCCGAATCCGCGAGGTGGACTGCTGGCGGGTTCCGGAATCGGAAAGCCGGGCCGACACGCTACGCGTCCCCTGTACCGGGGGACTCGATGCGACTCAAATGCTGAGCCTGAATCGAATGGCAGGCGGCGAGGGCGTCACCGTGCTGGACCGGGGCTGGTGCACCGGTTGTCCGGCCTGCGGAAATGAGGGCCATCCGGCGCACGAGGCCATACGGGAAGCCGGCAGCATCCTGGATGAAGCCGGTATACCGCGGCATCGACATCCACGCATCAGCACAGAGCCGCTGCCCGTGCGCGTGGCCGCGAAGACTATTCCCGAGGGCAAGCTGGAAAGCCGTGTCAGCCGCAGAGGCTTTCTGCGTCGCCTGGGCGGCGAGGCGATTTCAGCGCGGGCCCAGCTCACCGGGTCGACCACCCCGACGGTAAGCTCACCCTTGGTCGAGAAGATCCGGCCGCGCCGCCGACTCCGCCTGTACGAAGAGCTGACGGCCCTGACCGGCCAGGGGCACACCCCAGCCACCCTGCCCCGGTTTTCGGTCAGCGAAACCTGCCAGGGCCACGGCATCTGTGCCGCGCTATGCCCTACCGGTGCCCTGCGGCACCAGGGCGACCACGGCACCCGCACCCTGTTCCTGGAGGCCACCCTGTGCATCGCCTGCCGGCTCTGCGAGCAGAGTTGTCCTGAACAGGCAATTCGGGTGGAAGCCTCCGTTGGCGGCGAGGCAAATACCGAACTCCATCGCCTGACCGAACTCCGATGCCGCGACTGCGGCCGGGTGTTCACCACGGGCAACGACAGCGAAGAGCGCTGTCACCCCTGCAGAAAGTCCCGGCACCTCATGAACGCGGAGCTCGGATCAGTGCCCCGCATCGAATCGACCACAGGAGAGGGTTCACGATGAACGTACTGAACGCCCTGATAAACCGTCGGCGCTTCCTTCAGGTCACGGGCGCGACCGCCGCGGTGGCCGCCGGAGGCGTCGGCCTGCAAGGGTTCAGCCCTGCGGCCGAGGGCCAGGTAGGGCGGAGCACGTCCGGCAATACCGTCGTCACCAAGAGCATCTGCCACCAGTGCCCGGCACGTTGCGGCATCAACGTCTACACGACCAACGGCCGCGTTCACGCCATCTACGGCGACCCGGGCAACCCGATCGCCAACGGCAAGCTCTGCCCCAAGGGCCACCTGGGAACCTACCTGCTGTACGACCCGGACCGCTTCAAGGGCCCCATGAAACGGACCAACCCGCGCAAGGGGCGCGACGAGGATCCCGGATTCGTGCCGATCTCCTGGGACGAAGCACTTGATACCGTCGCCGAGCGTCTGAACCGGTTGCGGGAAAGCGGTGAATCCCACCGCTTCGCCCATTTCTACGGCCGTGGCTGGGGCAGCTCCGACGCCGGGCTGTACGGTGATTTCGGCAAGCTCTATGGCACACCGAATTCTGCCATCGGCCATGCGTCGATCTGCGCCGAGGGCTCCAAGCGCGCCAAGCAGGCTACCGACGGCAACAACTCCTACAACGCCTACGATTACCGCAACACCAACTACATCCTGAATTTCGGCGCCAGCTTCCTGGAGGCCTTCCGCCCCTACAACTACCTGATGCAGGTCTGGGGCCACATGCGCTCCAAGAGCCCGCAGACGCGCATCACCACCATCGACGTGCGCATGAACCCCACCATGGCGGCCTCTGACCGGTATCTGATGATCAAACCAGGCACCGACGGCGCCATGGCCCTGGCCATTGCCCACGTCATTCTCACCGAGGGCCTGTGGGACAAGGAGTTCGTCGGCGATTTCCGGGATGGGCGCAACCAGTTCCGCACCGGGCAGTCCATCAGACCCGCCCGCTTCGAGGAGCGCTGGACCCACGGTATCGCTGACTGGTGGAACGAGGAACTCAAGGATCGCACCCCGGAATGGGCAGAGCAGATCACCACCATTCCAGCCCGGCACATCGTCACGGTGGCCCGGGAATTCGCCACCACCCGCCCGGCCATGGCGATCATGGAGCGCGGCCCCACCGCACATTTCAACGGCACCTACAACGGAATGGCCATCCACGCCCTCAATGCTCTCGTCGGCACCATGTTCGCCGAGGGCGGGATGTTCTACCAGATGGGCGTACCTTACGGCTCGCTGCCTGTGGACGCCGACGATTACATGGATGACTACGCCAGGGAGATGCAGGGCAAGTACCCGCGCATCGACATGGCCGGCACCGAAAAATGGCCCATGGCGGGAACCATGATGCAGGAGACCGCCAAGCACCACTTGGCGGGAGATCCGTACCGTCTCGATACGGCGATGTTTTTCCTGACCAACCCCATCTGGTCGGCGCCAGATCCGCATCTGTGGGAGGAGGCTCTGAAAGATGTGTTCATCATTGAAACCTCGCCCTATCCGGGCGAGACAGCCGTGTACGCGGACCTGATTCTTCCGGAACACACCTATCTGGAGCGCCTGCAGGACTCGCCCACCTACCCCTTCGAAGGCTGGCCCATGACGGCCCTGCGGGTTCCCGCCGTGGATCCGGTCTACGACACCAAGCACTTCGGCGACATGCTGATCGAGATCGGCAAGCGCATCGACGGCCCCATGGGCGATTACTATCGGGAACTCGGCGATGTGGAGAACATCCTCCGCCATCGCGCCGCCGGCTTCGTGGACAACCCGGGCGATAACGGGGTGAACGATTTCGAGAGCTGGAAGGAAAAGGGGGTCTGGTACAAGAAGCCGTATCACTGGCGCTACTGGCGCGGCAGCTTCTGGGAGTGGGACGGCGAAGGCTACAACGTGGAGATGAGCGAAGCCGATGTCGGCGAGAAGCTCCTGCGGACGCCGACCGGCAAGTTCGAGTTCAAGTCGGGCTTCCTGGAACGACACGCCGGCTACATCGCGCAGGAGATGGGGATTCCAGAGAACCGGGTTGGCATCATCCAATGGGTGGAACCAGTCCACACCGGGGGCGGCGACCTCCATTTCGTCACGCCCAAGACCCCTCTGCACGCTGAGGGACGCAGCGCGAACATCCCGCAGGCCCAGGCCTACATGCAGCCCATTGTCGGCGGCCGGGGCACTTGCTACCTGGAAATCCACCCGGACACTGCCCGCCAGCGCGGCATCGCGGATGGCGACCGGGTACGGATCTCCGCCGAGGTACGAGGCGAACGCAAGAGCATACTGGCCGTCGCCCGCTACATGCCAGCCCACCGCCCGGACACCCTGGTACTGCCCATGGAATACGGCCACTGGGCCCAGGGGCGCTGGGCCACGGCCGAGGGGCGCGACATCAAACCCGGACACTCGGGGGATATCACCGAGAACCTGTCCGACCCGATTTCCGGGCTCGCCAGCTACTACACCGCCAAGGTGACGCTGGAAAAGGCCTGAACTGACTGCGGAGGAATCATCCAATGGCTAAGTGGGGAATGGTCATCGACCTGGACAAGTGCACCGGGTGTCAGGCCTGCACGACCGCCTGCTCGATGGAAAACAACACCTTGCCCGGCGAGAGCTGGCAGGACGTGCTCTTCTATCACGAAGGCGAATATCCCAGCGCCCAGATGAAATGGCTGCCGCGCCCGTGCATGCAGTGCGAAAAGCCCTCCTGTGTCTACGTATGCCCCACCCGGGCCACGTACAAGGATGAGGAGGCCGGCGGCATCGTTTTCGTGGACTGGAACAAGTGCATCGGCTGCAAGTACTGCATGATCGCCTGCCCTTACGGTGTGCGCTTCTATGCGGACGAGCAGCCGCTGGTGGAACCGGACATCCGCGACGTCTACCCGGGCGAGAACGGCCAGATGTGGAGCCCGCCCTACCAGAATCCGGAACAGGACTGGCGGCGCGGAATCGGCATCCAGCCCAAGGGCGTGGTGTCCAAGTGCACCTTCTGCCACCACAAGGTCAGCAAGGCGCCCGACGGCGTAGCCGACCTGGACGAGGACGATCCGGACCTGGTCGAGTACGTACCGGCCTGCGTGCGAACCTGCCCGCCCAAGGCCCGCTTCTTCGGCGACCTGGACAATCCGGAGTCCAACGTGAACCGGTTGATCGGCGACAAGCATGGCGTCCGGCTGCTGGATCACACCGGGAACAGGCCGCAGGTCTACTACCTGGGTGCCGGAGCCGGCATCCCGGCCTTCAGTCCGCGCAAATCCTGAGGAGGGTGAGCGATCATGTCTGACAACAACATCATGAAAGGCGGACTGGGTACGGGACTGCTGATCCTGTCCGTCATCGTCCTGGTGGCCTCGTTCGGCTTCGTCATGTACAACCTGATGAGCCATGGTCACGCCAGCTTCAATGTCAGCTCCAGCCTGCCCTGGGGCCAGCCGATCTCCACCTACCTGTACTTCGCTCTGGCCTCCTCCGGCCTGGGGCTGATCGCCTCGTTGCCCCTGGTGTTCGGGTTCAAGGAGTATTACGGGCTGGCCAAGCGGGCGATTTTTCTGGCCTTCATCATCCTGGTCTCCGGGATGGCTGTGCTTGCGCTGGAACTGGGGCATACCTTCCGCATGCTCTGGGCCATCCCCTTCAACATGCAGATCCAGTCCGCCATGTTCTGGATGGGCGTGTTCTATGCCGCCGATCTGCTGTTCCTGCTATGGAAATTCCAGAAGATGGAGTCCGGCGACTGGGACAGCAAGGCTACCCGGACCATCGGCATCGCCTCCTTCCTTGGCGTGCTGCTGGCCAGCGGCAACCTGGCGCTGATCTTCGGCATGATGAGCATGCGTCCGTTCTGGTTCGACGGCCTGCTGCCCATCTACTTCTACCTGACCGCCGTCACCAGCGGGCTCGCCGCCCTGGTGTTCTTCACTTATCTCGCCTATGGCTTCAGTCGCGGCGCCATGCCGGAGAATCTGCAGAGAGCCCTCACCAACGGGTTGCCGAAACTTTTCGCTGCGGCCCTGGGCCTTACTATCCTGTTCATCGCGGCGCGTGCCATCACCGGCCTCTACAGTAACAACCCGGAAATCCACTACGTGTGGACCAACTACCTGTTTGCCTCGCCGATATACGTGGCCTCGGTGGTGCTGGGCCTGCTGGTTCCCTTCGCGCTGATGATGTCCGCCAGCCTGCGCGTCAACCCGGCCATCCAGATCCTGGTGTCCATCCTGACCTTCGGCGGACTCTTCGCCGAACGCTACTTCTTCGTGGTCGGAGGTCAGGTGGTGCCGCTGTTCAAGGGCACCTGGGCCTGGGACATGATCCAGTACACGCCGTCCATCACGGAATGGGCGCTGACCATCATGGGCTCCGCCCTGCTGTTCACCCTTTACGTGCTGGGCGAGAGGTTCTTCAACCTGTCGGCCACGCCCGAGCAACCGTCGATGGCGGAAAGCCCGGAGCGGGCCGGACAGGCGACTGCCTGAGCAGGCAAGAACGGCATCGGGGGTTGTCCCGATGCCGTCTGCAACCGGGATGACGCCGCATGACTGAAGTCGCAATGAAACCCGAGCAGGACTCGATCACCGCGCGGGCGCTGAACAGGGCGGAACTGTACCTGTGCCTGGGCCATGCCTTCATGCCTCCCATGCAGGCCGGGTCCTGCCAGGCGCTGGCGCGGGATCTGGCAGCGGATCTGGATGAACTCCTCCCGGACATCGGAGCCGGCCTGGAACTGGCGGAAGCCATAGCGGCGGTCGCCGATGACAAGTCTCTGCTGCGGAGCTACAGCAGGCTGTTTCTGGTTCCACCCTACCCGGCACCCCTGAATGCCGGGCTGTACATCGACCAGACCATCATGGGCCCCAGCGTGGTGGAGATGGAACGCTTCTACCAGCGGCACGGCCTGGCCCGGGATGCCGGATTCCGCGACATGCCCGACCACCTGGCACTGCAGCTCCAGTTCCTGGCCTTGTTACTGGGCTCGGCGGCTCAGGCAGCCGAAGCATCGGAGACGCTGTACTTCCTGGAGGAAGCCCGGGATTTCCTGAACCGGTTCCTGCGACCCTGGCCCAACGCCTGGGTGCGGCGCCTGGAGCAGGAGTGCCAGGCTGCCGCCGAGTGCAGGCCCTACGCCTTGCTGGGACGGCTGGTGCGTGACGGGCTGGACGCAGATGCCCGATGGCTGCAGTCCGTGGTCCCGGCGCCGACACCAGAGATGGAGAAAGCTGAGCTAACCATTGTTCCTCGGGCACCTGACGCGGCCCCGGCCAAACAGTCGGTCTGCGCGCGATGCAGCAAGCCGTTTGTTCCCGCCGGCGAGCTGATAGACATGATCCATACCCTGCAGCGGCAAGGGCTGGACGCATCCCACCTGAGCGTCTGTCCCGGGTGCCGGACTGCCGCCATGGGGCTGAACCCCACCTCCCCCACGTTCAAGGAAATCAGACCAGGGCGGGATACGGAATGACAAGCAGTCCCCAATCTGGTGCCATCGCCATCGGCCACAACACGGTGGTCACTGCAGACTACCGTCTTGCCGACGAAACAGGCGAGGCACTGGACGACAGCTACCGGTCCGGACCGATGCGCTACCTGCACGGCCACCGGCAGATTCTCCCGGCCCTGGAGCGGGCGCTGGACGGTGCCCGTGCGGGTGACACGCTCACCATCGAACTGGCGCCCGAAGAGGCCTACGGTCCCCGACAGCAGAACCTGGTGTTCGAGGCCAACCGGTCTGCCCTGCCCGCCGATCTGGACCTGCACCCCGGCCAGCGGCTTCGCAGCGGTTCGCATGGACGGCAGTTCAGTCTGCGCGTGGTCCAACTGACCGAACAGGGAGCCATTCTGGACGGCAATCATCCGCTGGCCGGTAAACGGCTGAAATTCAGCATCGATATCCGGGAAGTCCGCGCTGCCACGGAGCAGGAGGCCAGCAACGGCCAGCCGGCCGGCACGTGACCCGAGCGTGAGCGGGTAATCAGACGTCCTTTTCCGCTGCCGCCCCCTCGGGACCAACCCGGATTCATCATCCATACTTGTGTGTGGCCACCACATTCGCCCTCAAGGAGATCGAGTTCATGTCTCACGAAGTCGTTATCTGCGCCCCGGTCCGGACCGCGATCGGCACCTACGGGGGAAGCCTGAAGGATGTTCCCGCCACCGACCTGGGAGCAACCGCGATTCAGGAGACGATCAAGCGCGCGGGGATTGCCGTCGATGCAATTGACTCGGTTGTCCTGGGCAACGTGGTTCAGGCGGGCAACCGGATGAACCCTGCCCGGCAGGCGGCGATAAGCGGCGGCATTCCCGTTTCTGTCCCGGCCCTGACCGTTAACCGCGTCTGCGGTTCCGGAGCGCAGGCCGTGGCCTCGGCGGCCCAGGAAATCCTGCTCGGCCATGCCAATTGCGCGATCGCCGGCGGCATGGAGAACATGGACCGGGCACCGTATTTGCTTGAGAAGGCCCGCTGGGGCTACCGAATGGGCGATGCCAAGATGGTCGATTCCATGCTGTACGACGGCCTGAACGACGCCTTTTCCGGCAAGCATTCCGGCTGGCACACCGAGGATCTGGCGCAGGAATACAAAGTCAGCCGCGGAGATCAGGATGCTTGGGCGGCGCGCTCGCAACAGCGCTTCTCCAAGGCCCAGGCTGACGGCCATTTCAAGGACGAGATCGTCCCGGTGGAAGTGCCCGGCCGCAAGGGTCCGACCATGTTCGACACCGACGAGCACAACCGCGCGGACACCACCGCCGAAGGGCTTGCCAAACTGAAGCCGGCCTTCCGCGAGGACGGCACCATCACCGCCGGCAACGCACCTGGGCTGAATACCGGTGCGGCCGCCATGGTGCTGGCTGAGCGGGGCTGGGCGGAGCGACAGGGCCTCAGGCCGATGGCCCGCCTGGTCTCGTGGGGTGTGGGCGCGGTGGAACCCGGCATGTTCGGCATCGGCCCCGTCCCCGCCGTCCGCCAGGCGTTGAAGCGTGCCGGCTGGAGCGTGAGCGATCTGGACCGGGTAGAGATCAACGAGGCCTTCGCCGCCATTGCCCTGGCCGTGCTGCGTGAGCTGGGTTTGTCCGAGGACGTAGTGAACCCGGAAGGCGGAGCAATCGCCCACGGCCACCCGATCGGCGCCACCGGGGCGGTGCTCACCGTACGCCTGTTGCACGCGATGCGGCGCAACGGCGAGCGCAAGGGTATGGTGACCTTGTGTATCGGCGGCGGCCAGGGCGTGGCCCTGGCGCTGGAGCGCCTGGACTAGTATCACGACTCGGCATACCGCAAGTTGCCGAGTCGGGACGTTAGGCTAGCTTCCGCCCGGTGGTCATGTGGGCAAGATTCGCAGGCGTTGTTACCGGGCGTTCATCGGCCTTGCGCTCGCTGTAGCGGCCAGGCGGGCGGAGCAATCACGCGCCAGTAGCGTGAATCTCGCCAACTCTTCCCTCACCTCCACAACGCGGCATACCGGGGCGACGGTTTCAATCGGCCTGCGGCACCACCAGCACGGCGCAGCGTGCCTTCCGGCAGACGGCCTCCGCCGTGCTGCCCAGCAGCAGCTGCTGCATGACGTTCCGTCCCCGTTTGCCGATAATCACCAGGTCGGCGGGCAACTCCTCTGCCAGGGCAGGAATCACCTGTCGCGGGTCACCGTCCAGCACCCGAACCGCCATACCGTCATCAGACTGGTCCAACTGCTGCAAGTGAGCCTTGGCATCAGCTATTTCCCGATCACATCCTTCACTGGCGCAGGTCGCCATTGCCGCAACGGCCCGTGAGAAATTTGCTCGTAACTCCTGGAACAGCCTTTCGGCGGATTTCGCGGCGTTCGAGCCATCCGTTGCGAGCAGCACTACATCCGCACCCTCTCGACGATCATCCTTCACGGGCTCCAGCCATAGTGGGCATGTGGTCAGACGGGCGGCATCCAGTGCCGTGCTGCCGACGAAGAACTCCCGCAAGCGGCTGTAGCCCCGATCACCCAGCAGCACAAGATTGGCGCCCACATCCTGCGCGGCAGCCACCACCTCGCCACCGGGCTCACCGACACGCACCTGCCAGTTCACACGAAAATCCTCGGCCTCCAAAGCCGCTGCTTCCTCGCTCAAACGCTTTTCGTAATGTGACCGGTGGCTCTCCTCCGGTGTCGCCGGATATCGGCTGCTGAGCACGTAGATCAGGGTAACCTCCTCCGCTCCCCACGCACGCAGCGCCTGCAGCCGCTGCCGCAGCATCGGCCAGGCTGACGAGAAATCGATTGCCACCAGAACATGCTTGAACATGAGCTACTCCTTGCCGGAAGAAAGCGTGGCACCGTCGACAAACAGCCGCTTCAGCCCCAGAAAGCCTTCCACCCGAATGGTATACGCATCGTTCGACTCCAACTCCGGAGCCAGATACACGGTGATCCCATCGACACCCAATTGCCGGTAGGCAGACGGTTTCTCCGGCAAACCCGGTTCGACCACCGGAACACCGGCAGCCCCTCCACAACAACCGTGCCGCGTGGATACCCGCACCGTCACGGCGGCGTGCCTGCCCTGCAGCCACTGCCGGGCCTCGGGCGAGAATCGGATCACCATCGGCTAACCTCCGGCCGGGGCCGTTTGCGCAGCCGGGAAATGGTTGCGGGTACGGTTCGCGATACGCACCAAGGCCAGCATCAACGGCACCTCCACCAGCACGCCCACCACGGTAGCCAGTGCAGCGCCGGACTGCAGACCAAACAGAGCTATGGCCGCCGCCACCGCCAGTTCGAAAAAGTTGCTGGCTCCGATCATCGCCCCCGGCGCGGCCACGTTATGCGGCACCCGCCACGCCTTGGCCCAGCCGTAGGCAATGAAGAAAATCAGGAAAGTCTGGATGATCAGCGGAATCGCGATCAGCACGATGTGCAGCGGATTGTTCAGGATAACCTCGCCCTGGAAGGCGAATAGCAGAATCAGGGTCAGGATCAAGCCAATGGGCGTCACCGGCGCCAGACGCTTCATGAACACGTTGTCGAACCACTCGATTCCTCGCCGCTTGATCAGCATTATGCGGGTCAGATAGCCGGCGCCGAGCGGAATGACAATGTACAGAAACACTGAAAGGGCAACCGTATCCCAAGGCACGGCGATGTCCGAAATGCCCAGCAAAAACACGACAATGGGCGCGAAGGCGAACAGCATGATGATATCGTTCACCGACACCTGAACGAGCGTGTACGCGGCGTCCCCGCGTGTCAGGTAGCTCCACACGAACACCATGGCCGTACACGGCGCAGCCCCGAGCAGGATGGCACCGGCCAGGTATTCGCGTGCCAGCTCTTCCGGGATCAGCGGTGCAAACACCACCATGAGGAAGAACCAGGCGATGGCAAACATCGTGAAAGGCTTGATCAGCCAATTCACCGTGGTGGTTATCACCAGACCCTTCGGTTGTCGACCGACGCCGAGGATGGAGGAGAAATCGATCTGCACCATCATCGGAAAGATCATGGCCCAGATGAGGATCGCCACCGGGATCGACACCTGGGCGTACTCGAACCGGGACAGGGTTTCCGGCACACCCGGCGCGAACTGGCCGAGGGCGATGCCGGCCACGATGGCCAGCGCCACCCACACCGAGAGATACCGCTCGAACAACCCCATACCCTCGCGAATGTCCGGCGCGTCGTCCGCCCGCACCGCCGCCGAACGTGACTCGCTCATGCCTGACCTCCCGTCAGTTCCTGTTCGAGCAATTGTGACACCCGCCGGCGGATGTCGTCCCGCACCGCGCGGAACTGCGCGGTGATCTCGTCTTCCGTACCGGTGGCCTTCGCCGGATCGGGCAATGGCCAGTGTACCCGGCGGGTGCCGGGAGGTAACACCGGACAGTGCTCGTCGGCGTGGCCGCAGACGGTTACCACCAGGTCTGCTTCGGCCAGCATGGCGTCAGTCAGCGCGGTGGATTCCTGCCCGGAGATGTCCACGGCCACCTCGGCCATGGCGGCGATGGCGCGCGGATTCTTGCCGTGGGCCTCGATACCGGCGGACTGCACCACGGCGCGCTCCCCGGCAAGCTGACGGGCAAAACCTTCGGCCATCTGCGAGCGGCAGGAATTGCCGGTACACAAGAAGAGAATATTCGGCATGACAACCTCAGGAGCAGCTGATGGAGGGGCGATTGGGCATGGTGGCCAGCCGCTGGCGGATATCGCGCACGGCCTCGGCCTGGAACACCGCTTCAAGCGTCTCCATGGCCCAGCGAGGCAGTGCCGGGTTCAGGCGGTAATACACCCACTGACCGCGCCGTTCGTCGATAACGATTCCCATGTCCCGGAGCTGCCCCAGGTGGCGCGAAACACGGGGCTGTGACAGATCCAGCGCATGAACGAATTCGCAGACGCAGACCTGCTGCTCACTCAGCAACAGCAACAGACACCGTAGCCGCGTTGAGTCCGACAAGGCGCGGAAGAATTGTTCCGGAATAATCATATTTGCATATCCAGATATGGTTATTAGTAAACTCTAGCAGTGACGGGCACCAGCCACAAGCAGAGCGACAGCAAGCACCCCGGTGGCGACAGGATTGACGACAGGGCAATTCCGAGTACACTACGTTCGTCTTTTCGTCAGAGGACCTTTTCCCTTGGACAGTCACAGTCCCAGCGACAGTCACTTGATTCGCGCGTTCGGCGGATAAGGCCCTCGACTTCCACAGTCGCCGCCTCCGCTGAACGCCAGCGGGGAGCGCGACAATGGCAGCCGGCCATCTCCGGCTTCCTCCTGTCCCACGCTCCGTTTGAAAACACAGGGAACGGCAATCGGCCGTCCGCAGCACGCTCCACTGAAACGGAGATGCCGGCAGCCGCGTGTCGTTCCAGCAACGGAGATATCAGCATGCTGAACCAGGAATTCAACACCAATCTGCTGCACGACACCGCCACGCACCTTTCCTCCCTCCCCGCCCCGGAGGCGGCCAGCTATCTCGAACAGCTGGACTCCGAGGGGCGGACCCGCCTTTTCCGATTACTCCCCCAACATCGTCAGCTTCGCGTGTACGCGGCGCTCGCGCCGTCCAAGCAGAACCGCGAACTGGCCGAAGTACTGGCCAGCCATCACTGAATGCCAACGGGGAGAGCTACGCCATGGAACCGATTGCCGTCGTTCGTCTGTTGCGTGAACTGATCCTGCTCCGCGCCTGGCAGCGGGTGCAAAGCCAGCTCGACCTGCTGCATGTGCGCGCCATCGCGCATGCCTTGTCCGACCTGGATCGGGAGTTGCTCCTGAGCACCTTCGAGCTGCTGCCCGCCAGCCGTCGCTGCGGGGTGTTCGCCCATCTCGGCCGCCGGGAGCAGATCATCCTGCTGGAACTCATCGATCAGCGCGAAGCATGGCGCATCGTGCAGGGCCTGCTGCCGGCCCACCGGCAGGCATTGCTGCGTTCGCTGCCCAAGGCGGCATTATTCGCCGGAGCGGCCGACAAGGTGGCCTTCCCGCTCGCGGTTGGCCACAACTAGCAACCTGAAACAAGCCAGCAGTCGCGGTACAAAGGCGTTGTAATACGCGCCCTTCACCATGACTGGGAATCTGCCGCAGGCTGTCATCCAGTCGCGCCGGCGGAACCATGACCTTTTCCACAGGCAACGCCACAATACCGATCACTGACACGTGCGCGCCAGAACGCATACCAAGGAGGCCGAATGGAAGACAAACAGGAAAGCCGACTGCTACGGGAACTGATACAGCGCGAGGCCTGGGAGGAACTCGCCGAGCAGCAGGAAATCATGCACGTCCAGGACGTGGCGGCGGCACTGGAGGAACTGGAGCCAACCGTGGTACTGCAGGCCATGAACCAGTTCCCACGGGAACGCTGGCCAGCGATTTTTGCCTACCTGAACCGCGCCGAGCAGTACTCCCTCCTGCAACAAATGGACCCGGACGACGGCCGCTTCGTGCTGGCCGGGCTGCTGCCGGACGACCGCACCGCGCTGCTGGAATCGGTGGAGCAGGAGGACATGGAACAGCTGATGCAGCTGCTGCCACCCGCCGACGTGAAGCAGGCGCTGAAACAGCTGGGCTATCCCGAAGAGAGTGTCGGGCGGCTGATGAATACCCGCTTCGTCACCATCCGGCCGGACTGGACGGTGGGGAAGGCGATGGAACACGTCCGCACCCGGGGCGAATCCGAGGACACCATCAACACGCTCTACGTCACGGACCCCACCGGCCGCCTGCTGGGCACGGTCGGCCTGAAGCGTCTGGTGCTGAGCGCGCCGACCGCCAGCGTGGAGGAATTCATCTCCGGCCAGTTGGTCACGGTGAGCGCGGCGGAAGACCGCGAGGAAGCGGTGCGTCTGATCCAGCACTATGACATCACGGCGCTGCCGGTGACAGACAAGACCGGAGTGCTCCTGGGCGTGGTCACTGTTGACGACGTCATGGACGTGGCCGAACAGGAGAACACCGAGGACTTCCACAAGATCGGCGGCATGGGCGCCATGGGCCTGAGCCTGCGCGAGGCGCGCCCATCGCTGCTCTATCGCAAACGCGTCGGCTGGCTGGTCCTGCTGGTATTCATGAACATCTTCGGCGGCGCCGGCATTGCCTATTTCGAGGCAACCATCGAGGCGGCCATTGCCCTGGTGTTCTTCCTGCCCCTGATCGTGGACTCCGGCGGCAACGCGGGTTCGCAGTCCGCCACGCTGATGGTCCGCGCGCTGGCCACCGGCGACGTGCAGATGCGCCACTGGCTGAAGCTCTGGGGCAAGGAGCTGGGCGTGGCCACAGCCCTGGGTGTGACCATGGGTATAGCCGTCTGGGGGCTTGGACTCTGGCGAGGGGGTGTGGAGATCGCCATGGTCGTGTCGACTGCCATGGTGGCAGTGGTTATCGTGGGCAGCATGATCGGCATGCTGCTGCCGTTCCTGCTCACCCGCATGAACCTGGATCCGGCCACCGCCAGCGCTCCGCTGATCACCTCCATCGCGGACATCTGCGGCATTCTGATCTACTTCACCATCGCCACCATGGTGCTGACCCTGCCGGCGGTATAAGCAAAAGGGCTGTCGACCGGAATGATCGACAGCCCTTTCTCCCGCGAACCGCTGCGGACGCCAGGCCTCAGAAACGAAGGGCCTCGAAGCCGATACCTGCCGCCCAGCCGCTGACACCCCCGGATTCCAGCTCCTTCAGATAGCTGACGTCCAGCGAGACCTGGTCATCCAGCAGCATCAGGCGCAGGCCGCCCTGCACCGTCGGATCATCGTCCGTGTTGCCGAACACCTCCGCCACCGCCTCGACCGGGCCGAACAGCCCCATCTCCGTTGCAACCCCCCAGAACGGGTCGGTGTCGCTGCCATCGCGGACATGGGTCACCCCCACATTGAGGTGCAGCATCATGCGATCGGCGATGGCCTCCACCGTGAACGGGACCAGCAATACTCCCTCCTCGACCTCGTTGGTCTCGGTATCGTAGACCGCGCCGCCAAACAGTCCGAGCCCGTAGCCGTGGGTGGCGATGTCGCGGAAAAGCCACTTGCCTTCCAGCGCGAACAGCTCCCGTTCGAAACGGGGCATTTCCACCTCGGCCGTCAGTTGGAAAGGCATGCTGTCGCGGAAGGTGCCCAGCAGGAAGTTGGCTTCGTCATAGTCGCTGTGCCAGAGCTCCATCTCCACCGAGCGCTGATCGATCAGTTCGGCATCCTGCACGACGTACTGGCCGGAAGCCATGACGGCGGGCGCGCACAATGCCGCCGTTCCCGCGATGGCAGGGCGGAAGGTCATGGAACGAAACATGGGAAAGACTCCTCATTGGTTATCGGACGTCCGCCAGGGACGTTTGCCTGTGAAGAGCCACGCATGCGCATGCCTCCGCCGGCCTTCCGGCCAACGCGTCAGGAAGGCCGCGCAGGGGCACGGGCATGGGTGGCCTGGTAGGGGAGCACCCATGGGGCGCTTCCCGGGTCGGGTACCAGCAGTCAGGCTTGACGCCGGCCGGCGCCCAGATCCCGCAGCAGTCTGCCGAAGGACCAGGGCACAAGTGGCACATGCTCCAAATCCGCTGCGGCGCGCGACCGTCCGGCGACCTCTTCCGGATTGGAGTGACGGGCCGAGCGCAACACGCTGAACACGCGCTCTGCCGTCTCCGGCGCGCAATCCGGCAGCGTTTCCCGCAGGACGTCCAGCGAGACCAGGTGGCAGAGACGGCGCAGGGATTCCGTGTCCAGCGCCGCCAGCAGATCCGCCTTGGCGTACGCGGTGGATTCCAGGAACGCAACTGCGCCCCGGTGCAACGGCAGAGCCCGGAACCCGGCCCCCTTCTCCTGCCGTGGAAGCGCAGCCAGCCAGCCGGCCAGCTCCCTGGGCAGGGCGCGATCCAGTTCCCGCGGTGGTGCAACAGTAAACTGCTTCATGGTCATCCTCCCGGCGTTTCCGCCACAGGGGCGTAACCGCCTCGGTTTTATCCCGAAATACCCAGCAGCCACGCGGCCGTCAGGAAGTAGACCGCCAGGCCGCTGAAATCCTTGATCGTCGTGATGAAGGGATCCGCACCCGGGGCGTGATCCACGCCCAGCTTCAGCAGCACGTAGGGCAGCAGGAAGCCGAGCAGGCAGGCAGTGGTGATGGAGAACATCAGCGACACGCCCACCACGACGCCCAGCATGGGAATATCGTTCGGGGCACCCTGCCATGCCCAGGCGACGAGGCCGCCAATCGTGGCCAGCACGGCGCCCATCACCAGCCCGACCTTCAGTTCTCGCATCATGTGCACGCGGAAGAAGCGCTTGAGGTCGATGTGTCCCAGAGCGAGACCGCGGGCAAAGATGGTGGTGCTCTGGGTGCCAACGTTCCCGCCCATATCCATGACCAGAGGGATGAAGATGGCCAACGCCACGATGGCTTCCAGCACGCCCTCGAAGTAGTCGATAACACCCCCCACCATCAGGCCGCCGACCAGCGTCACCATCAGGAAGGCCATGCGGACCTTCACCGGATAGCCGATGCCGCCAGATGTCAGCTTTTCGCTGCGCACAACCTCCCGGCGGTGCGTCAGATCACCGACGCCGGCCTTCCAGTAGACGTCCTCGGATGCCTCTTCTTCGAGCACGTCCATGGCATCCTCGACACGGAGCACGCCCACGATGCGGCCACTGTCGGCCACCACCGGCAACATCGAAAGATCCAGGCGCTGGAGCAAACGGGCCGCCTGTTCACGATCGGTCTCCGGGGAGACACGCAGTTCGGGCCGCTCCACCAGGTCCCGAATGGCCTGTCCCGGCTCGGCACGTAGCAAGGTGCTCAACCGGAGTAAGCCTCGATAAGCTCCGTCGGCACCGGACACGAACACCATGGAGCAAAGCGCGTCTTCCAGCGTGGAGCGACGGACCACCTCCAGCACCTCGCCGGCCATCATTCCCTCCCCCACGCGCAGAAAATCGTGTTGCATGATTCCGGCGACGGCATTCTCTTCAACCTCGGCAGCACCGAACGCCAGATCGTGCAGCATGATTGCGGTATCTTTCGCCATGACTCTATCTCCCATTAATGCATGGATAGGCATGACCGATGGCGCCGCTTTTGTTTGGAATTCGAAAGAATGAATTCCAGGCAAAAGCAGACCGTCGGCCAGATTAAAAACCAGGCCATATAGCGACGACGCAGCGCAGGGCGCACCGAAGGGACGGCACGTGCAAACGCGGCTTTGTCGCAAATCAGTTTGTCGGGGAGTTACCAGGCCGGGCCGGCCTGGAAGTCATGCATGCGCCAGAGACGGCGCCGAGGGCTTCAGGCAGGCAAACAGGCCGGGAACACGCCGCACAAGCGGCTTTCCCCGTACTGGGATAATCGACTACTAGGGTCTTCCATCGGAGTACTGTCTTACCTCGCTCAGGTTCACAACGAACGGGACGTATGTTACTGGCCCGCGCTCCAGCATTCAAGCTGCAAAGGACAATTTATTCGAGAATTTCAGAAAAAAATAAAGCAGCCATTATAGGCTGCTTTATTAATGGGAAATCATTCCGAACCAGTTTCAACGACGGTCGCCGGTGGCTTCCTCTGCCATCTTCTCGAAGCTGGTGTGGCGCACATCCTTGCCCTTCACGAAATACACGACGTATTCGCAGATATTGCGGGCCCGATCGCCGATGCGCTCCAGGGAACGGGCCGCCCAGACGATGTCCATCACGCGCGGGATGGCCTCGGTGTCTTCCTTCATACGCTGGGTCAGACGTCGCAGGATCACTTCGTACTGGCTGTCCGCGTTGATGTCCATCTGTGCCACTTTCACCGCCGCTTCCGGGTCCATGCGGGTGAATGCATCCAGCGCCCCATGCAGCATGCGACGCACATGGTCGCCAAGCTGGGCCATCTCGGCCATGGGGCTGGCTACGCGGTCCACTTCCAGCAGGTGCAAAGCCATGCGGCCGATCCGCTCGGCCTCGTCGCCGATGCGCTCCAGGTCCGTGATGGTCTTGATCACGGCCATGACCAGGCGCAGGTCACTGGCGGTGGGCTGGCGGCGGGCCAGGATGTGAGTGCACTCCTCATCCAGCTCCACTTCCATGGCGTTGATCTGGTAATCCCTGGTGACCACCTGCTCGCCCAGTTCCTGATCGCCTTCGACCATGGCTGTTACGGCGTCCGCCAGCTGCTGCTCCACCAGGCCGCCCATGGTCATCACACGATTGACGATGTCCTCCAGCTCCTCGTTGAACTGCTTGGAGATATGCTGGGTGAAAAACGACTTGTCCATGCTCTTTCCTCTTGGCCGCAAGGCGGCCTGTCAACGCAAGCGGATCAACCGTAACGACCGGTGATGTAGTCCTCGGTCTGCTTCTTCGCCGGGGTGGTGAACAGCGTGTCGGTATCGGCGTATTCGACCAGCTCGCCCAGATACATGAAGGCGGTATAGTCGGAGACGCGCGCCGCCTGCTGCATGTTGTGGGTAACGATGACGATGGTGTACTCCTCCTTGAGTTCGAACATCAGTTCCTCGATCTTCAGCGTCGCCAGCGGATCCAGCGCCGATGCCGGTTCGTCCAGCAGCAGGACCTCCGGCTCGATGGCCACGGCGCGGGCGATCACGAGTCGCTGCTGCTGACCGCCCGACAGGCCGAAGGCGTTCTCGTGCAGACGGTCCTTGACCTCGTCCCACAGCGCGGCGCGCTTCAGCGACTTCTCCACCACTTCGTCCAGTATGCGGCGGTTCTTGACGCCCTGCAGACGCAGGCCATAGGCCACGTTCTCGTAGATGGACTTGGGGAACGGGTTCGGCTTCTGGAACACCATGCCCACCCGCCGGCGCAGCTCGGCCACGTCCACCTTGGGGTCGTAGATGTTGCCGCCGTCCAGCAGGATCTCGCCCTCGATACGCGCGGTGTCGATCAGATCATTCATGCGGTTCATGCAGCGCAGCAGCGTGGACTTGCCGCAGCCGCTGGGGCCGATGAAGGCGGTGATCCGACCCTTGGGGATCATCATGTTGATGCCCTTGAGCGCCTGGTCGTTGCCGTAGTAGAGCTTGAGATCCCGCACTTCCATGCAGGGCTCCTCGCGAGAGAGTTTCAACTTTTCGCCCCGGTTGCCCTGCATCTCGGCAGGCTTCATGCCATGCGTGAGAACTCTGGATTGATCATTCATGTTTGACACCATCGCTGTCAGAAATCGAATCGGATTGCCGGCCTCGGCATTTGCGCCTAGTCGCTGTCGCTCTTGTACTTCTCACGCAGATGATTACGGATGGAGATCGCGGTGACGTTCAGCACGATGATCAGCAACACCAGGATCAGCGCGGTGGCATAGACCAGCGGCCGACCGGCCTCCACGTTCGGGCTCTGGAAGCCGACATCGAAGATGTGGAAGCCCAGGTGCATGAAAGCGCGGTCCAGATGCAGATACGGGAAGTTGCTGTCCACCGGCAGGCTGGGTGCCAGCTTCACCACACCCACCAGCATCAGCGGCGCCACCTCGCCCGCCGCGCGGGCGACGGCAAGAATCAGTCCTGTCATCATGGCCGGGGCGGACAGCGGGACGATGATACGCCACAGCGTTTCCGCCTTGGTGGCGCCCAGCGCCAGACTGCCCTGACGGATCGTGCTGGGAATGCGGGTCAGACCCTCTTCCGTGGAGACGATCACCACGGGCAGCGTCAGCAGTGCCAGCGTCAGCGAGGCCCAGATGATGGCCGGACCACCAAAGGTGGGCGCCGGCAACGCATCGGCGTAGAACATGCGGTCGATACCGCCGCCGACGAAGTAGACGAAGAAGCCCAGGCCGAAGACGCCGAACACGATAGAGGGCACGCCCGCCAGGTTGTTCACCGAAATGCGGATGGTGCGCACCAGCGGCCCCTGCCTGGCGTATTCGCGCAGGTAGATGGCCGCCAGCACGCCGAACGGCGTGACCACGATGGACATGATGATGACCATCAGCACGGTGCCGAAGATGGCCGGCAGAATGCCGCCCTCGGTGTTGGCCTCGCGGGGAAAGCCGCTGATGAAATCCCAGAAAGAGCGGACGTAATGGCCCATCTTCTGGGCCACGCTCATGTCGTTCGGGTACCAGGCGGACACCACGTCGGCCATGCTGATCTCGCGGGTTTCACCCTCCATGGTTTCCATCAGCAGGCTGAACCCACGCACCTGGGATCGCAGTTCGTTTCGCCGCGACTCCAGTTCCCGATACTGCGCCTGCAGTTCGTCCCGCTGCGCAGTGAGTTCAGCCAGGCGTTCCTCACGCTCGGCGTCGGCCAGCTCGGGATTGCGCTCCAGCGCCCTGCGTTGCAGCCGCAGCTGCTCCATCTGGAAGTTGACGTTGCCAATATCGAAGCGCTCGATCTGCTGGATTTCCCGGGTAATGGCAAGACTCTCCGGCAACCGGGTCTCGAACGCGTCTCGCGCGGCGCGCCCCTCGCCGATGACCTCGCCGTTGCTGCGGAACTCCCGCAGGTAACCGAAAAAATCACCCCAGGTGGTGCGTTCCAGCACCAGGATATCTTCCGGGTACCGCCACTCGCCCATGGCATCCTCGATATACCAGACGAAGTCCCGCCCGGTGACATCACGATTGCCGCGCTTGACCAGGTGCCGAACCACCACGTCCTGCCCCTCGGGCACCTCGTAGCCGGCCTCGCGCATGGCGGCCGCCGTCATGGTTTCGGACCGACTGACCTCGCCGATCACCCGCTCCGGCTCGGCGCCCTCGCCAGTCCGGTGCTCGAACTCGATCACCGCCTGCGGCCAGAAGTGGCCCAGACCGTTCACGGCAATCATCAGCAGCAGGCCCACCACCATGACCAGGCTGATGCTGACCGCGCCGGCATTCAGCCAGACCCAGGGCGTACCGCTCTTGAACCAGTTATTCATTGCCTAAACCCTTCCACCTGTTCGTTGTCGCGGAGCCATTACAGGGAGCTGTACTTGCGGCGCAGCCGCTGGCGCACCACCTCGGCGGCGGTGTTCATGATGAATGTCAGGATGAACAGCACCAGTGCGGCCAGGAACAGGATGCGGAAGTGCGTGCCGCCAACCGCCGCCTCCGGCATTTCCACGGCGATGTTTGCCGACAGCGTGCGCATGCCCTCGAAGATGTTGAAGTTCATCACCGGACTGTTCCCGGTGGCCATCAGCACGATCATGGTCTCGCCCACGGCCCGGCCGAAGCCGATCATCACGGCAGAGAAGATGCCGGGGCTCGCCGTCAGCAGCACCACTTTGGTGACCGTCTGCCAGGGGGTGGCGCCCAGGGCCAGCGAGCCCTGGGTCAGATGCTTGGGCACGTTGAACACGGCGTCCTCGGAGATGGAGTAGATGGTCGGGATCACCGCAAAGCCCATGGCAGCGCCCACCACCAGGGCATTGCGCTGGTCGTAGGTAATGCCGTTGTCGGTCAGCCACTGGCGCATGTCGCCGCCGAAGAACAGCACCTCGATCTGCGGGCTGATGGTGACGCACAGCCAGCCGATGAACAGCACCACGGGAATCAGCAGGGCCGCCTCCCACCCGGGGCCGACGCGCACGCGGATGTTCTCGGCCAGCACCCGCGACCAGAAGAAGGCGAACAGCACAAACGCCAACGGCATCAGCAGCAGGATGCTGAACACTGACGGCAGGTTGGCCTCCACGAACGGGGCCAGCCAGAGCCCGGCCAGGAAACCGAGTATCACGGTGGGCAGGGCCTCCATGATCTCAATGGTCGGCTTCACCACGCCGCGCATGCGCGGCGACATGAAATAGGCGCTGTAGATCGCCCCCATGATGGCCAGTGGCGTGGCAAACAGCATTGCGTAGAAAGCGGCCTTCAGCGTACCCAGTGTCAGCGGCATCAGGCTGAACTTGGGCTCGAATTCGTCGGTGGCGGAGGAAGACTGCCAGACAAACTCGCCACCGGAGCGACCCTCGTACCAGACCCGCTGCCACAACGCAGAGAACGAGATTTCCGGGTGAGGGTTACGCACATCAACCAGGTGGAGTTGCTCCGAGGCGTCCACCGCGTAGAGGCTGTTGGCGCGGGGTGCAAATGTCAGTACGCGCAGCGGACCATCGGAGATCGGCCGGCTGAGAATGGTGCGCTCCGACGTCGAGTAATGCACCTTGACCACGCCGTTCTCGTCCGCCGTGGCGAAACCCTTCCGGGCGTACTCCGGGGCGATGAGATTCACCGGCGCACCGTGGCGCTCGAACTCGCGTACCTGCGTGATCCGGTTGATGTTGTCCCGGTCGCGGACGAGAAACCACTGCCTGACGGATCCATCCGAACCGCCCACGATGATCGAGACGGTACCCAGCAGATACTCCATGGCCGTGATCGAGGCATTCGGATCCGGCAGCACTTCCCTGCTGTCCCGCAGCGCTGCCCTGGCCGGACGTGCGACGTCGTAGTAATGCAGCTTACCGTCGGAGTCGCCCACCAGCAGGTTGCGCATGGTGATGTCCATCAACAGGCTCGTGATGGTGGCTGCACCGGGGGGCGGTTCCAGGTCGTACACCTTGCGTTCGACGGTGGACTCGCCGGTCATGAACGAGGTCGTCTGCTCGTACTGCACCATACGCAGCCGCCCATCCGCCAGGGCCGCCACCAGGGAAATGCCGCTGCTGCCTGCCTGGATGGTCAGCGCGGTGATGGGGGTACCGTCTTCAACCACATCCAGCAGCGCAGTGTCTTCGTCCCCAAGGGGAAATTCGATGCCTCCACTGGTCTGGCGCTGGCCGTCCACGAAACGCTCGCTGAAGACATGCCGCACCACCAGTGCCTGGCCGTTATCCAGACCGTAGGCCGACAGGCGGGTGCGGGGTTCGGCCTGGGCGCGCGCCGTCACCTCGGCATCTTCCGGCAGCGGCAGGCGTTCCTCATTGGTGACCGTGCCGGTGCGCGGATCGAAGAACACCGCTCGGCGATCATCGGTGAATCGCACCGCGGTTTCCCGATGGCGATCGCTGGCGACGGTGACCGACTGGGCCGGGTTGCCGCCAGGGGCGGCGTAGGTGGTCCGCGTCTCCATGGCTGCCGGCTGGAACATCGGCATGACTTCGCTGAACAGGTAGACGAAGATCAGGCCCAGGCAGACGACCACGCTGACTCCGAAGACGGCAATCATGTAACGCGCGAACTGATCCTTGATGCCCCGCCAGCGGCGCAGCTTCGCCCTCGCCTCACCGCTGGGCAGCAGATCGCGGACGCGGGCGGATTGATCGATTTGTGAACTGCTGGCGTCACTCATGGACGGAGAGTCTCCAGGAAGGATCACGGGTAATGGCCTTGATAACGAAGCGGATGCTACAGACCAAGTGTGACGTTATGGTTACATCTTGAAAAAACTGTGCTTACAGTGAGTTACGAGAACCAGAAGCAAAAGCCCCGCTAGTGCGGGGCTTTTCTCGAGAGCCAGCTACGACTGAACTCAGTTCAGGCCGAGCTTCTCGCGTTCCTGGCGTGCAACGGCTTCCGGCATCGGAATAAAGCCGTCGCGCACCACGACTTCCTGACCTTCCTTGGAGAGCACCATCTTCAGGAACTCGCTCTGGGAAGGCGGCATGCCGTTCTGCGGGTGGTTGTTGACGTAGACGTACAGGAAACGGGCCAGCGGGTAGTCGCCGGAAGCGGCGTTCTCGGCCGTCGGCTCGGCCAGACGCGAATCTTCGTCCCGGGCCAGCGGAATGGCGCGGACACCGGCGGTCTGGTAACCGATACCGGAATAGCCAATGCCGTTCAGGGATTCGGTCACACCCTGCACCACGGAAGCGGAACCCGGCTGCTCGTTGATGGAATCCTTGAAGTCGCCATCGCAGAGGGCATGCTGGCGGAAGTAGCCGTAGGTGCCGGATACGGCGTTACGGCTGTACAGGGTGATGTCGCGATTCGACCAGGCGCCTTCCAGGCCCACCTGCCCCCAGCGGTTGATATCCTCACCGTGACCACAACGGCGGGTGGACGAAAAAATGGCGTCAACCTGGGGGATGGTCAGGCCTTCGATCGGATTATCGCGGTTCACGTACACGGCCAGCAGGTCGATGGCCACGCGCACCATGGTCGGCGGATAGCCATGCGCCTCTTCGAAGGAAGCCTCTTCGCTGTCACGCATGGTGCGGCTCATTGGGCCGAAATTGGAGGTACCCTCGGCCAGCGCAGGAGGAGCGGTGGAGGTACCGGCGCCCTGGATCTGCACATTGATGTTGGGATAGAAGCTGTTGAAGTCTTCCGCCCACAGGGTCATCAGGTTGTTCAGGGTATCGGAACCGATGGAAGTCAGGTTACCGGATACGCCGGAAACCGCCTCGTAAGCCGGCAGGTTCGGGTCGACGTCAGCGACGGCCTGGCCCAGCACTGTCAGGGAGGCCGCGGCAACCACGCCGGTCAGCATCTTGTTCATGCGCATCTCTTGTGTCTCCGTAGTCGAATGTTGGGTCCCGCAGCGAATGCGATGTTGGTGTTGTCGCTCGTCGAAACCGCGGTCAAGTATCTGGAGACACGGTGACAGCATCGTGAAGCGTGAATGACAGATTGATGACACTGCGACGAGGCTGACCCGGAAGGAATCTGGCGGGGAACCGAAGCCGACGAGGTTCGCCAGCTCAGTTGCTTGCAGAGGAGACGGTGCGCCCCTGGTCGGGACGGCGCACGGTGAGGTCCTCGGGAAAACTGCAGGAAAAAGTGCTGCCCTGGCCCAGCTCGGAGCGTATCTGCAGACGGATACCGTAACGGCTGAGCACATGCTTGACGATGGCCAGGCCCAGCCCCGTGCCCCCGGTTCGCGCGGAACGCCCACCATCCACACGGTAGAACCGCTCAGTGAGCCGGGGCAGATGGTGCGACGGTATGCCGATGCCGGTATCGGACACCGCGAAGCGGGCCCGGCCGCCCTCCCGGCCCCAATAGACATCGATCCGACCACCCGCAGGCGTGTACTTCACGGCATTGAACACCAGGTTGGAGAACGCGCTGCGCAGTTCCGATTCGTCACCGTACACACAGAGATCCGGCTCCACATGGCCGACAATCCGGTGCTGCTTGTCGCCGCTGAGCGCCTTGGCTTCCTCCACCAGCAATTGCAGCACCCGCGGCACGTCGACCACGGTCTGGTCGATGGGCTTCTGTTCGATCTCCAGCCTCGAGAGCATCAGCAGATCCTCCACCAGGCGCTGCATGCGCTGGGTCTGCTGCTCGATCATCTCCAGCGGCCGGGCGGCCTGTGGCACATCATGCAACACCGTATCCGACAAGGTCTCGGAGAGACCATGGATCACCGTCAGCGGGGTTCGCAGTTCGTGGGATATGTTCGCCACGAAATCGCGACGCATGCGCTCCAGCCGATGCAGCCGTGTGATGTCCCGGGCCAGCAGCAGGCGCTGATTGAGCCCGTAGGGAATGACGCGCACCTCCAGCGTCAGATCCTCGTTCACGGGCGAGGGGACCGTAATGGACGAGGCGGAGGTGTGGTGTTCCCGGATGAACACGCTGAACTCGGGGTGTCGAAACAGATTGGCGATGCGCTGCCCCTCGTCATTGGGCCAGCGCAGCCCGAGCAGTTCACGAGCCGCCCCGTTCCACCATTGAATCTCACCGTTCTCGCGCAGGATGACGGCGCCGTCCGGCATGGCGTTGATCGTCTCCCGCACACCCTGCAGAATCCTGGTCAGCCGCTTGCGGCGCTTGCGCTGGCGCTTCTGCAACCTGTGTATGCCGTTGAAGATGTCACCCCAAAGCCCACGGGACGCCGGGGGCTCCAGCTTCCTCCCTTCCCGGAGCCAGCGCTCCAGCCGTGCCTGATTGGACAGGTTCCAGGCCAGATAGCACAGCGTGCCTGCAAGCATTCCCAGCGTGATCGAGCCCAGCAACCAGCCGATGGCGCCCGACCCGACGATGGTCGCCAGCAACCGGGAGATGACCGCCGGCCACGGGGTGCTGAGCTTGTTCACGGGCTGGACCTGATCACGGCTTGCTGGAGAACCTGTAGCCTGCGCCGCGCACCGTCTGCACCAGGCGATCGTGGCCGGAGCCGGCAATGGACTTGCGCAGGCGGCGGATATGAACATCGACGGTGCGCTCTTCCACGTACACGTTGGTGCCCCAGACGTTGTCCAGTAGCTGCCCACGCGTGAAGACGCGTTCCGGATGCGTCATGAAGAAGTGTAGCAAGCGGAACTCGGTCGGACCCATGTCCACCTTGTCCTCGTTGGCGGTGACCCGATGACTGAGCGGGTCCAGCTTCAGGCCGTCCACCTCCACCACCTCTTCACTGCTCATCGGCGAGGCGCGCCGCAGCACGGCCTTGATGCGGGACGCCAGTTCCCTGGGGGAGAACGGCTTGGTGACGAAATCGTCCGCCCCGGAATCCAGGCCGCGCACCTTGTCCTCCTCCTCGCCCCGGGCGGTCAGCATGATCACGGGGATCTCGCTGCACAGCGGGTCCTTCTTGATGCGCCGGGCGAAATCGATGCCGCTCATGCCGGGCAGCATCCAGTCCAGCAGGATAAGATCCGGCACATGTTCGTTGAGCATGGAGAAGCCCTCCTCGCCCGACTCCGCCTGAATCACCTGGTAGCCCACGGCGCTCAGGCTCATCTCCACCATCTCACGGATCGCTGCTTCATCTTCGATAATCAGTATCTTGACCGCCATGTCCTTGCTCACCTTCTTGAACGTATCGCCTGATGCCACGAAACCGCCGCCATTACAACGTAACCGTGTGACCGTTTTGTGACACCAGGCACGTTACCCGCACTCCCTACCAGCCCATCCCGCGCTACCCGCCTGCACTGACGTTGCAAGAAAACAACTATCACTGTGGCACTTCCGCAAACTGCCACGGAATCGTCATGAACCTGTCGTTATTCGGTCACAGTTCGCGCGCATCCTAGCCGACGATCGCCCAAGGCACCGGGTGGCATTGATCTCCAGCAACCCACCGCTGGTAACAGAAGACATCATCGTCAGAAAGGGAACCGCAATGAACAAGAAGCATCTCGCTCTGGCCGTGGCCGCCGCCATGGCAACTCCCGCGCTGGCTTCCGCCAACGAGATCTACGGCCGCGCTCACCTCTCCGTGGATTATCTGGACAATGGCGACGAGGGCGCCGTGAACGTTTCCAGCAACTCCAGCCGTCTGGGCTTTCGTGGCAACGCCGAACTGGACTACGGCCTGACCGCCATCTACCAGATCGAGAGCGAAGTGCAGTTCGACCGGGAAGGCAGCTCCATTGCCAGTCGTGACTCCTTCGGCGGTCTGCGCGGCGACTTCGGCATGCTGCGTCTCGGCAAGTTCGACACCCCTCTGAAAGCCTTGCGCGGTCGCGCCGACTTCTTTGGCGACCAGGTGGGTGACGCCCGCAACATCACCCGCAACCGCGGCCTGACCCAAACCGAAAACGGCGCCCAGCAGGGCTTCGACGAGCGGTTCCGGAATTCCATTCATTACCGTACGCCCAGCTTCGGCGGCGTGGTGCTGGACGTCCAGTACTCCACCAATGAAGAAGCCGACGGCTACACCGACAACAACGACAACGACGCCATCAGTGCGGCCATCAGCTACAGCCAGGGCCCGCTGTTCGCCGGTATCGCCTACGAGACCTACAACGGCGACGCTGATATCGACCAGTTGGAGCGCGACGTCATTCGCGCCGTGCTGTCCTACGACTTCGGCGTGGTGCGTGTAGCGGGCCTGGTGCAGACCGCCTCCGATCCCGACGACAATGTCTACGGCATCGGCGCCCGCTGGGCTGTCACGCCGTCCACCGGCCTGCGCGCCCAGTACTACATGCTGGACGCCGACGAATCCGACTACGATTCCCAGCTCTTCGCCATCGGCGTCGATCACCGCCTGGGCCGGGCGGCCACGGTGTACGCCAACTACGCGTTCGTGAGCAACGACGACAACGCGCGTGTCACCCCGTACCGGGAAGCCCGTACCGCGAGCAGCCAGGGTGTTGTCGGTGAAGACACCAGCGCCTTCAGCGTGGGCATGATCTACAACTTCTGATCGACAAAAGGAAGCGAAGGGTAGTAGCCAGGGACGGCTTCCCACCCCAACTCCTCCAGGGACCCGGCCACGGATAGCCTGCTCACACGGACGAATCCCCTTGGGGCCCTGCGGGGCCCTTTTTCTTTCGTTCTTGAGGAAGCGGTATTGATGTCAGCTGAGCCGTGTGACCGGCGGCAGGCCCCGTGCACCAGAAAGTGAGTATAGAGCCTGCCGCCAGATAGCTAGACCACGGCGTTGGTAGTCGTATCAAAACCCACGCTCAGTGGTGCCAGGGCCTTGCCGTCGCTGTCGTACGGCGTGTAACGCATGCTGAACTTCGTGAATGACAGCGTCATACGCTCCATGGGCCGGTTACCGTGGCGCGTGCTGGCGGTGACCTCGTAGTTCCTGATGAGGCAGGAGGAAAGAACGCATTCGAGGTAGACCTCCGTGCCCGATCCGTCCCCCGTCTTGCCGGCCCGGATCGTCACCTCCTTGCCGCGGCCGCAGCACGCCTCCAGGATACTAACCTTCTCGAACGTATTGCCATGACTCAGTGGCAGCCTGCGCCGCTGTGGCAAGGCGCGAGAAAGGAGGTGTAGCGGGCTACACGACTGACGAGCAACGCCGTCCACGGCGGCGCAGGCTGTCACCCGGAGGGGGGGGGGGGGGGGGGGGGGGGGGGGGGGGGGGGGGGGGGGGGGGGGGGG
>JAFIFV010000138.1 GCA_020831845.1 Ectothiorhodospiraceae bacterium
GGCGGGTTGGTGTTTCCGCCGGCGGTTGGGGGGGCCGAAAACGGTGTGGACGTGTATTCGGGAGGCGCTGTACCTGATCGTCAGGCGGATTTCTTGACGGTCGTGGCGGCCTGACTGGCCTGCTTGCGAGCGGTCTCGCCAGCCTTCTCGACGCCTTCCTGGGTGAGTTTCTGCACTTCCTCGCCGAAGCTCCGCTGCAGTTGCATCAGCGTCTGCATGTCGCCGGACATCTTCTCGCTGATGGTCTTCATCAGTTCCGCGTGCCTGCTCACGTAGGCCTGGAGCGAGTTGCCATCCTGCACCTGCTGCAGTGCGCGCAGGTCGTCAAGACCCAGCTCGGAATAACCCTTGAGGGCTTCCATCTGGAAGTCGGTGACCTTGGCTACGTGATTCACCATGGCAGACTGCAACTTGCGAGCGGGTTGCATTGCCTGCTCAAGCTGGGCGTTCGATTGGCTCAGCATTTCCGTGAACATGTCATGTCTCCTGGAAAATTGGAATAATACGAAAGATGGTGCAGTGCGACAGCACCACATCAACTATAGCAGATTGCCGCAGTGCAGCAACTTGCTGCAAGTCAAGAAAATTTCCAAAAAAACCAAACGTTACGAACTTGCGCTCTGTTTAAGGTAGCACAATTAGCCTGTGTGCCGGCAAAGGGCTATAATCGTCCTTCTACAATTTGACCTCAGGTGCTCCGGCTTGGTGGTGTGTGGCCAGCCGCGCTATCGCCCGAAAATCGATCCCTCCAGTGGACGACCATCTCTGGCCTCGCTGTTGACAGGCCAATCATTGCAAGGATTCAGGGCACGGATCGGTACGCATGATGATCGATCCGCAGAGCGCGGACGCCGGAGCATGACTCGAAAAGCAGCCATAAGGAGGTTGTGCCTGTGAGCCAGACCGTACCTCTGCAGGCCCCGCGGGGCGACGAGCTCATGGAACCCCGTCGGTTCCAGGTATTCACCACTCGCAACATGGACCAGATTCCGGGGATCCAGCGCATGACCAGCGAAGCCCGGTTCGCCATGCAGGTGGTGGCAAACGTGTTGCCGTTCCGCGTGAATGAGTACGTGCTCAACGAACTGATCGATTGGGAACGGACGCCGGACGATCCCATCTATCAGCTCACCATCCCGCAAGAGGGCATGCTGGCGCCGGAGCATTTCAGCCGCATGGCTGACGCGTTGCGAAAGGACGCTGATCGTGCGGAGATCCAGCGCATCGCGTGGGAGATCCGCAACGATCTGAATCCGCACCCCGCCGGCCAGATGGATCTGAACGTGCCGGAGCATCAGGGAGAGAAAGTGGAGGGCATGCAGCACAAGTACCGGGAGACGGTGCTGTTCTTCCCCAGCCAGGGGCAGGTCTGCCATTCCTACTGCACGTTCTGTTTCCGCTGGGCGCAATTTGTCGGGGACAAGGAGTTGCGCTTTGCCTCCAACGAAGCGGATGGCCTGATCGATTATCTGCGTGCCCATCAGGAAGTCACCGACCTGCTGGTGACCGGTGGCGACCCGATGGTGATGAAGACCAGAAACCTCGCACAGTACCTGGAGCCGCTGCTGCAGCCCGAACTGGACCACGTCCAGACCGTACGCATTGGAACGAAGGCGCTCACCTTCTGGCCGTATCGCTTCGTGACCGACAAGGATGCGGACGAGTTGCTGCGCTTGCTGGAGCGTCTGGTGGCTGCCGGCAAGCACGTGGCCGTCATGGCGCACTACAACCATCCGCAGGAGCTCTCCACGCCGGTGGCCCGCGAGGCCATTCGTCGTTTGCGCGATACCGGCGCCGAGATCCGCTCCCAGGGCCCGCTGCTCAATCACATCAACAACGATGCCGGCGCCTGGGCCGCGATGTGGCGGGAGCAGGTGCGGCTGGGCATTATTCCCTACTACATGTTCGTGGAGCGCGACACCGGTGCCCGCCGGTACTTCGAAGTGCCGTTGGCGCAGGCCTGGGAGGTCTACCGCTCTGCCATGCAGCAGGTGTCCGGGCTCGGGCGTACCGCTCGCGGGCCGTCCATGAGCGCGGATCCGGGCAAGGTGGAAATCCAGGGCGTGACGGAAATCCACGGCGAGAAGGTGTTCATGCTGCGCTTCATCCAGGGCCGCAACCCCGACTGGGTCCAGCGCCCGTTCTTCGCGAAGTACGACCCCGAGGCCACCTGGCTGAACCACCTGAAGCCCGCGTTCGGCGAGGAGCGCTTCTTCTTCGAGGATGAATACGAGCGCATGGTGGCTGAGAAAATGGGCTCGTAGCTCAAACCCGGCCGTCCCACCGTAGGGTGCTCAGAGCACCCTATGGCGCTCTGTCAGGCGTTTCCGCTCAAGGCGACGAGGATTGCCACCAGGCAGGCGACCACGACGATGGTGAGCGCGGCACGCAGCGTGCGGAACCAGGCCGGCAGGCTGAGGCGCATGTCCAGCAGGAAACAGGCGGGGAAGCAGACGATCAGGACCCCAAGCGTAAAGCGATCGGATAGCAGCAAGGCTACCCAGGCCAGCAGCGCCGGGAACACGCTCAGGGCAAGCAGGCTGTGCTGGCTATCCGGCTTCTGGAGGATCCAACCCCACTGGATGCCGCCCAGGAACGAGAGAATGACGGCGCCGTACAGCGTCGCCGCGCCAACCGTCCAACGCCCCACGGGGCTGTCGCCGATGGTCCATGCGGCAAGGGCACCAAGTATGAACGGGATGGCCCCGGCTGCGCCGAGGTAAACGGCGGTCTTGCGGGTATCTCTGGGTAGGTGTAGCTGCATCCTTGGCTGGTCCTCGCGGGCTTTGCCGGCGCTACGCCTCGCGGCGGGCGCTCATGCTCAGGGAAACGGAGTCCGAGAAGCGTAGCGCATGGGGCTTGTCCACTTCCACCTGTGCCCAGTGCACGGCCCGGTGTTCCAGCACGGTGGCGAGTATGTCGTGAACCAGTTTTTCCAGCAGCAGAAAACGGTTGTTCTCCACCAGATCGATGACTTGTTTGGTAATCGTGCGGTAGTTCAGAGCCTCCTCCGGGCGGTCCGACCTGGCGGCGCGCAGGGCATCGTAGTCCACGGTGATGTTGACCACCACGTCCTGGCGCTTTTCCTGCTCTTCCTTGTTGAAGCCGACATAGGTCCTGAGGCGTAGTGCCTTGACGCGGATACGGGAGAACTCCAGCGACGCAATCGTGGGCTCGAACATCGGATCTGGTGCAGACATGCCTTCTACCTCCTTCCATGCCGGCTCCGGCGGACTCTGGCGTCGCCGTCGCCGTATTATTCCCGCTTGCCCGCGCCCGCTACGCCTGCGCGTCAGTGCCTTTACCATCGCCGGCTCCCTTGCTTACAAAGCCCACGAAGCCTGGTTGAGAGACACTAGGACCTGATGAGTTGCAGGAACTCATTCCTGGTGGGTTGCGACTGACGGAACGTGCCCAGCATCACGGAAGTGCTCATCTCGGAGTTCTGCTTTGAGACGCCGCGCATCATCATGCACATGTGCTTGGCGGAAATCTGCACCGCCACGCCCTTGGCGCCGGTCACGTTCTGCAGCGCCTCGGCGATCTCGCGGGTCAGATTCTCCTGGATCTGCAGCCGACGGGCATACATATCCACGATGCGGGCGATTTTCGACAAGCCGATCACCTTGCCGTCAGGTATGTAGGCGACGTTTGCACGGCCGATGAAGGGCAGCAGGTGGTGCTCGCACAGGGAATACAGCTCGATATCGCGAACGATGATCATCTCGTCGTTGTCCGCGGAGAAAATGGCCCCGTTTACCAACTCGTCCAGGTTCTGCCGATAGCCCTGGGTCAGAAACTCGAAAGCCTGGGCCGCCCGAGCGGGTGTCTTGACAAGACCTTCCCGTTTCACGTCCTCGCCAATGGAGGTAATGATCTGTTCGAAACACCGAGTCATGTCTTCAGTGTGCATCACGGCTCATCTTCTATAGCTCGTCAAAAACGACACAATAATTGTACATCAATTGTACATTGTCGTGTCCAAAATATTACACCGCTGATTATCCAGACAATCGCGGAGTGATTCACCCTTGGTACCACCTTTCGGATGTCTGGAAGTATGGCAGTCAATGGTGAAGCGCGGGCCCTGGCCCTGGGGTTGCCCGGTCGTGCGAGCATCCCCGGAATGACCTGAGCGCGACGGTCTGGATGGTTCAGCGGTTCCCCAACTGGTCCAGCGGCACCGGCATGTCGATGCCGTAACCCTGCGCGTAGTCAAGCCCGATGCCGCGCAGCCGGTTCCTCACCGTCTCGGTTTCCACGAATTCGGCCACGGTGAGCTTGCCTAGGTGATGGCTCAACTCGTGGATCGATTTCACCATGGCGTCATCGGAGCCGTCGCGGTCCAGATCGCGGATGAATTCGCCGTCGATCTTCAGGTAGTCGGCCGGCAGGTTCTTCAGGTAGGAATAGGAGGACAGGCCGCTGCCGAAATCGTCCAGCGCGAACCGGCAGCCCATGTGCTTGAGCGCGCGTATCATGTCCGCCGCGAGGGCTAGGTTGGCCACGGCGGCGGTTTCCGTGACCTCGAAGCAGACCCGCTGCGGTGTCACCCGGTAGCGCTTGAACTGCGCCCGCAGGTAGTCCATGAAGCCCACATCGTTCAGTGTCTGGCCGGACAGGTTGATGGTCAGCGCGTCCACGTCGTGAAGTCGCGTGGGATTATTGCTCATCCATCGCAGCACTTCCGAGATCACCCAGCGGTCCAGGGCAGGCATGCGGCCGAAACGCTCCGCAGAGGGAATGAACTGATCCGGCCGCATGGCGCCGCGGTCATCCCCGGCGATAGCCATCAGCACTTCGTACATGGGCGGCCAGCCGCTTTGCTGCAGTGGGTCAATGCGTTGGCAACGGAGGCTGATCAGGCCGGCATCCAGCGCCTGGTCCACGCGCGTCGCCTGATCCATGCTCTTGCGCAGCTCCGCCATCTCGGCGTCGCCGGGGCGGTAGACGTGGACCCGGTTTCCGCCTGCTTCCTTGGCAGCAAAACAGGCGTTGTCCGCATCCCGTAGCAGGTCTTCCATGGTATGCGTTTCGCGGGAGAAGGGCACCACCCCGATGCTTCCGGTGATCCTCACGCTCTGGTTCTGGGCACTGAACTTGCGCCCCTGTAACGCATTCAGCAGTTCCGTGGCGAACCGTGCGCCGGTATCCCCGCTACTGCGCACCAGCAGGACAGCGAATTCATCGCCGCCCATGCGCGCGACCAGCCCGCGCTTGCCAGACCTCTCCTTGAGCAGCGAGGCCAGTTGCTTCAGTACCTGGTCGCCGCCGCCGTGACCCAGCTTGTGATTGACCACCTTGAAGTCGTCCAGCGCAAGCTGGAGCAGCACGTGCTGATGGCGTTCAGAGGCCGGACGCTGGAGCAGGTGGCGTACCCGGCGTTCCATGGCGTGGCGATTCAGCAGACCAGTGAGCGGATCGTGGTTGGCTTCGTGGGTCAACTGCTTGTTCATCTTGACCAGCATGTCCTGCCATCGCCGCTCGGTGGCTGGCGCATTCAGGTCACTGTCAGCATCGGCCTCCTTTTCGCCCAACCGTCGTGCGAGTTCGCCCAGTGTCAGTTCGGCTGTCTTCTGGCCCGCGCGATTGACGAATACGAAACGGTCGCGCCTGCGGCTGGCCCATGCCAGCCGCAATGGCTGCCGCTGGCCGGCCTCGTCGCGGAAATAGACCCAGTCGCCCAGCTCGAGAAGCTTGGCCTGGCCCAGCCACTCCTGGGGCAGATCGTCCGCCGCGTCCGCCAGCGCTGTGACCTGCTCCCCTTTGTAGAGCCGGCAGGGGGGGTGCTCGTCGCTATCCGTCGGACGTTTCAGCCACTGGCCCAACTGGCGGGTCAGCTGGCCCGCACGATCCGTCGGCACATTGCCGCGTTGCAGTGCCTGCTCGATGTAGAACAGCAGCTTGTTCGGCTCCTTGAGCGGCTGTCGCGGCATGGTCGGTGAGCCGATGCCGCGTAACAGCATATCCAGTGCCTTGAGACTGTTGTCCCATTCGCCGGGGTCCTTGTCCCTGCGCAGCTCCAGCAGGACCAGTCGATTCCTCCACCCCTGATCCAGGAGGTCCAGCACCGGCTCTGGAACCTGTTTGCCTTCCAGTCGTCGCGCCAGCGCCCGCTCCACTTCCTGGCGCGCCTGGTCCAGTCGCTGGGAGCCCTCGCAGGACTGCCGAATGCGCTCCATGCCGGCTTCCTGGATGCGGCGGGCCTTGTTGGCGCTCTGTTCCAGCAGGCCGGTTGCTTCCTCGATGTACGACGGGTCATCGCGGTACGTTTCCAGTGCGCGACGGATGGCAGGGGAGAATGTCGCTTCCAGTTGTTCGCGTTCGCCACCGCTAAGCGTGGCCAGCGATTCGGTGGCGCGATCCAGCGCGTCGATAAGACGGTGCAGAGGCAGATCCCGGTTTTTCAGGAAGTGTCCGTGGCGCATTTCCTCCTGCAGCGCCAGCGGCATGATCTGCCGGCTCCAATTGCGGAAGAAACCGGCCTCGTCCGACTCCTCGGGGCGTAGTTCGGAGAACCATTGGTCCATCAGGTCGACGGTTTCACGCTGTTCTCCGGCCAGATGCATGGGCTGGCCCGGCCGAAGGCCGGCAAGCTGTGCTGCCAGTTGCTCGCTCAACGACTGGCCGGGCTGCAGCGGTGTGTCGCTGCCAAGGCGCTCCACTGCTTCCAGCACGAGATCCGGCGGGGCGGGTGCCCCCACCTGCTGTGGTTCAGGGACGCCGGAGTCCGGCCTGGAGCGGCCGGAGCGAAACAGCTCGCGTACCGTTCGGTACAACGAGCCGAGTCCCTGGGTCGTGTTAGATGGTGACGACTCGGTGGCGTCCAGTAGCGCGTTGCCAGCCTGTTCCTCGTTGCTGGCTGCCGGCTGGTCGGACCGCTGACGGCGGGCTGCGGCAGGGCTGCTCTGCACCTTCGCCACGCGCAGCTTTTCGTTCTCCAGATCGGGCAGCACGCCGTTTTCCCTGAGGCGGGCGTTGATGCCGTCGTAGAGCACGCTGAGCTGATTCAGTACAGTCTTGCCAAAAGCGGGGTACAGGACCTCCTTGCACCTCGGGTCGGGTCGGAAGGTCCGCAGCCGGTGTGCAAGCAGGTGCGAGAGCGCAGTCGGGGAAAGCGGGTTGCTCCGCTCGTCAATGGGCTTGCCAACGGCATGGGCAAGACGGCGCTGCAGCAGGCGGAGCGCCCGAATAGCGCGCGTCTCCGCCCGGGTGACAGCCTCGGAGCGCAGCAGCCAGTCCTCGAACTCACCCTCGTCCACCAGCGCCAGCTCGCCTTCTTCCTGCTGTCCGCGTTCTTCCTCGATGCTGAAATGGCCCAGCGACCCCCAGTGCTGCAGCACCTCGGTCACAATGTCGGAACCGAAGTGCCGCCGGTGGTTCTTCAGCAGCTTGATGCCGCCGAAATAGGCTGCCTGGTCGGTGGGGCTGGTGGTGCGGTCGGCGGCGGCAAGCAGCGCACCTTCCGCTTGCAGCAGGAAGGTTTCCAGCCGATCCCTCAGGTAGTCGGTGATCAATTCCCCGCAGCCTTGCAGCAATCCCAGATAACGGCGGCGTTGATCGTTGGAGGTCTGTGTCCGGGCGGCGGTGTTGGCCACCGGCTGCCGTTCCGCGCTCAGGTCGCTCTCCGCCACGGTGAGCAGGGCATTGATCAGATCCTGCTGGGGGTGCTCGAACGCAACCCCGAACCCGTCACCAGCGTCCCTGACAAGCCGCGCGCGGGCAGAGCGCCGGCGACTGGTTACAGGGTCCCTGATGCTGATGCTTAGCCAGGCGTCCCGCAAATGCCGTTGCCGTAGCCCCTGGGCCGCTGCCCGGGTGGAGGGCGACAGGAACACGCCGCCTTCGCAGACGTCCTGAATCTCGAATGCCAGCGGCCCATAGCCGTCACCACTGACCTCGGCGTCCCAGGTCACCGCGTGGCGGTGATATGTACGCCGCTCTGCAGTCATGCCACACCCTCGGATTATGGTTTTGTGTCACGGCAGTATAATGGCTCCCGGGGGTAATCCGTAAATCATTCATTCCCCGGGGAACGCGGGAATTTTGCGGCGACAACGCTTGCGTACCCGCTGCCTGGAAACGCAATCCGCAGGAACATGCGGTACCCTCGTCCGTGCGTGCCTCCCCCACCGCTGCCGCGGCTGACCGGGTGCGGCTGAAACCATCCGAAAGGGAGACTGTCATGAGCAAGCCTGTGGTCATCGTTGGTACGGGCCTGGCCGGTTACACCACCGCCAGGGAGTTCCGCAAGCATGATGCCGGCACGCCGCTGGTGCTGCTGACCGCTGATGACGGCCGCAGCTATTCCAAGCCGATGCTGTCCACCGCGTGCCGCAAGGGGAAATCCGCCGATGAGCTGGCTCAGGCCACCGCGGAGGCAATGGCGGGGCAACTGGACGCCACGGTCCGGGCCGGCGTGACGGTGGATGCCTTGGATCCGGCGGCTCACCGCTTGCGTGCCGACGGCGAAGTGCTGGAGTACGGCAAGCTGGTGCTGGCGCTGGGGGCGGAACCCCGGCGGCCGCCGGTCGCGGGTGACGCCGTGGATGCAATCCACCAGGTGAATGATCTGCAGCAATACGCGGCGTTCCGGGCAGCGGCTGCCAATGCCAGAGAGCTGCTGATCATCGGCGGTGGTCTGGTGGGTTGCGAGTTCGCCAACGACCTGGCCGATGCCGGGATCAGGGTGACTCAGGTTTATCCGGAGGCCTACCCCCTGGAGCGCCTGGTTCCGGCCCAGGCCGGGGCAGCGCTGGCGATCGGGCTGAAGGAGATCGGGGTGGTCCAGTACCCGGGTTGCACGGTGGAGCGGGTCGATCATCATCAAGGGGCGTTCCGCGTATCGCTTGGTGACGGAACACGCCTCCAGGCCGATCTGGTGCTGAGCGCCGTGGGCCTGGAGCCGAGAACGGCGCTGGCCAGGCAGGCTGGCTTGCAGGTGGAGCGAGGCATCGTCGTGGACCGTTATCTGCAGACGTCCGCGCCGGATATCCACGCGCTCGGCGATTGTGCCGAGGTCGAGGGGCATCTGCTGCAATACGTGGCGCCATTGACTGCCGCGGCCCGGGCGCTGGGCGCCACGCTGGCCGGGCAACGCACCGCCGTGGAGTATCCCGCCATGCCGATCACGGTAAAGACCAGCTGCTGCCAGGTGGTCTGCTGGCCGCCGGCATCGACCGCGCAAGGCGACTGGCGCTTTGATGGCGAGGGGCTGGCGTGGCGCGGCGAATACCGTGATGCGCAGAACGAGCTTCAGGGATTCGTGCTCACCAGCAGGCGCATGCGTGAGCGGATGGAGCTTACCGAACAACTGCCGCCGCTGATCGCGGATCACTGAGATCCATCACGCTGGCGCGGACATCGGTCATCGCTTTTCCTGACGGAGTCCGACCTTATCCGAAGCGGTCCAGTCTCAGCTCGGCGGCCGGAATGTCGGGTGCTTCGTCGCTGATGGTGGCTGCCAGCACTTTGCCGAGGCCACAGGCAAAGGTCCAGCCCAGGTGTCCGGGCCCGCAGTTCAGGTAGAGATTGCGCAGCGGCGATGGTCCGAGAATCGGTACCCCGTCCGTGGTGATCGGGCGCAGACCGCACCACGGCGTGAGAGCGTTGCGGTCGAGATGCTCTTCCAGCGACGGAAAGGTCTTCACCACCTGCCGAAGCACGCCATCGGCCCTGTGCTGGCGCAGGCTTGTGTCGAAACCCGCGAATTCGGCGGTGCCGGCCATGCGTATCCGGTCATCAAGCACGGCCAACACCACCTTGTTGGCATCATCGATCAGCGGAATCTGCGGCTGGTTGCGCCAGCCCTGCGCCGGTGCGGTCAGCGAATAACCCTTGACCGGATAGATGGGCAGGTAAAGGCCAGCCTGACGTCCCAGCGGGGCACTGTAGCTGCCGGCGGCCAGGACGTAGCAATCCGCCCGGATCACCCCGTTGTCGGTGTCCAGCCCCGTGAGGCTGTCGCCGTTGCGCAGCAGTTGCCGCACAGTGGTGCGCAGCCGGAACTCGACGCCGGCTTCTCCGCACAGGCGGCCGAGCTCCCGGGTAAACAGATGGGCATCTCCGCTTTCGTCATCGGGATAGAAGATGGCGCCGGTCAGTTCATGGGCGATGTCGCCCAGCGAGGGTTCCAGCGCTACCGCCCGGCGGCCGTCCAGCGCCGAGTAGCGCACGCCCATCTCGTCCATCAGGCGGGAAGCGTGCAGCGCCTTGTCCAGACTCTGCTGGTCGCGAAAGATCTTGATGATGCCGGCTTGCCGGTCGGCATAGCGGATCCCTGTCTGCTGGCGCAACTCGCGGATGGCGGCCAGGCTGTAAACCGCAAGCCTGGCATTGGTGCGTGTGGCGCGGTCGAAGTGGCGGGGGCTGCTGAAGCGCAGGAAATTCACCCCCCAGCGTGCCAGCCGCGGGATCTGTGCGGGGCGCAGCAGCAGCGGGGAGTCCTCGCGACCCAGCCAGCGTAGCAGTTGCCAGACCACGCCGGGGGCGTTCCACGGCTCCGCGTGGCTGGCGTGCAGCAGGCCGCCGTTGGCAAAGCTGGTTTCATCGGCCACGCCGTCCGCTCGGTCGATGACGGTAACGGTATGACCCGCCCTGGACAGGTACCAGGCGGATGTGACCCCGAGGACGCCGGCTCCTATGACGGCTATATGCATGACTGAATCTGTCCTGTCCAGGATTCCTGTTTCGCTGACGGTCGGCCTTCAGGCATGACCGTTGCGGGCGGTAACGGACATTGCGCCGGTGATGGCGAAACGCAAGGCGTCGTCGATGGGCATGTCCACCGGCGACAGGCGATGGCGCGGAACCATGACGGTGAAGCCGCCGATCTGGTAGCTGCCCGGAATGTAAACGGCAACGTTGTGCTCGCTGGCCAGGCCCTGGGGCAGGTCCCGCAGGTCGTCACGGGTCACCAGTCCCAGCACGGTCATATCCTGGCCGATCAGTTCGATGGTCACGACCTGGTCGAACGCTTTCGGTCCGCGCGCCGAGAAGTACCGGATCAGGTCTTTCACGGCACCGTGGATCTTGTTGATCAGCGGCATGCGGATCAGCAGGCTATCCAGCCCCTCGATCAAGCGTTTGAGCAGCCAGTGATCTACCAGCCAGCCCAGGCCGTAGAGGATCCCCAGTGCGAGGATCAGGCCCATGCCAGGAAGGTAGACGCCTTCCGGCGTTATCAGCTTGACCGCAAGCCCCAGCATCCATTCGGCGGTGAAAGCCAGCCAGAACACCAGATAGAGCGTGACGGCAATGGGGATGACTGCCAGCAGGCCCCGCAGGATCATTCGCCAGGCATGTTGCAGGTAGCTTTTCATTGGTCGGCCGGGGTGAGGCGCACCAGGGGGGCGTCGGTCGCGTCCACCAGCAGATAGATGTAGCCGTCCGGTCCGGCACGGACATCGCGAACCCGCCATTGACGGTCAGCCAGCAGTTGCTCTTCGTCGACAATCTCGGTGCCGTCCACTGTCAGTCGTGCCAGATGTCGCCCCGCCAGCGCTCCGACGAAGATATTGCCTTGCCAGTCCGGGAAACGCTCTCCCTGGTAGTAGGCCATGCCCGAAGGCGCGATGGACGGCGTCCAGTGATGCAGCGGCGGCTCCATGCCCTCCATTTCCGAGGGACCGATGCTCGGACCATGATACTCCCGGCCGTGGGTCACCTTCGGCCAACCGAAATTCAGTCCCGCCTGAACCCTGTTGATCTCGTCGCCGCCCCGGGGGCCGTGCTCATTCAGCCAGACGTCGCCGGTGTCCGGGTGCAGGATCATGCCCTGGGGGTTGCGGTGGCCGTAGCTGTAGATGCCCGGCAGGGCTTCGGCATGGTCAAGGAAGGGGTTGTCCGCGGGGATCTGGCCGTCATCCGTGAGGCGGATGATCTTGCCGTGGTGGCTGTCCAGCGCCTGGGCGTTGTCGCGCAGGCCGCGATCCCCGGTGCTGATGAACAGATAGCCCTGTTCGTCGAAGACCAGCCGCGAGCCGAAATGCCGGCCGCCGGAAGCATAAGGTGTGGCCACGAACAGCTCCTGAAAACCGGACAGCCGGGCGTCCTGCAGTTGCCCTCGCCCCACAGCGGTGGTGTAGCCGCCATCCCCGGCCTTGGCATAGCTCAGGTAGACCCAGCCGTTGGACTCGAACTCCGGGTGCAGGGCCACGTCCAGCAAGCCTCCCTGATTGGTGGCGGCCACTTCCGGCGTTCCCTCGACCTCCCACCGTTCGTTGCGCTCCGGATCAAGTAGCAGCAGCCTGCCGGGGCGTTCGCTGATCAGCATCCTCCCATCCGGCAGAAACGCCAGGCCCCATGGTCGGTTCAGCCCTTCGGAGATGATCTCCACGTTGAAGCTGTGCCTTGCGCTGCGTTCCACCTCCGCCCCGACCAGCAAAGGCAGGGCAGACACAACCAGCCCCATTGCCACGACAAACCCGATGAACTTGCGCATTGACCGTATCCTTCCCCCGGAGAGCAGGGCGCCGTCCGCCAGCCATGATGCCAGATGATCTCGCCACCCCTGCATGATACTAGTCATGGACACCGAGGGCGGCATCGGCGTTCAAACGGCGCCAGTACTGGACGTGCAGCCGGTTTCCGTCATACTCTGCAGGACAAACCAACAAGATCTCTGTCCGGATGGGAGGAGCGCCATGAAGACCGCCGATCAATGGCTCGCCGAGTACGGAGAAAGCCACCAGAACAACACCAACAAGCGCATTCACTGGGTCTGCGTGCCGCTGATCATGTTCAGCGTGCTGGCGCTGTTGTGGAGCATCCCCCAAGGCCCGTTGGCCGCCGTGCTCCCCGGTGCTGCGTCTCCCTGGCTCAATTGGGCGACGCTCACCGCGCTGGTGGTGGGGCTTTATTACCTGCGGCTGTCCCTCCCGCTGTTCCTGGGCATGGCTGCCATCACCGTCGCCATGCTGGTGGTCTGCCACCTGATCGCCCTGTCCCCAGTGCCCCTGTGGACGGTGGCCGTCGTCGTGTTCGTGCTCGCCTGGATCGGTCAGTTCATCGGCCACGAAATCGAAGGCAAGAAACCCTCGTTCTTCCAGGATCTGCAGTTCCTGCTGATTGGTCCGGCCTGGCTGCTCAGCTTTGTCTACCGGCGGCTGGGGATTCGTTACTGAAGCGCATTCTTGTGTACAGCGCCACCTCCGGCCTCACCGTTGTGCGCCTGCCTGTGGATGAATTGCCCGGGAGAGGGCGTGTCACGCCTTTCGTCGCCGTTTTTGCATCACCAGCGGGCACTTCCCGCGTTGTTCACAAAGTCTGTGGAAAACCATGTGGACGAACTGGTGGGAACCCCTGCAAACCGCTGTTGCCGCAGCGATTTTGACAGATTGATGAAAATCTCGGCGCTGCTTTTTTTGTTCTTCTAATCAATTGCTTATGATCGGCGCAGCAGGGTGTCGCGCAGGTCGGGCGGAATCCCGCCGCAGGGGGCAGGCTGTTGTTGAATGTCTGTTGCGGCGCAGCAGAAACTTGCCCCCGAAGTCAACTGAAAACGGGAACTTCCTGATTCATGTGGAATTGCCAAGGTTTTCCACACAAGCTGTGGATAACGTTGTGGACAGCTGCTGGAAACGGTCGGTCCAGGCGTTGCGGATGAACACTTTGCGTCAGTTTGATGAACTTTTCGCCAATTCTTCAACGCATTGATAGATCAATATGTTAGGCGTTGTTGTGTCGGTACTTCGAGACACAAGTGAAGTGTCGTATCATTGTCCGCCTTTGAAGGACCGGTCGTCGCCCAAGGTGGGTGTGCGGCCCATGCTCCGGTGCTTCCCTGTCACATCCCGCTTCCTCATCGCGTATGCTCTTGAGGAAGTCCAACCAGAGGCGCGCGACGATGGACGACCCCGTATCCGTCTATGACGAGGCTGCAAGACAGTTGGTGGAACTAGGCAACCGTCTGGCCGACGCGGACGAGCAGGCCGATCTGAATGACGTGGCGGACGGATTGCTCGCCGGAGCTGTGCACTTCTGGCTTTACACACGCCAGCCCTGCGATGATCTCCGCTGCGAGGACTGTGCCCCGCTGCGCACCGCCGAATGGCGGCTGGCAGAATTGCAGCAGGTGGTGGACGAGATGGCGCGAACCAGTGACTATTTCCACTCCCCAGGGGACATGACGGCAGGTTCCGCCTAGTGTGCTGTCCCACTTGCAAGGTTACGTTCCGTGGGTTCCGCCACCAGTGCGGAAAGGCATTGATGTGCAGGCGTAGCGGGCAGCAATGGCACGGCGATGGGGGCCTCGGGGTCCAGCCGCGGGGAGCCCTGGGGAACGTAACCTTGCAAGCGGGACGGCACACTAGACCATGAATCAGACAGGCAAACGGCTGGGTTCCACCCCATTCTCGCACCTGGTCGAAATTCAGCGTCGCATTCAACTCGGCACCTTGTCCATACCGGGAAAGCCCGAGGCTACGCTACAGGTCCGCCGCCTGGTGGCAAGCGAAGCAGGCCCCGGCGAGGTTGCCCACGCGCTAGGCAAGGACCCGGCGCTGGCGGCGCATGTATTGAAAGTGGCGAACAGCGCCAGCCATCGCGGGCTGCATACCATGGCCAGCGTCAACGCGGCGGTCAGCCGGCTGGGCATCAACCTGACCGGCGTGCTGGTCACCCATTATGCGTTGATGCAGATGGCTCATGCCGTGCCGGCCAAATACCGGCAGCGGATCAGCCACACTTACCAGCACTCGCTGGAGGTTGCCGCCTATTGCCGCGCCCTGGCCGTTTGCTACACGCGGATTTCGCCAGACGATGCCATGCTGGCCGGTCTGGTGCATGATATCGGCGCGTTGCCGGTGCTGGCGTATGCGGTCCGGACTCCGGATCTGGCGGAGTCGGAGGAGCGCCTGGAACAGACGCTGAGGGCGATCCACGCACCAGTGGGTGCCGCCATTCTACGACGCTGGCACTTCCCGCTGCAGATCGTCGAGGCGGTGGCCCGGCACGAGGACTGGCGCCGCATGCGGGAAACGGTTCGCCCGGACCTGGCTGATCTGGTCATCGCCGCCAATCTGGACGTCTATCGCTACACCGAGCACCCGATGGCCACGATCGACGAGGCCAGCATCTCGGCACTGGAGCGTATTGGGCTGCAGCCGGGCATCCCGTTCACCGAGAGCCCAGCGTTTCGGGAGGCGCTGCAGGAAGCCCAGGCGTTGCTGGGATAGCGTTCCGAGTGTCGCGGTTGACCGCTTGGTACAGGTGGCGCAGGAAAAGCACGTCGCTGCTTGCCCGGTGCGCCGGGCCCGCCTGCTCTCGGGCCTGCTGCTGCAATTCCTGCAGGCGGTCCGCCCATTCCGGGCAGCCACGCAGGCGCACCGGGATCAACTCGCTCATGTCTTCCACGTCGAAACTCGGCTGGGCGCCAGCCGCGGTGAAAAGTCGCCTGAGCCAGAAGCGGTCGTATGCACCGCCGTCCACGTAGACGGTTTGCCCGTACAGCGTCTGGTTCAACAGGCTGGCGGCCATACTGGCCGTCACGCCTTCGTCGGCCAGCAGTTTGCGGCTGATCCCGGTCAGGGCCTCGGCCTGCTCGCTCCAGTCCGTCCAGTCCGGTTCCGGGCGTATCAGTACGCTCTCGATGGTGCCGTCCGTTACCGACCAGGCGATCTCGGTGGGATAACTCACGTGTGCACGCAGACTGGACGCTTCCAGGTCCATGAATAAAGGCGGCGTCGGTCGGGCCGCCAGCCCCCGGTAGTCCATAGTTCCCTTCCTCCAGTATTTTTCTGTCAGACTAGGCAAGCGCTGATAAATTCCCACGTGCGCGTCCGGGCCAAGGAGTCAGGGGGACACGCCGCTCGCCTGGTGGTCATGTTCCTCTATTGTTTTCCCCGGGATACGATGGTTTGTTGAACCAGTACGCGTTTCGACACTTGTCATGCAAAGGAGTTTCCGTGGCGGATACGTATTCCGTAGCAAGCTTCATTCCCCCGCGTGCGCGCAAGCAGCTGACCAGCAGCCTCCATCACGGTCATGAAAGAACCGACCCTTACGCCTGGTTGCGGGATGCGGACTGGCGTGCGGCCATGCAGGATCCCCAGAGGCTGCGGGAGGACATCAGAGACTATCTTGAGCGGGAGAACGCATACACGGCCGCCGTGATGGCACCGGTCGAGCCGCTCCGCGAGGCACTGTTCCGGGAACTGAAAGGGCGGATCCGTGAGGACGACAGCAGCGTTCCGCTGCCGGATGGCCCCTATGCATATTACGTGCGGTATCGCGAGGGTGGCCAGCAGCCGTTGTTCTGCCGGCGAACCGCGGCTGGTGGAGATGAGGAGCTGCTGCTGGACGGCGATGCGCTGGCCGAAGGCCGGGAGTACTACCGGATCGGGGACGCCGAACACAGCCCGGATCATCGCTATCTGGCATACAGCGAGGATGCCAGCGGGGCCGAGATCTACACCATACATGTGCTGGACCTGCAGACCGGCGTGGAACTGCCCGAGGTCATTACCCAGGCCCGCGGCGACTTCGAGTGGGCGGCGGATAGCCGCACGCTGTTCTACACGGTGCAGGACGAGGACCATCGCCCGCGCTGGGTGCATCGTCATCGTCTGGGCACCAGCGTGGAGCAGGACCCTCTCGTGTATGACGAGGCGGATCCCGGTTTCTTCGTCGGAGTGGGCAGGACGGAAAGCGGTCGTTACCTGCTGATCGACAGCCATGACCACACCACATCCGAGGTACGCATCATTCCGGCTGATCGGCCCGAGGCCGAGCCCACCCTGTTTCTCCGCCGGGAGGAGGGGGTGGAGTATGACGTGTCCGATCACGGTGACGACTGGCTGTTGCTGACCAACGCGGGGGGCGCGGAGGACTTCCGTATCGTCCGCACGCCGCTGGTGGCACCGCAGCCGGAACACTGGCAGGACGTGGTGCCCCATCGTCCCGGTGTGCTTGTGCGCACGATGATCGTCTACCGCGGATGGCTGGTGCGGCTGGAACTGGAGGACGGCTTGCCTCGCATCGTCGTGCGTCACTGGGACAGCGGCGAGGAACACGCCATCGTCATGGACGAGGAGTGCTACGAACTGGGCGTCGTGCCCGGTTACGAGTACGACACCGATACGCTGCGTTACACCTACAGCTCGTTCACCACGCCGGCACGCGTCTACGACTACCGCATGGACAGCCGTCGGCGGACGCTGCGCAAGGAACAGGAGATTCCCAGCGGTCACGACCCTGAAGCCTATGTTGCCCATCGCCTGCTTGCCACGGCGCCCGACGGGGAGCAGGTTCCGGTCTCGCTGTTTCATCGCCGGGATCTCACTCCCGGGACGGACACGCCGTTGCTGCTCTACGGCTATGGCGCCTACGGCCTGATCGATCTGCCCGGATTCTCGCCGAACCGGCTCAGCCTGGTGGACCGGGGTTTCGTCTACGCCGTCGCCCATGTCCGAGGCGGCAAGGAGCGCGGCTACCGCTGGTACCGGGCGGGCAAGCTGGCCGACAAGCAGAACACATTCAGCGATTTCATCGCCGCCGCCGAGGCGTTGATCCAGCACGGTTATACCGGCTCGGGTCGCATTGCGGCCCACGGCGGTAGCGCCGGCGGCATGCTTGTGGGCGCGGTGCTCAACCAGCGGCCGGAGCTGTTTCACACTGCGGTGGCGGACGTACCCTTCGTGGACGTGCTCAACACCATGCTCGATCCCAGCCTTCCGCTGACCCCGCCGGAGTGGCCGGAGTGGGGAAACCCGTTGAAGGACCCGGACGCCTACCACACCATTCTGGGGTACTCGCCTTATGACAACATCTGTCGGCAGCGCTACCCTCACCTGCTGGTAACGGCTGGGGTGTCAGATCCGCGGGTCACCTACTGGGAGCCCGCGAAATGGGTGGCGCGACTGCGGGAATTGAAGACCGACGATCAGTTGCTGCTGCTGCGCACCAACATGAGTGCCGGTCACGGCGGCGCCAGCGGGCGTTTCGATTATCTGGAGGAGGTCGCGTTCCGTTACGCGTTCCTGCTCCATGTTTATGGCCTGGAACAGCCCTGAAGACGTGAGAGTCGCGGATTTTCCGCAATGGAATGCCGGGGGTGCGCATGCGGGGAGCTTGCTGGAAACCGGTTGTGCTGCTGCTTGCAGCGCTTTGTTGCGCAGTGAGCGTGGCTTCCGCCGGGGAAAGCACCACCGAGCCGGTGGCCGAACGCCCCACGGTCGCTCTGGTGCTGAGCGGCGGTGGCGCCAAGGGCCTGGCCCACCTCGGCGTGATCAAGGTGCTGGAGGAACTGCAGGTGCCGGTGGACATGGTGATTGGCACCAGCATGGGCGCCATCGTCGGCGGCCTGTACGTCTCCGGGTGGGAACCTCGGGCCCTGGAGCGCGCGGTGGAGGGCATGGACTGGGCCACCGCGTTCCGGGATCGCACCGAACGCCGGGGCGTGGCCTTCCGCCGCAAACAGGATGAACGCGATCTGCCTGGCCAGCTGACCCTGGGCCTGCGAGGCGACGGCGTGGCCCTTCCCAGAGGGTTCATCCAGGGCCAACAGCTCAGCCAGGCATTGCGGCGTTTTGCCGAATCCACACTGCACGTCCAGCACTTCGACGACTTCCCAGTGCGCTACCGGGCGCTGGCGGTGGATCTGATGACCGGCGAGGTGGTCGTGCTGGCGGACGGCAACCTGCCCGAGGCCATGCGCGCCAGCATGTCCATTCCCGGTCTGATCGCCCCGGTGGAGTGGAACGAGCGTTTGCTGATAGACGGCGGCATTCAGGACAACATTCCCATCCAGGTGGCGCGCGACATGGGTGCGGATGTCGTCATCGCCGTGGACGTGGGTGGCGAGGCGTTGAGCGACGGCGAGTTGGACAACCCCTTCGCTGTCATGGATCAGTCCCTGAACATCATGATGCGGACCCGCTCCGCCGAGCAGATCGCCACCCTGGGCGACAATGACATCCTGATCCGCCCCGACCTGCTGGGGATTCCGGTGGATTCCGCGGATTTCCACCGCTCCGCCGAAGCAACTGTTGCCGGCGAGCTGGCGGCCCGGCAGCAGTTACAGGCGCTGACACGCCTGTCCGTGGACGCCGAGAGTTATGCGCTCTGGCAGCAACGTCTGCGAGACCAGCAGCGGCCAGGCCAGCGCATGGATTTCGTGCGCATCAACAACCGTTCGGGAATCGCCGACGAGATCATTCGCGCCCGGCTCCCGGATATCGAGGGACGACCGTTGGATGTGGATGCCATGGAAGCCGCCATGGACCGGATCCACGGCCTGGAATATTTCGAGCGGACTGACTACCGCATCGTCTCCGACGGCGACCGCACCGGCGTCGAGGTGACCACCGTGGGAAAATCCTGGGGCCCCGGGTATCTCCGCGTGGGCCTGGCGCTGGAGGATGATCTGGACACCGACGCCAGTTATCTGGCGTCGGTGAGCTACCTGCAGACCGAGGTGAATCGGCTGGGTGCGGAATGGCGCGTGGATGCCCAGATCGGCAGCCGGCCGCGGCTGTTCGGCGAGTTCTGGCAGCCGTTCGGCTATGCCACGCGCTATTTCGTCGCGCCGCGGGCGGAGGCCTATCGCGAGGCCGTGCCGGTCTATACCGATGGCGACCAGTCCGGCGAAGTTCGGGTGAATCGCCAGTTGCTCGGGCTGCATGGTGGGCGGGAGCTGGGCGCCATCGGGGAGGTGCGAGTCGGGATGGAGCGCGGGGCAGGGCGGGTAAAGCCCCTGGTCACCGGCCCCGGCACCGACCGTTTCACCTTCTCCACCGCCGAGGGCTTCGTCAGCCTGGCGCTGGATACGCTGGACAACCCGCGCTTCCCCACACGCGGCATGGTGACGGAGATGAGCTGGACCCGCAGTGTCGGCGACCTGGGGGCGGACCAGCGCTACGGCCGTGCCGAGCTGGACTGGCTGATGGCCAGCAGCTTCGGCCGGCACACGGTGCTCACCGGCCTGCGCTACGCCACCGTCACCGAGGGCGAGATCCCGGTGTACTCGCTGTACAGCCTGGGCGGGTTCCTCAACCTGTCGGGTTACCAGCAGAACGAGCTCACCGGTGACCGGCTGGCGCTGGGGCGGTTGATCTATTTCCGGCGTATGGGCGGCGGCCAGCAACTAGCCGGTTTTCCCACCTACCTGGGCGGCTCGCTGGAAGTGGGGAACGTCTGGGACCAGGACGCCACCGCCCGCGCCAGCGACCTGATCTATTCCGGCAGCCTGCTGCTGGGCCTGGATCTGCCTGTCGGCATGGTCTACCTGGCCTACGGCCGGGCCGACGGGCGGGACGGCAACATCTACCTGACGCTGGGGCGGACGTTCTAGCATGGGCCGGTGCGCAAGCTTGATGCTTGCACACCCTACGATAGCCGAGCTCCCTGCGGCGTCGATCCCTGAGCAGGGTGTGCACCGCAGGTGCGCACCAACCGGATCCCCGGCCGGCCGCGCCGGATTACTTCATCCAGCACAGTTCGGTTCGGGCTTGCGCCCGACGGTAGCAACCGCTGCGCGGTTACTCCCCTACGGCGGGAAGGCCCCCGGTGTTGAGATCCGGTGTAGGGGGGTAATCGCCGCAGGCGGTTGCCACCGATCCGGCCGCAAGGCCGGAAATGACCCCTTAATCCAGCAGATCCAGGTTCCTTACCGCCCCCTTGTCCGCACTGGTGGCCAGCTTGGCGTAGGCCTTCAGCGCCGCGGTCACCTTGCGCTGACGGATTTCCGCGGGCTTCCAGGCCTCGTCGCCTCTGGCCCCCATCGCTTCCCGGCGGGCGGTCAGCTCATCCGAGGGTACCGCGATCTCGATGGTGCGGTTCGGAATGTCGATGCGGATGGTGTCGCCGGTCTCGATCAGCGCGATATTGCCGTGCTCGGCCGCCTCTGGCGAGACATGGCCGATGGACAGCCCCGAGGTGCCTCCGGAGAACCGGCCGTCGGTGATCAGCGCGCAATGCTTGCCCAGGCCCTTGGACTTCAGGTAACTGGTGGGGTAGAGCATCTCCTGCATGCCCGGCCCGCCGCGGGGGCCTTCGTAGCGGATGATGACCACATCGCCGGCCTTCACCCGTCCCTTCAGGATGCCCTCCACGGCGGCGTCCTGGCTCTCGAAGATCACTGCCGGACCCTCGAACTTGAGGATGCTTTCGTCCACCCCGGCGGTTTTCACGATGCAGCCGCGTTCGGCCAGGTTGCCGTACAGCACGGCCAGGCCGCCGTCACGGCTGTAGGCGTGCTCCAGGTTGCGGATGCAGCCCTTGGCGCGATCCAGGTCCAGGCTGGGATAGCGTGTGGACTGGCTGAATGCGGTCTGGGTGGGAATGCCCGCCGGCCCGGCGCTGAAGAAGGCGTGCACCTCAGGATTGTCAGTGCGCATGACGTCCCAGGATTCCAGGGCATCGGCCAGCGTCGGCGAGTGCACGGTGGGCACGCCGGTTTCCAGCAACCCGGCGCGGTCGAGTTCGCCCAGGATTGCCATGATGCCGCCGGCCCGGTGAACGTCCTCCATGTGGTAGAACGGCGTGGCCGGGGCCACCTTGCACAGGTTGGGCACCTTGCGCGAGAGGCGGTCGATGTCCTCCATGGTGAACTCCACCTCGCCCTCGCGCGCGGCAGCCAGCAGGTGCAGCACCGTATTGGTGGAGCCGCCCATGGCGATATCCAGGCTCATGGCGTTGCTGAAGGCGGCGAAGTTTGCGATGTTCCGTGGCAGCACGTTGTCATCGCCGTCGCGGTAGTAGCGGTAGGCCAGTTCGACAATGCGGCTGCCCGCTTCGCGGAACAGCCGCTCGCGATCGGCATGGGTGGCCAGCGTCGAACCGTTGCCGGGCAGGGACAAGCCCAGGGCCTCGGTCAGGCAGTTCATGGAGTTGGCCGTGAACATGCCGGAGCAACTGCCGCAGGTGGGGCAGGCGGAGCGCTCGATGGTTTCCACATCGGCGTCGGAGACGCTGTCGTCCGCGGCCGCGACCATGGCATCCACCAGGTCAAGATGGCGCTCTTCCCCGCTGGCAAGCCTGGTCTTCCCGGCCTCCATCGGCCCCCCGGAAACGAAGATCACTGGAATGTTCAGCCGCATGGCGGCCATCAGCATGCCGGGGGTGATCTTGTCGCAATTGGAAATGCACACCAGCGCATCGGCGCAGTGGGCGTTCACCATGTATTCCACGCTGTCGGCAATGATTTCCCGCGAGGGCAGCGAGTACAGCATGCCGTCGTGCCCCATGGCGATGCCGTCGTCCACCGCGATGGTGTTGAACTCCTTGCCGACGCCGCCGGCCTGCTCGATCTCGGAAATGACCATCTGGCCGAGATCCTTCAGGTGCACATGGCCCGGCACGAACTGGGTGAAGGAGTTGGCCACGGCGATGATCGGCTTGTTGAAATCGCCGTCCTTCATCCCGGTGGCGCGCCACAGCGCCCGGGCCCCGGCCATGTTGCGGCCGAACGTCGACGTCTTGGAGCGGAATTGGGGCATCGCGGTTACCTCATGGACGAATTCCGGAAAAGTCCGACATTTGACCGTGGAATGGTGGGGGAGGGCAAGTGCGGGCCGCAAGGCGATGCGCACGGCTTCACTCCAGCATCATTCCCCCTACCGAAGCCGGCTCGCACCGGCCCCAGCCCACGGGATAAAGCCCCCGAGCCACCGCACGCCGGAAGCTGCCGTGCGGCCACTCCGCCGGAGAGGCCACCAGCCCATGCCGTACCGGGTTGTAGTGGACATAGTCCACGTGCCGCCGCAGATCGTCCTCGTCTCGTATCAGATGTTCCCAGTAGCGGCGTTGCCAGAGGGTGCGTTCGCGGCGGCGGGTCCGGGAGGGGGTGGAAGGGGGTCTTGAAGCATGAGGCAGCTGCAGCGAAACGGAGCGCTTTATGATGCTCCACCGCGTGGAGTAGTCGGCGTCACCTTCGGGCAGGGTCCAGATGGCATGCAGGTGATCGGGCAGTACGACAATCGCGTCGATGACGAAAGGACGTCGCCGCATCGTCTGGCGCATCGCAGTGCGGAGTGCGTTGACAGCAACCGGGTCCTCGAAAACCGGACGTCGACCATATGTGACGACGGTAAAGAAATAGCTGGCTCCGGGCTCGCGCGCCCGACGATAGTTGGACATTGCAGAGGCCTCCATGCCTTGGGGATTGGTGTGCACCGAAGGTGCGCACCATAGTACTCATCCGCTGGAAGAATCAATTCTCTGACACCCGCCGCTCTTCCCCCCACTGCCGCTCGGCAAGAAACTCCCGCAATATCCGCGCGGTGTGGGAATCGTCCTTTTCCACCAGCGTCTCAGGTACGCCTTTCGCCACGACCCGGCCACCGGCCTCGCCACCCTCCGGTCCCATGTCGATCAGCCAGTCCGCCTCGGCCATGATGTCCAGGTTGTGCTCGATCACCACCACGGTATGACCGGCGTCCACCAGTCGGTGCAGCACGTGGATCAGCTTTTCCACGTCGGCCATGTGCAGGCCCACGGTGGGTTCATCCAGCACGTAAACGGTGTGGGGCGGCTGCCGGCGGGTGTCCGGGCGCGCCTTGGCCAGTTCGGTGACCAGCTTGATGCGCTGGGCCTCGCCACCGGAGAGTGTCGGGCTCTGCTGGCCCAGGGTGAGGTAGCCCAGGCCCACGTCCTGCAGCAGCCGCAAGGCGTGGTGGATGCGGTTGTGGGATTCGAAGAACTCCACAGCCTCGTCGATGGGCATGTTCAGCACCTCACCCACGGATCTGCCTTTCCAGGTCACGGATAGCGTTTCCTGGGTGAAGCGCTGGCCGTGGCAGACCTCGCAGGGCATGGTGACGTCGGGCAGGAAGTTCATTTCGATTCGCTTCACGCCCTGGCCCTCGCAACCGGGGCAGCGGCCGTCCTTGGTGTTGAAGGAGAACCGGCCGGGGCCGTAGCCGCGGATGCGGGCCTCCTCGGTCTGCGCGTAGAGCTTGCGGATGTCGTCCCAGAAGCCGACGTAGGTGGCGGGGCAGGAACGCGGCGTCTTGCCGATGGGGGTCTGGTCCACTTCCAGCACGCGTTCCACGTGCTCCCAGCCATCCAGGCCGCGGCAACCCTTCAGCGCCGGCTGTTCCTTGCCGCGTCGGTTGGTCACCAGCCGGTACAGATTGTCCTCCAGTACCTCCCGCACCAGCGTGGACTTGCCGGAACCGGACACGCCGCTGACCACCACCAGGCGGCCCAGGGGAATGTCGGCGTCCACGTTCTGCAGGTTGTTTGCGCTGGCGCCGCGGATGCGGATGACGTGCTCCGCCGGTTCCAGCCGCCGCGACTGGCGCAGGGGGTGGCGCAACGGGTTGGACAGGCTGCGGCCGGTGACCGAGTGCGGGTTGGCCAGCAGATCCGCCACCGTGCCCTCGGCCACCACGCGGCCACCGTTCACGCCGGCGCCCGGGCCCAGATCCACCACGTGCTCGGCGCGGCGGATGGTGTCCTCGTCGTGTTCCACCACCACGATGGTGTTGCCCTTGCCTTCCAGGCGCGTCAGCGTGTCCAGCAGCATGCGATTGTCCCGCGGGTGCAGGCCGATGGTGGGTTCATCCATCACGTAGCACACGCCCTGCAGGTTCGACCCGAGCTGCGAGGCCAGCCGGATGCGCTGGGCCTCTCCCCCGGAGAGCGTGGGCGCGGCCCGGTCCAGGGCGAGGTAGCCCAGCCCCACTTCCTGCAGAAAGGCGAGTCGGTGTCGGATCTCCGGCAGGATGTCCTGGGCGATGGATGCCTCCCGGCCTTCCAGCGTCAGGGCCTGGAACCACTCCGCCGCCTGGGCGACCGACAGGGCCGACAGCGCGGCGATGGAGTGGTCACGGTAGCGCACCGCCAGTGCGACTTCGTTCAGGCGCTGGCCGTGGCAGGTGGGACACTGCACCGGTTCCGCCTCGGCATCCTCGGTCCAGGCGGATTCCTCGCCGGTCTGTTCTTCGTCGAAGCCGGGGATCACCGTGCCTGTCCCGAAACAGCTCGGGCACCAGCCGTGCTTGGAGTTGTAGGAGAACAGCCGCGGGTCCAGTTCCTCGAAGCTGCGGTTGCAGGAAGGGCAGGCGCGCTTGGCGGAGAAGATGGCGTCTTCCCGTCCGTCGGCCGCCGCCTTCAGGGTCTGGTTGCCGTAGTCCAGCGCCTCGCGGATCAGCCGACGCAGGGTCTCCTCGTTGGCCGGGGTCGCCTTGACCGTCCCCACCGGCAGTTCGATGTCGTGCTCCTGGTACCGGTCCAACCGCGGCCAGTCATCGGTGGGCGTGGCCTCGCCATCCACCCGCAGGTGGTCGAAGCCCTTGCCGGCCGCCCACTTGGCCAGGTCGGTGTAGTAGCCCTTGCGTGCCACCACCAGCGGCGCCAGCAGTTCCACTTCGCGGTTGCGGTAGTCCTGCATGATCTGGGCGAGGATGGCCTCCGGCGTCTGCGCCTGGATGGGCACGTCGCAGCCCGGGCAGTACTGGGTGCCCAGCTTCACGTACATCAGGCGCATGAAATGCTGCACCTCGGTCATGGTGCCGACAGTGCTCTTGCGCCCGCCGCGGCTGGTGCGCTGCTCGATGGCCACGGTGGGCGGTATGCCGAGGATGGCGTCCACATCCGGCCGGGCGGCCGGCTGCACGAACTGGCGGGCGTAGGCGTTCAGCGATTCCAGGTAGCGGCGCTGGCCCTCGTTGAACAGGATGTCGAAGGCCACCGTGGACTTGCCGGAGCCGGACAGGCCGGTGATCACGGTGAGCTTGTCCCGGGGAATGCGCAGGTCGATGCCCTTGAGGTTATGCTCCCGGGCGTTGCGGATGGCGATGGCGTGGTCGCGGTAGGTGGCGGGGGCGTCGGCGACTTCGGCTACGGCAGCGTTGTCGGACGTTGGGTGTGCACCGCGAACGCGGTGCGCACCACCATCCATGAACTCGACATACCGTCGCAATGCCACCCCGGTATGACTGGCCTCCACTCCCATCACCTGTTCCGGCGTCCCGCTGCAGACGATCTCCCCGCCGCGGTCGCCGCCCTCCGGACCCATGTCGATCAGCCAGTCCGCCGCCAGCATGACATCTAGATTGTGCTCGATCACCAGCAGCGAATGGCCGTCATCCAGCAAACGGCGGAAGGCCTGCAGCAGCACCGCTACGTCGTGGAAATGCAGGCCGGTGGTGGGCTCGTCGAACAGGAACAGCAGCTGTTCCTTCTGCCGTCGGCGGGCGCCAGCCTTGGCCAGGTGGCCGGCCAGCTTAAGGCGCTGTGCCTCGCCACCGGACAGCGTCGGCACCGGCTGGCCCAGTTTCATGTAGCCCAGGCCCACCGCCTGCAATGGCTCCAGCCCGCGCAGCACCTCCCTGTTATCCGCGAAGAACTGCACAGCTTCGTTGACGGTGAGCTCGAGCACGTCGGCGATGGAACGCGGCCCCAGCGAGCAACCGGGCGCCGGCGGCAGCATGATTTCCAGCACCTCGTCGCGGTAGCGGCGGCCGTCGCAGTCCGGGCAGCGGATGTAGACGTCGGAGAGGAACTGCATCTCCACGTGCTCGAAACCGTTGCCGCCGCAGGTGGGGCAGCGACCGTTGCCGGAGTTGAAGCTGAAGGTGCCCGGTTTGTAGTCGCGCTCCTTGGCCTCCGGCTGGGCACAGAAGGCCTTGCGGATGGGGTCGAAGGCACCCACGTAGCTGGCCGGATTGGAGCGCGTAGTCTTGCCGATGGCGCTCTGGTCCACCAGCACCGCGTCGTCGATGTGCTCGTGACCCAGAATGGCCTCGTGGGCACCGGGCGGATCGCCCGGATGGCCCTTGAGCTTGGCCAGCGCGTTATAGAGCACGTCCTGCATCAGCGTGGACTTGCCCGAGCCGGACACGCCGGTGAGTACCACGAAACGCTGCAGCGGGATCTCCGCGGTGAGATTGCGGAGGTTGTTCTCGGTGGCGTTGGTGACCCACAGCGTTGGCTGGTGCGCAGCGCTTTGCGCTGCACACCCTACGGAGTCTTCGCCGGGCGTAGGGTGTGCACCGCGAACGCGGTGCGCACCATCACCTTCAAGCACCGTCCTGCGCCCGGAAAGATACTCCCCGGTCATCGACCCCTCGGCGCGGACGATCTCCGCCGGCGAGCCGTTGAACACGATGTTGCCGCCGCGCTCGCCGGGGCCGGGGCCGATATCGATGATGCGGTCGGCGGCCAGCATCACTTCCGGGTCGTGCTCCACCACCAGCAGGGTGTTGCCGGCGTCCCGCAACCGCTGCATCACGCCGACGATGCGCTGCATGTCGCGCGGGTGCAGGCCGATGGATGGTTCGTCCAGTACGAACAGCGTGTTCACCAGCGAGGTGCCCAGCGCCGTGGTCAGGTTGATGCGCTGCACCTCGCCGCCGGAGAGTGTGCGGGACTGGCGGTCCAGGGTCAGGTAGCCCAGCCCCACCTGGCAGAGGTAGCGCAGCCGGGTGCGGATGCCGTCCAGCACCTGCTCTGCGGCCTCGTCCAGGGCGGAGGAGCCGCGCTGAGGGGCAGGGTGGTGCGCAGCGCTCAGCGCTGCACACCCTACGCCGGAATCGCCCGTAGGGTGTGCACCGCGAATGCGGTGCGCACCATCGCCAAGGTGCAGCCGCTCGAAAAACGTTCGCACCCGCTCCAACGGCAACTGCATCACATCGTGAATATTCAGCCCCGGCAGCCCCAGGAATGCCTCCCGGCCCATGCGGCTGCCATGTGGCCGGAAACGTTGTTCCCGGTTCACCACCGCGTCAGCATCCTCGTGGTTGCCCACCCGCCAGGCCAGCGCTTCCGGTTTCAGACGGGCGCCGTGGCAGGTCTCGCACAGGTCGTAGGAGCGGTACTTGGACAGCAGCACCCGCATGTGCATCTTGTAGCTTTTGGACTCCGCCCAGTCGAAGTAGCCCTTGACGCCATACCAGTGGTTGCGCCCGCTGCCGCCGTCTCCGTTCAGCACCCAGGCGCGGTCCTCCTCCGGTAGATCCCGCCAGGGAATGTCCATGGCGATATTCTGGCGCACCGCGGCGCGCATCAGGTCCTTCTGGCATTCGGCGGACTGTCCGCTCTGCCAGGGTCGAATGGCGCCTTCCGCCAGGGTCTTGCTCTCGTCGGGAATCACCAGGCTGTAATCGATCCCCATGGTGCGGCCGAAACCGCGGCAGGCGGGGCAGGCACCCATCGGCGAGTTGAACGAGAACAGGTTGGACATCGGTTCCTGGTAATGGATATCGCATTCGGCGCAGTGCAGGTCCGCCGAGAATCGCCACGGTTCCAGCGGTTTGCGGTCTTCGTCCAGTGGATACACCGTGATCTTGCCCTGGCCCAGCTTAAGCCCGTTCTCCATGGCCTCCACCAGCCGGTCCTTGCGATCCGGCGCGATGCGCACGCGGTCCACCACCACTTCCACGAAGGCTTTTGTGGCGCGGTGAAACCGGGTGTAGCCCTGGCGCTCCAGCAGGGCCTGCATGTCCTTCTTGTCCAGGCCTTTGGGCAGTTTCAGCGTGGCTGTCACCATGGCCCGCTGGCCGTCGCCGCGGGCCAGCAGCCGGGCGGCAATGCTTTCCGGGTCGTCACGCTGCACCCGGTGGCCGCAGCCGTGGCAGTAAAGCTCCGCAAGCCGTGAGAACAGCAGCTTCAGGTGGTCGTTCAGCTCGGTCATGGTGCCGACCGTGGAGCGCGAGGTGCGCACCGGGTTGGTCTGGTCGATGGCGATGGCCGGCGGAATGCCCTCGATGCGGTCCGTGGCGGGCTTGTCCATACGGTCCAGGAACTGCCGCGCGTAGGGGGAGAACGTCTCGACGTAGCGGCGCTGGCCTTCCGAGTACACGGGGTCGAAGGCCAGCGAGGACTTGCCGGACCCGGAAACGCCGGTGACCACGATGAATTCCCCCAGCGGCAATTCCAGGCTGAGGTTCTTCAGGTTGTTCTGGCGGGCGCCGGTGATGCGGATGACGTCGCGGGTCATGGGGTTCGGATCCGTCGGCAAGTGTGAATGTCGGGAGTATACAGAAGCGTCGCGACAGGGAGTGTCAGCAGACTGTATCAGTGGCGGATGGCCATCATCTGCTCGCTGTTTGTTTCCGTGGCGTTGGCGTGCGACATGGTTGATGCGTAGCATTCCCGATTCATCAACAGCGACGAGGCGTGATCATGGCGGCGGATGACGGGCGCGAGTTGATCAATACCGATCCGTTCTACGGCCAGGCGGAATCCGGCCCTTTCAAGGGAATGAACCCACGAGTCACCGCCATTTCCATGGCGCTGATCCTGGTGGCGGTGGTGTTGGGCGGAGCCTATACGGAGCACAGCGCGCGGGTGCTTGGAGAGGTCCGCAACACGCTGAATCCCTTTCTGGAATGGTATTACGTGCTGCTGGTGGCCTTCCTGCTCTTCTTCATGGCCTGGCTGGGCACGGGACGTTACAAGAACGTGAGGCTTGGCGGCGACGACGAACGCCCGGAGTTCACATACTTTTCCTGGGTTGCCATGCTGTTCGCTGCCGGTACCGGCGTAGGCATCCTGTTCTGGGCGGTTGCCCAGCCAATTCTTCAATTCCAGTCCAATCCCTTCGTGGAGCAGGGCATGAGCCCGGAGGCAGCAACTGTTGCCATGCGGCTTACGTTTTTCCACTGGGGGCTGAACGGCTGGGCGATATTCTCGTTCGTGGCGCTGGTGCTGGGTTATTTCGCTTTCCGGCATCAGCTGCCTCTGACGATCCGCTCGGCGTTGTTCCCTTTTCTCGGCGAGCGCTTTCGCGGCCCCTGGGGCGATCTGGTGGATGTGCTTGCGGTGTTTGGCACCGTGTTCGGCATTGCCACCACGCTGGGGCTGGGCGTGCAGCAGATGAACGCAGGGCTGGGGCAGGTATTCGGGCTGCCGTCGTCGCTGACGCTGCAGCTCGTGGTCACCGTGGTCATCATGACCATCGCCACCGTGTCCGTGGTGTCCGGAGTGCAACGCGGGGTGCGCCTGCTGTCCGAGTTCAATTTCTGGCTCAGTATCGCTGTGGTGGTCTTTCTATTGCTGTTCGGCCCGACCCAGTACCTGATTGGCCTCACCATCGAGTCGGCAGGCGACTACATCCAGAATCTGCTGGCGCTCACCTTCCACACCAACGTCACCCGCGATTCCGAGTGGCAGGCGGACTGGACGGTTTTCTTCTGGGGCTGGTGGCTCGCCTGGTCGCCGTTTGTGGGCATGTTCATTGCCCGCATTTCCCGCGGCCGCACCTTCCGTGAATTCGTCATGGGCGTGCTGTTGGTGCCAACACTGATCACCATGGTCTGGATCGGTCTGCTCGGCGGAACCGCGTTGCACCATGAGCTGTTCGGCGATGGAGGTATCGTGGAGGCTGTGTCCCAGGACGAGGCAGTGGCCTTGTTCGTTACCGTGCAGGCGCTGGATATTGGCGTATTGGGCACCATCGCCAGTGCGGGCCTGGTGGTGCTGATCGCCACGTATCTGATCACCTCCGCCAACGCCGGCACTCTGGTCATCAACACCATACTTGCCGGAGGCGACCCCGAGCCACCGACCCTGCACAGGATTCTCTGGGGGCTGGCGCTGGGTCTGCTGACCGCTACGCTGCTGCTGGCCGGCGGGCTGGAAACGCTGCAGAGTGCCGTGATTACCGCGGCACTGCCATTTTCGCTGGTGGTGATAGCCATGCTCGCGGGGTTGCTGCGCGCGCTGAACGCAGAACGCTTCGCCGCTCGCCGGGGTTATCGCCATGAGGCTCCTCATGAACCCTGGGTGGGAGCAACCCAGGCCGGCCTGGAAGGCGATGCCCAACTGCGTGTCGAGCCGGTGGTGGAGGCCGAACCGGAAAAGAACGGTGACACTGACCGCTGACTGCGGCATTGTGCCATGCCTCCGCGGGGATAAGGACGAAGGGAGTCATCATGCCTGGCGAACGTCTGGCGCGACAGCGGGAAGCACTGTTGCTGATGTGGGTACTGGTTTGCCTGCTGCCCAGTGCCGACGCCATGGCGGAGGGACCCCGGGGGCTGTTCGCCGGAGGCGGTGTGTTCGTCAACCAGACGCCGTATCAGGGCGATAACACGTCGGTGATGCCCCTGCCGTTCGTGACCTGGCGAGGCGAGCGCTGGTCGGTCTTTGGGCCGGCGATCGGTTACCAGGCCTACCGGGGAGAGGCGTTGACGCTGGGCGGCGCCCTCCGGTGGCGGTCCCGCCCCATCGGAGGGCGGTTCCGCGGCGAGGAGATCGCCGGAATCAAGCGACGCGATACCGTGGAGGCCGGGTTGGATGCCGTCTACCGCCTGCCGGGCCGGGGCATTGCGTTGAGGTTGAGTACGGGCACTGATCTGCTGGGCCGTCACGACGGCAGCGAAGTGAATGCCGGCGTCCGCTTTCCCCGTCGGGTGGGGCCGGTGTTCGGCTCTTTGGAACTGGGCGTCAACTGGCAGAGCAGCCAGTACGCCAGCTACCATTGGGGCGTGGCCCGCAGCGAGGCCACCGCCGACCGGGAAGCCTACTCGCCGGGGAGCGTCGTCAACCCCCGGATCAGCCTGAATGGCTACGTGTTTCTCTCCGAACGTTCGTCGATCTTCATGCTCTACCAGTACACCTGGCTGGCCAGCGATGTGCAGCGTAGCCCGATCGTCAGCCAGGACCACCAGTGGATGACGATGGCCGCATGGCTGTATCGTTTCTGAAGACGCTGGCAGCGCTTCCCTGGGGAGGCGCATCCCCGAGAGGTGAAGCCCATGAGCAAACAACTTCCGTACCGGGCGGTTACCGCCCACGGCGATGTGGTTGACGTCCGTTTCGCGCTGCATGACGAAACCGTTTCTCCGATGCGGGTGCAGCAACTGCTGGATGCGTTGCTTGCCGCACTGGACCGTGAGATCGGCGTCCTGGGGGAAACCGCCAACGGCGACGTGCTGCAGGCATTGTGTATGGCCACGGCCATCCGTGCCCGCATCATCCATGCGCCCACCGAAGTCACCTCGCAACTTGCGAGGGAACTGCTGGAACGCGCCCTGCACGGTGTTGCCCAGGCGCATCATCAACCTGCGCACAGCGGGCACGCCTGAATGTTCGTGCTGGCACGCCTGCCCTCGCCGGTTCGCTACTGGGTCACCATCCTGCGGGATACCGTGAAACTGTGGCTGGAGCTGAACGCCTTTGCCCATGCAGGTTCGCTGGCGTTCTATACCTTGTTCTCGCTGGCCCCGGTGATGATTATCGCCGTCACCATGATCGGCGTGGTGCTGGGGGAGGAGGCGGCCCAGGGCCAGATCGTGGCGCAGCTGGAGGAGGCCATTGGCGCCGACGCGGCTGCCGCCGTTGAGGGCGCGGTGGCCCAGTCGCGCCTGGATCAGGCCGGTATACTGCCAACCCTGATCGGGGTGGCCGCCATGCTGATCGGCGCCACGACCGTGTTCGCGCAGATGCAGCAGTCGCTGAACGCCATCTGGGGCGTTCGCGCCAAGCCGTCCCGTAACAGCATCTTCCTGCTCGTCAAGAGCCGGGTGCTGTCGCTGACCGTCGTGCTTTCCATCGGTTTCATCCTGCTCGTCTCGCTGCTCTTCAGCGTGGTCCTGCGGGCGATGATCCGCTTTGCCGATGAATGGATCCCGTTGCCGGGCCCCGTGGTCGGTGGCATGGAATTTGTCATCTCGCTGATGCTGATCGCGCTGCTGTTCGCGATGATCTTCAAGATCCTGCCGGATGTGGTGGCAAGCTGGCGGGACGTGGCGCTGGGTGCCCTGGCCACTGCGGTACTGTTCGCCCTGGGTCGCTACGCCATCGCCATCTACCTGACCCATGCCGCGCCGGCCTCCACCTATGGTGCCGCCGGCTCTCTGGTACTGTTGCTGCTCTGGGTCTACTACTCTTCGCTGATCCTGCTGTTCGGCGCAGCGTTCACCCGTGTTCACATGGAAGCGCGTGGCAGGCCGATCATCCCGCGCAACACCGCTGTCTGCGTGAAAAGCCAGATCATCGAGAGCCCCGGCCCCTAGGGAGATGTCGTCCGCTCCCTTGATTCCGTCCCGCCGTAGGGGAGTAACCGCGCAGCGGTTGCTACCGACGGGCGTAAGCCCGAATGTGCCGGGGGAATGTCTTTGCTCCGTCCTTTCCGGCCTCGCGGCCGGATCGGTGGCAATCGCCCGGGGCGATTACCCCCCTACGGGATGCAGCCCGCACCCGGATTTCGTTCCCCGCCGTAGGGGAGTAACCGCGCAGCGGTTGCTACCGACGGGCGTAAGCCCGAATGCCGGGGCGCGGGCGTCAGTTGTCCTGGTCCAGTGTCTCCTCCATCTCCTCCAGCCAGCGCAATGACGCCTGAATACCGAGAATGCCGCGCCGCAGCGCCAGGTGCTGCATGCGGTAGTGTTGCGGCAGTGTCTCCGGTGCGCTGAAGTGCTCCTGTTCGATCGCCTGGAATGTCTGCAACTGCTGTTCCCAGCCCATCCGCAACCGCTCCATCTCCGCCCTCAATGCCGGCAGATCCAGAAGGTCGCCGGCGAACAGCTTTACCAGCAGAGGGTCACGGGTTGGCGGGCGAGGTTGTGGTCTGGTCAGCCATGTCCGCAGGTCTTGTTCACCCTCGGCGGTCACCTGATACAGCTTGCGGTCAGGCTTTTCCGTCTGCGGAACCTCGGTCATGGTCAGCAGGCCTTCCTCGTGCAGTTTTCCCAGTTCCCGATAGATCTGCTGGTGGGAGGCGTTCCAGACATGCGCCAGCCGATGGCGGAACCGCTGGGTGAGTTCGTAACCGGTGGCCGGTGATTCGTGCAGGGCAGCCAGCAAGGCATAGCGAAGGGACATGAAATCTCCGATGAAAGATTTATTATGAAAATTGTTGCATAACAAATCCTGTTCCGCCATAGTATATGCATACTGTTGCATATAGGTCCTGATCATGACTCTTGAACCCCTGCTCTCCGCTTCTCCGGCCATTCAGATCCACACCGTTGCGGCGCTGCTGGCGCTGGGACTGGGCCTCGGTCAGTTCACGCTGAAGCGCGGCAGTGTGCCGCATCGCCTGGTGGGCTGGGGCTGGGTGCTGTTGATGGTGGTGACCGCCGGCAGCTCATTCTTCATCCATCAGATCCGGCTGGTAGGGCTGTGGAGCCCGATTCACTTGCTGTCGGTCTACACCTTGATCATGCTGGTGGTGGCGGTTCATGCCGCGCGTACCCATAGGGTGCTCACCCATCGCTATACGATGATTTCCCTGTTCGTCTTCGCCCTGATCGGGGCCGGCGCCTTCACCTTGCTGCCGGGCCGGCTCATGCATGCCGTGTTGTTCAGCTAGGGAAGCGCTGATCTATTCCCATGGTGCTCTGCGGAGCCATTCGAGCGGGCTGACAAGGCGGCGTTCGCAGTCAATGGCCATCGTCCTTGTCAAGAACGCCAACACAGCTCAGCGTGCTCGAATGGCCCGCCCTAAGGGGCTTTGCAGCGTGTCCGGGGCCGGCGTTGCGGCTCTTTTGCCAAGGGCTCGCCATTGCCTGCGAGCCGCGGCTTGCCCCCGAACACGCTGCAAAGCCAGCGCACCATGGGAATAGATCAGCGCTTCCCTAAAGCTTCCCCCGTTCCCTGCCGATAACGAACACGAACCACTGGGACTGTTGTCGCCCCAGTGCTGGTGCTTCGATGACCATGGATGTTCCCCGAACAACAACGACAAGAGTGCGGAAACCCGATTGGGACTTCCGCCGCGAGAAGGGGGTGCAGGATGGCACTGTTTGCCGGCGGCCGCCGTATGGTCGCCTATTTGCTGAATCGCCGTCTGGTACGCGGCGCGGAACTCATTTTCCCGGGTATGGCGCAAACGCGTGCCGCACAGATCCAGTCCTGGGTGGATGGGAACTGGTCGATGCTGGCTGCCGTGGCTGAGGCCGTGGGCGACCTGGTGGAGCCGCCCCCTGACCGGGCGCTGAGCGAGCTGGCGGCGTTGATGCCGGAATATGCCGAGTTGGCCTTGTGCACTCCGGAGGGCGGCATCCTCGCCTCATCGGCCAAAGGGCGTCGCGGCAAGCTCTGGGAACAGGCGGTCGCGCTCGAGCGTGGGCTGAAGGCGCCGTTCCTGCATGGCCCGTATGTCGATCCGGTGACGGAGGCGCTGGGTCGTACCACCTCGGCTCACCATGACGCCGTCACCCTGATGTTCTACCAACCGGTCGAGCGCGGAGGAGAGACCGTGGCCTGCGTTTGCGGCCGCATCCCGAACGACGTGCTCGGTGACCTCATCCAGCGGGAGGAGGGGCACGTCTACCCCGGCTCCGGCGACAATTACCTGTTCCTGGTCAAGGCGGGCTTCGACACCGAGCGGCGAGTCGGCTGCGCGCTGTCCCGTTCCCGCTTCGAAGACGACCGTCTGACGCCGGGCGTTTCCCTGCTCAAGGGAACGCCTACCCGTTACGGCACTGTGCGGGTGCAACGGCATACCGAGCTGGAGCTGGTGGTTAACGATCCCGCCACCGGCAAGCTCCAGCCTGGAGCGGCGGCCACCATTACGAATGGCAAGAATCTGATGGTGCGCTATCCCGGCTACCCGGACTATCGTCACGTGCCCGTGGTGGGTGCCGGTCTGCGGTTCCAGGTCACAGGAAGCCCCGATGTCTGGGGCCTGATGTGCGAGGCCGATCTGGACGAGGTTTACGGTCAGTGCTCGCTGGCGCTGACCCTGAACAGCGTGCAGGGCCTGTTGATGGCGGTAGCCATGGGGGTGACCTACGCGGCCGCCAATGTGTGGGTTCTGCAGGGCGGGATGCTGGTAGCCGTGCTGGCTGTGACCTGGGCGAGTGCACTGGCAGTCGGTCATGGGCTCGGGGTGGCGCCGTTGCGCCGGTGCCTGGACCGACTCTGCGGGTTCTTCTTCCGTCTGTCTGAAGGTAACGGCACGCTGCAGCATCGGGTGGAACGGTACTCCGGCCGGCGCGACGAGGTCGGATTGCTGTCCCGGTGGATCAATAGCTTTGTCGGCCGCATGGACCAGACCGTGGGCGCGGTGGCCGACTCCTCCGTACGGCTGGATAGCGCGGCTGGCCAATTGGGAACCATGGCCGGGGAGTTGGCGCGTTCCAGCGCCGAGCAGAACAGGCTGTCGGAATCCTCCGCCGCCGCCGTGGAGCAGTTCACCACGACCACTCGCCACATCGCGGAACAGGGCAGCGAGACCCAGAGCGGCTCGGAGGAGGCGCTGCGCCTGGCCGAGCGGGGGCAAGGCGTGATGAAAAACAACCGCCAGGCCATGGAGCAGGTGTCCGCCATTGTCAGTCGCTCTGTCGGCAGTATGCGCGAGCTGGAGCAGCGGTCGAAGGAAATCACCGATATTCTGGGGCTGATCGAAGGTGTCACCCAGCAGACCAATCTGCTGGCGCTGAACGCCGCCATCGAGGCAGCCCGGGCTGGTGATGCCGGTCGCGGTTTTTCGGTGGTGGCTGAAGAGGTGAGGGCGCTGGCCACACGCACGCAGGAATCTGCAGGCCGCATCGGCGAGTTGATCGACGCCATCCACGCCGCGCTGGAAAGCGCCAGCCACGAGATGGGCGAGCTGGAGCAATCCGTGGATACCGCCAACCGCGTCTCCGAAGAGGCCGGGCAGGCACTGGAGCAGATCGCCAGCGGCGCCCGACACAGCCTGGAGTTGGTGCAGGGTATTGCCACCGCCACCGAAGAGCAGAGCGCCGCGGGCGCCCAGGTTTCCGGCCACCTGGGTGAAATCGCCACCATGGCCCGGAACAATCAGCACAGCGTCGAACAGTGCGAGGCCGCCGCGCACCGACTGCAGTTGCTGGCGCTGGCTCTCCGCCGGGGATCGGCGGCGTTCAGCCGGTAGCAGGATTCGGGCTAGCGCTCGACGGAATCTACGGCGGGATGCTTCCAGGGCCGAGAGTCCGCGCAGGGGGTGCAAGCGTTCAGCTTGCGCACCGGTCGATGCCTGCACAGCCTATCTTGCTTGACCGGCAAGACGGAATCCACGCGGAATGTGGCCCGAGACGTGCGGTGGGGGAGATCGCGGCAAGACGATTTCCACCGATCCGGCGTCAGGCCGGACAACGCCCTACGCCGGCTCCGCGAACAGTGCCGCCATCAGCCGCCGGAGCCATTGATTGCCGGCGTCCTGGTGGAAGCGGCGGTGCCAGAACTGGTTGATCTGCACCATGGGCAGGAGCAAGGGGTGTTCCCGGAAGGTCAGCCCGAACGGCTCGCAGGTGCTCCGGGCCAGTTTTTCCGGCACTGTGACCACCAGGTCGGAATCCCGCACGATGTAGGGCACCCCCACGAAGTGTGGCAGGCGCAGATGCACCGGCTCCGGCAGACCCTGCTCGATCATGATCCGCTCCACTGCCTCGTGACCGGTGCCTTCCGCCAATACCACGGCCTGTTCGGCGGCAAGAAAACGCTCCCGGGTCAGTTCGCCTTCGGCCAGCGGATGGTCGCCGCGCATCAGACACACATAGCGCTGCGAGAACAGCCGCCGCTGGTAGAAGCCGGTGGTGAGCTGCGGCAGCACGCCCACAGCCAGATCCACCTCCCCGGTTTCCATGGCCTTGCGCAGATCCGCGGTGCGTGAGCGCAGCGTGCGCAAATGAATTCCTGGCGCCGCTTCGGCCAGATGCCGCACCAGCGTCGGCAGAAAATACACCTCGCCGATGTCCGACATCGCAATGGTGAACACCCGCTCGGCCGAGGCCGGGTCGAAACTGTCGCGCACGTTGATGGAATGCTCGATGGTGGACAGCGCGTAGAACACCGGTTCGGCGATCTGGTCCGCCAGGTGGGTGGGCTGCATGCCGCGCGCCGTGCGCAGGAACAGCTCGTCATCGAAGGCCTTGCGCAGCCGGCCCAGCGCGTTGCTTACCGCTGGCTGGGACAGCCCCATCAGTTCCGCCACTGTCGAAGTCTTTCGCTCCCGGTACATGAGCTGGAAGACCACTAGCAGGTTCAGGTCGATGTCATGTAAACGTTTCATGGATCAGCTCTATTCACTGCGTTTATACCAATTATTTGTATCAGTGGGTTTCTGAATAATACGTCACTTCCTAGACTGCGGAAAAATGCATTACAGAAGTCCGGAGTGAGGAGGAGCCCATGCACCTGCACGTGCTGCCGCTGGAGCGGCAGATTGCCGTCGATGCCGGCAGCAACCTGCTGGATGTGCTGCTAAGCAACGATGTGCCTATCTCTCACAGCTGCATGGCCGGGCGTTGCGGTACCTGCCGTTGCCGGGTTGTTCGCGGCGGAGTGGCGGAGCAGGTGCCCTACGAGGGTCGGCCCACCATGGTGTCGTCGCCGGGCCGGCACGTGCTGGCCTGCCAGACCACGCTGACCGAAGACTGCGTGATCGAGATTCCCGAAGTGGACGAGGTAGTCGTGCACCCGGCCCGCATCATCAAGGGCACGGTGAGTTCGTTTGACGCCGTCACCCACGATGTACGCCGCCTCCGCATTCGCCCCAACAAGCCCCTGGCGTACTCCCCCGGGCAATATACCCATGTGCAGTTCGCCGCCGACGTGGTTCGGCCCTACTCGCCGGCCGGCCTGGACAGTGACGAGGAACTGGAATACCACATCCGCATCATCCCCGGCGGCCGCGTCACGCAGCATATCGAAGCCTCGGTGCGCCCCGGCGACAAGGTGCGCATCAGTGGTCCGCTGGGCACCTCCTACCTCCGGCGGAAGCACGACGGGCCGATGCTTTGCATCGCAGGCGGCACCGGTCTGGCCCCGACGCTGTCCGTGGTGCGTGGGGCGCTGGAGTCCGGCATGGAATCGCATCCGGTGCACCTGTTCTTCGGCGTGCGCGCGGAGCGTGACATCTACGATGCCGATCGCATCAACGCCCTGGCGGAGCGGTTTCCCAATTTCCATCCCCACATCGTGCTCAGCGCGCCGGACAGCCCCACACGCTACCCGCGTGGGCTGGTCACCGATGCGGTCACCGAACTGCTGCCGCAACTGGACGGCTGGCGCGCCTACCTGGCCGGCCCGCCGGCCATGGTGGAAGCGGCCACGCTGCTGGTGGTGGATCGCGGCGTCAGGCCACAGCACGTGCACGCGGACGCGTTCTATCCCACCGGGATCTGAGAAGCCCGGGGACGACGGAGGAGACATTGGTCATGAGTACCGTGGAAACACCGAGAACCGAACTGACCTGGCCGGGGGAGGGCACCTCGCGCATTCCCTATGCCGCCTACACCAGCGAGGAGCTGTACCGGCGCGAGCTGGAGCGCTTTTTCTACCGCTCCCACTGGTGCTATGTGGGCCTTGAGGCGGAGATACCAGAGCCTGGCAACTTCAAGCGCACCGTGATCGGCGAACGCTCGGTGATTGTCGTGCGTGACAAGGACGGCGCCATCAACGTGGTGGAGAACGTCTGCGCCCATCGCGGCGTGGCGTTCTGCCGCGCCCGGCACGGCACGGTGAAGGATTTCGTCTGCCCCTACCACCAGTGGAGCTACGACCTGAAGGGCAACCTTCAGGGCGTGCCGTTCCGCCGCGGCGTGAAACAGGATGGCCAGGTGCATGGCGGCATGCCGAAGGATTTCGATCCGAAGGACAATGGCCTGAACAAGCTCAAGGTCGCCACCCGCAACGGCGTCATCTTCGCCAGCTTCGATCACGGCATCGAATCGCTGGAGGACTTCCTCGGCCCGGACGTGCTGCACTACTTCGACCGCGTATTCGATGGCCGCAAGCTCACTATCCTGGGCTACTCCCGCCAGCGCATTCCCGGCAACTGGAAGCTGATGCAGGAGAACATCAAGGACCCGTACCACCCCGGGCTGCTGCACACCTGGTTCATCACCTTCGGCCTGTGGCGGGCGGACCAGAAATCGCAGATGGTCATGGACGCCCACGGCCGCCACGCCTGCATGATCTCGCGCCGTAACCAGGGCGGAGCCAGCGAAGTAACCAAGGGCGTGAGCAGCTTCAAGGAGGACATGACGCTCAACGACCCGCGCTTCCTGGACGTGCAGCCGGAGCCCTGGTGGGGCGGACCCACCGCGGTGATGATGACGCTGTTCCCCAGCGTGATCATCCAGCAGCAGGTCAATTCGGTGTCCACCCGGCACATCCAGCCGGTGGGCAAGGATGCCTTCGACTTCGTCTGGACCCATTTCGGTTTCGAGGAAGACGACGCCGAGATGACCCAGCGCCGTCTGCGCCAGGCCAACCTGTTCGGCCCGGCCGGCTTCGTCTCCGCCGACGACGGCGAGGTGATCGAATTCTCCCAGCAGGGTTTCCGTCAGCGCCCGGAGCACGCCACCGTGGTGGAAATGGGCGGCCGTGAGGTTGAGAACACCGATCACATGGTCACCGAGACGCTGATCCGCGGCATGTACCGCTACTGGCGCAAGGTCATGGAGGCAGGGCCTGTCCACACGTCCACGCTCGCTGCGCCGGAGTCCGGTGTGGCGCAGAGCAAGGAACGAGGAAGGAGGTGTACTTGATGTACATGACTGACGAGAGACGCAGCGCTGCGTCACAACGGGCCCGGCCCTTCGGGTTGCGGCCCCCGCGGGAGCCATGCAGCGTTGCATGCTCCTTATTTGGAATGACCAAACCGCGTCGCATGCGCCTTGCCTGGCTCCCGCGGGGGCCGCAACGCAGCGAGCGTGGACGTGTGGACAGGCCCTAGCTATGAACTTCGAAACCTACCAGGCGCTGTTGCGCTTCTATACCGATTACGCCGCCTGCATCGACCACGGCGATCTGGATCGCTGGCCGGATTTCTTCCTGGACGACTGTGTGTACCGTGTGCAGCCGCGGGAGAACTACGACCGCGGCCTGCCGCTGGCCACCATGTCGCTGGAAAGCAAGGGCATGCTGAAGGATCGCGTCTACGGCGTGAAGGAGACGCTGTTCCACGACCCGTACTATCAGCGCCACATCGTCGGCGCGCCGATGGTGCTGGAAGACACGGCGGAACTGATCGTCTCCGAGGCCAACTATGTGGTCATCCGAACCAAGCCCGGCGAACCGTCCGAAGTGTACAACGCCGGCCGCTACCTGGACCGCATCCGGCGCACCGCCGACGGCCTGCGCTTCGAGCAGCGGTTGTGCGTGTTCGACAGCGAGCTGATCCCCAACTCCCTGATCTACCCGATCTGAAGCAAGGCTGAAGGTGCCCATGGACAGAGAATGGATCGACGTCTGCGATCTGGCGGACATCCCTGAAGATGACGTGATCGCCCAGGTGGTGGCGGACCGCGAGATCGCCTTCTATGAAGTGGAGGGCGAGATCTACGCCACCTCCAACCGGTGTACGCACGGCGATGCCCGGCTCAGCGACGGTTTCCTTGAGGACGGCGAGATCGAATGCCCGCTGCACCAGGGCCGGTTCTGCGTAAGATCCGGCAAGGCGCAGTGCGAACCGCTGACCGAGGACATCCGGACCTATCCCGTCCGCGTCGACAACGGCCGCGTCCTCGTGGCATTGGATTGAACCCGTAGGGTGTGCACCACAACGTGGTGCGCACCATTCCCAGCCAGGCCCGGTGTGCAGGCCTTGCAGCCGGCACACCTTACTGATTGAGACCGAAGGAAGGCAATTGATGAGCACAATCACCCCCGACTGGAGCATCCCCGGCATTCCGCAGGCCGGCGGCGGCAGCTTCCCGGTGCGCCGCATCTTCTGCGTGGGCCGCAACTACGCCGCGCATGCCCGCGAGATGGGCCGCGACCCGGACCGCGAGCCGCCGTTCTTCTTCACCAAGTTCGCCGATTCGGTGGCCCCCAACGGT
>JAFIFV010000143.1 GCA_020831845.1 Ectothiorhodospiraceae bacterium
CCCACCCCCCACCCCCCCCCCCCCCCCCCCCGCCCCCCCCCCCCGCGCCGCCCCCCTTCGGGTGGCCGCCTGCGCCGCTGTGGCCGGCGTTGCTCGTCAGTCATGTAGCGACGGCTACACGTCCCTCCTCGCGTCTTGCCACAGCGGCGCAGGCGGCCACTGAGGCATGGCAATACGTTCGAGAAGGTTAGTAACCAACCCCGCCGTCTGGGCGGTGGTTCCCGCGGCCGGCATCGGTCGCCGCATGCAGTCCCGAATTCCGAAACAATACCTGCCCCTGCTGGGACGGCCGGTCATCCACTGGAGCGTGGAGTCGCTGCTGGCGCATCCACGGGTCAGCGGCTGCGTAGTCGCACTGGGCAGGGACGACCCCTACTGGGCGGAACACGGCGTGCGCAGCGACAAGCCCCTGCATATCGCCACCGGCGGTGCGGAGCGTTTCCAGTCGGTACTGAACTGCCTCGATATGCTGGTGACGCTGGCGGATGAGCGCGCCTGGGTGCTGGTGCATGATGCGGTGCGTCCTTGCCTGACAAGGGAGGAACTGGACCGTCTGCTGGACCAGGCGCTGCAGACACAGCATGGCGGGCTGCTTGCCTACCCGGTGCGCGATACGCTGAAACGCGAGGGCGAGGAGGGGTTTGTGGCCGGGACGGCGGAACGACGGGGTCTATGGCACGCGATGACACCACAGCTGTTCCCCCTGCACGCCCTGCGGGAAGCCCTGCAAGCGGTACTGGATTCCGGCCATCCGGTCACGGACGAAGCGCAGGCCATGGAGCGGCGCGGCTATCACCCGCTGCTGGTGGAGGGCGAGAGTACCAATCTGAAGATTACACAGCCGGCGGATCTACCGCTGGCCGAGTCCATACTCCGGGCGTTGCGCAGGCAGGAATAACCATGTTTCGTATTGGCCAGGGCATAGATGCGCACCGTTTCCGCGACGGCGGCCGGCTGGTGCTGGGCGGCGTCGAGATCCCGCATGACCGCGGCATCGAGGCGCACTCCGACGGCGATGCGCTGCTGCATGCCGTCACTGATGCACTACTGGGGGCGATTGCCGCGGGTGACATCGGTCAGCACTTTCCGGATAGCGATCCGCGCTGGAAGGGCGCGGACAGTCGCGTGTTGCTGCGCGGCGCCATGGAGCTGGTGACCGCGGCCGGTTACCAGCCGGTGAACGTGGATGCCACGATCGTTGCCCAGGCACCCAAGCTTGCGCCCCATATACTCCGCATGCGCGAAAATCTGGCCGCCGATCTTGACGTGTCGCTGGACCGCGTCAGCGTCAAGGCGACCACCACTGAACGCATGGGTTTTACCGGGCGCCAGGAAGGGCTGGCCGCTCAGGCCGTGGTGCTGCTGCAATCGGTTTCCCGTGTCTGACTGGCTGCATCAGGCCTGGCTGGACTTGCCCTACGCCTGGGGCGGGCCCCCGGTCAGCGGGCGGCTGCGCGTCTCGCCGGAGGACTTCCGGGTAGAGGAGGACCTGGGCTTCGAGCCCAGTGGTGATGGCGAGCACCTGTTGCTGTATATCCGCAAGACCGGCCTGAATACCGCGCAGGTCAGCAACTGGCTGGCGGACGTGCTGGAGGTGCGCAAACGGGATGTCACCCGCGCCGGGCTGAAAGACCGTCACGCGGTGACTGACCAGTGGTTCGGCGTGCATCTCCCGGGCCGCGTCGTGACGCTGCCGGTACCGCCGGAGGGTATACACATCCTCCGTGCGTCCCGGCACCGTCGCAAGCTGAGGACCGGCACGCTGCGCGGCAACCGATTCGTGATCCGGGTCCGTGAACTGCAGGGGAATCTGCCGGCACTGGATGCGCACCTGCTCCGGCTGTGCCGCCTCGGCGTGCCCAACTGGTTCGGCGACCAGCGCTTCGGTCGGGACGGCGGCAATCTGGCTGGTGCGCTGAGGCTGTTCGGCGGCGAGCAGGTGCGTGATCGCCAGCTCAGGGGGATGTATCTGTCAGCGGCACGCAGCCTGCTTTTCAACCGGGTGCTGGCGGAACGGGTCATGGCCGGCACCTGGAATCAGGCGCTGCCCGGCGATCTGATGACGTTCTCCGGCAGTCGCAGCCTGTTTCCTGCCGATGCTTCCACTGCCAGCGATGTGCGGCTCCACGCGCTGGACCTGCACCCCACCGGCCCATTGCACGGTATTGATGGAATGACTCCGGCCGGCGGCGTGGAGGAGCTGGAGCATGGCGTGTTGGAGCAGGCCGCTCAGTTCGCCAGCGGCATCAAGCACTGGCGCATGCGTGCAGAACGCCGGGCCTTGCGAGTGCCGGTGGCCGATCTCAGCTGGTGGATGCCGGCGGAGGATACGCTGGAGCTTGGCTTCCGGCTGCCGCCGGGGAGTTATGCCACCGCAGTACTCAGGGAAGTGGTTCAGGTGCGCAGCAGCACATAGACGGCACCGGTGCCGCCATCCACGGGCCGAGCCGAGGAAAAGGCGATGACGTCGTCCCATTGCCGCAGCCAGCGGTCCACCTTGGTTTTCAGGACTGGCCCCCGGTTGCTGGAACGATTGCCCTTGCCGTGAATCACGCGCACGCAGCGCAGATGATGATGCCGGCATTCCATCAGGAACGCGCGCAGGGCCTGATGGGCCACGGCCACCGTCATGCCATGCAGGTCCAGTTCCTCCTGGGGAGGGTACTGGCCGCGCCGGAGTTTGCGCAACACGCGTTTCTGGACGCCGGGCCGGGCGAACAGCAGTTCCTCGCCTGTTTCCAGCATCTCCGGCTCGATCTCGTGGGTGAGGAGTTCCTCCACCACCCGGGCCTCATCGGCCAGGGTCTGACGGGGTACCGGCCGTGGCCGCGGCGGGCGCAGGTGGACCCGGTCCTGGCGCAGCGGGGTGACGTCCGCAACGGCCTGGCGGAATAGCGCCAGCTCATCGTGTTCATCCCGTTCATCGCTCATCGCCGCCTCCTGACGCTGGCAGGCCCCCTGGCACAGTGGACACGCTCGACCCGAAACTTGTTCAGCAGTATTGGTTCGACCTCAGTATACGGAAGTTTCGGTTCGTTCACGCGTGGCCGGACCGGTATACTGTGCCCCGCACTCGGCGTCAGACATGAAGAGGTATCCGACAGGCCATGCATATACTGGTGAGCAATGATGATGGCTATATGGCCCCGGGCATCCGAAGCCTGGCTGAAGAGATGGCCAGACTGGGTGACATCACCATCGTTGCTCCGGACCGGGACCGCAGCGGCGCGAGCAATTCGCTGACGCTGGACCTGCCCATCCGGGCCGTGGAGGTGGAGGACAGGGTTTACCGGGTCGAGGGCACGCCCACGGACTGCGTGCACCTGGCGGTCACCGGGCTGCTGCGGGATGAGCCCGACATGGTAGTCTCCGGCATCAACGCCGGCGCCAACATGGGGGACGACATCCTGTACAGCGGTACCGTGGCGGCGGCCACCGAGGGGCGCTTCCTCGGGCTGCCGGCGGTCGCCATCTCCATTGCATCCCACAAGCCGCGCCACTTCGCCACCGCCGCCCGTGCAGCGGCCATGCTGGTGCAGCGGCTGCTGAAGGATCCGCTGCCGGCGGATACCATCCTCAACGTCAATCTTCCGGACCTGCCCTGGGACGAACTGCAGGGTTTCCAGGCGACACGGCTGGGCCGTCGCCACCGGGCAGAGGGCGTGGTCAAGGATTTCGACCCCCGGCAGCGGCCGATCTACTGGATCGGTCCCCCAGGGTCCGAGGAGGATGCGGGGGAGGGGACGGATTTCTATGCCGTGCGTAACGGGTACGTGTCGGTAACGCCCATTCAGGTGGACCTCACGCGTTACCAGGCGCTGGACAAGGTGGCCGGTTGGGTGGCGGGGTTGTCATGATCGAGGAGCATCTGCGCCGCGGTATCGGCATGACCTCGCAGCGGACGCGGGAACGCCTGATCCAGCGTCTTCGCGACGTGCGCGGTATCAAGGATGAATCCGTGCTCGAAGCCATGCGGATCACGCCGCGCCACCTGTTCGTGGATGAGGCGCTCGCCAGCAGGGCCTACGACGACACCGCCTTGCCCATCGGCCAGGGGCAGACCATTTCCCAGCCCTACGTGGTTGCCAGAATGACCGAGGCGCTGCTGGCCGACGGCGTACCCGAGCGCGTGCTGGAGATCGGCACTGGTTCCGGGTACCAGGCCGCCATTCTCGCCCAGCTCGTGCCGGAGGTGTACACGGTGGAGCGGATTGGAGTGCTGGCGCGGCAGGCTCGGCAGCGGTTCCGTGATCTGAGGCTGAACAACATCCGCCTGCGACTGGGTGACGGCTACGAAGGATGGGCCGATCACGGCCCTTTCCAGGCGATCCTGCTGACCGCTGCCCCGGCCCGCCTGCCGGAGGAACTGACCCGTCAACTGGCCGAGGGCGGTCGGCTGGTCGCACCCGTAGGTGGGCGTGAGGGACAACAATTACTGCTCTACCGACTTCGTAACGGGGAGCTGGAAAAGGAAGTGCTGGATTACGTGAGCTTTGTGCCGATGCTGGGTGGAACCGAATGATCCGGGTGTTTTCCAATCTCTACGACCGGGTCCTCCATTGGTCCGCCCATCGCCATGCCCCCCGTTACCTGGCCGTGTTGAGTTTCGCCGAGTCCTCATTCTTTCCCATTCCGCCGGATGTGATGCTGGCGCCCATGTCACTGGCGCAGCCCCGTCGGGCCCTGTATTTCGCGCTGCTGACCACGGTGGCCTCGGTGCTTGGGGGCGTGCTGGGATATGTGCTCGGCTATTTCGCCATGGAACTGGTGGAGCCGTTGATTGTCTCCGCCGGACAGCAGGAGGCACTGGACCATGCCCGCGAGTGGTTCCTGGCGTACGGCTTCTGGGTCGTGCTGCTGGCGGGATTCTCGCCGATTCCCTACAAGGTCTTCACCATTGCGGCGGGTGGCATGGCTCTGCCGCTGCTGCCGTTCGTGCTGGCGTCGTTCCTGGGGCGCGGTGCGCGGTTTTTCCTGGTGGCGTTGCTGATGGGGTGGGGCGGTCCGCGGCTGGAGCCTTATCTGAAGCCCTATATCGACTGGATGGGCTGGGCTTCCGTGGTATTGCTGGTCGTGCTGTACTTTGTTTTCGTGCATTGAAGAAGTGCTCATCCATTCCCGCGCTCGCGCTGGAATGAATCAGCGTTTTCCGAACAAACCCGGCGCCGCTCATCGACGGGATTAGAGAGCGATGGAATCGCGGAACAGTCCACTGCTTATAGCCTTGCTGCTGATGGTGCTACTGCTTGCCGGTTGCGCGGGGGACACCTATGCGCCGGTTTCCGATCGCGGCGGTCGCGCCGGAGGCCAGGCAAGCGGCGGCACGTACGAAGTGGTGCGGGGCGATACGCTGTACTCCATCGCATTCCGTTTCGGCATTGATCATCGGGACCTGGCCAACTGGAACAGCATCACCTCGCCATTCATCATCTATCCTGGTCAGACACTGCGCCTTAGCCAGCCCGCGGGCGGCGCCGTGGCTCGTGCTCCTTCCGGCAGCCGGCCCAGCCAGCCGTCATCGCAGCAGCAGTCGTCCCGTTCTTCCGCCAGTGCTCCGCGGCAGGCGCCGTCCCCACCCCGGTCCTCCAGCAATGCCTCCAGCAGTCCGCCTTCCTCCTGGGCGTGGCCGGTGGAAGGTGAAGTCATCAAGAAGTTCACCCGAGACGACGACGGCAAGCAGGGGATCAACATCGCCGGTCGCGAAGGGGAGAGCGTCAAGGCCGCCGCCGCGGGCCGAGTGGTCTACAGCGGCAGCGGCCTGGTGGGCTACGGCAATCTGATCATCATCAAGCACGACGGCGACTACCTCACCGCCTATGGCTACAACAGCCAGCTACTGGTGCGGGAGGGGGAAGACGTCCAGCGCGGGCAATCCATCGCCCGTATGGGCAACAGTGGAGGTCGCCCCATGCTTCATTTCGAGTTGCGTCGTGACGGTTCGCCGGTGGACCCGCTGCAGTATCTTCCCTGAATTCAGGCACTCGCGCGGCGCTTCACGGTTCGGCCTGAACTCCCTGGTCAAGAGAGCTCCAATAGGGTTGTACAAAAGTTATGCGTGCCGATGCTTCAAGCAGTTGCACCCTATTTCCCAGAAGCATATATTGGCTGAGGAGGAGCCCGAACAGCCGAACGGCTGACACGTATGACCGTCGTCCGATACGGACTTAAGCGAGCGTCCCGCATCGGGCAACAGGGAGGGGACACGATGCCGAAAAAACGTCAAGCTCAGGCGGAGCTGGTAATCACGGATGAAGCCGAGGTGAGTGAAGAGGCGTTTCAGTCAACTCCGGAACAGGAGCTGGAGCTGGATTCCGATCAGGTCTCCGCCGAGGCAGTGGAGGAAGAGATCCAGTTTGCCCCTGGCGAGTACAGCGGTCCCAGTCTCGATGCTACCCAGCTCTATCTCAATGAGATCGGTTTTTCTCCGCTGCTGACGGCCCAGGAGGAAGTGTATTACTCCCGGCTGGCCCAGCGCGGTTGCGAGGCGTCGCGACGGCGCATGATCGAAAGCAATCTGCGTCTGGTGGTCAAGATTGCGCGCCGCTACATGAACCGGGGCCTGGCGTTTCTGGATCTGATCGAGGAGGGCAACCTCGGGCTGATCAGGGCGGTGGAGAAGTTCGACCCTGAGCGCGGTTTCCGCTTTTCCACCTATGCCACCTGGTGGATTCGTCAGACCATTGAACGGGCCATCATGAACCAGACCCGGACTATCCGGCTGCCGATCCATGTCATCAAGGAGATCAACCAGTATCTCCGCGCCGCCCGCAAGCTGACCCAGACCCTGGACCACGAACCCAGTGCCGAGGAGATCGCCAGAATGCTGGACCGTCCGCTGGAGGACGTGCAGCGGATGATGGGGTTGAACGAGGGCACCACGTCGGTGGATACCCCGATCGGCAAGGATGCGGACCGGGTGTTGCTGGATGCCATCCCGGACGAGAACAACCCCGACCCCTCCGTGCTCCTGCAGGACGGCGACGTGCTAAGCCATCTGGATGCCTGGCTGGACGAGCTGTCGGATAAGCAGAGGGCTGTGGTGGAGCGCCGCTTCGGCCTGCATGGCCACGACCGCGCGACACTGGAAGAGGTCGGGAACGAGATCGGCGTGACCCGTGAGCGGGTCCGTCAGATCCAGATCGATGCGTTGAAGAAGCTGCGCGAGATCATGGAGCGGGCCGGTTTCTCCCAGGATGCGGTGTTCGGCTAGACAGCCCACGGATGCCTGCCCCGGGGGCCTCCGGCACTGCCATGCCGGGGGCCTTTGCTTTTTGCGGTGTGTCAGTCCCGTTCCTGGATCATGAACAACGCGGCCACCACACGGCGGTCTTCGGCAATCAGCACATTGTAAGTGCGGCATGCGGCTTCGGTGGTCATGGCTTCGATACCGATGCCGGCCTGCACAGCCCGCACCATCAGCGCCCGATCGGGAAAATGTTGCCGCTCGCCGGTGCCGATCAGGACGATTTCGGGGGCAAGCTCCAGCAGGGCATCCAGGTCGGCGACGCCGAGTTCGGCCGGGCTGCTGGGGTTCCAGTCTGTCCACAGCGTGTCCCGCGCGACCACCGTGGTGCCGGTGCAGACCTGGTCGTTGACGATCACCTGGCCTACCCCATAGCTGCGGATCCGGTTCGCCTCTCCGGTATTTTCCATCGTCAGTTGCATGGTGTGTGTCCCATTCGGTTGGCGATTGCTGATCACAGTCTGCCCGCACCGGCGGGCCGGTCGCAAGGTGGTGTGCGGCCGGTGGGGCATTCTACGCGAAATGCAGTACAATGCGCGGCTTACGGCCGATCGGCTCCACCGCTGATCGGGTCTGCGTCCAGCTCCATGAGGATCGATGTGAAAGCCGATTTTCCCAGAATCAAGCGTCTGCCTCCCTATGTGTTCAACATTGTCAATGAGTTGAAGGCGCAGGCCCGGGCGCGCGGGGAGGACATCATCGATTTCGGTATGGGCAATCCGGACCAGCCGACGCCGCGGCACATCGTGGACAAACTGGTGGAAGCCGCCCAGCGTCCGGATACCCATCGCTATTCGGTCTCCAGGGGTATTCCCAGGCTGCGTCGGGCAATCTGTCGCTGGTACGCGGATCGCTATCGGGTGGAACTGGACCCGGAGACGGAAGCCATCGTCACGATCGGCTCCAAGGAAGGCCTGGCGCATCTGGCGCTGGCGACTCTGGGGCCGGGAGACGTGGTGCTGGTACCCAATCCGGCTTATCCCATCCATCCCTACGGGGTCGTGATCGCCGGTGCCGATATCCGTCATGTGCCGCTGGTGCCCGGGGTGGATTTCTTCGAGGCGCTGGAGAATGCGATTCGGGATTCCTGGCCGCGGCCGAAAATGCTGATTCTGAATTTCCCCGGTAACCCCACCGGCCAGTGCGTGGAACTGGAGTTCTTCGAGCGCGTGGTCGCCATCTGCCGTGAGCACGACATTCTGGTGGTGCACGATCTGGCCTATGCCGAAATCGTGTTCGACGGTTACCAGGCGCCTTCCATTCTGCAGGTGCCCGGTGCCCGCGATATTGCGGTGGAGAGCTACTCGTTGTCAAAATCCTACAACATGCCCGGCTGGCGCGTGGGCTTCGTCTGCGGCAACAGCGAGGTGGTTGCGGCACTGGCGCGGATGAAGTCCTATCTGGATTACGGTATGTTCACGCCGATTCAGGTGGCCGCCATTACCGCGCTGGAGGGTCCCCAGGACTGCGTGGCGGACATCCGCGAGCTTTATCGCCGCCGCCGGGACGTCCTGTGCGACGGCCTGAACGCGCTGGGCTGGCCGGTGGAGAAGCCCCGGGCCACCATGTTTGTGTGGGCCCGTATCCCCGAGCGCTATCGCGACATGGGATCGCTGGAGTTCTCGAAAAAGCTGCTCAGAGATGCCAAGGTGGCGGTTTCGCCGGGCGTGGGTTTTGGCGATTATGGCGATGACCATGTACGTTTCGGGCTGATAGAGAACGAGCACCGCACGCGCCAGGCGCTGCGGGGGATCAAGCAGATGTTTCGCCAGGATAGTCGTGGATCGGAGGTAACTGCGTGAGTTCTGTGAAAGTAGGGCTGCTCGGCCTGGGCACCGTGGGGGCGGGAACCGTCAACCTGCTGGAGCGCAACAATGATGAAATCGCGCGCCGCGCCGGCCGCGGTATCGAGATCATTGCCGCGTCCACGCGCCATCCGGAGCGTCCGCGCGGCTGTTCCACCGAGGGCTTCCGGGTGACCCGCGACCCCTTCGAGATCGTTGACGACCCCGAAACCGAAATCATCATCGAATTGATCGGCGGCTACGAGCCGGCCCGGGAACTGGTGCTGCGTGCCATCGACAACGGCAAGCATGTGGTCACCGCCAACAAGGCACTGATCGCCAAACACGGCAACGAGATTTTCGAACACGCCCGCAGCAAGGGTGTGGCGGTGGCCTTCGAAGCCGCGGTAGCGGGCGGCATTCCCATTATCAAGTCCATCCGGGAAGGCCTCACCGGCAACCGCATCGAGTGGCTGGCCGGCATCATCAACGGCACCGCCAACTACATACTCTCGGAGATGTTCTACGCGGGCCGCGAGTTCGGCGAGGTGCTTGCCGAGGCGCAGCGTCTGGGCTACGCGGAGGCCGACCCCACCTTTGACGTCGAGGGGGTGGATGCCGCACACAAGCTGACCATCCTTGCCTCGATCGCCTTCGGCATACCCTTGCAGTACGGCAACGTCCATGTGGAAGGCATCGGCCACGTTACTCGCGAGGATGTGGCGTATGCCGAACAGCTCGGGTACCGGATCAAGCATCTGGGCATTGCCCGACAGTCGGAGGACGGCATCGAACTGCGGGTGCATCCCACGTTGCTGCCGGAGCGCCAGTTGCTGGCCAACGTCGACGGCGTGATGAACGCGGTCATGGTCATGGGCGACGCGGTAGGACCCACGCTCTATTATGGCGCTGGCGCCGGTGCCGCCCCGACCGCATCGGCGGTGGTGGCGGACCTGGTGGACGTGGTCCGGGCCTTGAATGTCGACCCGGAGCATCGCGTGCCGCACCTGGCCTTCCAGTCCACCGCGCTGTCCGATGCCCCCGCCATGCCGATGGCGTCGGTGGAGACCGCCTACTATCTTCGCCTGGAGGTGGCGGACCAGCCTGGCGTGCTGGCGGATATCACCCGGATTCTCGGCAACAGCGGCATCAGCATCGAAGCCATCCTGCAGAAGGAGCCCGCGCCTGGTGCGGACCATGTGCCGGTTATCCTGCTCACACACCGCGTGTTCGAGCGGCAGATGGACGAGGCGCAGGCGCAGATGGAGGCGCTGGACGCCGTGCAGGGACGGGTGACGCGCATTCGTTCCGAGCAACTGCAATAAACATGGACAGAAACGGGTAGGCTCGGCCGGGCCGCCCATGCATAGACAGACAGAGAAGCGGACACACTCATGCCATTCCGACCCCGATATACTGGCCTGATAGCGAAGTACAAGGACCGCTTGCCCATCAATGACGATACCCGGCTGATCAGCCTGGGCGAGGGCAACACGCCGCTGATCCGGCTGAACAACATCCCCCGGGACCTTGGCAAGGACGTGGATATCTACGTCAAGTACGAAGGTCTGAACCCCACCGGTTCGTTCAAGGACCGCGGCATGACCATGGCCGTGACCAAGGCGGTGGACGAGGGCAGCAAGGCGATTATCTGCGCCTCCACCGGCAACACCTCCGCCTCGGCGGCGGCTTATGCCGCCCGGGCCGGCATCAAGGCCTTCGTGCTGATACCGGATGGCAAGATCGCCATGGGCAAGCTGGCCCAGGCCATCATGCACGGGGCGGAAGTGATCCAGATCGCCGGCAATTTCGACGACGGCATGCGCATCGTCAAGGAGATCGCCGATCACGCCCCGGTGACCATCGTCAACTCGGTGAACCCGTACCGCCTTCAGGGGCAGAAGACCGCTGCCTTCGAGATCGTCGAGGAGCTGGAGCGAGCACCTGATTACCACTGCCTGCCGGTGGGCAACGCCGGCAATATCACGGCCCACTGGATCGGCTACTGCGAGTATTCCGGTCGTGGCGACGAATGCCTGACGGAGGCCTGTGCCCTTTGCCATGGCCACTGCCGCTATGCCAGCGCCGTGGTGGGTAACCGGCCGGTCATGGTGGGCTACCAGGCGCATGGCGCCAATCCATTCATCCGCGGCGAAATGGTGGATGACCCTGATACCGTAGCCACTGCCATTCGCATCGGCCATCCGCAGAGCTGGAAGCAGGCCTGGGCCGCCAGCAAGGAGTCCGGTGGCTGGTTCGACGAGTGCAGCGACCAGGAAATCCTGCAGGCACAACTGCTGCTTGCCAGCCGCGAGGGCGTGTTCTGCGAACCGGCATCCGCAACCTCGCTGGCGGGGGCCATGCGGGATATCCGCAGCGGCAGGATTCCCGAAGGCAGCACCGTGGTCTGCACCCTGACCGGTCACGGGCTGAAGGATCCGGACGTGGCCATCCGGCAGGCCGGCGACGCCATCTCCACGATTCCGGCGACGCTGGACGCGGTGAAGAAAGCCATCCTGGACAAGTTGTGAGCTTGCGGCCGGCCACGGTGCGGTTTCACGAATGAGCGGCCCCGGCCTCTGTGTGTTTCAACAGGGCCTGCTGGGCCCCATGGCGAGACAGGCCCGTGACCTGGTGGCCGGGCACGCTGACCTGACACCGCTGTTGCGGCTGGCCCGCTACGGCGACCATGTACCCGCCCCTGTCCGGACACCTGGCGGTGCGGAAGCGCAGCTCTGCGCGCTCTGGGGTCTGCCGGTGCCGCAGGGAGAGGACAGCCCGGTGGGCGCCATCGCGGCGAGGGGTGACGGGGTTGCCCCCGGTGACGGCGAGGTCGTCTACCGGGCTTCGCCCGTGCAACTGGTCGCGGATCGCGACCGGCTCCTGATCCAGGGTCCTGAAACGCTGCAACTGCAGGATGACGAGAGCGCGGCCTGCCTTGCCGCCCTCAACGAGAGCTTTGCCGCGGACCCGCTGCACTTCCATGCGGGGGTGTCCGGCAATTGGTACCTGAGCACTTCCTCGAGACCCCGCCTCCGAACGACCCCGCTGGATCAGGCAGAGGGGCGTTCCATGGCAGACGTGCTGCCTGTCGGTGATGACGCTCGCCAATGGATTGCGCGACTGAATGAAATACAGATGCTGCTGTTCTCGCTGCCACTGAACCGCCTCCGCGAGCAGCGCGGCCTTCCGCTTGTCAATGGCCTGTGGTTCTGGGGCGGGGGCGTCCCGCCGACACGTATTTCGCGCCACTGGCAGGTTGCTACCGGCTTCAGCCCACTCCATCGCGGCCTGGCCGGACTGGCCGGAGTAGACTGGAACCAACTGCCGCAAGCCGGCGAGCCGTCCTCCCCGTCGTGTGAAGGCTTGTTGGAACTGCCACCGTTGCCGGCCGTGACTGACGGGGTCAGCCTGGAACGCTGGGAGCAGGGCCTGAACCAGACCTGCCGGCATTGGATCGGCCCTTTGCTTGGCCGGGTCGAGCGAGGGGAACTCGGCGAACTGCGGCTGGAGACCGGGCAGGGCGGCGGCTGGATCTACCGGCCTGGCTATCGATGGCGGGTCTGGCGGCGGCCTGTGGGCCTGCGGAGACTGATTGCGGTGGGGGAGCCATGAGGCAGCTCAGAATTCGCCAGCGCGAGCAGTCTGCGGAGGCAAGCCAGCGGTTGAGCGGCCTGCATCCAGTTCTACGGCGCGTCTATGCGGCCCGCCAGGTTTCCGGACCGGAAGCTCTGCGAACGGACCTGGCCAGCCTGGCGGACGTGTCGCTGCTGGGGGGCACGCCTCGGGCCGCCGAGTTGCTGGCCGAGGCGATCTGCCAGGGTCGGCGGATCCTGGTCGTGGGAGATTTCGACGCCGATGGCGCGACCAGCGTCGCGGTGTTCATTCGTGCCATGCGCATGATGGGGGCGCAGGATGTGCACTATCTGGTGCCCAACCGGTTCGACTTCGGCTATGGCCTGACGCCGCCCGTGGTGGAACTGGCGGCCCGGCAGGGGGCCGAGCTGCTGGTTACCGTGGACAACGGCATCAGCAGCCTGGCGGGCGTGGAAGCCGCCGTTGCCGCCGGCATGCGGGTGATCGTGACCGACCATCATCTGCCCGGTCCTTCTCTGCCTGCGGCCGATGCCATCGTCAACCCGAACCTCCCCGGCGACCCCTTTCCCAGCAAGACACTGGCCGGCGTCGGTGTGATCTTCTATGTGCTGGCCGCCACCCGTGCTCTGCTGCGTGAGCGGGGATGGTTCTCCGGTTCACCGCCGCAGTTGGGTGCCTTGCTCGATCTGGTGGCGCTGGGAACGGTGGCGGACGTGGTCGCGCTGGATGGCAACAACCGCGTACTGGTGGAGCAGGGGTTGCGTCGCATCCGGGCGGGGCAGTGCTGTCCGGGAATCCATGCGCTACTACAGCTGGCCGGCCGCGATCCTGCCAACGCCGTCGCGACCGACCTGGGATTCGCAGTGGGGCCGCGACTGAATGCCGCAGGCCGGCTCGAAGACATGTCCGTTGGAATCGAGTGCCTGCTTACCGACGACCCCGGCCGGGCGGAACAACTTGCGGCCGAGCTGGACCAGCTCAATCGCCAACGGCGGGATATCGAGCAATCCATGGAGCAGGAGGCCTTGGCCGGGCTGGAGCAGCACGTGGCGCAGTTGGAAGGCGATCTTCCCGCGGCACTCTGCGTGTTCGATCAGCATTGGCACCAGGGCGTGGTCGGTATCGTGGCCTCTCGTCTGCGGGAGCGTTTCCACCGGCCCACGGTGGTGTTTGCACCCGAAGGCGACGGAGCCCTGAAAGGGTCCGGCCGGTCGATTCCCGGCCTGCACCTGCGAGATGCACTGGAGCGGATCGATACCCTGCATCCGGGTCTGATCAGCCGCTTCGGCGGCCACGCTGCGGCGGCCGGGCTGACGCTTCACGCCGGTTCCCTGGAGCGGTTCAGTGCCGCGCTGGAGGCAGTGGTGCGCGAGTGGCTGGAGCCGCATGAGCTGGAAGGCGAGCTGCTCACCGACGGCCCACTGGAACCCTCGGATATCGGCCTGGAGCTGGCGATGGCGATACGGCAGGCGGGACCCTGGGGCCAGGGTTTCCCGGAGCCTCTGTTCGATAACGAGTTCACGGTACTCTCTTCCCGTATTGTCGGTGAGCGGCACCTCAAGCTCTCCCTGCGTCACCCGCTGGCAGCGCGGCCGGTGGACGCGATTGCCTTCCGTGCGCTGGACAACGGCTGGCGGGAGTTGCCGACCACCGTGCGGGCGATCTACCGGCTGGATCTCAACCACTGGCGGGGTACCTGGCGGCCGCAGCTGGTGGTGGAGTACATCGAGGCGTCCGATTCGTCTCGCTGATATCCGTATAACAACCTCTCTCCTTTTCTCATGCTTTTCCCACCTGGTTCTCATTCCCGGTGATGACCTGTGGTTAAGCTGTTCGGGGAAATCCGCGTCCCTGATGGACGCCGTGTTGCCTGAAACGGGAATTGGAAGGGATCTTGGACGGGTTGATGACCTCGAAACTGGCGCCGTTTGGCAGACAATCGGGAAGTCCGGAGACGCAGCGGAACGAGGCGTTGGCTGACTTGCAGGCCGTGGTGCAGGAAGCGGGCGACCTGATCGCCAGCTTCGATCTGCAGGAAGGCCTTATTGCTCTCAACCCGGCGGGGCTGCGCATGCTCGGGTTGGCCAGCCTGGAGCAGGTGCGGCAGGGGCACTGGAGCAGTGTCGTCGCCTCGGACAGCCTCTCCGTTCTGCGGGAACAGGGGTTGGCGCATGCCGTGCGGCATGGGCTTTGGCGGGGCATGCTGACCCTGCTGGATCGTGATGGTGGCACGCTGGAGGTGGAATTCATCATTATCGCCACACGCTCCGGAAACGGTGGGCTTCGGGGCTTCAACGTCGTTGGGCGCGATCGTACCAGCGACCGCCGCAAGGAGCGGCTGATCCGCGAAAGAGAGCAGCGGCTGGAGCAGGCCAAGACCTTTTCCAGGGTGATGACGAACCGCATGTCGCTGGATGGCCGCTGGCTGCGGGTGGCTCCCCAGTTCTGCGACCTCATGGGCATGAGCGAAAAGGAGCTGCTCGGCCGCTCGTTCGAGTGGCTGGCCGCACCGGATGAACTGCCGCGCCTGCGTTCCACGTTGAGGCAGCTTGCCAACGGCCGCCTGCAACAGGCCGAGCTGCAGCGCAAGTACGTGCTGCCTGGTGGCAGGGTTGTGCATGCCGAGCTCAGTGTGTCCGTCGTGCACGAGGCCGACGGATCGCCCAGCTATCTGTTCTGCTATGTGCTGGACGTTACCGAAACGCGACGTATCCAGCAGGAACTGGGCCAGCGCAATCGTTTCCTGGCGTTGATCGCCGATCTCAGCAGTCGGTTCATCAGCGCGGATCTGGACAGCATGGATACCGAAATCGAGCGCTCCCTTGCCCTGATCGGCTCCGAGGCCGGGGTCGATCGCGCCTACCTGCTGGAGTTCACGCCGGACGGTGATGAGCTGTTCTGCAGCCACGAATGGTGCGGCTCCGGTGTGAGACCAGCTATCCAGGAGTTGCAGCCGATACCCGGCGATATTTTCCCCTGGCTGCTGTCGCGGCATCGCAAGGGCGAGATCATCCGCCTGGAGGATGTAAGCAGGCTGCCGCCGGAGGCGGCCAGCGATCGCGCCGGTCTGGAAGCACAGGATGTGAAGTCGCTTTATCTCTGCCCGTTGCTGATCGGCTCCAGGCTGATCGGCTACCTGGGCTTCGATGCAATCCACCAGACCCGGCATTGGGACAGCGATGTGGAGCTGATGGTGACCTTGTCGGGGCAGATGCTGCTGAGCGTGCTGTCGCGGCGACGCACCGACCAGGCGCTGGCAGACAGCGAGCGGCGCTATCGCGTTCTGGTTGAGAACGCGGCCGATGCCATTCTGGTGTTCGACGTCGACCAGGACCGCTTCCTGGATGCCAACCGCCAGGCGCTGCAGTTGTTGGAAACCGATCTCGAAACATTGCGTCAGAGCCCGCCGTCGCGCTTCTTCCCGGAGCGCCAGCCGGACGGGGAACTCTCCCGGGAACAGGCCTTCCGGATGGTGGAGCGTAGTCTGGAAGGCAGCCAGCAACTGCTTGAATGGGTGTTTCTGACTGCGCACGGCCATCCTTTGCCGGTCGAGCTCAGGCTGGTCCGGTTGCCAGCGGCAGGCCAGCGCCTGGTGCGACTCAGCGTCCTGGATGCCACCGAGCGTAAACGGACGGAAGCCGAGCGCCTGGCCTATCTGCGCCGGACTCGTCAACAGCATCAGATTCTGGGGCGAGTGGCGACCGGCGATGCGCTGGTGGAAGGACGGCTGGCCGATGTCTTCGGTGAAATCACCGAGGCCGTGGGCCACGTGATGGAACTTGACCGCGCCGGGGTCTGGATGTTCAGCGACGAGATGACCGTCCTGCAGAGCGTTGATCTGTTCTTTCCCGCGGCCGGCATCCACGGGGCCGAGGAGACCATCCGGGTGGAGCATTTTCCGGCCTATTTCCAGGCCATTACCGAGGGTGTGGCCATGGAGGTGGTGGACGCCTGGGAGGATGCGCGCACCCGCGGGCTGGCCGAGCACTACCTTCGCCCCACCGGGGTAAGGGCCCTGATCGAGGCGCCGATCCGTGTTTCCGGTCGCGTGGTGGGCACGTTGGCCTGTGAGCAGACCAGCGGTCCCCGGGAATGGTCCGCGGACGAAGTGGGTTTCGTGGCCGCGATGGCGGAACAGCTCGCCCAGGCCATCATCAACAAGGAACGCAGGGAAGCGGCAGCAGCTCTCACCGAGAGCGAGCGGCGGTACCGCATCCTCTACGACGACAGTCCTTCGATGTTCTTCACCGTCGATGCGGAGGGATTCGTTCGCTATGCAAACCGCTTCGCCTCCGAGATGCTGGTCACCCCGGTGGAAGAACTCGTGGGTCGGCCTTTCGACACCCTGCATGCCGAACGGGAAGCGCGGTCAGTGGACGAGCATATTCATGCCTGCATCGAGAGGGCCGGAGAGATTCGCCGCTGGGATTCCCGCCTCCGGACCGGGGACGGACAGGGGATCTGGATCCGGGTGACCGCGCGCGCGGGGACCGCGTCGGACGGCGCGCCGGTCGTGCTGGCCGTGTGCGAGGACATCACCGAGGCCCGCAAGCTCAGCGAGGAGCTGAGCTACCAGGCCGCGCACGACGCCCTGACCGGACTCTACAACCGTCGTGAATTCGAGAAGCGGCTGGACCAGGCAATCCGCGAGGTCCGTGACCATCGCCGCGAGCACGCGCTGATGTATATGGATCTGGACCAGTTCAAGGTCATCAACGATACCTGCGGTCACGTGGCGGGGGATGAGTTGCTGCGTCAGCTCTGCGCCGTGCTTCAGCAGCGGATCAGTCGACGGGACGTGCTGGCCCGGCTGGGCGGGGACGAGTTCGGTGTCTTGCTGGAGCGCTGCTCCGCTGCCAACGCGGCCCGTGTGGCGGAATCGGTTCGGCATGCCATCGCGGATTTCCAGTTTGTCTGGGGCGACCGCACGTTTGGCCTGGGGGTGAGCATCGGCGTGGTGCCGATCACCGCGGCCAGTGCCGATATCAACGATGTGCTGAGCATGGCGGATACCGCCTGCTATGCGGCCAAGGACCAGGGGCGGAACCGTGTGCACATCTATCGGGAAGACGATGTGGAACTGGCCCGGCGGCAGGGTGAAATGCAATGGGTGAGCCGAATCCGGCACGCCCTGGTGGAAGAGCGAATGCGCCTGTGGTGTCAGGCCATACAGCCGCTGCATTCCGTCTCGGGTGACCAGGCGGGCAAACTGCACTACGAGATACTCCTTCGGATGATCGACGAGCGGGGGGAGGTTGTGGCGCCGGGCGCCTTCCTGCCGGCGGCGGAGCGTTACAACCTGGCGTCGAGACTGGATCGCTGGGTCGTGCTGTCCACCTTGCGCTGGCTGACGGAGAATCCGGAAACGTTGGCCGGAATGGCACTGTGTGCGATCAATCTGTCCGGCAGGTCGCTGGGGGACGAGGAATTCCTGGAGTTTCTGCTGGGAGAGCTTGAACACTGCGCCGTGCCGGCGTCCAAGCTGTGTTTCGAGATCACCGAAACGGCTGCGATCAGCAATCTGTCTGCCGCCACCCGGTTCATACGACGGCTGAAGTCGTTGGGCGTGAGTTTCGCATTGGATGACTTCGGCAGTGGACTGTCATCCTTTGCATACCTGAAAAACCTGCCGGTGGATTACCTCAAGATCGACGGCATGTTCGTTCGGGATGTGGTGGAGGACCCGATCGACTTCGCGCTGGTCAAGTCCATCAACGACATTGGTCACGTCATGGGGAAACGGACTATTGCCGAGTTCGTGGAGAGCGATGCCGTGGTGGAGAAACTGCGCACCATCGGTGTGGATTTTGTCCAGGGCTACTGGATAGGCAAACCTCAGCCGATAGATACCATCAGGGACAGCGGTGCAGTCGTGCGAGACACACCGCTGTCGTGAGTCACGCGAGAAGACATGGTCAGTAAGAGTGAACGTATGGCCTGCAGAGGTTGTGAAGTAGTTCCGGCGGTTCCCGAGGCTGGTGTGTTGGCGCTGGCCCCCGAGTTGGCCCATACCCGCAAGAAAATCCTGGATACATTGAAGAACCTGGGCGTGGGGTATCGCATGGCTGGGCGGGACGTTATCCAGTTCGAGCTGGATGAGGGCTTCGAGCGGGTGATGGAGCATTTCTCCCGGCTGCTCAGCCACCCGGAGCTACAGGCTTGCCGTGCGGTGCTGCTTGAGCACTCGGGGGGGTTCGGAATCGGGGATCTGGGTCGCTCAGGGCCGCTCAGCACGCTGGTCGCGAGAAGCCGCAGCACCTGGCTTACGGCCTTGCTGGCCGAGGAGCGTCTGCAGGTCCATTTCCAGCCCATAGTGTATGCCAGCGATCCCGGCAGGGCCTTCGCCTACGAGTGCCTGGCCAGGGGGCTGGACGAACAGGGCGGGCTGATACCCCCTGCACAGCTCTTTTCCTCGGCCCGGAATGCCGACCTCCTGTTCCATCTGGATCGGGCAGCCCGGGTCGCGGCCATTACCCAGGCGGCCGGCCATGGCCTGACCACTCCGCTATTCATCAATTTCAATCCCACCAGCATCTATGATCCCGCGTTCTGCCTGGCCACGACTATTCGTGCCGCCAGGAACACGGGCATGCCGTCGAGCAACTTCGTGTTCGAAGTGGTGGAAAGCGACCAGATTGACGACCCGACGCATCTGGAGCGGATCCTGATGGAGTACCGCAAGGCCGGTTTCAGAGTGGCGCTGGATGATCTCGGTTCCGGCTACGGCTCGCTGAACCTGCTGGCCAAGCTGCGCCCTGATTACGTGAAGCTGGACATGGAGCTGATCCGAGGCGTGGATGAGGATGACTACAAGGCACGGCTGGTGCGAGGGCTCGTGCAGGCCATCCGCGAGCTTGGATCGGGCGTCATCGGAGAGGGGGTGGAAACCGAAGGCGAATATGCCTGGCTTCGCGCAGCCGGCGTCGATTTCGTACAGGGTTATCACTTCGCCCGGCCGGCGAGTCCTCCCCCCATGCTTACAGCCACTGTATGAAAAAGGCCGGGCGGGCTGCTTCCGCACCGTCCGGCCATGAGTTTCATGGGTTTGCCCGCATCGCCCATGGCATTGTCGCAAGCCATTAACGATGTGGGCTCGAGCGCTGACGCGAGAACAAGTCAGCGCTGCCCTAGCGGTCCTGTGCCAGCTCCAGCCCCCAGCTCTTTGCCAGAGCGGGTTGATGCTGCATGGCATACATGTCGATCATGATCTCCGCTGTGGCGTGCAGCAGCGTGTCGGGCTCATCGTCGCTGTGCCGCAAGTCCTCCAGCGACTCCAGCGGCTCGAGGTTATGCAGCGCCCGGCGGCGGTTGGCCTTCTCCAGGCGAGCCTGATTGCTGGCCTCCCGCTCGGACCGCCGTTGCTCCCGGTTCAGCGAGACCACAGTCCGGTCGGCGATGGTGTTGATCTTTTCCAGTTCCGCCACGAAGGCCTGGTAAGCCTCGTCCCGCGAGCTGCGTTCGTCGTGGCGTCGCTTCAGCGCAGGAATCAGCTGGTCCAGGTTGCTGAAAGGTTCGAACCGGGCGGCCTGGATGCTGTCCCAGGGCAGTGCATTGGTAGCAGCGCTTTCCCCCACCTCATCGCTGCGCGACGCGCTGGGGAAGGCGATATCCGGAATCACGCCTTCCTTCTGCGTACTGCTGCCGGTCACGCGGTAGAACTTGGCGATGGTCAGTTTCAGCCGGCCAGCTTCCTGCTGCGGGTCGGCGGTGAATCGGTTCAGGTCTACCAGCGATTGCACGGTGCCCTTGCCGAAGGTCTGCTCACCCACGATCAAGCCGCGGCCGTAATCCTGAATTGCGCCGGCAAAGATTTCAGAGGCGGAGGCGCTGAAGCGGTCCACCATCACCGACAGCGGGCCGTCATAGGCGATGTCTCCATCCCGGTCCTGCAGGACTTCGGTATTCCCGTCGCTGCGACGGATCTGCACCACCGGGCCTTTCGGGATGAACAGCCCGGTAAGGTCGGCTGCTTCCCGAAGGGAGCCGCCCGCGTTACCACGCAGGTCCACCACCAGCGCGTCGATATCCTCGTCGGCCAGTTCATGCAGCAGCCTGCGCACATCGCGGGTCGTGCTTCGGTAATCCTCTTCGCCCGCTTCGGCAGCCGCGAAATCGGCGTAGAAGGTGGGAATCTTGATCACGCCGACGCGGTAATCCCTGCCGTCGCGTTCCAGGTCCAGCACCTCCTTCTGTGCTGCCTGTTCTTCCAGCTTGACCTCGTTCCGGGTCAGGCTGATGGTGCGCGGCGGTGCATCGGAGCCGCCGGTGGCGGGGAGCACGCGCAGCCGCACTTCGGATTCCTTCGGCCCGCGAATCAGGTCCACGACATCGCGTAGTCTCCAGCCGACCACATCCACCATATCCTCGCCTTCCTGGGCAACGCCGATGATACGGTCTCCGGGCTCAAGCTGGCCGCTCTTGGAGGCCGGGCCGCCGGGGATGAGTTCGACCACTTCGGTGAAATCCCGGTGGGTGCGGAGCACGGCGCCAATGCCTTCCAGTGACAGCCGCATCTGGATGTCGAACTCACGACTGTTGCGCGGCGACATGTAGTTGGTGTGCGGGTCGATCGCCCGTCCCCATGCGCTCATGAAGGTCTCGAACACATCCTCGGCGCTGGAGCGGGAGGTGTTTTCCGCCATGCCCTCGTAGCGGCTGCGCAGCAGGTCCCGGGTCTGCTCGTCGGTTTCTCCCGCCAGCAGCAGCGTCAGCGCATCGTGTTTCACGCGCTGCCGCCAGAGGCGGTTCATGGCGTCCTCGTCGGAGACCCATTCGGTTTTGCGCCGATCCAGGTCCAGTTGCTGGTCCGTGTTCAGGTCGAGGCCCGATTCCAGCGTCTCCAGGGCGAAGGCCGAACGTTCCTTGGTGCGCTGTTGCAGGCGGCTGAAGATGCGGTAGGGCACGGACAGGTCGCCGTCCAGCAGCATGTCGTCAAGCCGAGTGCGATAGTGCTCGAACTCTTCCACGTCCGACTGCAGCAGATAGTAGCGGTCGGGGTCCAGCGCATCCAGGTAGGAGTCCAGTACCGTGGAGGAGAGGTCGTCATTGATCGGATGGCGACGGAAATGCTGGTAGGCAAGCAGCTTGGCGATGACCTTGGCGGTCTCCGGGTGCTGCGGCTCGGCCATTAGCCCGTTGTCGGAACTGTCCGCCAGCGCACCGGAGGAGGACAGTATCAGGGCAAGCAGCAAGGCAAGCACAAGGCTGCCGGCACGTCGACTCAGTCGGAACATGGTATTACCCGTCATTTGGCGTATCACTCCCACCGGCAGCTACCCCTGCAGGCTTTTGGAAACAACTTCATACACGTCTTTCGACAGCTTATGCTCATTCGCGATCCGTTCCAATTGTCCGCGCATCAGTTTCTGACGGGCGGTGTCATGGCGCCGCCAATGCGTCAGCGGCAAAAGCACGCGCGCGGCAATTTGCGGGTTGAGCGCATTCAGTTCCAGCACCTGGTCGGCGAGGAAGATGTATCCGGCGCCGTCCCCGCGGTGGAAACCGGTGGGGTTCCCCTGGCTGAAAGCGCTGACCAGCGAGCGGACCCGGTTCGGGTTGCGCAGCGAGAACGCTGGGTGCCCGGCCAGCTCCCTGACTCGTTCCAGGGCGCCCGAATGCTGTGCCATGGCCTGCACCTGGAACCACTTGTTCACCACCAGCGGATCGTCTTTCCATTCAGTATAGAACGCGTCCAGAGCGCTCTGGCTGGCTGGCCCCTCCGGCTCCCTTGCCAGCAGCGCCAGCGCAGCCAGGCGATCGGTCATGTTGCCGGCATGCGCGTAACGTTCGGCGACCAATGCCGTGCCGGCGCCGGGTAACCGGGCCAGGAAGGACAGGCAGGTATTGGTCAGACTGCGCCAGGCTGTCGCGTCGGACGATTGGTCGCCGGGCGCGGCCTGACCACGCTGATAGACATCCCGCAGCCGGGGTTCCAGTTCCTCCGCCAGCCGCAGCAGCAGTTGTTCCCGCACCGCATGATTGGCATCCACCCGTACGGTTTCCTGCTGCTCGCCCAGGTACTGCTCGGTGGGCAGTGTCAGGGCCTCGGCGGCGAATGCCGGGTCTTCTGGCGCCCGTTCCAGCACCTGGGCGAAAGCCGTCAGCAGGCAGGCGGGCAGGGTGAGGGCGTCAGGGTCGTCCAGGTGACGCAGCATGACATTGCTCGCCAGCCGCTGGCCTGCTTCCCAGCGGGTGAACCCATCGCTGTCATGACCCAGGATCAGTGCCAGCTGATCGTCGCTGTAGTTGTATTGCAATTTTACCGGTGCCGAGAATCCGCGCAGGAGGCTGGGCGTGGGGTGTTCGGGGACGTCCTCGAACTCCAGAACATGCGTGGCCTCGCACAATTCCACGATGCCGTCGCGCATCAGGCTGGCTGTTTCCGGGCTGGGCCGCAGTGGCAGTTCCCGCCCCTGAGGATCAAGCAGGCCCAGTGCCAGCGGTATGTGCAGTGGCGGTTTTTCCGTCTGGCCGGGCGTCGGCGGCGTATGCTGGCGCACGGTCAGGGTGTAGCGGCCCGTGGACGCGTCATAATCGTCGCTTACGTCCAGTTGCGGAGTCCCCGCGTAGGCGTACCAGCGGCCGAACTGGCTCAGGTCACGCTCGTTGGCGTCTGCCATGGCGGCAAGAAAATCGTCGCAGGTTACCGCCTGGCCGTCGTGGCGACGAAAATAGAGATCCATGCCGCGGCGGAAGCCCTCCGCGCCGAGCAGGGTGTGATACATGCGGATGACTTCAGCCCCCTTGTTGTAGACCGTCGGGGTATAGAAGTTGCTAATCTCCACGTAGGCATCCGGCCGAACCGGATGGGCCATTGGGCCCGCGTCTTCAGGGAACTGCGCTGCGCGCAGTACCCGGACTTCGCCGATGCGCTTGACGTCCGGGGAGCCCATGTCGGCGCAGAACTGGTGCTCGCGGAACACCGTCAGGCCTTCCTTGAGGCTTAGCTGGAACCAGTCCCGGCAAGTGACCCGGTTACCGGTCCAGTTATGGAAGTACTCATGGGCGATCACCGCTTCCACGGTTTCGAAATCGCGGTCGGTGGAAGAGCGTTCGTCGGCAAGCACGCAGACGGTGTTGAAGATGTTCAGTCCCTTGTTCTCCATGGCGCCCATGTTGAAGTCGTCCACGGCCACGATCATGTAGCGGTCCAGATCGTACTCCAGGCCGTAGGTCTCCTCGTCCCAGCGCATGGCGCGCTTCAGGGATTCCATGCCGTGGCGGGTCTTGCCGGCGTTGCGGTGTTCCACGTACAGCGACAGTGTCACATCCCGCCCGGAGGCTGTCCGGTAGCTGTCCCGGTATTCGTGCAGGTCGCCCGCCACCAGCGCAAACAGGTAGCTGGGCTTGGGATGCGGGTCGTGCCAGCGGGCCCAGTGACGGCCATCTTCCAGTGTGCCCTGGTCCTCCAGATTGCCGTTGGACAGCAAGACCGGGTAGCGCCCGGCGTCGGCGACGATGGTGGTGGTGTACGTGGCCATCACGTCCGGGCGGTCCGGGAAATAGATGATGCGTCGGAAACCCTCGGCCTCGCACTGGGTGCAATACATGCCGCTGCTCTGGTAGAGCCCTTCCAGGGCGGTGTTTTCCTGTGGCCTGATGGCGGTCGTCATGGCGAGCTGGAAGCGGTCGGGGACGTCGCGCAGTGTCAGGCCCTCGTCATCCACCGTGTAGCGGTTGTCGGGCAGGGGGGTTCCGTCAATGGCGATCGCGCGCAGGGCCATCTGCTGGCCGTCCAGCCGCAACGTTTCAGAGGCCCCGGAAACGCGTTCCATGGTCAGCGTGCCGTGCACCAGCGTCTCGGTATCGCCCAGTTCGAACTGCAGGTTGACGGTCTGGACACGGAATTCCGGTGCCTGGTAGTCACGGCGGTACACGGTTTGCGGTTGCGCTGACATGGATGCTCCAGAGTTGCCTGAACAGGTCGACACGCACAAGCGCTAGCAGTTCCGGGCTGGGTCTAGGGAAACGTCGTGGTTGGCGCGTCGATCGGATATCTCCGAATGGTATCATGCGCGGACCCGACGAAGCCGATGTGGGCACCACTTGGTTCGGCATTCCTCTGAACTATACGGGCGAGCCCGAGCTGCGGTTCCAGTCCTCCGGTGCTCATTGGCGTGCAAGCGGCCATGCACCCTGGGGCGGCCGCATCGCTTGGGCGTGGCCGCGGGCCGTAATGATGAGGGTCCGGATGCGAAAGCGGCAGTTATTCATTGTTTCCCCAACCCCGTAAGGACGCAATTTCGTGACCGAGAGTCCTGCACAGCAGCAGTTGTCATTGTCGCAGTTGATACGCCTGGTATTCCTGCCTTTTGCCACGGGATACTTTCTGTCCTACCTGTTCCGGTCGGTGAACGCGGTCATTTCCGGCGACCTGCAGGCCGACGCCGGACTGACGGCGGCTCAGTTGGGGCTGATGACCAGCGCCTACTTCCTGGCCTTTGCCAGTTTCCAGCTACCGCTCGGTGTGTTGCTGGACCGTTATGGTCCCCGGCGCGTGGAAGCGTGGCTCCTGCTGCTGGCCGCCGCGGGGTCACTGCTGTTTGCCCTGGGGCAGGGCATGGCAGGACTAACCCTGGGCAGGGCCTTGATCGGCCTCGGCGTCTCGGCGTGCCTGATGGGCAGCTTCAAGGCCTTTGTGCTCTGGTTCCCCGTCCAGCGCCTGCCGTTGGTCAACGGCTGGCTGCTCGCCTTTGGCGGTCTGGGGGCAATGGTGGCCACCGCACCGGTGGAGTGGGCCGTGGGCGTGATTGGCTGGCGCTGGGTCTTTGTGCTGCTTGGCCTGGCCTGTCTTGGCAGCGCAGCGCTGATCGGAGGCCTGGTGCCGGAGAAGCGGGACGAATCGGTAACCACCTTGTCGGTATCCGACCAGATCCAGGCCCTGGGGGAGATCTTCCGAAGCGATGCTTTCTGGCGCGTCGCGCCCATCGCCCTCGTGTCCCAGGGTACTTCCCTGGCTGTTGGCGGGCTCTGGGCAGGCCCGTGGTTGCGCGACGTGGCGGGGATGGATCGTAGCGGAGTGGCCACCTACCTCCTGTTCATTGCCATCGCCATCACCGTGGGTTTCGCTGCCTGGGGGACGATCACCGACCGCCTGTCACGGGCGGGGGTACCGGTGCGCCGGGTGGCCATGGTGGGGGTGGGCGCCACATGCCTGATCACCCTGCTGATCGGCCTGCAGGTGCCGGTGAACGTTCTGCTGCTCTGGGTGCTGTTCTCCTTCTTCGCCACATCCGGCACGCTGATGTACGCCTTGCTGACGCAGCAGTTCGCCGGGGCCGTCGCCGGGCGCGTGAACACCGCGCTGAACCTGATGGTGTTTCTGGGGGCGTTCGGGGTGCAGTGGGGGATCGGGCTCGTGATCCAGTTCTGGGAACTGCCGGGCGGTGTCGGCTACGATCCCGCTGGATACAGGGTGGCTTTCCTGCTGGTGAGCGTGCTGCAGGTGGCCGCGTTCCTGTGGTTTATCCGCCCGCGACGAGGGGACGCTGCAGCGTGATGTACAACTGGTTCGGATTACCCTCTACCGGTCAGAGCGCACCGGAACTGGAAGTCATCCACCGACCGCCGAAGGCGCGGCGCAAACGCCCGTGGCCGCTGGTCTTCGTGCATGGCGCGCACGCCGGCGCGTGGTGCTGGAATGAGCATTTTCTGCCCTGGTTTGCCGGCAAGGGGTATGACTGTCGTGCGGTGAGCCTGCGCGGCCACGGCGGTAGCCGCGGACGCCGCAGCCTGCAATGGCACAGCCTGGACGATTACGTGGCCGATCTGTGCCGGGTCATCGACGAGCTGGAGACGACGCCGGTGGTGATCGGCCATTCCATGGGCGGCATGGTGATTCAGAAGTACCTGGAGCGGCGGAGCCTCATCGGTGCGGTGCTGATGGCCTCTGTGCCGCCTTCCGGCCTCGCATCCTCGGTGCTGCGCATGCTGGCCAGCGACCCAGGACTTTTCGCCGAGATCTCCCTGATGCATGGTAGCCAGGGACGACTGACGGACATGCGCTCCGCTGGCCGAGCCGTGTTCTCCGATCGGCTGGACCCGGCCCTGCTGGAACGTTACGGCGCACGTATGCAGGGAGAGTCCCAGCGCGTGCTGATGGATATGACGCTATGGAACCTGGCGCGTCCCAGCCTGGTGAAAACCTGTCCGATGCTGGTGCTGAGCGCGGGAGATGACGCGCTGTTCACGGAGGAGATGGCGCGGGAGACCCAGCGGGCCTACAACGCCGATCTGGTGGTTGTGGATGGAATGGCGCACGCGATGATGCTGGAACACGATTGGCTTCGGGCGGCAGAGCCCATCGCCGATTGGCTGGAGCAGTTGCAGCACGCCTCGATCTGACGCGCTGCCCAGCGAGAGTCAACCCGCCGCGGTGCGTCGGCGGAGATGCAGCGGGGAGTGTTCCAGCGCAACGTTCTGGTAGTAACCACTGAACTCGGTAAAACCTTTCAAGGCATCTTCCAGGTCGCTTTGTTCGTCCAGCAGCATGCTGTCGAAACCGACCCGCTCCAGATAGCTGATCTGGTCCCGCAGCACATTACCCACGGCGCGCAGTTCGCCCGAGTACGCGTAACGGAGGCGTAGTTGGCGGGCAAGGGAGTAACCGCGGCCATCGGTGAAGGCCGGGAACTCGATGGCGATCAGTGCCAGGTCGTCCAGGTGGTCCGCCAGGTCTTCGGCCAGCACCGTGCCGTCCACCCGCACGCCGACACGCCCACCGCGAGCGTGGAGGGCGTCGCGCTCCTCCAGGTAGCGTGCGACGGGCACGACTACGTCGCCCTGCGGCAGTGTCTGCTCTTCGTCCACCAGTTGCCAGGGATCGTCCCGCACCGGCTCGCGGCGCTTAATGAGCCGTGTCATAGCTGCTCTCCTTGAACGGTTCCATGCCCACCCGGCGATAGGTCTCCAGGAAGGTCTCCTCGCCCTCGCGAAGCGAGGCGAAGGTCTTCACCAGCGCTTCCAGCGTGTCGGGCACCTGTTCCTTCGGCACGGCGGGGCCGAGGCGGTCGCCCAGGGCAGCATCGTCCGCCGAGGAGCCGCCCAGCGTGATCTGGTAGAACTCCTTGCCCTTCTTGTCCACGCCGAGGATGCCGATATGCGCCACATGGTGATGGCCGCAGGCATTCATGCAGCCGGACATGTTGATGCGCAGGTCGCCCAGGTCGTAGACGTAATCCAGGTCGTCGAAACGCTGGTTGATCGCCGCTGCGACATCGATCGACCCGGCATTCGCCAGGTTGCAGAACTCCAGGCCCGGGCAGCAGATCATGTCGGTGAGCTTGCCGATATTCGGCGTGGCCAGCCCCAACTCCGCCAGTTTGCGCCACAGCTCTGGCAGTCTGTCTTCGCGCACGTCGGCTAGCAGCAGATTCTGGGTATGGGTTACCCGAGCCTCCCCGAAGCTGTACGCTTCAGCCAGGTCGGCGACGGCATCCATCTGGTCGTCGGTGATGTCGCCGGGAGCAACGGTGGGGGCTTTCAGCGAAATGAACACGGCCCGGTAGCCCGGCTGCTTGTGCTCCACGGTATTGTGCCGGTACCAGCGCTGGAATGCGCTGTCCCCGTCCAGCGCCTGTTGCAGCGCCGTGGCGTCCTCCGGAACGCTGTAATCAGGTGTGCCGAAGAACTGCTTCATGTAATCGACATCGGCCTGTTCCAGGGTCAGCTCCGGGCGGTCGCGCAAATGCTCCCATTCCCGCTCGACGCGTGCCTTGAATTGATCTGCGCCCATGGCGCGCACCAGGATCTTGATGCGTGCCTTGTACTTGTTGTCCCGCCGGCCCAGCAGGTTGTAGACCCGCAGTATGGCTTCCAGGTAAGAGAGCAGATGCCGTACCGGCAGGAAATCGTGAATGACTTCGCCGATCACCGGGGTTCTGCCGAGGCCGCCGCCGACAAGGACTTCCACGCCCAGTTCGCCCTGTTTGTTGCGCAGCAGCCGCAGGCCGATGTCGTGGACCTGGGTGGCGGCGCGGTCGCGGCGTGAGCCGGTCACGGCGATCTTGAACTTGCGCGGCAGATAGGAGAACTCCGGGTGCAGAGTAGCCCACTGCCGCACCAGTTCGCAGTACGGGCGGGGATCCTCGACCTCGTCCGGGGCGACGCCGGCCAGGTGGTCCGAGGTTACGTTGCGGATGCAGTTGCCGCTGGTCTGGATCGCATGCATTTCCACCCGGGCCAGGTCTTCCAGTATGTCGGGCACCGACTCCAGTGCGGGCCAGTTGAACTGGATGTTCTGGCGGGTGGTGAAGTGGCCATAGCCACGATCATAGGTACGCGCCACATGGGCCAGCGTGCGCAACTGGGACGATGACAGCAGCCCATAGGGGACGGATACGCGCAGCATCGGAGCCTGGCGCTGGATGTAAAGTCCGTTCATCAGACGCAGCGGACGGAATTCCTCCTCGCCAAGCTGGCCGGCGAGGTAGCGCCGGGTCTGGTCCCGAAACTGTGCGACACGCTCGTCGACCAGCTTCTGGTCGTGGGCATCGTATCTGTACATGGGAACTGAGCTCCGCTATCTGCATGTTTGGCGGCTGCGGGAGCATCGCACGCACGAGTCGTCGGATGCACTGCAGCCCATCTGGCCGCAAACGCTAACAATCTGGCGTTATGCGGAAAAGGAATATTTGGCTATTACGTAAGTGACTCTGGTTATAGGGGCGGTGGGTCTGCGCGGGTCCGGCGAGACGCCGGCTTACCAACGGTAGCGGTCGAAGAGCTCGGGGTTCGCCCAGTTGCGAGGGTTGAGCCAGTCTGGCGTCGTCTTGTAGGTGCCGACGTCGAAACCGTAGTAGGCCAGGTTATGATCATCGTGCCAGACGCGACAGAAACCCAGAGCAATCATGTCAGCCTGGGTCCAGCCGGATCGATCGAGCAGCAGCCGGACCAGAATGCGACGGGCGTAGAGGTCACGAAGCCCGGCGAGCAGAGCAAGGCCGTCGCGCCGCGGCAGTGTCTCCAGCGTGTTTCCCAGGGCCACCAGGTCCTGCAGACCGAGTCGGGCGATGTGCTTGTGTTCGGCGGCCGTGAGTTCGGTGACCGCAGGCTCCCCGGCGATGTCGGCAAGTTCGAGTTCCGGCAGACTGCCGATAATGGTCACGGTCTTCGGCTTCAGCTCGGCCAGTAACCGGGTCACCGCCGAGCCGGGTAGGCGTGGATGCATGGTGGTGGTATTCCGCTGTTCCAGGGTCCGTCTCCATGCTACTGCAAGCCGCGTCCGCTTGCAGTCGTTGCCTGGGCCGGGATCAGGAGTCCTCGGGGCCGGCCAGCTGACCGGACTCGAGCCGGTCGAGAATTTCCCGGGCGGTGAGTTCGCGCTCGTTGTCCAGTTGCACGCCGAACATGGCGGTGTACTCGTTGAAGACCCGATTCAGCGTTCGCCGGTACAAGGCAACGTCGGCAGCCAATTCCTGGGCGCTGCGGGTGGGGGTGGCTTCGGCACCCGGCGCCGTTGGCACCTCTGGCGCGTCCTCTTGGGCAGCGGCAGCGGGCATCTCCGTGTAGCGCTTCAGCAGGGCCTGTACAGGTTGAGAGAGGTTGCTCGCTTCGTCAGCGTCCCGTTGCACGTAGATATCGATGAAGTGTTCGTAGAAGCGGCGTTCCGCCCCCAGCAATTCGTCGGTCTTGCGCTCCAGATCCTCATCGGCCAGCCCGTAGCGCTCTTCCAGCGTGGCGCGCAGCCACTGGCGCCGGTCGACTTCGCCATTCTTGACCCGCTCGACCAGTTGCCGGGCGGCAGCCCGGTCCTTGCGTCCCTTGCTGACCAATCGATAGCTGAGCAGGCCAAGCACCAGCAGAGCGATAAGCGCCAGTTCGCCAACGATGATCATGTACAGCCATTGCATCTGCGTCATGGCGAATTCTCCGCCTGGGTCGTGGAGCCGGTGGCGCTCTGGTCGTCGAAGCCGGGGCTGCTGCTCTTGCGTCCGATCATCAGGAGGTAGCCGATCGCGACGATTGCGATCAGCACGAGATTGAACAGCACCAGAAAGACCGACACCACCAGCAGGTTCGGTCCGGGCGAGGATGCGTTGTCCTGCGCGGAGGCATTGACGCCATCCCGATAGGCAGGAAGCGAAAACTCTCCGGCGGAGACGTCAAACGCCCGGCCGCCGGGCAGGGCACCTTCGGCCCGCAGAGCGAGGCGGTAGTCCTCGGCGGGGTCCAGGAAGTCCAGGTCCACATGCCAGCGGCCTGTGCCCGAAGGCAGGTCGAGGCGTTGGGTTCGCCCGTCGGCCATGGTCAGCTCGGCGGAGATGCGTAGTTGCTCTGCGGCCTCCTGCTCCAGCGGGGTGGTCAGTGTCAGTCGCCGCTGCGCTTCGGTCTCACCCGGCAGCGCATCGAGCGTTGCGATGAGCGGAGAGTCGATGACGGTCAGAGTCTGCTGGCGCTGTCGCTGGAAGCTGCCCCCGTCGGCGGTCAGCCGTACTGTCCACGTGCCTGCGCTTTCCATGCCTGGCAGCGTCGCCCTGAACTCCGACTGCGAGCGGGAAAGCGAAGTGGAGCCTGCCTCTCCGCCATTCCGTATGGCAGTGCCGGCCACATCCAGTACACGGAGGAAATCCTCGGATGTCAGCCGGTCGTCCCCGGTGGTCAGCCAGGCCTCGAGTTCGACTCTCTCGCCGACCAGAACCTGGCTGGGCAGTGTCTGCATGTGTAGACGGAGGTCGGTCACGATCATGACGCGATTGTCGGGATCAAATTCCGCTTCCAGTCGCCACTGACCGGGCTGAGGACTGTCGATGGTAATCAGCTCGTACAGGGATTCCTGGCGCCAGGTGACGCCGCGCGGCGGTCGCCGGGCATCGAACGGCTCTCCGCCGGGGGGGTGTAGCCGAACCCGTGTATCGTCGCCGCGGAATGCCAGTATGGTGGCTTCGCTGATGCTGTCATCGAGGGTGAATCGGTTGTCATCCAGCGGTACAGTTTCCCGGTCGGCAACACGGTCGAACATGTGCAGGAACAGTCGCTGCAGTTCTTCTGGCTCCTCGGTGACCAGGTAGCCGCCGCCGGTACTGTCAGCCAGCGCCTTCAGCAGGGCATGGTCGATTTCGTCGGACAGGCCGATGGTATGGATCACCACACCCAGGGATTTCAGGGCCGGCAGCGTTTCCTCAAGTATGCGCCGGCGCTCCTCGGCATTGCGCCGCGGGTCATCGGCCACGTCCACCTCGCCATCGGTGAACAATACGATGTGACGCTGTGGGTCGGCAGCCGGGCCGTGCCAGTCCGCGCTCACCGTTTCGAGCGCCTCCCGGATATCGGTCCACTGATCCATGGAATGAATATGCGCCGCGCTGTTCCGCGCCCGGGTGCGCCACGAGGCGTTGACCGCGCTCACCGGAATCACCACGTCCGACCCGTCACCGAAGTTCCAGATCCCGGCCCGCGCCTCCGCCGGCAGCAATTCGGCGAGTAGCCGCTGCGCGGGCTGGCGGAGATTGGAGGGATCGGTCCGGAGCATGCTGGCGGAAACGTCCATCAGAATGCGCACGTCGACCCCGGCCTGTTGCTCCGACCCTGACACATTGGCTGGGAAGGCCGTCAGAGCGAGCAGGTAGGCCAGAAACAGGCTGAGTGTTTTCGGCATGGGAGCCTTGTCGTTCTAATGATGTTTCGCAAACAGCTTACAGCACGCGACCGGGCTTACCGTGACCCACCTCTCGGACCGGAATGGCGGCAGGGCGTGCTTCTCGAGCGTTCCTGCCTGATTTATCGTCCGCAACGGAGGAATCTTGACCCCAATCGGGTGCTGATTACCCTTGCGAGGGGCTAGCAGCTTGCATTCAGCGCCTCGTAGAGGGTCAGGTATTCCTGGGTCAGTTTGTGCTTCGGCGCAAGATGGATCAGCGGGATGCAGCGTTGGTGCGACTCCTTCACCTTGACCGAGGCGGAGAGAGGGGGCGAGAGGACCGGCTGGTCCTCCGAGGCGAGTTGTTCCACGGCCTGCTGGATGATCTTCGCGCGGGACTGGAATTGGTTGATGATGATGCCTTCCACCTGCAGTTCCCGGTTATGGTCCTGGCGTATCTCCAGTACGTTCTCCAGCAGTTCGTATAGGGCCTGGCGGGAAAAGTCGTCGCAGTCGAACGGAATCAGGCAGCGGTTGCCGGCGATCAGCGCGGAGCGCGTAAAGAAATTCAGCGCCGGAGGCGTGTCGATGTAGACCTCGTCGAATTCATCCGCCAGGGCATCCAGGGCTTCCCGCAACTTGTAGATCTTGTAACGCGACTCCAGCTTGCCTTGCAGGTTCTCCAGTTCCCGACCCGCCGGCATGATGGATAGATTCTCGAAGGGGGTCTGCTGCACGAACTCCAGGGGTTCCTTTTCGTAGAGGCGGAAACTCAGCGCCTGGTCGAATAACCCCACCACGCCTAGCTCATCGCTCGGCGTCCAGTCGCGGCCAAGCAGATAAGCGCTGGTGTTCGCCTGGGTGTCGAGATCCACTACAAGTGTGCGCCGCCCCTGGTGGGCGCTGATAGCAGCCAGATTGCTGGCAATGGTGGACTTTCCGACCCCGCCCTTCTGATTGAAGATCACTCTGCGCGTCATGTCGTGGGTTCCCCTGGTGGTCAGCGCTTCCTTAAGGTGCAGTGCAGCATCGGAGGAGTCAACTGAAAGCCGATGGAATTCGGTCGCGAGGCTATCGACAACCGGGGGTGGCATCGGCGACCATTGGGGAAGATGTATCCCGGAAATCGATATCCGGCTGGGGGGCTGTGACCTCCCGCTCGATATCCGCGACCTGACGAAGCCTTGCCATGTCCTATCTCTTGCTCCGCAGCCTGCTGTTCCGCCTTGACCCGGAAACGGCGCATGACATGACGCTTGCAGCGCTCAAGGCGTTGCGGCCAACGGGGCTGCCCCGGCTGCTGGTAGGTCCCACGCCGCAACTGGAAACGCAGTTGCTGGGCTTGCGGTTTCCGAACCCGGTGGGCTTGGCCGCTGGGCTGGACAAGAACGGCGATTACATCCCGGCCCTGGCCGGCCTGGGCTTCGGTTTCATCGAGGTGGGGACGGTAACGCCGCGGCCGCAGCCAGGCAACCCGAGGCCGCGCATGTTCCGCCTTCGCCGCGCACAAGCGTTGATCAACCGCATGGGTTTCAACAACAAGGGCGTCGACCACCTGGTTGGCCGCCTGGCTGCTTCCGGCTACCGCGGCGTGCTCGGCGTGAACATCGGCAAGAATTTCGATACGCCGGTGGAGCGGGCTGCGGAAGACTATCTGCATTGCATGGGCAAGGTCTACCCCTATGCCAGCTACATCACCGTCAACGTCTCTTCGCCAAACACCCCGGGGTTGCGGGATCTTCAGCATGGTGGCCTGCTCGACGAACTGCTGGCCGCGGTGAAGGGCGAACAGCTCCGCTTGTCGCTGGCGTGGAACCGCTATGTGCCCGTGGTGGTGAAAATCGCGCCGGACATGACGGACGATCAGGTGGTCGGCCTGGCCGATACCCTGGTGCGTCATCGCATGGATGCCGTGGCGGCGACCAACACCACACTCTCCCGGGACGGCGTCGAGGGCATGCGTAACTGGGAGGAGGGCGGCGGCCTCAGTGGCGCGCCTTTGCGGGACCGCTCCAATCACGTGATCCGTTTGCTGGACCAGCACCTGAACGGCGCCTTGCCCATCATCGGCGTCGGCGGGGTGGTCTCGGGCCATGATGCCCTTATGAAAATCCGGGCAGGCGCCAGCCTGGTACAGATCTACAGCGGCCTGATCTACCGCGGCCCCAGCCTGATCCGCGAATCCGTCCGCGCCATCGCCGAGGCGGAAGGTGCCGAAGTACCCCTGCAGGTGGGTGCCTGAGCGCTGTTCCAAGTTGCACCGGTGGAAGGAGTTGCCGACAATAGGCGGCGCTGGAGAGGTGGCTGAGCGGTCGAAAGCGGCGGTCTTGAAAACCGTTGAAGGGTAACCCCCTTCCGTGGGTTCGAATCCCACCCTCTCCGCCATACATGCATAGGGGCGTCCGCAGGGCGCCCCTATGCATGTATAACCACTGGGATTCGAACCCACGGAAATCAAACAAGTCGGGTTCGACGACCGAGCGCAGCGAG